>JAFAJV010000081.1 GCA_019235995.1 Vulcanimicrobiota bacterium
TGAGGTGATAGATCGCGCCGATCGCGCTGCGGTCGCCGCCGAGACAGATGAGCCGAATGTCCAGCCACCAGTAGCAGAACGAAATCGCGGCGAGGCACAACGACGCGAGCAGTGCGTCGATGCCGCCGAATACGCGACCGGCGATGATCATCGCGACGAGTACACCGACCCCGGTGGCACCGACGAGGGCCATGTTCACATAGGGCGGTGGGAAGTAGTTCTTCGGCTCGCTGCAGCTCGTCCACGAGGGAAAGTAGGTGTGGGGTTGCGGCACTATGGCACCTCCACCGTCAGCGTGACGCCGCCCACCACGCCGTTTTCGTCGAAGCCGGTTACGTTGAAAGGCATCCGCCCGTGGAACCCGACCGGCGGCGTGATCGCCGCCGCTACGTCCGCCTCTTCCCCGGCGCCGACCCGTAGCTGCGCCGGCGTCAGCGTGACCGTCCAGCCTTCCGGCACGGGCGGCGCCGAGCGGACGAGGCGCTGCGCCGGATCCTTCGCTTCTCCGCACTTACCCAGCGGTGGAATCGCGTAGGTGTCGACCTGAAACCGCACGGTCCGCGGCCACGGCAGCACGTGGTTGCCCACGGAGAATTGAAACGATGCCGGGCTCGCCGGCTGCGTCACGTCGGTGTTCCGCTGCCCCATGTTGTTTTGCCAGTTGCTGTCGTCGGCCGGCTCGAGCAGCACTTGCAGGCAATAGTGGCCCAGAGTCGCCGGCGTCGTCCACGTAATCGCAGCAAAGCCAGGACAGCCGGGAAGGCCCTTGGCATTCACGTCAGCGGAGACCGTGCCGATTGGATTCGATTGCGTGCCCATGCCAAATGACAGATACGAAAAGCTCACCTGTATGTCCAGCGCGGGTGCATCCGTCGAGCTGTTCCAGATACGTGCGACGACCGTATACGCCGTGCTGGCCTGGAGGTTGTGCGGGTCGACCAAAGTCGAGCCGAGGAAGATGGCGATGTCGGGATTGTCCCAGGTTATTGGGAGACCCAGGCTCGTGAGGTAGGTCTGACTATAGATGAACGGATCCGGCTGTTTTAGGGCCGGCGGACACACGCAGTGCTGATCGATCGTCTTCGTGCGGCCCAGCAAAAATCGAAGGACGTACGCGAAGAAGATCAGGAGATCCCGAAGAAGCTTGCGAATTTTGTGCAGCAGCGCGTTCATCGCTCTAGGCGACTACTGCTGCTTCTGCACCACTGAGACACGAGCGCCCCAAGCGACGGCGCTTCCGGCGGCGAATCCCATCGCGCCCTCCAGCAAATCGACGAAACCGTATGCCCAGGACTCGCGGAATTCGCCGCTGATCAGGACCGCAGCAAGTGCGATGCAACCCGTGATCCCCACAGCGACCGCGGCGCGCGGAGTGCGCCCCGTCGTGATTGCACTAAGACCGCCGAAGCAGAGTCCGAGTAAGACCGGTAGCACTTCCATCATCGAAATTCTCCTCACTGAATTCCGAGAACCAAAGATCGTGGTCTGAGGGATTTTCGGGGCTACCTTCCAAGCGCCTTCCGGGACACTAACGCCTGTTACGCGTTTGCGAACCGGCCTTCCGCACTCGTGACTTTGCGCGGGCCGCCATGGAGTCCACGAAGTCCGCGGTCTCCTTGATCAGCTCGCCGGCCGTTACGACCGAATCGCCCATCGCTCGTGCGCGGCTGGCGGTCTGTTGAACGTTGTCCGCGGCCTTTCCCACCGTTCTACGCGGATTGGAAGCTACTTTGACAGCTCGCTTCGTCAACGTGCTCGCCGCCTTGGCGGAAGCCTTCGCGGTCTTGCGCGCGACCGCGCTAGTCTTGCGCGCGACCGCGCTAGTCTTGCGCTTTAGCGATCCGCCGCGCTTTTTTGTGCTCTTTCTTGCAGGCATGTGCTCACCTCCATATTCTTTCCCGCAACGTTCCCAGAGCGCCGCTTCGCGAAACGAATAGCGCGCCTCCGGAAAATTGGGTAAGGTTCGTTAAAAATTCGGAGGACGGCGCGTGGCAGCTTCGCAAACGAATGAGAACCGGGAATCCCCCAGCTCGCTGGGTCAGCTCGCAAGCGATATCGCAACGTTAGTTCGCGAAGAGATGCGGCTCGCGAAAGCCGAGATGGCCGAGAAAGCCAAATCGGCCGGGGTTGGCGCGGGCATGCTGAGCGCATCCGCGGTGACGGCCTTGTTCACGCTGGCGTCGCTCACCGCGCTCGGCATCGTCACGCTGGCGCTCGTACTGCCCCTGTGGCTGGCGGTGTTGATCGCTACGGTCATTTGGGGCGGGGTCACGGCGGGACTTGCATTGCTTGGAAAGCGTAAGGTAGCAGATGCGGCCCCTTTCGTTCCGGAGCAGACGATCGAGAACATAAAGGAGGACGTGGCATGGGCGCGCCGTGGCGTCAGACCTCCCGAGCCGTAGTAACCCTCGTAAAGGAAACCATTGCGGAATTCCAGCGGCACAAGGCGCAGTGGCTGGCCGCCGCAATCGCATACTTCACGCTCTTCGCCGTCGCGCCGCTCATCATCGTCGTCGTCGAGATCGCCGGGTTCTTCCTTGGTCACCATCAAGGCGTGCTCAATCGGCTCTACGGCTATATGGCGAGCACCGCAGGGCCGTCCGCGGCGAACGGCATCAAATCGATCGTCGCGGCGACGTTTTCCCAGCGCAGAGCCGGAGCACTGACGCAAATCATTGGCTGGGCCGTCTTCATAATGGCTGCGGTTGGCCTTTTTTCCTCGCTCCAAGAGGCGCTCAACACCGTTTGGGACGTCAAGCCGGAGAAACGAACGCTTCTCGAGACGATCAAGGGACGGCTGTTCTCCTTTGGAGCGGTGCTTTCGATCGCATTCTTGCTGTTGGTTTCGCTGGGCGTCAACGCAACCTTGACCGTCGCAGACGCCTCGCTGGCTCACATCTCTCCGGGATTCGCCACGATCGCGAAAGTGCTGGATTTCGCCGTTTCGTTCGCGATGATCACGGCGCTCTTTGCGCTGCTCTTCGAGTACCTGCCCGAATGCCGGATCGCGTGGCGGGACGTTTGGTGGGGCGCCGGCGCCTCGGCGCTGCTGTTCGTCGTCGGCGAGTTCTTGCTAGGATGGTATCTCGGTCACGCCGGCGTCTCGTCCGGCTACGGCACGTTCGGCGGCATCGTGGTCTTCTTGGTTTGGGTCAATTACTCGGCGCAAATTATGTTGCTCGGGGCCGAATTTACACACGTCTATGCACGCCATGATTTCAACCCGTCCGGCGACCGCAAGCGCCGCCATGTCTCAATAGCGCCGTCGTTAGCTCCTAATTAGATGGGGAAACCCGGGCGCGTTAATGCTTGCCGCTGCCGGGCGTTCCCTGTTGTGCCGCAAACGTGTAGATCGAACCACGGATCGTCGCGCTGCCGCTCATCTTTTCGCCGGTGAGCGTCCCGCGAAACGTGATCTGCCGAATGTTGAGCGTTATTTGAGAGCCGCTCAGGCCTCCCGATACCGGGATGTTATGCGCGTTGGCAAACGGACTGCCCGGCCGAATGGACATGTCGGTGTACGTTCCGCTCACTATGCCGTGGTTGAAGTTCAGGTGCATCTGACCAAGATAGGGCGTTTGGCTCGAATGCAGCGGATGGAAGCCAATCACGTAGGGCACGTTCTGTGCCGTGCCGTTGCCGTTGACCGCAACGGCGCGCGCCGCCTCCGGCAGACCGGCAAGTAGAGCGATTGCGCACGCAGCGCTGAAAAACGGTCGAAGCATCGTTTCTCCTCCAAGGATCTTTGCTGAGTGGACTGTTCGCGAGATCTCGGCTTCAGGCTTTTTTCATCACTATCGCTCACACTCGGCGCATGATCTTCAAACAAATTTTCGTCACGATCGCCGCGACAATGGCGATGGCCGTCTCGGCGGACGCCGCCGGAGGGCGAAGCTACAGCGGAAACTGGCCGCTGACCATCACGCACTCGCGCGGCGCCAACGGCAATTACTGCCTGACGCTCACCGATAACGGCAGTCTCGGCTGGCGGCACAGCGGCCAGGCCTCGCTGCGCGGCGTCGGCGACGGCGGCACCTTCCAGGTCATCGGGCACACCCTCGTGGCGACGATCCAATCGCCGGGTGCGTCGGGCCAGAACGAAGGCTTGGTGTTCGTCGCTTCGGCCGAGAACGGCAGCGTCGGCACTGGCATCTACGAGGGAGTTTACGGCGGGGAAGAGATCGATTCGGGCGTCCTGACGTTCGGCATGAAGGGCGGCTGCTGACTATCTCCGCGCAGGCGCCTTCGCCGTGACGATGACAGCCGCCATGGCAAGCCGGTGGTCCGCGTTCCACGGCGCCCCGACGGCGTTCCTGATGTTCACCGCTTCGCCGGCCACCGCCAAGACGTTCTTCGGGTCGTACCAGTGGACCGGCCAGCCGCGCGACTCCGCGGCGGCGGCCAGGGCACGGCGGTACATCACCCAATCGGCGACGTTGCGCGAACGATAATCTCTGAGGCGTTCGGCAATAGTCGGCGGCAGCCGCGGGCAGTCGCGAAGGGCGATGCCGCGAATACAGGGCACCGCCGATGCCACGGCGTCCAACGCGAACGCGGCATGCCGCTCGGCCGAGGCGCGCACGCGTTCGACCAAGGCCACCGCCTCGTTCGGCGGCAACATCTGACCCTCGTGGTGATGCGGCAGCGCCGGCAGGCTATCATCGACGAGCTCGACGCGGCGGCGGTCGAGGAGCGTTCCATCGCGCGCCGCGGTAACGAGCACCGCCCATCCGCCGTGATCTGAAACGCCGATAATGCCGCCGTCTTTCGACATGGTGCAACTCCTATGAAGATCGCTTGAGAGGTACACGCTTCTGTCGGACGCCGGCCAGGTCTTCGCGCAGGGACTTGGTGAGCGTGTGGTCGGGCCCGAGCGCCTCCTCGCGAATCGCAAGGGCCCGCGCCAGCATCGTCTCGGCCTCGTCGGAGCGGCCCTGCAAGGAATAGAGTCGGGCTAATTCGCGCAGACTCGTCGCAACGTACAGGTGATCGCGGCCGACCGCGTTTTCAAAAATGGCGAGCGCGCGCAGATGGAGCGGCTCGGCCTCTTCGTAACGGCCTTGCTCGCGGTAGAGCAGCGCGAGCCCGCTGAAGCCGTGCGCGACGTACGGGTGGTCGAGCCCCAGCGTCTTCTCCCAGATTGCCACGGCGCGCTTGTGCAGCGCCTCGGCCTCGTCATAACGCGCCCGATCTCCAAACACGTTGGCGAGGCCGTGGAGACTCAACGCCACATCGGGATGCTCCACACCCAGGGTTTTCTCGCGAATCTCCAGCGCGCGCCTGTGGAGCGCCTCCGCCTCGGAAAGATTCCCGAGGTTGCGTCGCACGATCGCGAGATTCTCCACCGTGTAGGCGACGTTCGGGTGGTCGGGCCCGAGCGTCTTCTCTTTGACGGCGAGCGCTCGGGAAAGCACCTTCTCCGCTTCGGCGTCGTCGCGGTCGACGTACACGCCGGCGAGATTGTTGAGCGTGCGGCCGAACTCCGGATGCTCCTCGCCCACGCCGCGCTCGAGAATCTCCAGGGAGCGCCGGTAGAGGCGTTCGGCGTCGTCGTACCGGCACTGCTCGCGGCAAATCACGGCGAGATTGTTCAAGATGTTGGCTCGGTCGAGCGGATCCGGCGCCGCGGCATTTTCGCAGATCTGCAGTGCGCGCGCGAGCAGCGGCTCGGCCTCGTCGTAGCGGCATTCGTCCACGTACACCTTGCCGAGATCGTTGAGAGCCCGCGCCACGCCGGGATCGGCCGGCCCGCACGCGCGTTCGCAAATCGCGAGCGAGCGCATCAACAACAGCTCGGCGGCCCGGAATTCGGCTCGCCTCCAGAGGTAGACGGCGCAGCGGTGGGCAAGCCGGCTCGCCGGTAGAAACGCGCTGCCGTCCGGCAACGCCTCCAACGCCGCTCGTGCGTGCGGCAACAAACGCTCGCATTCCGGCCACGCGGCGAATTCGACCGGCGGGAATGCCGCATCCGCCGCCGCGACGGCGCAGTCGCGCCACGCGAGCGTCTCGGCCGCGATCGTGTCTTGCGACGCGAGCTGCACGAGGCGGTGAACGGCATAGGTGCGAGCCGTCTCGGAGAAATCGAGCAGCGAGAGGCGATTCAGCGCGCCCAGCGCCTCGTCCAGCTCGAATTCGTCGGCGAGCGCGGAACGCAGGTCCCGCGTGCTCGCGCCGTTCGAGAGGGCCGGCCGCAGATTTTCGCCGTAGCTCTCGACGGGCTGCCGGAAGAGCTCGTCGGGAATGGCATCGGGCGCAAAAAGTGCCGCGAAGCAGAGCGCCGCTGCCGCGCCGGGAGCCTCACTTTCCGCTTGCACGATCGCCGCGTTGAACGTCGCAAAGACCGATTGTGGATATTCGGAGGCGCGAGGCGCGCTCTTCAGGTAATCGCCGATGCGCTCGAGGTATCGTCCGGGCGTGACCATCCGGTGGCTGCGCAGTGCCGCCGCGGCGTGCGAGAGCGCGAGCGGAAGCGCGCCGAGCGCGTCCGTGATCGCGCAGGCGTCTGCCTCGCTTAGATCGGTCCGCGCGCTCTCGCGTTGGAGATAACGGGCTGCCGTCTCCGGTTCCCACGCGTGCAGCGGGATCGCCGCGACTTCGGCGCCCCACGCCGCGTTGCGCGAGGTCACCAGTGCGCGTGCGCCGGTTCGGGGAAGCCACGTGCGCACCAGCCGCTCGTCTTCAAGGTTGTCGAAGATCAACAGCACGGGTTTCGAAAAACCTTGCAGCACCGAGCCGATCACCCGTTGCGCCGCGGCGCGCCGATCGGCCAGCTGGTCGAGCCCGCGCACGAAGATCGCTCCGAGGCGCAATAGTCCCTCGATGATTCCGTCCTCGGTCTGCGCCGTGAGCCACCAAACGACTGAATAGCGCTCGCGATTACGCCACGCATACTCGCGCGCTATCGAGGTCTTGCCGACGCCCCCGAGCCCATACACCGCGGCGATCGCGCCGTCGCTCGCGAGGCCGGCGGAGATCGCGGCGAGCTCTTCCTCGCGCGCGCTGAAGGTCGAAACCGGCCGGATGGCTTCGGCGTCCACGACGGAGCGCGGCGCACGCCAATACGGCCCGCTCGGGGCGGTACCTCGGCGCTCTTCTCGCAGGGCGTCGAGCACGATCTCCTGCAGCAAGGCGCGGTCGTCGCGGATAGGAACGAGATCCCAGTAGGCCAGGCCGCTGAGAAGCCCGGTCGGCTCGCACTCCGCGACGCGCAGCAAGATCAGCCGCGACGCCGTGTTGAGCGGATCGTCGGCGATCGCGTTTTGCCATTCGGCTTGGCAGTGCGGGCTATCCAGGTATTCCCGCGAGAGCAGCGCGATCACTCGCGCGCCGCCCGCCAGCGCCGAATGCATGCGCTCCATGAAATTCCGGTTGGCGAAATCCCACTGCTGAAGGACGACCGTGTGGCCGGCGGACTCCAAAATCTCGCCGATGACCGCGGCGAAGTCGGCGTCGGCACCCGCCCTGCTGACGAACAGCGCGCCGGGGCTCATGCCCTCACGAAAGCGCCTCGGTCCGCTCCAGCGCCAAGCTGACGGCGATGTAGTCCTCGTCGCTCAGACCCGTCGCGACGGCCTTCTCGAACTCCGCGTGCGTGCACTCCAATACCGGCGCGGTCACGCTCAATCGCTGCCGCGCCGCCCGAGCCAGGCGCAGGTCTTTGAGCAGGGCGCCTGCCGAAAATCGTGGGCGCGTGTCGCGCTCGAGGAGCTGTTGGCGCTTACTCGCGACGCGCTCGAGCATGTAGACGAGCGTGTCGACGGCGAGAGCGCGATCCACGCCCGCGCGCGCCATGATGTTGAGCAGCTCCCCGATCGAATCCGCGATCGCGCCCAGCATGCAGTTGCTCGCGAGCTTGAGGTGACCGCTCGCCGCCGGCGATCCCGTAAAGCAAATGGCGGAGCCCATCGCGCGCAAGAGTTCCTCGGCGCGATCGAAGGCCCGGCGGCTGCCTCCCGGGTAGAGCGTCAGACTTCCGTCGCGCGCACCGTCGACGCTGCCGATGACCGGACAGGCGAGAAACTCGACGCCGCGCCGCGCGGCCGCCTCCGCGAGCTCCTCGTACATCTGCGGCGAGAGCGTCGTGCACTCGATAACCAGCTCTTCCTCGCGCGCCGCCGGGATGATCCGCCCGAGCGAGACCTCGCGGGCGACCGCGTCGTCCCAGAGCATCGCGACGAGCGCATCGACGCTCGTTACCAGCGACTCGAGGCGCTCGAACGGCGTCGCGCCCGCGGCGGCCAACGGATCCATGAGGCCCGGATCGACGTTCCACACGGAGACGCGATAGCCGCGATCGAGCAGGTTGCGCGCGATCGCGCTTCCCATCTTCCCGGTCCCGGCGATTCCGACGCGCAGGCTCTTCGTTTCCGTCATTTACAGCCCGGGAATCACTCCGGGCGCGATGAGCGCGATGCCGGCGAGCACGCCGAGCGCCGCACCGACGGGCGCGACGATCCGGTTGCCTGCGGGTGTCGCCTTCTCGACGAACATGATCGCCGCGAGCACGCCCATCCAAGCCAGATGCGCGACGCCCGCCGCAAACATGACGAGCATCAGGGCCCAGCAGCAGCCGAGGCAGTAGAGCGCGTGACCGAAGCCGAGGCGCAACCCATTGAGCGCGCCGCGCCGGTAGTGCCGCATGAGATAGATGCCGGGGTGACGGCAGGCCCTCAGGCAGGCGTCCTTGAGCGGCGTGAACTGATAGACGGCCGCGAGGCCGAGCGTCGCGGCCGGGATCAGCGTGGCGTGCGCCGCGAGCCACGGCCACGCGTCGACCGCGCGGTGCAGCTGCATGTCGCCGGAGAATGCCGCCAGCGCGAAGGCCGTCCAGACCAAGAAGTAGCCGGCCAGAAACAGGGTCAGCGCGAGTGGATAATCCGGCGCGCGCCCCGCCGTCGCCGCGTACAGGCGAATGACGCCAAGCGACGAGGGGAGCATCATCGCGGCGGTCATGAACTGCCATGCACCCAGCACGGCGAGCGCGGAGAGCCAGTACGGCTGCGCATTCTCGTAGAGCGCGTGATGGTGGAGTCGCGCGGCGTTGCCGCTGAGCTCCACCCACACGCAAACCGCCCACGCGGCAGCGATCACGCAACCGAGGACGCCGATCGTATTGACGCGCGTGGGGTGCGCGGCCTTCGCCGCCATTGTCTTACGCCTCTAGCAGAAAGTCGCCCTGAATCGCGTTGCGATCCTTGAACGTCCAGACCATTCCGTGTTCCGGTATGTTGACGACGTGCTCGGCGGCCTTTGCCACGTACGCGGGCGCCCCGGCGATCGTGCTGAAGAGGCTGTCGCGCAGCGTCGTGACCGCGCCATATGCGCTGCGGTAGGGCGCCATCGTCGCGCGCACCTTGTTGCCGACGGTGAGCGTACCTTCGCCGCCTTTCAGATTGTGTTCGATCGGCGCAGTTTCGACGGCGATGTCTTCGCCGACGAGGCCGTTGAGGTCCGCGAGCGGTCCGCCGAGACGGCCGTGCCACGCGTCGAGGATCGCAGCTCGCTGTTCATCGGTAGCCCTCGCGTCCACATAAGTAACGCGCTTCCACGTCTTTGGCGCGAGAACGTTTCCCGGAATCTTGACGACTTGCACGTAGTTCAATCCGGTTACATCGACGCCGTTGATCTCGCCCTTATCTATGTGATAGGCGTTGAAGGCGTCACACGCGCCGCCGTCGGGATCTTCTCCAATCCAGCAGCGGCACAGCGTACGGCAGGAACACGCTTCGAGCAGCGTCCCCTGCAGCGTATACGTCTTCGCGAAAATCTGGGATGCAGGCTGAGTCTGGGTCATTATATGGGTCCTCCTCGGCCGGGAGACTTCCAGGGGCGGGCGCTTGGCGCCCCCCGGCCTACACGTCGACCTCGACGATCAGGCCGGAGTGGTCGGAGAGCCGGTCGCGCCGAATCCCGTGATCGTACTCGGCGCTGCGCAGCCGCGGAAGC
This sequence comes from Vulcanimicrobiota bacterium, assembly GCA_019235995.1. Taxonomy (GTDB): domain Bacteria; phylum Vulcanimicrobiota; class Vulcanimicrobiia; order Vulcanimicrobiales; family Vulcanimicrobiaceae; genus Cybelea. The sequence goes on from JAFAJV010000081.1 coordinate 9,946, forward strand.
AACGCCGCCGATAGAAACGCCTTGTCGATGCGCCATCCCGACCTGCTCGCGTGATCCGGGTCGAGCCGAAACGGATACCAGCTGAACTCGAACCGGCCGGGATGCAGGTAGGCCCAGGCCTCCGTCCAGCTGGTCTCGAGCTGCGCGTACAGGTCCGCGGTGCTGAACTCGTCGCGAATTCGTCCCGAGCGCACGTTGATTTCGATATCGGTCTCGTTGCGTCCGGAGTTGAAGTCGCCGACGCACATCACGGAACCGCCCGTCTCTTTCGTCCGCTGGGCCAGCGCGATCAAGCAGCGCATGTGCGGGCGTTTACGGTCCTGCCCCGGCAAGTAAACACCGTAGAGGTCAACGTCGCCGAAAGTGGCTTGAACGACCGCGCCGGGATACTCGTCCTCTGCCAATCCGAAAGGGTTTGGTATGCTTCGAAAGTCCTGCACTGCGGCAATCAGCACGCCGTTTCCGCGCCTTGCTGGGCCGGAGGCCTGGTGCGCAAAGCCCCTGCGCTCGGCCTCCGACCGCAGCTTCGCCCCGACGGCGTTGTCTCGGTACTCTGAAAAAACCAGCGTGTCCGCGTCGAGGTAGGACGCTCGCTGCAGCACGCGCGATATCGTGGCGGCATTTCCGCCCGCCCGCAGGTTTACCGCCAGTATTCGCATCAACAGTTACGTCGTTACCCATTTGGGTAAAGAAGCGCTAGTGCTTATGAGCTCGCCGTGGAACGCTATCTCATGAAGCTCGCGCCGGGCAGGGCTATTGCCGTGTTCAGTTCGGTGTTCCTATCGGCATGCGGAACGGTTCCCGTGGGGCAACCAGGAGTCCCGATGGGCGCCCAGTCGCACGCGGCGATCACCATGGCGACGCCGCGTTACGACGTGCTCTATCGCTTCAAAGGAACGCCCGACGGCGCCGTGGCGAACGGCGGACTGATCGCGGTCGGCGGCCTCCTGTACGGCACGACGCTCGCCGGTTCGAAGAACTTCTGCTCGCAATCCTGCTTCGGTAACGGCAACAAGTGCTGGGAGGGCTGCGGCGTCGTGTTCTCGCTCGACGCGTCGTCAAATGAGAACGTGATCTACAACTTTCAAGGGGATCTCAATGGTGCCGACGATGGGTCCTGGCCATTTTCCGGCCTGACGTTGTACAAAGGTCAGCTCTACGGCACGACCTCGAGCGGGGGAGCGTTCGGACACGGAACCGTTTATGAGGTCGACACGCTAGGCTCCGAGCATGTCGTCCACAGCTTCAAGGGCGACAGCGACGGCATGACGGACGGTGCATATCCAGTCGCACCTGTGATCGTCATAAAGAACCGGCTCTATGGCACGACCGCCAAGGGCGGGACGATGGCGTGCGGCGACGTGGGCTGCGGCACGATCTATTCGTTGACGACGAGCGGCAAACAGCGGTTCCTCTATCGCTTCAAGAGCGCGAGCAAGGGCGACGGCGCCGGGCCGTATCCGGGACTCGTCGCGTTCAACGGCGAGCTCTACGGCGCAACGTACGAGGGCGGCCTCCAAGGCGGCGGATGCGGAACGAGCGGATGCGGCACGATCTACAAGGTGACGCTCCAGGGAAAGGAACGAGTCGTGCACCGGTTCGCCGGCGGTTCCGAGGGCGCGGTTCCCGACGGACTTATCGCCGTCAACGGCCTCCTGTATGGAACTACGCTCACGGAGGGCGTCTATGACCAAGGGACGTTTTTCTCGATCACTCCGTCGGGGACGCTTACCACGCTCTATAACTTCGAGGGCAAGCCGGACGCCGCGTCTCCCGCCGGCCCGTTGATCTATTCCAATGGCAGCTTCTACGGCGTCTCGCAGTCCGGAGGAGCGGGCGGCGGCGCCAGCGCGTTCGGCCTCGGTACGATCTTCACGGTCGACGAGTCCGGTAACGAACGCGTCCTCCACAGCTTCCGAGGACGCTTTGACGGGAGTCTGCCGCAAGCTCCGCTGTATTTGTTCAACGGCTCGCTCTACGGCACCACTGCGTACGGCGGCGGAATGGCCTGCCATCGAAACGGCTGCGGGACCATCTTCCGCATGGCGCTCAAATACGCGCGTTAGCGCATCTGAAACGTAGGACGACCGAGGTTCTCGATGCCGTAGTGCTTGAACGCCGGCCAGAGCTGCGGAAGCGGGGGATGCATCCCGCGGCATAAGACGATGGGACGATTGCGCTCGTACGGCATCGCATAGCGCGACGAGCCGAAGGTAGCGACCACGCGGGCCGAATCGCAGATCTTCGACCACTGCGCGGGATCGGCGTTGACGGCGAGCAGGACCGAACCGTCGTACCCGCGCGGTCCCCAGAGATAATAGTTGTTATTGCCGCTGAGTGCCGGCGGGAGCCCGTAGCCGTAATAATCGATCGCCGCCGCCTCGCCGTAGTTCGAGGCGAAGATCGCCGCTTTTGCGCGGTCCGCCTGCGGCAGAGCGCCGTACGCGTCCTCGACGGCGCGCGCCAGACCTTGCCAGCCAAACTCGTCGGACAGCATCTGCATGAGCGGCGCACCGATGCCCGCGGCTTCGACCGGACGCGGCCGCGGATGCATGTTGTCCATCATCGCTTGGAGGCGGTCGGGCGGCAGTACCGGCAGCACGAGCGGCAGCGAGACCGCGCCGTTGGCGGCGATGAGCACCGCCCATACCGCGACGAGCCAGCGCGGCACGCGCGTGCAGGCGGCGGCACCCAGCGCGAACAGCGTCGGATACGCGCCCGCGAGATAGTAGCTCTTGCCGTGGGTGACCAGAATGAAGATCGCCATCGCGACGAAGGCGATCGGCAAGAAGCGAAAAGCGCCAAGCCGCCTCGAGGTAAACGGCGCGACGATCCCCGCAATCCAGAGGGGTGCGAGCAGCATGTTGACCGAGAGTATCTGGTCCGTTACGAAGTAAAGCGGCGTTCCGGTGAAGTTTCCGGAGTTATCGTTTCGAACCAGCTCGATGAACGGAAACCCGTGAACGGCTTGCCAGATAACGTTCGGCAGAGCGAGCGCCGCGAAGATGAGCGCGCCGAACCAAAACTCGCGCGAGCGCAGCGGCGCACGCGGGCCCGCCAGCGCGAGCCCCAGCGCGAGCCAGAGCGCCCAGAAGAAGGCGCCGTACCTCGCCTCGAAGGCCAGCCCGGCGATCGCGCCGGCCCATAGAAACGCGCGGCGTTCTTCGAGGAGCAGACCTCGTGCGATGAAGTAGGCGATCAGCGTAAATGCGATGGGTTCGAAGGTCGCCGTCGACAGCGTCGCGGTCATCGCTGTCACGAGGGTCGCGCTGGCCGCAGCGACCGCGGCGAGCCAGGCACCGCGCGTGGTCGCGCCGAGCAGTTGTGCGAGCATCACCGTGACGGGCACGAGGAACGCGGCAGCGAGGACGGCGGGAAGGCGCAGCAACCAGAGGTTGATGCCGGCTGATTGAGTCAGCGCCGCAAGCAGTGGAACCAGCGGCGGCTGATCGACATACCCGAAAGCCGGATGGCGCCCGCAGATGATGAAATACAACTCGTTTCGGAACGCGCCATATTGCGTAGCAACCGCGAAGTGCACGATTGCGACGACTGCGGCGACGCCCCACGCTACCCAGACCGCGCCCCGAGTCGACATGCGGCGCAGTACGCCGCAGGCGTCGCGCCGTCCCTCTAACCGTTCTCGTGAAGCGATTGTGAAGAACCGCCTTCGCCGGCTTCACAACCAATTCGCCGCGGGCCGCTAGGCTGTGCGCATGTTCAAGAAAATCGCCGTGGCGCTCGACGGGTCGCGCTGCGCGGAACAGGCTTTCGAGGTCGCCCTGAAGCTCGCGGAAACCGAGCGCGCGGAGCTCGGCGTCTGCTCCGTCGTCGATCCCGTGATGATCGTGGGCACGATGCCCCCCAGTCCGGCGCTGGACCTCATGATCGCCGACGTGGAGCGATCGACCAAAAGAATCATCACGTCGGCCGCCGGAAAGGCGCAGGCAAAGGGCTTGATCGCCGGCGGCGAGATGCGCCGTGGGCTGCCTGCGTCCGAGATCCTCAATTACGCGCGGGACTTCGGCGCGGATGCGATCGTCATGGGGACGCACGGACGCGGCGGCGTCAAACGGCTTCTCATGGGAAGCGTCGCGGAAGCCGTGCTTCGCGACGCGCCGGTTCCGGTCATCGTCGTACGCGAACGCGAACGTGCTGCGGTTCGGTCAGCGGTTGGTCGAGAAGCCGTCAATCGCCGAAGCCGGCCATCGAGGTGGCAAACGGCGGCCGATGATACTCGTTCTCGCAGCTCTTGAGGTCCAGTCCCTTGGCGCTGCGCGCACGAATGAACTCGACGATGATCCGGTCGCCGCAGCGCGTTTCGGTTCCGTGTGACGCGTTGCGAACGAGCAGCATCCGCGCGTTGCGCAGATAGCGCAGGGCCTCGCGCGCATAGGCAGGCGGACTCGTCGGGTCGTCGGTGCCCGAGATCATCAGAATTGGAGCGTCGCTGCGCACGGGCCGGACGAACGACGCCGGCGCCGGCGCGACGTCCCAGATGCGGCACGCGCGCTGCTGGGCCCGAACCCGCAGGTCGCCTTCGAACGAGCTCGCGCTCGTGCGCGCGACGTCGCTCTCGGTGATGAAGGGCACGTCTTCGGCGCAGGTGACCGATAGGTTGAGGCCGCCCGCGACCTCCTGCGAGAGCCCTTGCGCGACCATATCCACCATGGTCGCGAGCGGCGCGTAATCACCGAGGTACGCGCGCTGGATGATGAACGGCGCGTACGCGGCGCCGGCCGGGTCGTAGAGCAGCTGGCGGAGCCGATCTGCGAAGACTTCCTTCGAGAGGCGCACCAGGTTGACGCGTTTGCTCGCCGCGTCCTCGAGCGGTACGGGCACGGGGCCCCGGTCGAAGCGCTGGACGAGCGCGTCGAAGTGCGCTTCCAGCGAAGGAAAGTTTGCGTTGCAGGCAACGTCGGCGCGGCACGCCGTGATGACGTGGGTCACCGCATCCTGCGCACCCTTGGCGTCCTCGAGCGGAATGATCAGCAGGCCGGGCGGCGCGACGCCGTCGAGCACGATGCTCTCGACGCTCGATGGATGCCGGCGCGCGTAGTCGAGATAGAAGCGCGTCCCGTACGAGCCGCCGTCGAGCACGAGCGCAGGATATCCCAGCGCCGCGCGAAGCTCGTCGAGATCGTCCGCAGCGTTCGATGTCGTATAGAGGCTCAGGTCGGCGGTACGCGCCAGCTTCGCGCGGCAGCCGCGCACGAGCGCGTCGGGCCAGAGGCCCATGAAGTACAGCGCGGGACGGTCCGCGGGCGCGAAGTTGCAAAGCTGAGGCGCCGACTTGCCCGTTCCACGATTGTCCACGAGCAGCACGTCGTAGCGGTCCCGCAGCGCGCTCAGCTCGCGCGGAAAGCCGCCGTCCGCGACGGCGTCCGCCGAGGCCGTGGAGGAGGCGCCCGGCCCGCCGGGATTCCACACGATGGCGCGGTGCGACGGGTGCGCCGCCTTGATGACGATGAAGCTCAGATCGATCGTGCGCCCCGAACGCGTGGCGCGGTTCTCATAGACCGTGTAGGTGCCGCACGTGGAGGAAACTCTCGCCTGTCCCGCCGTGCACGGCCAGGTGTGCAGATGGCCCGCCAGGGCCGCGATGAACGCGGTTGCCAGCATCTACTGCATCGTATTGCCCGCGCGCGACCGCGCCAATCAGCGCCCTCTCAAAACGCCGACTCAGGAAGTTCTGAGAGCGGTTCGGTAGGCTGATCGTCGTGGGAACGAACCGCGCGTTGGTTGGCGCCGGGTTAGCCGCCGTTCTCTGGTCCTGCAGCGGCCAGTCTCAATCGCCTATGATGCCGCCGCTCGGCGCCGCGCAGGAGTCCGTTGCCTATTCGGCAGCCCAGCCGCTTCGTAAGCGCGAGCCGATTCGCCACGTCGTGATCGTCTTTCAGGAAAACCGCACGCCGGACTATCTGTTTCAGGGTCTGCCGGGCGCCGACATCGCGAAGACGGCGATAGATTCGCAGGGCAATCCGGTGCCACTGCGGCCGGTCTCCATGGCGGCGGGCTACGACTTGGCACACGGACACGACTCCTTCGTCACGGACTACGACGACGGCAAGATGGACGGCTTCGATCGAGGGCTGCCGCAGAAGCTCCACCTGCGCCCGTTCGGGTACGCACCGCCGTCTGAGGTCAAGCCGTATCACGAGATGGCGACGCAATATGCCTTCGCCGACCACATGTTCCAGAGCAACGAGGGCCCGAGCTTCCCCGCGCATCTCTACATCATCAGCGGACGCTCAACGGATAAATCCTTGGAACCATATTTCGTCGCGGCAAACCCCCACGTCGGCGACACGAAGGCCGGGGCCCCGGGGGGCTGCGACGCGCCCAAGTCGACGACCGTCGAAACGATCGATCCGCTCGCCGGCACGGCCGGCCCGTCGCCGTTTCCGTGCTTCAATCCGGTGGTGCTCTCCGATTTGCTCGATGCGAAGAGCGTTTCGTGGCGCTACTATCAGGAGCAAGACGGTCCCGGCCTCTGGCACGCCTACGATGCCGTTCGCCACGTTCGCTACGGCAGCGAATACCAGAACGTCATTTGGCCGTCGACGACCTTTCTGAGCGACATCGCGAAGGGACAACTCGCCGGCGTGACGTGGATCATGCCGGGCGGGCCGTGGTCGGATCACGCCGGAAAGCACGGCACGGCCAAGGGGCCGTCGTGGGTCGCGGCCGTCGTCAACGCGATCGGCGAAAGCCAATATTGGAACGACACCGCCATCTTCGTCACGTGGGACGACTGGGGAGGCTGGTACGATCACGTCGCGCCGCCGATCGACAACCACTACGAGCTCGGCTTCCGCGTGCCGCTGATCGTCATCTCACCGTACGCGCGGCGCGGTTACATTTCGAAGCGGCAGCACGAGTTCGGCAGCATCTTGGCCTTCACCGAAGAGGCGTTCGGAATACCGAAGGGATCGCTCGGCGGGGCGGATCAACGCGCGGACGATCTCATGGACGCCTTCGACTTCACGCAGAAGGCGCGCGCGTTCAAGCACATCGACGCGCCGCCGTTTCAGCCCGGCGCAAGCGCCTATCTCGGCGAGGAGGATCCCTAGTAGGAGAACGACCTTGCGGCGCCCGAGGCGTTCCGATCCGCCGGGAGGCGGGTAAGGAACGCTTCATGAGAGCAACTTGGAAGCCCCACGAAAAACATGGCAGACTGACGATGCGCAGCGATCTGCCGTCGAGCGTCTATGCGTTTCCGAAGCAGCGAAAGGAGCCGATGACCGACGCCCGCCATGTGCGCAATGCGGTCGCCCGCTTCGACCAGGTGACCGACGCCTCCGAGGCCGATCGCGCCCTCGCTTTTGCCAACATCAAAAAGGCCGCGAAGCACTACGGCGTCGAGCTGGGCGAAGGGGATTGGCACGAGCTCGGCGTGCACCCGCAGACCAATCGCGCGGCGCACGCGCGAAAGGGGGCGGCGACGCGCAAACGCACCGGTAGCGCCAAAAAGGCGGCGCGCACGCGCAAGAAGAGCTAGGGCAAGAACCTTAAGGCGACGCCGCCCCTAGGACGACTTGGGCGTGTACGCCATGCAGTAGCCGTTGGGAGAGATCGACCCGTCCACGATCTGGCAGGTGCCGTTCGATGACGCGTCCTTCCCCGGGATGAAGAACTTGCAGATCGCGCAGTGCATGTTGCCGTTTGGCGACGTTTGATAGTGCATCTGCGCCTGGGGTGCCTTCGACGCGTCCGCCGCGGCGACCCCAGTAACGGCGGCCGCGAGCGCAGGCAGAACGATCGCGCCCTCCAGGAACGCACGCCGCGTGAAGCCTGTCGAGTGATGGGCCATGTCGCTAGCCTCCTTAATGTTCGTAGTATCCCACACCAACGCTATCCGGAACCCATGAGGAAAGCCTGAATCCGCCTCCCATAACGGACGTTTAAGAACCGCAATTTCAGCTTATCAAACTGGTTTCTCCCCGCGTTGTAGGACCGGCTTGCCGTCTGCTAGTTTGAAACTAGGCTACTTTTCGTGAAAGGCGGGTACAGAATGCGTCGTTTAGCGGCGAGTATCGCAATTCTCACCACGGCGTGCGCGCTGGCGGCATGTGGAGGCGTAAACGGCGGCTCCTCGATCACGCCGCCGACGTCGCAGGAGGCGAGGGCCGCGGCCAATCGCCGGATCGCGACCTTACTGCCGTCCAAGGTCAAGCACGTCTTCGTGCTGATTCAAGAAAACCACACGTTCGACCAAATTTACGGGCTCTTTCCCGGCGATCCGGGGCAGTACGTCGAGAATCTCGGGACGCCGCTCGCTGGAGCGACGGATTGCCAATACGATCCGGAGACGCTGAGCTGTCAGCGACCCTTCCTGATTTCGGCAAATCCGAGCAGTCCGAACTATGTTGCGGATGCGCCCGACATCAACGGCGGCAACAACGGCCGCTACGACCAAGAGGTCTCCATCGATCGCGGCAAGATGGACGATTTTCTCGTTGACAACGAGGCCGGGCAGCCGGTGCTCGGTCCGACTCCCAGCCCCCAACAGATAGAGTCGCACAACGAGTCCATCGCGATCGAGGGCGTGTACGACTGCGACACCGTCCCGTACCTCTGGTACTACGCGAGGAACTTCACGCTCTTCGATCACTACTTCCAGGCGAACACCGGCGACTCGACGCCGGCCAATATCCAGCTCTTTGCCGCTCAAACCGGACAGACCGAGGCCGCGGCCGGCGAGGGCGTGCTCACCCAGCCGATACCCAGCGGAGGATATACCGACGGGGTGCCGATCTCGAACGACGACAATCCGCCCGACTCGCAGCTGCCGTTTGGGATTACGTCCTACTCCGGAGACAACGGCACGTTCCAGAGTTATGCCACGATGCCGATCCTGTTGAGCCCGAAGATGGATGCGGCGGCGCTCAAATCCAAAGCGGTAGGTTACATCGCTCGCGACATGTCGAAGGAAGCGAAGAGCAATCGCCAGTCCTACCCGTGGGCGTGGTACGAAGAAGGGCTGTACACCACCAATGCGGGCTTCTCCGCGCATCACACCGCGCCGCTCTACTTCGACTATATCAACAATCCGCAGTCGGGCCTCGCGAAGAAGCGGACGCTGCGCGACAACACGCAGAGCAACGGGTTGATCGCGGACATCAAGAGCGGTAAGCTGCCGTCTTCGGGCGTCTTCTGGGTAAAAGGCGGAAACGAGAACACGTACGGCCTCGTACCCGCGGATCCGATCTTCACCAGCAACCCGTCCGGCAAGAAGTACTACGTCGGCGACGACGATCACCCCGGGAGCGGCAGCTCCGACCATCAAGTCGCGGAGGCCTATCTCGCGGAGGTCATCAACGCGATCGCCAAGAGCAAATACTGGAAAGACTCAATCATCGTCGTCACCTGGGACGACAGCGGGGGCTTCTACGACCACCTAACGCCGCCGGGCTTCGGACAGACGTGCCCGCAGGACAAGACCGGGTCAGAAGAGGGCTACCCGTGCGGCGACGGCGTTCGTCTGCCGGCGCTCGTGATCTCGCCGTTCTCGAAGACGGGCGTGGTAGTCCACGACTTCGCGGATCACGGCTCGGTCTCGAAGCTCATCGAGGCGGTCTTCGGCCTGCCGACGCTTTCGTCGCTGCCGGATGAGCGCAAGGGCGTGTCGGTAGGCCTGTCGCCGGCGGACGGTGACGCGGCGACCTCGAGCCTCTTCGATGCGCTCGATGAACGCAAGCTTCGGGGCGGACAGCCGAACCCTCCATCGCTCGCGGAGATCTCCTCGCCGAGCGTTCCACCGAGCATGAGCTGTTCCACGCTGGGGATCACGCCGATTCCGACTCCGACCTCGCTTCCACCTCAGTACGAAACAGCAAGCTATTACTTACACCAAC
>JAFAJV010000022.1 GCA_019235995.1 Vulcanimicrobiota bacterium
ACTGTACTCAGATGGTAGCCCTTAGACGAGGGTACGAGGCTGAAGATGGTGCCGCACGTGTACGGCGGACAACCCGGGTTGCCGCCATTCGCCGTCGTCCCGTAAATGACGCCGCCAGGTCCGCTCGCAGGTACGCTGTGCGGGGATTCGGGGCCGCCGTCGCAATCAAAGGCGTGGAGGATTGTCGAAACATAGCGCCCTCGTTGTGGCTTCAATTGAAAAATCGTGCCGCATCCGTGCCGTCCGCCGGCTTGGGTCGTCGCATAAACCGTGCCGTTATTGCCAAGCAAAACTCCGTAAGAAGGAAAGAAGCCCTGGATCTTCTTGCTGAGAAGGCTGATCACGTTAAAGTCGTAGCTCGTGCCGGTCTTTGTCATTTTGAAGATTACGCCACAGCCATAACCGCCGCACGACTCTCCACCGGAGTTGGTCGTGCCGTAGAGCGAGCCATGCGCATCGATGCTTGGCTGGCTGACGGGTTCCGAGCCATCGTGGCCGTCGAAGCTGTGTAGCAGCGTTTCCACGAATCCGCCCTTGGCGGGCGCCAGCGCAAAGACCGTACCGAAGCCGTATTTTCCGCCGAACCCGGTCGTTCCGTAAAGCGTCCCCGACGAGCTCCGCACCAGGCCGCCATAGGGCGTCACGCCATCGTATGGATAGCCGGGAAACTCGTACAGAATCTTTTCCGCATAGCCGTGTTTGGTCCGTTTCAGTTCGAATACCGTTCCATCGAGTTGCGTCATTTTTCCGCCACTGTACGTAGTGCCGTAAAATTCGCCGTGAGGGCCCGCAATCAAATTGCCGAAAGGCGCGTCGCCGTCGCCATACGACGGTCCCTTAAAGTAATGCAGTACTTCTTCGGTATATCCGCTCCCCTCAGGCGTGAGCTGATATACTACTCCGCAGCCGCCCTGCCCGCACTGCGGTTCGTGAAGGCCGCCGACGTCGGTGGTGCTCACGAGAGTGCCTGCCGGCCCGAAAACGACCTCTTGCGAAGGGGTCATACCGTCCGGCGAACCCTCAAAACTGTAGAGCACGCGATCACCCTTGTCGAGCCGCGGAGTGGACTCGGCGTAAGGATCACGCGGTGCGAACGATGGCGCCGAATCGATCCATCGCCCGCAGGCGCCGAGGCCAGCTGCCAGCAGCAATAGAGATAGCGAGCGCAATGCGTGTATGGCAATGCGGTCCATGTGCATGGCCTTCGGCAGCGCGACGTTCACCCCCGTCTAAGAGTTGCTGTCAGGCACCTCGCAAGCTTGCACGGCCGCGCCTCGAAAGTGGATGACAGAGCGCCTTCACAGCTGATGGATTACTCAGATTGAATAATTGCGGCAGGAAGGAGATGCGGAGCATGCTAAAGGCGCCAAGCCCAACATCGTTACCGGAGAAATCTGCGCGGTGTACTAGACGGGACGAGCCGGGACATTTTGCGGGTTCGATTCCCGTTGGCGCTACCAGAAATACACTCGGCGCCGTTAGGAATGTCGCGCCATGCGTGGCGCGTCGGCTGCTGTACACCAAGCTTGACGCCCCAAATGCGTAGGTGTAGCTTAATCATATTAGCAGCCGTAGAAAAGAGGGCCGCAATGTCGCGTTGGACGTTCGTACTCGTTCTTGTTCTCGTACCTGCCGCTGCCTCAGGCTGCTCCGATGGGAGCGGTTCAGGTGTGACGGCTCCGATCGGCCGAGCGCTCGTCGGCCGCGGCGCCGCGACGGAGTCGTTTCAAGTCCTGCACTTGTTCGAAAATGGTCGAGACGGCGCCGATCCCGCTGCAGGCCTGCTCCTTGTCGGCGGAACCGCCTACGGCACCACATGGAACGGCGGCATCCGTAGGTATGCGGTGTACAACCCTACGGGGACGATCTTTAAAATCGACGCGAGCGGCCACTATTCCGTGCTGTATCGCTTTTCCGCCCATATGCCGTTCGGTCGACAAGCGAGTCCCGACGGAGGCCTGGTGAACGACCCCGCCGGAAACTTCTACGGCACCACGAGTCAAGGCGGCCAGAACGAGAAGGGCACCGTCTACAAGCTCAGCGCCCGCGGACGGTTAACGACGCTGTATACGTTCGCGGGCGGCGCCGCCGACGGAGAATACCCTTACGCGACCCTGCTCAGGGACGCACGCGGTAACCTCTACGGAACGACCATTTCCGGCGGCGGTACCGGCTGCGAGGGTGCAGGGTGCGGAACCGTCTTCGAGATCGATACCTCGAACCACGAGTCCGTGCTGTATCGGTTTGCCGGAGGCACCGACGGATCGCATCCGTATGGCGGCGTCATCCGCGACCGGCACGGCAACTTATACGGCACGACGAGCGAAGGCGGTACCTCCTACTGTGTCGGCTCCGGCTGCGGAATCGTCTTCAAGCTCGATCCTCACGGCCACGAAACGATCTTGCACCGATTCACCTGTTTCGCAGACGGAGGGTTCCCAATGGACACACCGCTTCAGGGCTCGGACGGCGCCTTATATGCAACGGCCGGCTGCGGCGGGAAGTTCTACGATGGAATCGTCTTCAAAATCGACATGGGTGGTAACGAAACTGTTCTGTACAATTTCGCGGGCGGTTCCGATGGCGACGCCCCATTCGGCGGCCTGATTCAAGATGCGGCTGGGAATTTTTACGGAACGACGGAGTTTGGCGGCGGCTACTCGTGCAACGACGGTAACGGTTGCGGTACCATCTTCGAGCTCGACACCGCAGGCAATGAAACGGTACTATACCCCTTTAAGGGAAAGCGGGACGGCATGGAGCCGGTCACCGGACTCGTCATGGACTTAGCTGGGCATTTGTACGGCACTACGGAGTACGGCGGTGACCGAGAATGCAACAACGGACTGGGTTGCGGCGTCGTCTTTAAGTTGAAGCAGGCACTACCAAGCGGTCGCTAGCTTCGGCGCGGCTTTAGAAGGGTCGGCTCCGCGTTCGTTTTAAAATAGCTGGCAAACGTCTTTTGCACCGAGGGCGATTTTGCTACGTTCACTTATCCTTTGTTTGTGCGCGTCGATCGTGGCATCGCTGGCGCTGCTGAGTTGTCCTCTTGCGGCCGCACTCGCCGACGCTTCTTCCTTAGACTGGGCGCCCTGTCCGCCGATTAAAGATGCGCAGTGCGCGATGCTGCCTGTCCCGATCGATCCGTCGAAACCGGACGGTGCGACGTTCGACCTTCGTATAGCGCGAATACCGGCAATCGGTACGGCACCGAAGCGGGGCATGCTGCTCGTCATTCCCGGCGGACCGGGTGTCGGCATCGAATCGACGGTGGGCGCAGCCGAAAAGCAAGTCACAAAGTTCCGCACGTACTACGACGTGGTGAGCTTTGACCCGCGTGGGGTCGGCAAGAGCGATCCGATTCGCTGTGAGCCCAACGCCGTACCGAAGCCGCCGCCACCGTCTTCTCAGGCTCCGACGCGGGCGCAATTTCAAAACATCGTAGCGACGAACTCTAAGTACTTTACCAGCTGTTTCATGTTGAGCGCGGCGCTCATGCCACACCTATCGGCAGTGCAAACCGCCGAAGATATCGAGCGTATTCGGCGCGCCTTGACGCCGAACGACGGCCTTGTCGCGTACGCCGGATCGTACGGAACGTTGTATGCCGCAATGTATCTAGAACGCTACGGTTCCCGCGTGAAGGCTTTGGTGCTGGACGGTGTCGTGGACCACAGCGTCGATCAGCCGACCGATATCACGCGTGCAATTCGCGCACTCAACGAAACCTTTCGGCAGATGTCGGCCTGGTGCGATCGAACGGCTTCGTGCGCGCTCCACGGTAAAAACGTTGGGGCGGCATACGATGTCGCTATCGCAAAGGCGCCGATCGTGCGACAGCTCGTCGGGCTCATGCTTGCGGCGGGCCAAGACGCACACGTCGGGTGGCCGGCGATCACGAAGATGCTCGCGCAGGTCGGCCGCGGCGACATGGCCATGATCGATGCTTTTAAGAAAGCTGCAGCGGAAGCGCGCGGCAACGCATCCCAAGACGCGCAAATAACCGCCGGAGAGGGCGGACTTCTTGCCGGTGTCGCCTGCTCTGACTACGGGCCGGTCAACGACTACGACGCGTTCATCAAAGCCGGGCAGACGGCAGTTCGCGAGGCGCCGCGTTTTGTATGGCGGTATTGGGACTGGACGCCGATCGCGCACATGGGCCCTGGTGCCGCGGACTGCACCGGCTGGCCTCGGCCCGCAACGAACGCGCCGCACGTCCTGCGCGTAGGATGGCATCCAAACGTGATGGTTGCCAATCCAACGCGCGATCCATCCACGGCGCTTCCGAATGCACTTGCCGTGCATCAGCAAATCCCCGGCTCCGTTCTGCTTCTCGCCGACGTTGACGGGCATCAAACTTTGGTTCGATCTCAATGCTCGTTCGACGCAATGATGAAGTTCTGGAACGATCCAAAGTCGGTGCCGGCCACGATACTCTGTCACCATTAGGGGCGGGACGATGAAGAGCGCAGCACTCTGCATGATCGTCGCCGTAGTCGGCCTGCTTGCGGCCATACCCCAGGGCCAAGCGGCGCAAACGACGAGCGGCGTGAGCTCGGCGCAACGGGCCGACATCGACCGCATTGGAGCGAAGTCCGTCTCGGGGCACTTCGCACCCAGCGTCGTTATCGGCGTGGAGCGCGACGGTAAGAGCGTCTACGTCCACGCCTTCGGCTATCGCACGGTCAATCCTAACGTGTCGGCGCAATCGTCGACGCCGTATATGATTGGCTCGAATACGAAACAGTTTGCCGCAGCATCGATCCTGCTCTTGCAAGACGAAGGCAAACTGAACGTTAACGACCGTCTCTCTAAATACTTTCCTGAGATACCGCACTCAAGCGAAGTAACGCTCCGCGAGCTCCTCACCATGAGCAGCGGCTACGCCGACTACGTCGAGGCACCGACGTTTCTGCACGCGATGCGCCAACCGGCCTTATCGCCGAAAGCAGCGGTCGATCTCGTGAAGTCGTTACCGCTGGATTTCCCTCCCGGCACACGCTGGCAATATAGCAATACGGGCTATATGCTGGCGCAGATGGTGATTGAGAAGGTGAGCGGCATGACGTTTCACGACTTTTTACAGCAGCGTTTCTTCGGACCGCTTGGCATGCACGCGACATACCTGCGCCTTTCGAACAATGTCAAGCCGAACGTCGCCGGCGAATACAGCAGCTTCGCGCTCGGGCCATGGGAGCCGGCGCCATTTTGGGATTACAGCTGGGTCGGCGCGGCGGGCGGATTGGTAAGCAACGTTTCGGATTTGGAGAAGTGGAACGCCGCGCTGGACGGCGGCAAGATTCTTTCGCCGCAATCGCAAGCCGAAATGTTCGCGCCGGGACCGGCCGCGTCGAGTCCCGGTGGCGAGGGCTACGGCATGGGGATCCGGGCCGGCAAAATGCCGAACGGCCATCGTTTTATCTGGCACGGCGGAAATGCGGCGGGATCGGCGACTCAAAATGCACGTTTCCCCGACGACCATCTCGCGATCATCGTTTTCTCGAATGCACCATACTATAGCTACAACACGGCGGTACGTGCGATTTATAAAGTGCTGGTCCCTGAGTCCACTGCTAGCGCGTCAGCGGCCGCGGCGCCCCCACCATCGCCTCCACAAGGGGATCGTCAGCGGATACGAGCGGCGATCGCGTGGCTTAACGACGCAATCGCGGGAAAACCGAATACGACGAACGTCACCAGGGAGATGCGCACGGTGCTCACTTTGAACCACTTGGCGGCTCTACGAGCGCTGTCGAAATATGGTCCACGCACATACGCGCTCGAAAGCATCGATCGCCGCAAGCCCACGACGACCTACGTCTTTACGGTAAAAGCGCGAAAAAAGACGATGATGTACGTCTACAAATGGGACGACAATGGAAAGCTCGCAGACGTCCTCGTGCTTCCTGACATGACTTTTTAGGCGTCTAGACAGCCTCTCGCGTGGCCCGCCCTGATTAGGTCGGTCCTTTGCGCCGCTATCGGTTGGCAGCCACCGGCGCGCCGACCGCCTTTGGTGTCAGCATTGCCGGCGGACCGGGAACGCGTAACCGGGTCAGCATAGCCGACGTCGGGAGTTTGACGCTGCGGACGATCCCAACGAGTTGCAAGGCCCGAATCGTCAGCCAAGTGAAGTCCAGTTCGAACCACCGGAGACCGTGTCGCGCGGAAAACGGGAAGGCATGGTGATTGTTATGCCAGCCTTCGCCCCAGGCGAGCAGCGCGACCCACCAATTATTAGTGGAGCGATCGCCCGTGCGGAAAGTGCGATACCCAGTCCAATGCGAAGCGCTGTTAACGAACCACGTGATGTGGTACGTGACGACGAGCCGGACGAAGATGCCCCACACGATCCACGACCAGCCGCCGATTGCGAACAAGAGCACGCCGAGTGCGACTTGCCAAAGCACTGCAGTTTGGTCCAGAAACCGGTAAAAGGGATCATTCGCCAGGTCGGGCGCGAGCCGGCGCTGCTCCGAAACCGTCGGGCGCGCCGGATTCGGCAAGAAGAGCCATCCGACGTGTGCCCACCAGAAGCCGCGGTCCATGCCGTGCGGATCGCCTTCTCGATCGGAGCGCGCATGATGGCGCCGATGCGTTGCGACCCATGAAATTGGGCCGCCCTGAAGCGCGAGAAGTCCGAGCACGGTGATGAGGTACTCGAGGGGCTTTGGTAGCTCCAGACTGCGATGCGTAAGCAACCGATGGTAGCCGAGTGTCACGCCGATGCCGCCGGTAACGTAACAAAGCACCGCTGCAGCGGCGATGGCGCTCCACGAAAAGAGTGCCGGTACAAATGCGAGCAAAGCGACGAGATGGATGAGCGCAAGGCCGAGGCCGGTAGTTAGATGGCTGCCGCTACGCGAGGCGGATGATCTCACAAGATATATTACGCCCAACCGATAGAGAAGGTTGCAAGGTTTCGTAAAGAGCCGCTGGGGCTGGCGACGAAAGTCGTAAGCGATCCAAAACGAAACTTTTCGCAACTTTTAAGCGTAGATTCGTTGTTTTGAAGAGCAAAACCAACCGGAAAGGAGGTTTGATAGAGATGCGCTTTCATAATGGAGTGCCATTTACGGTCGTGAGTGAACTGCAACATATGCCAACACCGACTGAATCTACCTCGCGACGCCGTGCCGCGGAGGAAGCGTGCCCGCAGACGGTGCGCACAGCAAAGGCGTCGAATTGCCGAGCGCCTCACCGTGGCAGCGCTAGATTGCCTCTCTGACCTAGTTTGTCCGATTGCTTCGGAATGCCTTCGCCCCCGGGGCTGCGAGACAGAGTATGTTATAATGACGGTACGCCGAATCTAGCGCTCCTAACGAGAGCCGCTATCCGTGAACCGAAACTCAGCGATCACGGCAGCCTTGAATTTCAGTGAAAGGGCGGCTATGGCCGGGATAAACCGCGTTTGGAATCGCATGAAGGCTTCAGCCGAAAGGCACGCCCGGCGACGAGGCGGCATTCTTTCGGTTAGACAGGCTAAGCTCGAAGTTGCAACGCTCTGCCAGAGTGAAAAGACGGAGCAGCCACCCGACGACGCGTTGGAATATCTAGCCAAAGAGTTGGTTCGACTTACTATCTCAGCCAAGGCGATCTTGACACGCGTCTAAGAGAAACCGAGTTGAATCTCACGTTATCGAGGCGCGTCGTCGCAATATACTAGCACGGCGAAGAGTGCCAGCCTGACCGAAGCGGTGCAGCCGAAGGACGAGGGAAGTGGATGCAGTCCGCCTCGGCGAAGCAGGCGCTCGGTGAGGCTCTACGTTATTTCGCTCTTCGCCCTATTCTCGCTCGCCGCACCGGCTATGGCGAGCGGGTCCGACACCGCACTGCGCGCCACGCTGCAGCGCGACCTCGATGCACACCTCGCTGTGCGCTCGAAAATCGAGCATATCTCCGCGATCTCGGTGAGCATCAGCCTGCGCGGGGGATCGCAAAATATCAACCTGACCGCCGGCACGACGAAGTACGGTGGAAGCGCGCGCATCACGCCGCAAAGCTTGTGGCAAGTCGGCAGCGTTACCAAATCCTTCACCGCCGCGACGATTCTGCAGCTCGAAGCGGAAGGAAGGCTATCGATCGATCAGACCATCGGTCGATGGCTCCCGCAGTATCCGGCCTGGAAGAACGTGACGATTCGGCGGTTGCTGAACATGACGAGCGGCATCCCGACGTATGACAAAGTACCGGCGATGCTTGAGACCTACGTAAAAAATCCGAAACGTAACTTTACCGCAGCCGGGCTGATCGCCTACGTCTATCCGGGACAGCCGCACGCACCGCCTCCGACAAGCGGCTATGACTACTCGAACACCAACTACGTGCTCTGCCAGCTCATTATCGAGCGCGTCACGCATAACAGCTATGCGAGCGAGATCGAGCGGCGTTTTCTGCATTCCAATGTCGGATTGACGTCGACCTATTATGCGCAAACGCAGTACCCGGTGAACATACTCGACCGCATGGTCTCGGGCTACCTCTTCAGCCGTGAAGCCGCGCCGCTCGCGCCGTTGCTCGGCACCGACGTTCGCGACGATAGCGTTTCGTGGATGCAAGGCGCCGGCGGGATTGTGTCGACGCCCGAAGACGTCGCACGTTGGGCGCGTGCGCTTTATGTCGGCCCGATGCTCGCGCCCAAGCAACGCGCCGAGCTCCTCACGCTTGTTTCGATGAAAACCGGCGAGCCCATCAAAAAGGTGAGTGCTAGCGACCCGAGTGGTTTTGGTCTTGGCGTGGTTCAAGTGATGACGCCTCCAATCGGTACCCACTGGTTCTACGAAGGCGGAACCTTCGGCTATCGAATGTTATATGTCTATTTTCCGAATCAGGACGCGGTGATCGCCTTAGGCCTGAACAGCGCGGTCGACGGAAAGCAGGACTCATCAGGGAAGCTCGCGATCGCGCTTTACGAAACGCTCCACAAAGCCGGCCGCCTCTAGCTGCCCGATATGGCCGCAGCTCATTTTGAGGTCGTCGGAATCGGCAATGCAATCGTCGACGTGATCGCCACCGCCGACGAAGCGTTTCTCGAGGCGCACGGAATGACCAAGGGCGCCATGATGCTCGTCGACGAGGCCCGCGCCAACGCAATCTACGAGGCGATGGGCGCTACGGTCACGACTTCGGGAGGCTCCGCCGGTAACACCATCGCCGGACTTGCCTCGTTTGGCGCCCGCGCGGCCTACATCGGAAAGGTCCGCGACGACGTGTTCGGACAGGCATTTCGCCACGACATCACCGCGCTGGGCGTTCATTTTCCCACGCCGTCTGCTGTTGATGGGGCAGCGACGGCCTGTTGCCTGATCCTGGTTACCGGCGACTCCGAGCGCACGATGAACACCTACCTCGGGGCGTGCGTCACACTCGGGCCCGACGACGTCGACGAAGCGCTGGTGCGGGATTCACAGATCGTCTATCTCGAGGGCTACCTCTACGACGAACCGCTTGCCAAGCAAGCCTTCGCGCGTTCCGCTGAAATCGCTCACAGCGCCGGACGGCGTGTGGCGCTTACGCTCTCGGACCCGTTTTGCGTCGAACGGCATCGCGCCGATTTTTTAAATCTCATCGACGGCCACATCGACATTCTGTTTGCCAATGAACGCGAAGCCGCCATGCTCTTCGAGAATGACGACCGCGAGCGGTGGTACGCGCGTCTGCGCGCCATGACGCAGCTCGCCATCGTCACGCGCAGCGCCGCTGGTTCCGTGATCGTTGCGCCCCACGAGGAGATCGAAATCGCGGCCGCGCCGGTTGACCGGGTGGTTGACACGACCGGTGCGGGAGATCTTTACGCTGCGGGATTTTTGTACGGCTTGACGCGGAACGCGCCACTGCGAAAGTGTGGGCAGTTGGGCAGTTTGGCCGCGGCCGAGGTTATCAGTCACTTCGGGGCGCGTCCGCAGCGCTCGCTGCGTGAGCTCGCGCAACTTATGATTCATTCGTTCTGACAGCGCGTGACGTCCGCACGAAAACGTGCGGTACATCACCGCTTCATTGCGCGCGATAGGCTACCGCTCCGATCTTGCCGGCGTGGGCGATGGAGAAGGGGTCGCAGCAGCTTTGCGTGGACGGAACGTAGCAGGTGTGGGCGCCGAGGTCGGAGCGACGGTCGGAGCCACGGTCGGAACAACCCGCGGTGTGCGGATCGGAGCGGGCGTCGGCATGGGCGTCGGAGCGACGGTTGGCATCGGTGTCGGAGCGACGGTCGGGATTACCCGCGGTGTGCGGATTGGAGCGGGCGTCGGCATGGGCGTCGGAGCGACGGTTGGGATAACCCGCGGTGTGCGGATCGGCGCGGGGGTTGGAATCGGAGCAGGCGTTGGCAACGGAGCGACGGTCGGGATTGGCCGCGGTGTGCGGATCGGAGCGGGCGTCGGCACCGGCGCGGGCGTTGGCATGGGCATCGGCGTGACCGTCGGCGGCGGGGTAGGAGCGGCATGCTTCAAACGAAGCTGCAGCGTTTTCTCTGCGGTTTGCGAGGACGACGGGTCGGTAGCGTTGACCTTCACCGTCACCGATTGCTGGCCGAGAAGCGCACTGAGCGTTACGGTGATCCTGAAGTTCCCGCGGGCGCCCGCCGTCGTGGTGCCGTTGAACTGACCCGTGCCGGATTGCCCCGCTCCCGCGGTAACGCTAATTCGAGCGTTCGCTACGGTGGTCCCCGCGACGTCGAACGTGCGTCCGACCGAGGCGTTCTCGTCAGGCAGGCGGATCGTGAGCGAGATGGGGGCCGGACCGGCGCGGCGCACCGTGAACGACCACGAGCGACTGAATGCTAAGCCGGCCCGTCCCCGTCCGTTTACGTGCACAGTATGGCTTCCGAAGTCGAGCGGAGCGGGAGGTTTGTAGGAAAACCCGCCCGCCGACACGCCGCTGCGCGAGGTGATGTCGTTGCCGTCGAGCCGGACGCGCACGCTCGAAGCCTCGGCCTCCGGCGTGAAGTTCGCCGCGATCTCCGCGAAGCGATTCTCCACAGTGGTGCCGGGTGCGGGCCGCTGATCGCGCAACTGCACCGGATTCTCGGGCGATCGCGCGATTGTGAACGACCACGAGCGATCGAACGACAAGCCGGCCCGTCCGCGCCCGGTCACGCGGACGGTATGCGTTCCGAGGTCGAGCGGTGCCGTAGGCTTGTAGGAAAATCCGCCGGCCGACACGCTGCTGCGCGAGGTGATGTCGTATCCGTCCAACTGGACGCGCACGCTGGCGGACTCTGCCTCCGGCGCGAAGTTTGCCGCGATCTCCGCGAGGCGATTGTCCACGGTGGCGCCCGGCGAGGGCCGCTGGTTTCGTAACTGCACGGGATTCTCGGGCGATGGCGCGGTCGTGAACGACCACGAGCGATCGAACGGCAAGCCGGCCCGCACGCGTCCGCTGACGCGCACGGTGTGCGTTCCGAAGTCGAGCGGTGCCGGCGGCTTGTAGGAAAAACCGCCGCCCCACACGCCGCTGCGCCAAGTGATGTCGTTTCCGTCCAGCCGGACACGCACGCTGGCGGACTCGACAAGCGGCGTGAAGGTCGCCGCGATCACCGCGAAGCGATCGTTTACGGTCGAATCCGGCGAGGGCTGCCGATTGCGCAGTTCCAACGGACCCGCGGGCGGTGGCG
This sequence comes from Vulcanimicrobiota bacterium, assembly GCA_019235995.1. GTDB lineage: Bacteria > Vulcanimicrobiota > Vulcanimicrobiia > Vulcanimicrobiales > Vulcanimicrobiaceae > Cybelea. The sequence continues at coordinate 11,612 of JAFAJV010000022.1, forward strand.
CCGGCCGCGTCGTCGTGAACGACCATGAGTGCGCAAAGCGCAATCCCCCGCTGTCAAGGCCGGCGACGCGAACGCTATGTGTCCCGAAGTCGAGCGGTGCCGGGGGCTTGTACGAAAAACCGCTTGGCGAGACTCCGCTGCGCGACGTGATGTCGTAGCCGTCCAGCTGTACGCGAACGCTGGCTGCGTCGACTTCGTGCGAGAACTGCGCCGCGATCGGCGTGAAGCGGTTCCCGGTCAGCGTACCCGGCGCCGGTTCCCGCGCTCGCAGTTGAACGACGCTGACGGGCGGAGGATTCGGCGGCGCAGGGGGAGGCGCGGGCAGCTGGGCCCTAGGCACGGTGATCGCGACGAGCCGTGTGGCTCCATCGTAATTGACCACCGCGCCGAGCGACTGTGCGATGAATCGCAGCGGCACGTACGTCGTCGCGCCGACGATGAACGGCGCCACGTCGACGATCTGCGGCTGTCCGTTGACCGTCGCCTCGCGCGAGCCGATGCGCAGCGACACGCTCGTGCTACCCTTCGTGGAGTTGATCTGGCGGTTCTGATACACGACGCTGGCGCCGAGTCGTTCGAAGATGCCTCGTAACGGAACAAAGACGCGCCCGGCGCGTTCGATGGGGCCGGGCTGCAGGTAGAGGGGATTCCCGTTGACGACGACGGTAACGCCGGCCGCCACCGCGCGCCCCCCCAGCGTAGCGGACGCGACGATGGCGAGCGCACACGCGATCCGTACCAAGGATCGACGGCCCATGAGTGAAGGCGCGTGTGGCATGTTTCCCCCTGACCAGGCCAAGCGAAGCCCCTCCAAGGGTTCCTCATCGACCTAGCGTCAGCCTACTTGCCGGGGTAATCTGGCCTAGCGGTCACGGGCTACGACGAAACACCGCTCGGATCGCGATAGCGAGGCCGGCGAGGGAACCCGCCGCCGTCAACAGTTCATACCATACGGTAGTCAACAGGCCGCGCTCGTTTGGTTTCTGGTAAACGTAAAGCGGGAGCATCTGCTGATTGACCGTTCGCACTAAGGCGGCCCACAGCAGCAGAATTACGAGCAACGCGATCAGTCCCCCGAAAATCAGCGCGACCATCTTCTTGTAGCGCGGCGCCATGGCTGCTGCGACGCCGGCGAGCGCGGCCGTCACCACGGGCGTGGTAACGAGCGGAACCAGCTCTGCGTGAAAGCGCAGAAGCAAGAGCGGGAGGCCGAGGGCGTACCCCGCGAGCAGTGACAAGACCACTGCAGCCGGGACGAACGCAAGCCAGCGGAGGATGTCCGGCATCCAGTCGAACATTTCGGCGGAGCTCTCAATTGCATCCCGTCGTCCTGCAGCGCTAGCCCAGACCACTCCGCCTGCAGCAGCGAGTCCAGCCAGCACCACATACCACACGGGCGGCATCCCGAAGCCCGCGAGCGACGCCAATACCACAGCGTAGATGGCGGTGATTATTACTGCGGTAGCGAGCGTGTAGCGTACATATTCGGCAAACCGCGGTGCAATCGTACTGCCGCAGTACACGAATGCCGCCGAGCCTATCCCGGCAGCAAAGACTCCGGCGATCTCCGAGACGACACCTGGCGCGAAGCGGTTGACGGCGTCGTAAACGAGATAGACAACGGCGACAGGCAGCACGGAAAGCGGTCCCGCCAAGCACCATCGCAGCCATGTCGGCCAGAGATGAGTATGCTTCATTCGTTCTGGCAATGCGGATGTTTTCGACGTCACTCCCGTCGGGGAATAATATGTTCTCCAAAGCGGTCAACTAGCATGCGGCGTACAGCTCGATGGAGATCAGGCGGCCTTGCCGGAACGAGAAACTCTGAAACTGTCCGCACCCTGATCCCGGCTCGTTGAACTTGGTCTTCATGGTGGTATACGAGAGCGTCGTGACTCCCGGCAGGCCCTTGGCATCGTAGGCTCGAGCTGATCCGTATATCCGTTCGACTTGAGCCTGATTCATGCCGAGCGTCACGCCGCGCATCGTGTGAACGGCGGTCAGATTCGCATTGCTGACCGGTTTCGGCGGAGGCGCAACGTTTGCTGTCAGAGCGAAACCGCGCCAGGCGCAGCAGCCCTTGCCGTAGAGAACGATCTTGTGCGCGCGATCGTACACCGCGCTCCCTTTTCCGCTCGGGGCGTACGCGAAGGACGTTCCGTTTTTTATCAGGGGACAACCGTCGCCGGCGTAGTCGAGGCTTTCCTTCTTCACGGTGGGCGTCCGTGCGCCGGCGCAGACGAAGTAGTCGTACTGATTCGTCACAGCCGCTTGACCTTTCTGCCACGCCACGTCTCCGATGTTCGGGTCGGGAAGCCAGGCACCCAACGACGTAACGGCCGGCGCTGCGCCCACCGCGACTGTCAGCGCGACCGCCCAAAGAGCATTAAAACGCGAGATCTTCATACTGAACCTTCCTGCAGAGGCTTGGGCACGCAGATCTTGGCCTGGTACCCCTTAAACGTTCCTTTGAAGGAGTATTTGGCGCCGGTGCCTTGGGACGGGGTCCGATAAAACCAGTCGAAGAATGCGAGTTCCTGAGGGTGGTACGTGAAGCCGTTATAATTTACCGTGAACGCCGACCCGGTCAGCGGATCGCCGGTCTCCAAGTTGCCCTGACATTTGCCCTTCGGCACCTGCCCGACGCCGCCCCAAGCGGGAACCTCGTTGGAGCGATCTTGCGTAAGAGGAAACGGGTTGTTCAGAAGGTCACCAAACTCATGAGTCCACGTGTTGATGTCGACACTCCCCGGGTTTTTCAATATGCCCTTGTCGTTGTATACGCCGACCCCGTAGACTTGCGTGCCCGCAGCACCGCGGCCGAATGAGAGGTGGTAGCCTCCGATCAGCCCCGGCGAATTCACGTCGAGAGTCTCGAAGACGTTGTACGTAAGAAAGAGCGCGACTTGGTTCGTCTTAGCCCACTTCTTGGCGAGCCTCTCTGCGGTGCTGAACATCCAGGCGATCGGAACGATACCGGCTCTGTGGCCATCGCCGCCGCAAAGCGGCTTGGCGGAAACCACGGAATAAGGAGGCGCATCGACAAGCTCGACGATCATCGCTCGAGCCGATTTCAGCACAGTGTGATAGCCCGGACCCTTACGGATCTTCCAGAATTCCGCACGTTGGAAGCCGTCGGTGATTTGCACCTTCCCGACGTTTGCGCCATTCGACGTCAAAGCGACCGGCTTGAAGTTCGGCCCTTTGAGGAAGCGGTCCGCAACTGAAACGTTATCGCCGCATGCGGGTTTGGTGGGATCCAGCCAGAAGTCGAGGTTTTTCCCACCGAAATTGCTCTTGAAGTGCACTTTTAACGCGATCGCCAGGTACGGAATGTTCGTCGTGGTAGCGCTTTTCTTCGGATCCGCTCCGGCGATTCTGTAGTTATAGGGCTGATCGCGGAGCGGCGACTTGACCGTTCCAGAGAAGAACGGAATGGTACGACGCGCAGCCTGCTGCGCGTCGAGCGAGGCAAAATCGACGCCGTGCGAAGGCACCGTAACGTACATCGGCGCCCACTGATTCAACTGATCTATGTTGATCACGCGTCCAGTAGGCCCGTACGGCGGTGGAATCACACCTCCGCGTCCGCCGCACGCGGCAAGGGAGAGACCGGCGAGAATCGCGGCGCACATGGTAACCGCACACCGGCCGCGGCCTAAAGCCTCCATTCTGGACACCTCGTAAAGCAAGGACGGCCCACGGTGAAAAGTGGGCGCCTTGCCTCTTCCGAGCGATTGTACGCTTTCCTGCTTGCTTTGTGAATCCTCACCAGCCGAGCTGGCCGATGATCCACGATGCTGCCTGCCCGCGCGTCCAGGATGCGGCGTCGCTTGGCCAGTCGAGATCTCGACCGAGGTTTGCATTCACGCCGTCCCGTGTCGCGGCGTCGAGCACAGCGTCGGGCGCAAAATCCATCGCAGGCCCCGGACCGCTCATTATTCCGGCGACACCAAGAAGGTGCACGGCCGCAAAACACGCGTCGCCGAACTGCACGTCCGTCCACCAAAAAAGAGGAACTCCGCGCGCGAGCAACGTCCGTTGATACCGGCGCAGCATCGTCGGATCACCGAAGATTGTGGCGGGGGTCGTCCCTTTCGCCAGAGCGAAGCTTGCCAAGGCGCCGGCGGCCTCGCCAATGTTCCATTCGACCGGATGCAGCCGATATGCGCCGTTCGTTATGTGCGTCGTGCCGATGTTCTTACACGCTGCCAACAGATTCTGCACACGCTGGGGCACGAGCGATCGAGCCGGAATCTCGAAAGGTTTAATCGGTATCCACTGCTGCTGCATCCCGACGGCCTTAAGGCCGTGAACGTCGAGCGCGCCATAGTCGCCGATTCCGCACGAGTCGAGATAGTTTTTCCCCCTGGGACCAGGGTTGGAGCTCGCGTCCAAGTCCTGTTGCACGATGGTGTAGCGCGCCTTGATCCGCCGCGATTCTCGGATGTAAGGTTGGGCCGCCGTTCCGTCCGAGGTCCCGAACTGGTCCGGCCGCGGTTTGAGATTGGGGTAGCCACTCCCCGAGCCGTCGTCGCGCGGCACCTCGGTTTGGAGCCAGTACACGTACCCTAACGCCGCTTGCCGAGCGCCGGCAATAATCTGCGCATCCTTCGACGGATCGCCCGATGGAATGGTCGCTGCCTGGTAGTCGTTGGCTCCCATGTTGAGCATGCTTAGATCGTACGGGAAGTCCGGGTCGTCGAAGTTCGAACTTCGAATGTGCCTACGATAGCCCCACATATCCACGGGTTGAGCAAACATCTTCTCGATGTAGCCGTCGAGGATTGTGTAGTTCTGTTGCTGCTTTAGCGCTTCATAGTTCGCCGGCTGAGGGATCGTATGATCTTCACCCTCGGGCCTGCGTTCGAGTGCCACGACGACGGTGATCGGTTGAATCCATTCCGGATGCGCAACGCTCGGAGCGTTGAGCTCGGACGTGTCGTCCTGCGCTTCGGCGCCGATGACATATTCGACGCCGGCAATCGGAAGCAAGTCACCGAGGTCGGTTGCGTCGAGGAACATCTTCGCACCAATTGTGAGGCTCGCTCCATTACGATCTATGGCGGTGACGCTTTGAATGGTGTCGCCCGCGACGGCGGCTGCAGTGACGCGCAGTCCGAGCCGCACGTGCACGTTCGGCAAGGCTTGGAGTTGCTGCAAAAGGATTTGGTGTATGACTAGCGGTTCGCCGGAGAAGCCCGGGTAATCGCCTCCCGGATCGAAAGTGGGCTGCGACGCGCCCGACGCCGAGAGCACGTGGTTGTTCCGATAAAAGGCGCGCACCGCGTGCTGAAAGGCGCGGTACGCGGCCGTGCTGCCGACCGTCGCCGTGTATTGCGTTTCGTCGGGCTTCGTGACGCCTTGCGCCGAGTACTGGCCGCCAAGCCAATCGCCGGCCTCGATCAGGCAGACGGGAGCGCCGCCAGCAGAAGCCGCGAGCGCTGCCGCGCATCCGCCGCAGCTTCCTCCGACAATAACGATATCGTAGGTCAGGTCCACCGCGGAGCGTGCTTTACGTTGCGGGTTGCTACTGCCCCATAGCGGCGAAAAGAGTTTTTCGTCTGGTCCGCTCCTTTGTCACACTCGGGCAACCGCTGAGCAATTGTACGCCCTCTCGCTAGCTCCTGTCAAAGGAACTAGATGCGGCGATTGCCTCGTGAGCTAGGATCGGACGGGGATGTTGACCATTCGGAATCGGTGCGAGGCGCATATTGACGTGATTTGTTCATGGCTTAGTCGCTTGAAAGTCCGGCCAGCGAAGTCAAACGCCTCGCCCGCTGCCGTCGCCTCATAGCGCTCCTGCGCCCCAGGATTCAATGGCGGCCGCCGCTGCAGGGTCTGGCTCTTGAAGTTGACGCGATAAGCAGCCCCGTCTTTAGCGAAGAGGAAGATTTCCCCACGCGGGTTGGCGTAGCCGCCATAGACGGGCTCGGATAGCTCCGAGGAGTCTTTTCCGTTGAAGCGAGTCGTGATGGCAAGGGTGGCGACGGGCAAAGGAGGATGGATCACAACTAGATGATCAACTACGAAAATACGGAAAAGGTTGCGCTTTGGGGAAGCTTTGTGAGAAAATACGGCTTTCGCGTGTCAGGGTGCTCGGGCATCCTAAGGAGTATTTTCAATAGCCAGACGTAGCAGAGTTCGAAAAGTCGCTCGGCCTCAGCCGAAAGCTCACGATTCTAACTATATCAAAGAGAGCCCGATCGAGGTTGCCGGTAGCATCAAACAAGTCTATCCGAGCGCGACATTTTCCGTAGAGCTTGACAACGGCCACGTTATTCTCGCGCATATTGCAGGGCGCATGCGCCGTCACCGGATCAGAATTCTGCCCGGTGACCGAGTCGACGTCGAACTTTCGCCGTATGACCTTACGAAAGGCCGCATCGTTTATCGTCATCGTGCAGGCGAAGAACGCCGGGCCTTGTAGGGGTCCGATATACCGAGACGCTCGCAAACCAACGCAAATTCAGCGGTCGGTCCACGCCACTGCAGCTCGTCGACTGTGTCGTAGAGCTTCGCGTCCGTTCGAAGCGTTGCGAGATCCTTGAAGAGTAACGCCTCCATGCGGTGCTTGCCCAGCACCTCGGGCGGAAAATCTTCGATCTTGCCATAACGCATTATCAGGGACGCCGCTCCCTTCGCGCCGATGCCCTTGACGCCGGGATACCCATCCGAAGCGTCGCCGACCAAGGCCAGATAATCGGGAACGAACTCGGGGTCCACCCCAAACTTCGCTCGCACGCCGGCGGCATCGCGAACGGTTTTGTTCCTTCTATCGACTTGTACGATGCGATCTCCGCGAACGCACTGCGCGAGATCCTTGTCCGGCGTCCAAATGCAAATCTTCCGAACGCGAGAATCGCGCGCCGCGATCGCGGCGGCCGACGCCAGCGCATCGTCGGCCTCGAGAGCGACCATCGCCCATACCGGCACGCCCATGGCGCGCAGCGCATCCTCGAGCGGTTCGAATTGGACGAGGAGCGCCGGATCGACGCCTTCTCCCGTTTTGTATTCGATCCACAGCTCGTTGCGGAAGGACTCAATCACGTGATCGGTGGCGACACCGATGTGGGTGGCTCCCTCGGAGATCATCTGCAGGACCGTGTTCAAGACCCCGGCGACGGCACCGAAGCGTGTGCCTTTCTCACTCCCTGCGCGGCGCAGGCCATAAAAGTGACGGAAGAGCTCATATGTTCCGTCAACGAGATGAACGATCACGGGTTCCGTCACGGCCAATCCCAAGTGAGGCCCTCGGCCGGCGCGCCGCTGCAGCCCGAGAGTCCGTAGAGGACGAGCGCGGCAACGCCAAGTGCGAAGAGCACGAAGGCGCCGGCGACGATAATGAGCGGCATTCTTTGGTAAGCCCGCATGCTCGCCGCAAGGAGCGCCGCCAGCGCGATTGCAACGACGGGCGAAAGAAGCGCCCAAAATCGGGCCAGGAAGAGCGCCGTGCTGAGCGGACAGTATCGCGACGAGAAGTCCGCGGCGACGCCAGCGTGGAGGGGATCCACTAAAACACCCAGTTCGTCGAGCACAACGAGAAACTGAAGACGCCTAGCAGCACCAAGGCGGCGGCGACGAGCACCAGGAGCAGCGCACCGATGGCGGCGACCGCGCGACCGATCGCGCTCTTCGCGCGCGCACGGCCCCAGAGAACCGATCCAAAGGCGGCGCTGGAGGATGCGACGATCAGCGTCCACAGGACGGCGGTCCCGAGTGTGTCTTTGCTCAGGCACATGATCGTAGTTTCGTCCGTGGCGGAAATTGACGCGGGCAGTCCCATTGAAAGCGGTGCGTACGCCGAGCATGCCGAGAAGATGGCCACCGCTAGCGCGACCGTAACCACCGCGAAGATCAGGAGAACGACAGCGAAGGACGAGCTCGCCCGGCGCGACGCGAGCGATCCGCCTGCGAGGATCAAGAAAAGACCCCACAGCCACATGAAGGCGTGCGCATTTTGCCGCACGCAGTACCGTGCCGCCAATCCCCAGATCGCATCCACCGGCTCAGCCATCTGGGTTGCAACCCCCGGCGAGTATGGCGTCACCACGTTCGGCGACGGTACCGCTCGGGTACCGTTTCTGGAGCGCCTGGATTCCGTCTCGGCGAACCTCGGCATACGTTGCCTGCGGCAACGCGTTGAGCACGGTAACGAGCGGTCCCGCGGTGCGCGCCATCATATCCCACCACTGCTCGGGCGGCAGCCCTTCGAAGGACGGGACGTTGAGCTCCCGCACCTCCACATCCGTGTAGCCGGCGTCTCGCAGGACGCCGGTCAGCGTCGTCGGAGTCGAAAGCGCGAAAATGCCGGGGACTCTGGGATTGAACGAGGGTACGGGCGCGTGACGCGCGACGATATCCAGCACGAAGTCGACCAGAGGCAACGCCGCCCACGTGCTCACGGCGATGCGGCCGCCCGGCCGCAGCGCTCGGCGCCACGCGCGCGCCGCCGCTCTCGGGTCAGGCATGTACATGAGGCCGAAGCGGCACGTGACGGCGTCGAAGCTCCCCGCTTCGGGGTCGATCGCCAGTTCGTCGTGGACAGTGTGGAATTCGACGTTCGCGACGCCGAGCTGGCGGGCCAGCGCGCCGGCGCCGGCGATCATCTCCGGCGTGATGTCGAGGCCAACGACGCGACCGCGCGCACCGACGACCCTGGCGATCGCGAACGCCGGATCGCCGCTGCCGCACGCCATGTCAAGCACGCGGCTACCTTCCCTGATATTCGCCAGCTCGATGAGCTGCAGCGTGAGCGGCGAGGTCTCTGAAAAATCTTCTTCGCCGGCGGCCCATCCTTCGGCCGCAGCGCCCCACTCCGAACGCTGACGCCCGCGTACGTCGTCCATGCCACGGCGGACGTTTTCGCGCTGCCTGCAGACTCCTCCGGGATGCGCGCGAGCAGCTTGCCTTCGAGCGAAAGCCGTACGATCGCCGTGCCGTCGGGAGCCCAGATCGTTTGCTTGGAATCGATTGAGATACCGCCCGGGCCGGCGTCAAAGAGCCGGCGCGTGCCGTCGACTTCGAGCGTTTTCGTCAGCGTGCCGTCGCGCGATAGGACTACGATGGCATGGGCTTTTTGGTCGGGGACGTAGATGCTTCCGGATGCATCGACCGCGATGCCAGCGGGTTGACGGCCGGGCAGCGGTATGGCTTGCAGCGTGGTTCCATCCGGCGCGAGTTTCAGGACGCGCCGATTAGCGAAGTCGAGGACGTAGAGGTCATCGTTCTTATCGATCGCTATGCTCTCGGGATACGATGACTGATCGAGGCCTGCGCCCTTCGCACGCTGCCGCCGGGCGAGCACGCGTCCGTCGGGCGCAAGGTACGTGATTCGGTTTGCCTTGGCCTCACACACGATGATGTTTCGGTGACTGTCGAGCACGACGTGACCGAGGTCGTGAAAGCCGCCGAAGCGTGCCACGGTCTCTCCGGCCGGCGAGAGCTTGAGGACGTTTCGCGATCCCTTATCCGTTGCATAAATGAAGCCGTCCGCGTCCAGCGCGACGTCTTCGGGCCCGCTTTCGCCCTGCTGCGCCGGCGAAAAGAGATGCCACTCCGCGAGAATTCGCCCGTCCGGTCCTAGTTTGAGCAAGCGCATCTTATTGGAGCCTGCGTGGTCGGTAACAAACAGATTGCCCGTTGCGTCGGCCACGACGTTGTCCGGGCCGTAAAGCGGATAGCCGGCGGGGCCGGTGTTCGGGACGTTGAGCGCCGCGAGCAGCGCGGCTAGGGCAAGACGCATATCGCAATCGTAACACCACGCGCGTGGTGAAAACTATGTCAGTAGTTTCAAACTTGGGATCAAAATGTGGACCCGCCTCTCGGGCGGGTCCACATCTTTTTGAACGCCTCGGCGTGGACGCTAGGCGTTTTTCTTGCAGGATATGGTCACATTCGTGACCTTCCCCTGCGGATCGGTCGTCGTGTTGGCGTCGCTGGTCTCGGTGTCGCTCACTTTCGTGATGACGTCCGTCACCGTCGTTCCGTCGAGTCCCTTGCCGCTCCAATTGGCGGTGTTGCCTTGCCAGCCCGAGGTCGATTCGATGCCGTATCCGCCGAGGTTGTCGTAGTAGACGGTCACCCACTGCTTGACGGTGGGGTCGTACGTCATGTACGTCGAGCTGTTCTGCGGGACGGTGCGATATTGATCGAACGGCGGCGACGAGGCCGTGTCGAGCATCCACATCCCGTCGTTGGTCATGGTGTACACATCGGTCTCAGAGCGCGTCTTGCCGCGCAGCGGCTGCGTGCAGGTCCACGTGCCGACCAGGAAATTCATCGAGGAGAAATCCGGGCGCGGTACTGGAACCGGCGTGGGTGCGGCGGTCGTCATTTGCGCCGTTGAGACGACCGGCGCGGCGGAAACTGCGAGGACGAAAAGCGCGCATCCGAACGCGATCGATACGAAAGTCTTCATACCCCCTAGTCCTTTCTTCGGAACGCGCGTCCCGAAGCTCGTACTGTGGGTGTAAGTCGGCAGGGCGGCGCTTCCTTCCTACCGCGGAGGCCGGCAGCCGGCTAGTGAGGCGGCCGGCCTCCCCCTCCACGGCGCTCACCGCCGCCACCACCACCGCCGCCCGAGGGTCGCGACGGCGCCGAGTTGCCGTGTGAGTACGACGGTGGTGACCCAAACGAACCGCGCGGATATGACGGATACGAGCCGCGCGGATAGGACGGATACGATCCGTGCGAATACGATGGATACGACTCGTGCGAGTACGAGGGATAGGATCCGCGCGAATACGATGGATACGATTCCCGTCCGTACGGATCATATCCGCGCGAGTACGAGGGCTCCGATTCGCGCGAGTACGGAGAGCCGTACGATCCGCGAGAATATGAGGGCATCTCGCGCGAGTACGACGGCGTCGATTCTCGCTCGGTGTACTGGTTGCGCATGCTTCCATACGACTCGCCGCGCGACTGCGAGAAGCGGCCCCACGAATCGCCGGGTGCCCGCTCCGCGCGCCCCGCTTCACCCGGCGCCGAGACGGCGCCCTCGCGTGCCGGGAATCCGCCAGAGCGTGCCTCGCCGCGCGCATCGTTGAAGCGATCCCAGGAGGTGGCGGGCGCGACCTCGCCGCGGGCAGCCTCACCGTTCGTGCGCGTCATCGGCGCCATGTTCTCACGCGTCACCGGCGCCATGTTCTCGCGCGTCACCGGCGCCATGTTCTCGCGCGTCACCGGCGCGTTCTCATGCCGCGTCCCTTCGACCTGACGAGACGCCGCCGCGTTCTCACGCGTAACCGGCGCATTGTAGCGCGTCTGGTATGCGGTACCGTGCTCAATGTGGCTCGTCGTGAACTGATGTGAGGCTACCGACCTCTCGCGCGAAACCGGCGCGTTGACCGTCGCCGCGCGCGTTTCCGGCACATTCGCGTGCGACACCGGGGCGATCGCGCGTCCGGCCGGCGCGTGCGCCATAGCGTGTCCGCTGACGCCGCCGTGGGTCGTTCGCGTTCCGACCCTCTGCGGCTGGTTGAACGAGGACCTCGCCGCCAGCGCCTTGTCCGACGCGAAGCGCGGTGAGTCGAAGGCCCGCGAGAACTTGACGGGCGTGTGCACCGTACCGTGGGAGAAGGCCAGGTTGTTGCGCGTCGGCTTGATCGGCAGCGCGCCGTGAATCGTTCCGACGTGATGCCCGATGTCACGCGGGTTCACGGCAACGGTGTGTCCTTTGACGGTTCCGTGGCGGAAGTGCCGCGTTGTCGTCGCCGTCACGCCGCCATGACGGACGTTGCGGTAGATCCGCGTGATGTTCGTGATGTTCGTGACGCTGGCGTAGCCGGGGTAACCGTAACCCCCATAGCCCCACCCAAACCCCAGCCACGCCCAGCCGGGATACCATGGATAATACGGCTCGCCGGGCGCGATCGGAACCCAACCTATATAGGGATAGGGATAGCCGCTTGGGGCATAGCCGCCCGGGGGCGGGTATCCGGAGCCTTCGCCATAGGGGTTCTCGGAATAGCCGGGGCCGCCGCCGCTGGGCCCGCCTTCACCGTACGGGGCCGGAGCGTTCGAGCTGTAGGGTGCGGCGGGTGCGGCATTGTTATAGGGTGCCGCGGGAGCGCCGGAGCTGCTCGGGGCTTCCGAGCTGCTCGGCGCGTAGCCGTAGTTTCCGCCGCAGTTGTTGTAGCCGCCGGTCGACGCGACGTCAAAGCCGAAGAATCCCACGAGGGCGGGCGACCAGTTCGGAGTTCCCGCGGAGCCCGGCGGCAGCCATGCCCAGCCCGAACTTCCGCAGCTGCAGTAATACCAATTTCCATAATGATAGGGCGTCCAGCCCCACGCCTCGGAACCGATCCAGGTCCAACCGTAGCCGTCTTCCCACGACCACGAACCGTTACGATAGGGCACCCAGCCTGCCGGTTCGTTCGGCACCCACGACTGGCCGTAGCCCGCGACCGCTTGCCACTGGCCGTAGGCGCCCAGGTCGTCGTAGCCCGCGAGCGCGGGATTCAAGTTGGGGCTCGATTTCAGCGCCGCGATCATCGTCTTGTCGCGCGATACGTTGAAGTCGTCGAACGAATCGAATGCGATCTCGGAGGTAGACGTAATCGCTGGTTGGGATGCCGGACCGCGCGCAATGAGCGTCGAGCCCGCGTCGAGCGTGAAGGTGCGCTGCGGCGTCACCACGTCGACGGCGCCGCGACGCGCCGTAATCCAGCTCGAGCCGTCCGCGGCAATTGAAATTCGGACGTCGCCGGCCTGGCGTGCACGAACCGTAACCGAGGGCGTGTCGACCTGCAGCGCCGCAGCGTCCCGCACCATTCCGATCTCTGCGGTTCCGCTGGCGAGCTGCGCCTTTCGGTTATTCGGGTCGTCGCTGACGATGCGAGCCTGGGCGCTCCCGCCCAAACGAAAGGCCGTATAGCCGTCGAACTGCAGCTCGGCGCGCGAGGCTGCTCCGGTCGAAATGAAGTCTCCCGGAAGCATCGGCGCGTTGCGGACCGCGTCGGTCTGTACGCGGCTGTCCCCGCGCTCCACGACCGCCGAACCGTCGACGACGCTGACGCGTACGACGCCCGGTCCGTTCTTATCGGGTGCCCGCCCGACCGGCGGCCGAACCGCACTCGTGAGCAGCAGTCCGACGAGTGCACCGGCGGAAATCACGCTCACGGAAATTACGCTAATCAACGACTTGGTTGTCATCGACTCATCTCCTCAAAGTCGGCATCCCTGAGGTTTTATTGAAGCGGAATCCGGCGCTGCACGCATCGAATCGCGATTAGCCTACCATTAAGCCGGCGTGAGAAAGCAATGAATGAGAAGCCGTGAGCTTCTCAGTGCGCTTGTTCGTCCAGCGAGGCAGCGGCGCGTCAGCGCCGGCTAGAATGCCGCGATTCCGTTCGGCGTGCCGAGCCCGGTCGGGCCATTCCAGCCAATGCCCGCGGCACACAGCGGCCGGCCGCAACCGCCGTTGCTTCCGGAGGCGACGTCGTTGAGATCACTAGAGTGCGCATAGAGATTGCCGGGATCGTTGGCGCCGGTCTTTGCCGCCAGCGCGAAGACCGACGCGACGATCGGCGTCGCAACCGAGGTTCCGCCCAAGACGACCCATCCGCGTTGGTGGAACGTGTCGTACGCCGCGACGCCCGTGTCGGGGTCTGCATCGGCCGACGTGTCCGCTTGCGCGCGCATCGAGCACCCCGTCTTCAGGCCGCTTTGAAAGGAGGGCTTGGCGTAAACCTTGCTGCAGCCGCTTCCCGCGCCGGACCACGCCGTTTCCGCGAGCGGCTGTATGGCCGTCAAGCTCGTGCCGCCGACCGCGATGACGCTCGGCAGAATCGCCGGCCACTGCGCCGTGGCGTTGTAGCCGCGGTCGCCGGTAGCCGCCGCGATCGCGACGCCGCCGGCGTCGTAGGCGCCGTCATACGCCGTCGTTCCCTCCACGCCGCTCCAGCTGTTGCTGACGTAGCGCGCGTGGGCGGTCGCGTATCGTTCGGCCGCGCTGAGATCGGCTGTGCTCGCCGACGCCGCTTCCACTAATACGATCTTGCAGTTCGGACAGATAGCGGAGACCATTTCGATGTCGAGCGACTCTTCGGCCGCCCAGCCGGCGTTGGTTCGCGCTGTGAACGACTGCTTCGTGAAGCATCCGTCGGCGACCGTGCACGCAGGCAGGTCGTAACGCGAGCGATAGACCGCGAGATCGGAGGCGGCGTTCGGGTCGTCGTATGCATCGACGATCGCGACCGTGCTGCAGCCGCCGCCATGCGCGCTGTACGACGCTAAGCCATAGGCCGTCTGCAGATCGCTTGGGCCATAGCCGCCCGGCGTGTTGGGCTGAATCGTTCCAGCAATATCGGTGCGCAGCCACGCCTGGCAGCGCCCGAATCCACTCCCGACATCGCCGCAGACTCGCATGGCGCGACCCCGGCGGGGCCAGAGTCCGAGCTCGTGCGCCGTCGGCGCATGCGGCGCGGCGTCTACGCTATGCCCGGCGCTCGGCGTGCAGGCGACGCCGGACGCCGTTTGCGGCAGCGAGCTCGTAGCGTTGCTGCAGGCCGTTAAAGCGACGGCGACCGCCGCGGCGGTGATTGCACGGAAGCGCACGCAACCAGCATCGCACCGCTTTCCCAATGCCGCCTGAGAGCCTCGTTGCCGAGAGTCATCTTTTCTCCTCGCGGCGAAAGCACGCAGCCGAGTGAGTTTGACGTTCGCCTTCACCGATATCGAGGGCAGCACAACACGATGGGAGCGTGACCGCGTTGCGATGCAGGACGCCGTGCGCCGCCACGACGCGATCGTGCGCGAGGCCATCACCGAGCACGGCGGCGAAGTCTTCAAGACGATCGGCGACGCATTCTGCAGCACCTTCGAACGCCCCGAGGCGGCCGTCGCGGCGATGCTCGCGGCGCAGCGCACGCTAAACGCCGAGGACTTCTCGACCGTCGACGGCTTGCGAGTGCGCACCGCGATCCACAGCGGTGTCGCCGACGCACGGGAAGGCGACTACTTCGGTCCGGCGGTCAACAAGGTTGCGCGGCTGCTCGCGATCGGCCACGGCGGTCAGATTCTGCTCACGGCCGAGACGGCCGCCCTCGTCGATGGCGCTCTGCCGAAAGGTGCGTCGCTGCGCGAGCTGGGCGCCTATCATCTCAAAGACTTCAGCGAGCCGCAACGCGTGCATCAGCTGATGGCGGCGGAACTCCCGTCGGAATTCCCGCCCCTGCGGTCGCTCGGGACGCTGCCCAGCGATCTTTCGCTCGTCGACGCCGCGGAGTTTTACGCGGTGCCCAGCTTCAGCGGGCGCGACGGCGAGCTCGATGCGGTACACGCGGCGCTGAAGGACGACGGCGCGGTCGCGCTGGTGCATGGGCTCGGCGGGGTCGGCAAATCGTCCCTTGCTCGCGAGTACGGATGGCGCAACCGCGACGCGTATTCCGTCGTGTGGTGGCTGAACGCCGAGACCGAAGCCGGCATCATCGACGGCTTGGTGCGCTTGGGCACGATGTTCGCGCAGGGACTCGACCAGCTGGCGGATCGGCGCGTCGCGGCGCAGCGCGTCATCAATTCGGTGCTGGGCGGCTTCGACAAGCCGGTCCTCCTTGTCTTCGATAATCTCGAAGACGAGGGTCTGCTTCGGACCTGGCTGCCGCGCACCGGAGCTCGCGCCGTCGTCACGTCGCGCGACGCCGCGTTGAGCGCCGCCGCCGATACGGTTCCGGTGCAGGTCTGGCCGCTCGATGTCTCCGTTGCGTACCTGCGCGACTCGAGCGGGCGCTCCGACCTGAGCGAAGACGATGCACGCGACATCGCCCAAGTCCTCGGAACCCTTCCGCTGGCGCTGGCGCATGCCGCCGCCGCGCTGCGCGGCATGCGGATGATCGGCCCTCGGGGCTACTTGGCGCGCATCAACGAGCATCTCAAGAATGCTCCACGCGGCGCGAACTACCCGCGCTCCGTCTTCGCGACGTTCAGCGAATCGATCGCGCAGGCCGAGCAGCAAGCTCCCGGCGCGGCGGCGGTGCTCTGTTTCGCGGCCTGCTTTGCGCCCGATGCCATCCCCGAAGAGCTGTTCCATCAGGGGGGCGATCCCTGTCCGGAACGTCTCGAGCCGATAGTTCCCGGCGGTGATGCAATCGATTTACGCTCGGCGCTCAGCGACGACTTCCGGTTGGACCACGCGCTCGCCGCGCTCGATCGCCTCGGCCTGCTGCCCTTTGTTGCGAGCTCGCGGACCTTCGGGATGCACCGGCTCGTCCAGATCGCGGCACGCGATCTTCTGCGGAACGATGCCGCGTGGTCCGAATTTGCGGTGGCCGCCGCCCTCGCGGTGTTTCCGCGCGCGGAGTTCGAAACGTGGCCGCAGTGCGAGAGGATACTTGCGCACGCCCGCGCGGCGTTAGACGCCTTGCCAGACGGCGCCCAACGATTAACGGCGGCCGACCTGTCACGGCGCTGCGCCATCTACCTGTGGGCGCGCGGCGAATACGACGCGGCCGAAGAGTTCTGTGCGCGCGCGCTGGAGATCCTCGAAAGCGCACACGGGCCGAATCACCCCCACGTCGCGCGAGCACTCAACAACCTCGGCGTGCTCTACATGGAGCTGGGGCGACATCCGGAAGCCGAGCCGCTCCTCGCGCGCGCGCTGGCGATGCGCGAGGCCGACCTCGGCCCCGACCATCCCAGCGTCGCGCTGAACCTGTACAACCTCGGACTCGTGTGCATGGAACTGGCTCGACCTGCCGAGGCGGAGTCGTTTCACACGCGTGCGTTGAGGATTCGCGAGAAGGCATTCGAGCCGGATAGTCCCGAGCTTCTGCAGAGCTTGGTCGGTCTCGGCGTGCTCTACCGAACCGAAGGACGCTACGCCGACGCCGAGTCGCTTCTCACCCGCGTGCTCGCGGCCCGTGAGGCGGCGCTCGGGGCTGATCATCCCGACGTAGCCATGAGCCTCATGTTCGTCGCGGAGGTTTGTGCCGACTCGGGACGCGGCACCGAGGCCGAGCGGTTATACCTTCGCGCGTTGGCAGTTTGGGAGAAGGCGCTCGGCCCCGATCATCCCGACGTCGCGGAGGGGCTCAAGGGGCTCGCGCGTGTGTATCGCGATGACGGCGATTTTGCCAGATCGGAGGCGCTGCTTCATCGAGCGCTGACGATTCGTGAGAAGACCCTCGGCCCGCATCACCCGCTGACGAAGGCCACGCGCGAGGCGCTGGGCGCGGTCGCCTCCTGAATCTACAATTCTATTACGGGCCGCTCGGGTGGCTCACGAAACTCGGATTCAGGCACTGGGTTCCTCCGTTATCCCGGGTAACGAAGGCGCTCAGCTGCGCGGTCACGGCGCTGGGTGCTCCGTCAGGAAGCGTATTTCCGCTAAACCGCCACCTACCGCAATCCTTCACGTAATACTCGGTGAGGCGCCCTTTGGACTGAATGTCGATGCGGGCGTAGTCCTGCACGACGACGATGTCCATGATCCTCGAGACATCGGAAGCGCCATGCGAGAGCGCCAGGTTTTGGAGCGCGCTCGTGTCGGCGTCGGAGCCGCAATACGCCGCAAGGGCCGGAATCGGCGAGATCAATGCGATGCTCGCGACGGCGCCCGAAAATGCGATCGAAAAAAAGCGTATGAAAGTCATGGTTCGAATCCTCCGCAACAAGGCCCGCCCGCATAGTTCGTTGGATGCGGAAGCGCCCCTATGCCGACGCTAAGGAACTCGGTGCGCTGAAGCGAACGTGTAGCCGCGTATGCCGACCGACGAAGATGCGGTTCGGACGTCCGCCCGAATCGCAGCCGCGATCGCTCTTTGTGCGAGCGTCGCGTTCCTACCGACGCCTGCCGCTACTGCGCCGACGTACGCGGCGAAGCTGCTCAGCGTCGGGAAAACGCCGTCCGCCGCGCGTAACTCCGACGGCGCGCTCGAGGTTTCTGTAGCCGGTCCCGATAGCGCCTTATGGCACGTCCGGCAGGCCACGTCCCAGCCGGGATCCTGGTCCGCCTGGTCGTCGCTCGGCGGAGTCGTCACAAGCGACCCGTCCGTGATCGCCGGTTCGGGAGGGCAACTCGAAGTGTTTGCCCGCGGCAGCGACGATGCGGTGTGGCACGTTTCGCAAGAGGCGGCGAATCCGCGCGGCTGGTCCGTATGGGCATCCCTCGGCGGGCGCATCACGAGCGGCCCAGTGGCGGCGCTCGACGCCGATGGACGCCTCGAAGTCTTCGCACGCGGCACCGACGGCGCGCTCTGGCACACCTTGCAGAATTCGCCGGACTCTCAAGACTGGTCCGTGTGGTCGTCGCTCGGCGGGCGCATCACGAGCGATCCGGTCGTGACACGCAACGCCGATGGGCGGCTCGAGGCCTTCGCGCGCGGCACCGAGAACGCGCTGTGGCATACGTGGCAGGATTCCCCGAACTCGCAAGGTTGGTCGGGGTGGTCGTCGCTGGGCGGACGCATCACGAGCGATCCGGCGGCGGCTCGCGATTCCGGCCGAAGGGTCGAAGTTTTTGCGCGCGGCACCGACGGAGCGCTATGGCGCACGTCACAACGCGCGCCCGGATCCGCGAATTGGCTCGGCTGGAGCTCTCTGGGCGGCAGCATCACCAGCGATCCCGCGGCGGCGCTCGACGCGGACGGACGGCTCGAGGTCTTCGCGCGCGGCACCGACAACGCGCTGTGGCACGTCTGGCAAGAAGTAACGTATGCGCGCCACCAGTACGAGATCGTCGCGACCGTCTCGTGGTCCGCCTGGGCCTCGCTGGGCGGCGGCATCCTGAGCGACCCGGCGGTTGCGCCCAACTCCGATGGGACGCTCGAAGTCTTTGCACGCGGCACCGACAACGCATTCTGGCACATCGGGCAGACGGCGCCGCACTCGCGCGGCTGGTCCGGCTGGGCCTCACTCGGCAGGCCCCGCTCCTAGCCGGCGGCTTATGGGGCCGCCGTCGTAGTCGTGCCCAGAAGCCCGTTGAAAAACGATCGATAACGTTGCAAGGCCACGCGTAGAGCTTCCGTATCGGGCTGGCGATCGTTGCTCCACTGCTCTTCGAGCGCGCCTCGTTCCCGTGTGAAGGTCGCGGTGAGCTCGTCCGCGAGCTCGCCGACCATCGCGTGCGCGTCGCGTACGGCGCCGCGGGGATCGTCGACGAAGCCGGTTTGGATGTCGTCCCAGCGGCTCCGAAACTCGTCCATTCGATCGTCGGGTAAGAACCCGGTTTGGTCCTCTCTGGAGTTCATGCTGTCGCCCTTTCCGTTGGCCCCACCAGATCGTTGAAAAGCGTACGGTAATGCACCATCGCTTGCCGCAGCTCTTCCGTGTCGGCGTCGCTGCGAACGGAGATATCGTGAGCAGTGCGATAATCGTCGAGCACCCGTGCGTGATGCGGCGATAAGTCGGCGGCGCGTTGTTCGAAATCGCCCGGCGGATATCCGCGATCGCGCATGACATTGCCGATCAACGAATCGGCTTGCCGCAGCGCGGCCACCGGCTCGTCGACGAACCGCGCCTGAACCTGCCTCCATTCATCTGCGTAGCGCTCGCGTGCCCCGGGCGGCAGCTCCGCAAGCTTGAACGTCTTAACGCGCTCCTCGCGACGCGCCAGCTCGCGTTCGGCCTCGGCGCGGTCGCCGCGTTCTTTGGCGACGCGGTCGTACTCGTGGCCGAAACGGCGCTGGAGGGCTGTCGACCGCGCGCGACGCGCCATAGCGATCACCGCGATGATCACGAGGATCAGTACGATTGCACCAAGCACGTAATATATGGTCGGGCTCGTCGTCATCATGGCCGTGGGTTTACCCACTTCCGCGCCTCGCAACCCGGCTCGAACGCAGGGCGAATTGCGAAGCCCCTAGCCGCTTGCGAAGAGCGGCGTCGTAATGTAACGCTCCGCGCCGTCGGCAAGAAGCACGACGATCGTTTTGCCTTCGGCTTGTGGGCGCGAAGCAATGCGCAGAGCCGCCGACAACGCTGCGCCCGACGACGCCCCGGCGAGGATGCCCTCTTCTCGCGCGAGGCGGCGTGCATGGACGAACGCATCATCGTCCGTGACGGCGACGACCTCGTCAATCAGCGAGCGGTTCAGCACGTCGGGGATGAATCCGACGCCGATGCCGGGGATCTGGTGATTGCCGGGCGACCCGCCCGACAGCACGGCGGCGTTCGCCGGCTCGACTGCGACGATGCTCACCTGAGGCTTGCGTGTCTTCAGCACGTCCCCGACGCCTGTGATCGTGCCTCCCGTGCCCACCGCCGAGACGAACGCGTCCACGGCGCCTCCGGTGTCGCTCCAAATTTCCTCGGCTGTCGTCCTGCGGTGCATCTCTGCGTTCACGGGGTTGCTGAACTGATCGAGCCGAAAGGCGTCCGGCCGTTCTTCCGCGATACGCCGCGCCCGGCTGACGGCATCGTTCATGAGGATGCCCGGCGTAAGGATGACTTCCGCGCCGAGGTGGCGCAGCAACGCGACGCGTTCGAGCGACATGACCTCGGGCATCGTCAGGATCAGCCGGTATCCGCGGATGGCGCACACGAACGCCAGCCCGATTCCCGTGTTGCCGCCGGTCGCCTCGACGACCGTCATTCCCGGCCGCAGCGCCTCGCGGCGCTCCGCGTCGTCGATCAAGGCCACGCCGAGCCGATCCTTGACGCTGCCGCAGGGATTATGCATCTCGAGCTTCGCCAAGAGCCGGCACGGCAGTGCTCGAGCGACGCGCGCCAACTCCACGATCGGCGTCCGGCCTACGCAGTGAGTGAGGTCCGGTGCTGCGCCCCCCATCGCCGGGGAGCTTCGAGCCAGCCCGCGGCGATAGCCTTCGGTGCGCGATTGGGTAGATGATTAAGACGATGCGAAATCGTCGGCGCCTGCTAAAATTTCAAGCTGCGTACTACTGTGCCACCGGGATCTCGCCGCTGGTGTCCATGCGCCTCTTCGAGACGGTCACGGGAAAAAAGCGCGACCGCTGGCTCGTGCAGATGGTCGGGCTGCTCGCGGCCTCGATCGGACTATCGCTGTGGCTGAGCAGCCGCTCCGAAGAAACGGAATCGGCCGCGCTGGCCTTGTCGTTCAGCTCGGCGCTCGCATTCGCCGGGATCGATATCACGCACGTATGCAGGCGGCGCATCTCACCGGTCTATCTGTTCGACGCCGCCATCGAGCTGTTGATCGTCGGCCTTATCGCGCTGTCTTCCTTCTAGAAGGCCGCTTCTTAGAAGAAGACGTGCGCGGAGAACGCATCAGCCGGCTCTTAGCGGCCTGCATCTGGGTGCCGAGCTCCTCGAGCTCCTCGGCGTCGAGCATCTGACGAGCGAGCTCGAAGATGGTCGACTCTTCTTCCTTGACGTGATGCGTGACGTTCTCGGCCAGCACCTGGACCTCGGCCTTGAACTGTTCGTCCGGCTGCCTGCCTGACTTGAGCAAGGCGATCAGCTTCTTGATGAGCTCGTGCTCCGTGTACGCTTCGAATACGTCGACGGCTTCATCGGATTCTTCGGCCCTGTCGCGTAAGGTCGGATAGAAGTATTTTTCTTCGATCGCAGCGTGCACCGTGAGGGCGCTCTCGATCTCGTCGGCGAGATCGGTCAGGCGTCCGTCGCCCGGATCGCACCGCTTCGCCCGGTCGAGCAGCGTTCCAACGGTCTTGTGATCGTTCTTGAGCAGGGTCAACACGTCCATCGCAGGATTCCTTTCACAGTCGGCAAGCACTAACCATTGATCACGTCTCCGCCGTTGACGTGGATCGTTTGGCCCGAGATATATGAGGCATCGTCGGATGCGAGGAAGATGACCGCGGCGGCCACTTCGTAGGGTTGGCCCGGCCGCTTCATCGGCGTATCGGCGCCGAACGTCGCGACGTCTTCGGCTTTGAAGGTCGCGGCGATCAATGGTGTCCAGATCGGGCCAGGAGCCACGGCGTTGACCCGTATGCCCCGATCGACGACGGCGTTCGAGAGCGCGCGCGTAAACGACACCAAGGCTCCTTTGGTCGCGGAGTAATCGATCAGCTGAGGGCTGCCCTGATACGCCGTCACCGACGCGATGTTGACGATAGACGATCCGCGGCGAAGGTGCTTCAGGGCCTCCTGCACCGTAAAGAATTGCGCGAACACGTTGGTTCGAAACGTCTTCTCGAGCTGCTGTGCCGGAATATCCTCGGGGCGCGCCTGCGGGTGCTGTTCACCGGCGCCGTTCACGAGGACGTCGATGCGCCCGAAACGCTCGACGGTCTTGGCAACGATGTCTCGAGCCACGCGCTCCTGGCCGATATCGCCCGCGAGCAACTCGCATTCGCGGCCTTTCTCGCGGACGAGGCGCCGCGTCTCGTTCGCGTCGTCGTCCTCTTCCAGATAGGCGATCGCGACGTCGGCGCCTTCCTTCGCG
>JAFAJV010000086.1 GCA_019235995.1 Vulcanimicrobiota bacterium
GACAGGATCCGTATCGCCGTCTCGCGGTCCCCTCCGGGGTCGATCACGGCGCGGATGTACGCGCCGGTCGAGGGATCGACGTCAACGACGATTGGATCGGCGTGCGGAACGTCGAGGCGCACGCTTTGGGCAGCAACGCCGTCGACGCTGACGGGCGGCCCGGCGACGCCTTGCAGCGATGTCGTTCCCTCATTCATGAGCAGCGCGTAGCTCAGGCGGAACTTCGCGAGCTCGCCGTAGACCGGAGTCGTGAAGCCGTTCTCGTTCGCGCTCCAAAAGACGTTGCCCGTGAAGCCGCTGTCTTCTACGGCATTCGCCCGCCGCGGGAATACGTAGTGGTCGCGATAGACGATGCCGACGCGGTACTCAATAGCGCGCTGGAGAATCGTGCCCCCGTCGCCCGTGTGAACGCGCACGAGTCGCAGCGTGCGGAACGACCCGTCGCCAAGCTGCCATCCGACGAACGCACGATGCTTCGCGAGCAGAGCGGCGGCCTGGGTGTCAGGCGAGGCGGGAGCGCACAGCGCCGCGCCGCCGGTTACGACGGCGAGCGCCACTGCGCGGATGAGCCTGCGGCGCGACATCGGCGCTACCTTCCCCGAGCGGCCGGTGCCATCTTTGCAGCGCTTGTAGGCGGCCGCGGGTCCTGATATACTGCGGTGTCGAAACGCATAAAGTCAGCCGCGGCTCGGTAGCTCAGTGGTAGAGCAGGGGACTCATAAGCCCTTGGTCGTAGGTTCAAGTCCTACCCGAGCCATAACGCAAAGGGTCAGGTGTCATCTCATGTCTACGATTCCGTGCGATTTCTGCCCTCATCCCGTCGATCGAGGACAAATGGAAGAGATCGAGATCTCGCACTACGTGCCGGATAGCTCCGGCGAAGATCTTGCATACGCGAGGACGTATTTTTTCGGCCATCCCGATTGCGTGCGCAAGTTCTACCGGACACTCGTGGATCACAAGCTGGACCTCTTCAAGCACATTCCGAGCGCGGGATCGCCGCCCGACGCGTCTCGTTGACCGGATCGCCTGCGCCCGTAGCGTAGCTGGATAACGCACAGCCCTCCGAAGGCTGGGATCGGGGGTTCGAATCCCTCCGGGCGCGATCTTTCGATCACATCGAAACGCAATGGCTCGCGCATTCCAACGGCGAAGGGTTCGGATAAGCCGCGATTGTAGCCTCCATCGGCCCTTTCAGGAGAACCGTTATGCCAGAGGATAAACCGGTATCTTTTGCCGCCGACATCCGTCCGCTGTTTCGCGACATAGACGTCGAGCATATGCGTGACCTCGGCGTCCTGCTCGATGATTACGCATACATATCTGAGCGCGCGAACGCGGATAACGTGCTTGCCGCACTGAAGGGCGACGGCCAGACCCAGATGCCGCCGCACGGCCCCTATTGGTCGGTCGAGCAGATTGCACTGTTCTCCCGGTGGGTCGACGCGGGCTGTCCTCCCTAGAGGCCGACGAGGCGAACCTTCGCTGCGCGCTCGCGCTCGCGGAGGAAGCCGCCGCCACCGGAGACGTGCCGATTGGCGCCGTCCTGGTGTGCGACGATCTGCGCCTCGAGGCGAAGAACGAGAAGGAAGCGCGCCGCGATCCCACCGCGCACGCGGAGATGCTGATCTTGCGCGAGGCGGCACGGCGACTGGACGCATGGCGCCTCTCGCGGGCGACGCTCTACGTCACCAAGGAGCCGTGCGTGATGTGCGCGGGCGCGATCATCGCGGCGCGCATCGGGCGCCTCGTCTACGGCGCCCGCGATCCGAAGGGAGGCGCCGACGGCGGCGCGTTCGACATTTTGCGCTCGCCCCGGACCAATCACCGCCTTTCCGTCACCGCCGGCGTGCTCGAGGACGAGGCGGCCGCACAGCTGCAACGATTCTTCCGCTCGCGCCGCGCTCCGGCCTGAGGAAAAAGATATCGCGCCCGAGTCCTAAAAGCATACGGGCGGAGAGGTGGTCGAGTGGTTGAAGGCACCCGCCTCGAAAGCGGGCGAACGTTGATAGCGTTCCGAGAGTTCGAATCTCTCCCTCTCCGCCAACTGCGAACGCGACGCTCGAACGAGCGTCGCGTTTTGCGGCTCTAGCCGGCGATCTTCGGATCGCTGGGCGCGGCCGGGAAGCTGAAGTCGTGGTTCGTCGCCTCGGCCGTCGCCGTGACGCGGCCGACGTGCAGCGGCGCGTAGAACGTCTGCGCGTA
>JAFAJV010000137.1 GCA_019235995.1 Vulcanimicrobiota bacterium
GCGAGCACCTCGGCGCTCGCGCCGTCGAGGAGCTGCGACGGCTTCACGCGGCGCGCGCGCCGCGAAAGACGTCGAACGCGGGCAAGCCGGTCGCGGAGGCGAGCGCGCCGGCGAACTGCACCGGTTCGAATTCGCGTTCCGATCCAATCGACGCTACGGTCGCCGCGATCACGCGCAGCGGCCGGCGACAACGAATCTTCAGACGTTCCAGCGCTCGTTGCGCCGAGCGTCCGCTCAACGCGACCTGCGTCGGGTCGCGCACGACGATTTGGCGCGTCTCGCCGCGCGCGACGAATGCCGCCGCATCTGCGGCGGTCAGAGCGCCCTCGACTTCGATGAACGAGTCCTCCGGATCGAACGCGGGTACGCGCAGCCGCGCGACAAGCGCCGCCGCCTCAGCCACGGCTTCCTCTTTGGTGGCTCCGGCGTCCGCGCCGGCCGCGACGACGATCGCACCGTCGCTGCCGGCCACGGCCGCCACGCGGTCGACGGCGCCGTCGACGATTGCGACGTCGCTTCGCGACAAGAGTTCCTCAACCACCTCGCGCACGCCCGACGCCGTCGGTGGACCGCCGAGCTCGAAGAAACCGCCAACCGCCGCGCACGCGTACAGCATCCCGCCGGCAGCGCTGAGCAGCGGCGACAGGCTCAGGATCTCCGCGGCGGGCGACGCAGGCAGCAGCGCTCGCGCCGTTGCGAAGATTGTTCCCGGATGCAGCCACATGGACTCCGCGTCGCGGCCGAGTGCCGCGAGCGCGACGCGCAGGCCGTCCGCCCGCGCGGCCTCATAGATCGCCCGAACGGCGGTCGTCTTGCCGACGTTGCGTCCGGTCCCGACGACGAAGATCGTCCGGGCGCCGGCCGACCGCGCGATGTTCAACATCTCGACGCCGACTCGCACAACGACACTAGCTTTCAGCTAGCCGATGTGCAGGGCCTTGAGCGCCGCGAACAGCACGCCGGTGAGGGCCAGGAGGAGCCCGCCGAAGAAGGCGGCGTAGCGCTCCGCATGGCGCCCGAGCCAGCGTCCCAGCGTGAGGCCCAGCGTCGTCGAGGCGACGTTCGTAACTGCGATGATCACGAGCGAGATCGGCATCGGAACGCCGATGTAGAGAATCGAAAATCCGATCCCGAGCGAGTCGAGGCTGATCGCGAGCGATGCCAAGAAGAGCCCATGACCGCGCGAGAGGTCCAAACGCGACGATTCGCTGAGTTCGGTGCGACTTTCCCGGACCATGTACACGCCGAGACCGAACAGCGCCGCGAATCCGATGTAGCCCGCGAAATCGCCGATCAACTTCCCGGCCAATAGGCCCAAGCCGGCGCCGATGACGTTCATCGTGACCTCGGCGAACGCAAACGCGAGGCCGATGCGCAGCTTCTGGTGACGGCGAACGCCCCGGACGCCCACGCCGACGCCAACGGCAAACACGTCCAGCGCCAGCGCCAGGGCCACGATGAAAATCTTGAAGATGGCGCCGCCCATGGGCACGCTTTGCGCGATGACTTGGTGAAGCTTCCTGCATGAGGCGCGCTTCTTTAGGCCCGATATTTTTCTTCGCGGCCCTCCTCTTGCTCGTGGGCCTCACCGCGCCCGTCGCCGCCGTGGTCGCCGCCCTGCCGCCGGGCGAGGCGATGCGGACGTTCGCGCGCGTCGGCGCGGGCGCGCTTCGTATATCGCTGATCGCATCGACGGGCGCCACGCTGGTGGCCACGTTCCTGGGCGTGCCGGCGGGATATTATCTGTCGCGCAGGCCCGCGCGATTACGCGGCGCGGCGCTCTTTGCGCTGGCGTTGCCGCTCGCGTTTCCGCCGGTCGCATCGGGCCTGATGCTGATCTACCTGCTCGGCACGAACTCCCCGCTGGGCGCGTGGCTTTCCGTGCACGGCCTCACGGTGCCCGACTCGCTGCTCGGTGTCGGCGTCGCAGAGTTCTTCGTGTCCGGTTCGTTCGTGGCCATCGCGGCTACCGCGGCGTTCGGTGCCATGAACCCGATCTATGGCGACGCCGCCCGCACGCTGGGCGCGAGCGAGTGGCGCATCTTCTCCCGCGTTGCGCTGCCGGCCGCCGCGGGCAGCATCGGCGCGGGCATTGCCTTCGCGTGGCTACGCGCCGTCGGCGAATACGGCGCGACCAGCATCGTCGCGTTCCACCCGACCTCGCTCCCGGTCGCGCTCTACGTCGCTCTCTCCGCGTCGGGCGTGCGCGAGGCGCTGGCGCTGTGCTACGGCTTCGTGATTCTCGCCGCGATCGTGCTCGCGGCTGCCTGGATTCTGCGGCGCGGCGTCGTACACTAGGAACGTTTTGCTACAGAAGAACTTCTATTTTCTCGCGCGGCGCTTCGTAGCGGGAGAAACGATCGCTTCCGCAATCGAGGCGGTCCGTGAGCTCAACCGGCGCGGGATGTCCGCCACGCTGGACTTCCTGGGCGAGGACGTCGTGGAACGGGCGGCGGCCGTGCGGACACGCGACGTCTATCTCGAGATGCTCGACGCGATCCGGGCGAACGGCGTAAACTCGAACGTCTCGATGAAGCTCACGGCGATCGGCCTGCTCGTCGACGAGGACTTCGCGTTCGAGAACTTGTCCTCGATCGTCCAGCGCGCACAGCGCAACGCGGATCCGTTCGTGCGCATCGACATGGAGGGCTCGTCGGTGTTGGAGCCGACGCTGCGAATCTTCGAGCGCGCCTTTTCTGCGCACTCGAACGTCGGCCCCGTGCTGCAGGCGTACCTGAAGCGAACGGGCCGCGACGTCGAGCGGGCAATCGAGATCGGCGCCCGCGTTCGCCTCTGCAAGGGCGCGTACAACGAGCCGCCGGAGATCGCTTACAAGCGTATGCCCGAGATCCGGATGCACTACCTGGAGTCGGCGCGCGCTCTTCTCGAACGAGGCACGTATCCCGGAATCGCCACGCACGACCGGCGCCTGATCGGAGCGATCAAGGCTTTCGCGAGCGAGCGACACATCGGCAACGACCAATTCGAGTTCCAGATGCTCTACGGGTGCCGCCCGGGCCTCCAGCGCGACATCGTCGCCGAAGGATACCGGCTGCGCATTTACGTGCCCTTCGGCACCCACTGGGCCGGGTATTTTTATCGACGCGTCCTCGAGCGGCGCGAGAACGCGCTGTTCGCACTCTCATCGATCTTTTCCAGGTAGATGCGCGCCGTCGTTCAGCGAGTCTCCCGCGCGTGCGTTCGCGTGGAAGGCGCCACGATCGGCGAGATCGGCGCGGGACTGATGGTGCTCCTCGGCGTGGGGGTCGACGACGGACCGGGCGATGCTCGCGCCATGGCGGAGAAACTCGCGGGCTTGCGGATCTTCCCCGACGCCCAGGGGCTGATGAATCGTTCGATCCAGGAGCATGGTGGCGCGGTCTTGCTGGTGTCGCAGTTCACGCTGCACGGCGATGCCCGCCGCGGCCGGCGCCCCTCATTTATCGCCGCGGCAAAGGAACCGGAGGCTCGTGCGCTCTACCAGCTAGCTGGTCACACCTTGGAATCTATGGGCGTTAGGGTAGCTTACGGTGAGTTCGGCGCCAACATGGACGTCGAGCTTGTCAACCAGGGCCCGGTGACGCTCCTCCTCGATACCAAGCGGGCGTTCTAGGACCTACCAAGCAGCCGCTCGGCTTCAGGAAAGAGCTCTCATCCCGGTTCAACGTTTCGCCCAAACTTTCGGCCCCATAGCTGCGTTGTAGTAGGTGGAGAGCAATGCCGCCGTATCCTCGGCGGCGCGAGGAAATAGGTGAATAGAATAATGCCAGGCACAACGGAACAGAACCGGCGCGGCGGCGGCATGTCCGTCCGTGAGGCCGGCCAAAAAGGCGGCGAGACCGTAAAGCACAAGTACGGCGCGCAGTTCTATGAGGAAATCGGTCGCAAGGGAGGATTGGCGACCAAACAAGCCCACGGCCACGAGTTTTATGAGCAGATCGGCAAAAAGGGTGGCAAGAAGGGTGGCGAAGCCACGCGGGATCGTTATGGCCCGAACTTCTACGAACGTATCGGACAAAAAGGTGGGCAAAAGGTCAAGCAGCTCATTGAAGAGGGTAAGCGCGCAGCGACCGCACAGAAAAAGCGGGCGAGTTAACGCGGCAAGGCTCGGGAGCGGCCTGAGCCTCTTCATCTTCGCGGTCGTTACGATCGGCGTGGGTAGTGCAGGGGCGTATCCAACGCCTCCGACTCCCATGCCTAAAGCATCTGCGACGCCTTCTCCGCAGCCGACCGGAAACGTCTTACCGTTCGATTCGACCGTCCTTTTCGTATTGGACGATGCGATCGCGTCGAATGCCGCACGGGCCGGACAACTGATCCGCGCGCATCTCAAGAGCGCGCTCGTCGTCGGCGGACGCACCGTCGCTCCGGCGGGAGCGCCGGAGCAAATCCGGATCGTCGATGCGTCGCCGGCCGACATCACCGACATCTACGGCTTTGTCGACATCTATTACGAGCCGCTGGCGCTCCCTGACGGCCGTACGCTTCCCTTACGCGCGCCCGTAGCGCGCCTCGCGCCCAATGTCTCCGCCGGACACGAGTCGACCGTCGAGGCAGAGGACACGGTCGGCGACATCGTCGTCCCCTACTACTCGCTGTGGCAGATTTTCCGCAAGGGAAAGAACTTCGTCTTGAAAGCTGGCTCGGAGCTGCCGGCGCGGACCGATGCCACGATCTCGGCCCAGCCTAACGGGACGATCGGCATTGTCACACCCCCGCCGCTGCCGCCGGGCTCCTACGCGCCTACCTCATCCTTCCCGGTGATCCCGATGGCGACGCCGATCGGTGGAACGCCGCAGCCCAGCCGCCTTCCCACGCCCGCGCCGAAGCCGTCGCCCACGCCGACGGCCTAACGCGCGATGCTTTGAGCACCCGCTTCCCGAAGTGGGGCCCGAGAAAGCGAGGGAATTATCGTGTTCGTTCGGTTAACGTGCGCCTTTGCGGCAGCCGTCCTCATCGCGCTGCCCGGATATGCCGCCACGCCGGCACCCAAAGCAACCCTGTCGCCGATGCCGCAGGGCACGGAGGTCGCCTTCGTCGCGTCCATTTCGAAGGACCTGATGGCCCGTTTCCCTACCCCGGCGGATGCGATTCGCTCCGGTTATTTCCGCTACGGCAACGAGGATGAAGACGGCGCCATCAGTTACGCGAACCTCCAGTGGCAGAGCGGCAGCCCCAAGCAGCCCAGTCAGCTGTGGTACGACGTGCACGGGAACCTCTTGGGCGCGGACTTCTCGGTGTTACAGAGCTCGTCGCCCGAGCCGCCGGCCATATGGGGAGTCAGCTACCGCCGCTGGGTTTCGTTCCGCGCCCATGTCCATTACATCCTAAACGGACCGAACGGAATGGAAACCTACGGGGCCACGAGCGTCAAGAAGTTCGTTGCCGCCGGCGGCAACATCGACAATCCGCAGGCGGCCACGATCGTCAAGATGGGCGTCGTAAAAAACGTCGCCGACGTAAAACGCGTCTTCCTCTTCCCCTCGATCTGGGATCTCATCGTCTGGGTCAAGCCGAATCCGCTCGGCGCGTTCGCTGAGAAGAACCCGAACGTCATCCCGAGCGCCAACGCCGGCAAGGACGACATGTAGTTTCGTTTTGCGCTAGGTTATACTCGACATCCCGCTCTTGCGGCCGTTTGCTCGAGTGGCTATTTCTTGGGGGTGCAGTTGGTCTGCGCCGCCGTGTAGGCGATGTCGACCGCTTTCTCTTCCGATGTTGCGATCGTATTGCGCTGCGAGTTGAACTTCAGGTAGCTCTTGACGTCCTTAGCGTCGGCCGGCAGGGCCATCTCCGCCCGGCTGAACCCGCCCAGTGCGGGGTGAACGCGCTGGATCGGATACGACAGCATCGCCTGATACATGCCCTGAAGATCGATCGAGAGCTGGCGCTGCTTGTCGTAGGCGGTCTGCAGCTCCTGGGCGGCTTGGTGCACTTGGGCGGCCGCCTGCGGATCGGTCGTGAGGCGGGAGCCGTCGCGAAGCTGGTTGATCTCGTGCTGAATCTCGTCCAGAGAGTTCATCAAGACCGTCACCTGGCGGCCAAGCTTGTCGCGAACCGCCAGAAAGCGCTGCTCGTAGTTCGGCTCGTTGAAGAGCGTGTCTAAATTATCGAGTTGAACGCTCGAGGCGTCCAGCGTGCGGTCGTTGGCTAGCATTGGAACGAACGCGGCGTTGAAATGGTTGGCGAGCGAGTTACAATACGGCGTCGAGATGACGGTGATGATCGTTTTGAGCTGGCGCTCGCTCGGCGTTGTCGCACCGGCCGTCGGCGGCGGAAGCATCACGGCGAGGACCGCCGCAAACAAATTCAAGATCAACATGACGGGTAAGCGAATGAAAAGCAGCCGGCGTTACTCGTTCGTCCAATAGTCCTTCAGCGCCTTGCCGCGCGACGGGTGCCGCAGCTTGCGCAGCGCCTTCGCCTCAATTTGACGGATGCGCTCGCGCGTCACGCCGAACTCCTGGCCGACCTCTTCGAGCGTCCGCTGGTGCCCGTCCTCGAGGCCGAAGCGCAGCACGAGGACCTTTCGCTCGCGCTCGGTGAGGTTTTGCAGCACGTCCTGCATCTTCTCTTTGAGGAGCATGACCGATGCGGCCTCGGCCGGCGCCACGGCCTCTTGGTCTTCGATGAAGTCGCCGAGATGCGAGTCCTCTTCCTCGCCGATCGGCGTCTCGAGCGAGATCGGCTCCTGCGAGATCTTCATGACCTCGCGGACCTTTTCCGGAGTGAGCGCCATCGCTTCGGCGATCTCCTCGACGGACGGTTCCCGGCCGAGCTCCTGTAACAGCTGACGCGAAACCTTGATCAGGCGATTGATCGTCTCAACCATGTGCACGGGTATGCGAATCGTGCGCGCCTGATCGGCGAGCGCGCGCGTGATGGCCTGGCGAATCCACCACGTTGCGTACGTCGAAAACTTGTAGCCCTTGCGGTAGTCGAACTTCTCCACCGCGCGGATCAGGCCGAGGTTGCCTTCTTGAATCAGGTCGAGAAAAAGCATCCCGCGCCCGACATATTTCTTCGCGATCGAGACCACGAGGCGCAGGTTCGCCTCGGTGAGCTGACGCTTCGCCTCCTCGCCGTTGTCGACGACCGTCCAGTCGGCGTTGCCGTCGCGGCGCGCCTCGAGCTCCCCGGCCTCGATCCGCATGGCCAACGACTTCTCCTGTTCCATCGAGAGCAGCGGAACGCGCCCGATCTCCTTGAGGTACATTCGAACCGGATCGTCGAGCGAAAGCCCGTCGGGAATCGTTTCCTCGACCTCTTCTTCACGCTCGGCCTCGGGCTTCTCGTCTTTTTGCTCGTCAACGATCTCGATGCCGGCGGCCGTGATCTCCTCGAAAAACTCATCGAGCTGCTCGGGACTGACCTCGTCGAGTGCGTCAAACGTGCTGTTGATCTCCTCGTACGTCAGCGACCCCTGCGCCTTGCCGCGCGCGATGAGCTTCTTCTTCAGCTCCTCGAGCGTCGCGACCGGCGCCGGCTCCGCGACCGGTGCTCCGCCTCTCTTGCGTGCCATTTTTTTCGTTCTCACCTCCTCTCTACGAAGTTTCCGTCTTTCCCGTTTTCGACAATTATCGCTTCAGTTTTGCGACGAGCGCTTCGAACTCTCCCCGCAACTCTTGCGAGACCTCCTGACCGCCCGCGATCCGATCGTCGATCAGGTCCGACAGCTCTCGGTAACGCCGCCGCTCCTCTTCGAGTTGCAAACGCTCGACCACCCGCTCCAAGTGCGCCCTCCGTTCCTCGGAGTCGCCGTACCGCACCGCCGAGCTGCGGTCGCGCCGGCTCAACTCGGCCAGCACGTCGAGACTGCCTTGATCCTCGGCGAACAGCCCGAACACGTCGGCGGTCGTCGGCATCGAGGCGGAGGCCGCGACGATTCGTTCGTAGATGCGGCGGTAGACCTCGTTGCGAAACCGAGCCGGGGAGATGCGCGGCCCGTACTCTGCTCCGAGTGCGGGCTCTTCGAGCACAATGCTCAAGACCTCACGCTCGAAGGAGAGCGGTTCCACCGATGTCGTGGCGTGACGGCTTTCGGACGGCCCCCGCGCGCGAGGCGCGAAGTTGGCGCTGTCGGCGAGGAACCGGCTATTCCGAAGGTCGTCAACGTTCACCTGCAGCCGGGCGGCGACGTAGACGCGCCAGCGGTCCCACTCCTCACGCGGCGTTAATCCGCGAATGAGCGCCTCGGCCTTCGGCGCGACCCTGGCGGGAGAGTCGAATCCGGCGCGCAGGCGTTCCACCTCGACGTCGATCTTGAACTGGATTGCAGGTTTGGAGCTTTCGAGAAGCCGCCGGAACGCGTCGGCCCCGTGAGCCCGAACGAAGCTGTCGGGATCTTCCCCCGGCGGCAGCAGCGCGATGCGCACGGCTGAGCCGGTGTGCTCGATAGCGTTAGACGCCACATCCACGGCTTTGGTTGCGGCGGCGCTGCCGGCAGCGTCGCCGTCGAAACATAGGAACACATAGTCGGCATACTTGCGGAGCTCGGCAGCCTGCTCCGGCGTGAAGGACGTTCCAAGCGCGGCCACCGCGTTCTCGAAGCCGGCCTGATGGAGCGCGATGCAATCGAGGTAGCCCTCGACCACGATGATCGTGCGGTCGCCCTGCGCCGCCTTTCGCGCGAGATTGAGCGCGAACAGGTGCCGCCCCTTGGTATGGACCGGCGTCGTCGACGTGTTGAGATATTTGGGCTCGGCATCGCCGAGCGCGCGGCCGCCGAACGCGATCACTTCGCCGGTCGTCGAGTACGTCGGGATCATGAGGCGATCGCGGTAGAAGTCGTAGTAGCCGCGCTGCCCCGGCTTGACGAGTCCCGCCCGCGCCGCGACCGCGAGCTCGAACCCGTTGCGCTCCAGTTCGGACGCGAGACCGCCCCATGAATCCGGCGCGTAGCCCAGTCCGAAGCGCTCGATCGTCGCCTCCGAAAAGCCGCGCTTGGCGCAGTAGGCGCGCGCCGCCGCGCCGGCCGCGGCCTGCAGCATGCGCGCGAAGTAGGCGGCCGCGACTCGATTTGCCTCGTAGATCGCCTCGCGCTCGCTGCGCGCCCGCGTTTCGCCAGGGCTCTCCGGCTGCAGCTCGACGCCCGCCTTCGCCGCGAGCATCCGCACGGCGTCGCCGAAGCCTGCGTTCTCGAGCTTCTGCACGAACGTGATCACGTCGCCTCCCGCCCCGCAGCCGAAACACTTGAAGAAGCCGCGGTCCGGATGCACGTGAAACGAGGGCGTCTTCTCGGAGTGAAACGGGCACAAGCCGACCAGGTCGTTGCCGCGCTTGCGCAGCGGAACGTACTGCCCGATGAAGGTCGCGATGTCCACGCGATCGCGGATGTCGCGAAGCGTGCTCTGCTCGTACCTCACTCGCCGCTAGTTTCCGCAATCGGATGGAGATTGCTTGCTGCGCGCGAAAGCGACGGTTAGTGGCCTGTAACACCCGGTTGTGCACCACCGCCGACCGTTTTCGGGATGAGATGCAAGGAGCGATGAGCGACAAAAGCAGCGCTTTGCGAGCGAAGAGCGACGACGCAGGTCGCCTGAAAACGGCCGGCCCGGCGGGTCATGGGCAGCACGGGCATGCCGGCTGCGTTGCTCGTCGGTCACAGAGTAACGGCTATGCTCCCTCCTCGCGTCTTGCCGATCATACCCGTGGTGCCCATGACGGTGATACACATCCGGGTGTTACAGGCCACCAGTGAAGCGCATCTTCGACCCAGTCCACCACTTCATCGAGTTATCCACAGCGGAAGCGGAATTGCTCGACGTGCCGGTGATGCAACGGCTGCGCCGCCTGCGGCAGCTCGGCCTCGCGTACCTCGCGTTTCCCTCGGCGGAGCATTCACGCTTCAGCCACGCGCTGGGAGCGCTCGCAATGGGCACGCGGGCCTACGACGAGCTGGCGCGTCACGCTCCGGAGATGTTCGCGAACGCGGCCGACGCGGCGTACCAGCGGCGCCTCGTTCGCGCGGCGCTGCTTCTGCACGACATCGGTCACGGGCCGTTCAGCCACTCGTGCGAAGCGGTGCTCGGAATCCGGCACGAGGCGCGCACCGCCGAACTGCTCGCGCTGCCCGAGCTTGCCGAGCGGGTCGGCGCCCTCGACGTCGACGTCGCCGACGTTCTAGCTCTCATCGTGGGAGATCCGGACGGACGTTATCCGACGCTGCGCGAGCTCGTCAGCGGCCCGAACCTCGACGCCGACCGGATGGACTACCTGCAACGGGACGCCTATTTCACCGGTGTCGCGACCGGCCGCTACGACGCGGAGCAGCTGGTCGCCTCGCTGCGGGCCATCGAGCGGGACGACGGCTTCGCGATCGGCATCGACCGGCGCGGCATTGTCGCGCTGGAATCCTTCGTCATGGCGCGGTACATGATGTTCGCGTCTGTCTATTTCCACCACACGACGCGCATGTTCGAGCACGTGCTGCACGAGGCGCTGCGCGAGCTGTGGCCCGACCCGCGCGCCCTGGACTCCATCGACGAGTTTCTGCGCTGGGACGACTTTCGGGTGATGGATCGCCTCGACGATCGAAAGAGCGAGGCGGCCGGCGCTCTTCGCAACCGCGTGCGCGTTTACGCCCTCGCGGCGGAGTTCAACGCGGAGCGCGAGCTGCGCGCGTTCGAGGCCTGCGAGGACACGTTGGTCGGGCGCTTCGGCGAGCGCAACGTCTGGGCCGACTCCCAGTCGCAGCTGCTGCACCGCCTGCCGTTTGGTATCGGTCAAGAGCAAACCGTGTGGGTCGATCGCCCCGGCGGGCCGGTCGACGCGCGCGAGGCCTCCGACCTGATCGCGAAGCTCAGCGGCAAGGCCTACTGGCGCAAGCTTTTCGTCCGCGCCGATGCCGCCCCGGGCGCCCGCGCCGAGGCGCGCCGCATCTGTGCCGAGGTGTTGGAGAACCTCTCAGGTTAACGTGCCGATCGCCGCTTGTGCCGCGGCCAAGCGCGCGATCGGGACGCGGTAGGGCGAGCACGAGACGTAGTCGAGGCCCAACCCATCGCAGAAGGCGACGCTGCTGGGCTCGCCGCCGTGCTCGCCGCAGATGCCGATCTTGATGCCGTTACGCGCGCCTCGTCCCAGCTCGACCGCCTGGCGCATCAACGCGCCGACGCCGCGCCGGTCGAGCACCTGGAACGGATCTTCCTTGAGGATTCGCTTCTCGAGATAGACCGGGATGAAGGACGCCTCCGCATCGTCGCGGCTGTAGCCGTACGTCGTCTGCGTGAGGTCGTTCGTGCCGAACGAGAAGAACTCGGCGAATCCGGCGAGCTCGTCGGCGACGGTGCAGGCGCGCGGCAGCTCGACCATGGTCCCGATCCGGTACGGCAGCGTAACGCCGCGCTCGGCGAACACCGCGTCCGCGACGAGCTTCGCCGCGTCGCGCGTCGCCTGCATCTCCTCTTTCGTGCCGACGCCCGGTATCATGACGTCCGGACGCGGGTCGGCCCCGCGGCTCTTCAGCTCGCACGCGGCTTCGAAGATCGCGCGGACCTGCATCTCGTAGATTTCCGGGAAGACGATGCCGAGGCGGCAGACGCGCAGCCCGAGCATCGGGTTCTGCTCGTGCAGCTGCTGCACGCGGCGCAGCATCGCGTCCTTGGCACGATACTCGGGCGAGTCCGCACCCTTCGTGAGGCGGAGTTCCGTCGTTTCGACGAGCAACTGCTCCAGCGAGGGGAGAAACTCGTGCAGCGGCGGGTCGAGCAGGCGAATCGTAACCGGCAGCCCGTCCATCGCCTTCAAGATTCCGGCGAAGTCGTCGCGCTGAAACGGCAACAGCTTCGCGAGCGCCGTCTGACGTGCCGCCGGGTCCGCCGCCATGATCATCTGATGGACGATCGGCAGGCGCTCCGGCTGCATGAACATGTGCTCGGTGCGGCACAAGCCAATGCCCTCCGCTCCCAGCTCACGAGCGCGCGCGGCGTCCTCGGGCGTGTCTGCGTTGGCCCACACCTGCATGCGGCGCAGCTCGTCGGCCCACGACAAGAAGGTCGCGAGCCAGTCCGGCAGGCGGCTGGGGGGCCGAATCAGCTTCAGCGCGCCGAGTGCGACGTTGCCGGTCGTGCCGTCGATGGTGATCCAGTCGCCCTCCTTCAGCTCCTTGCCGGCGATGCCGGCGTGTTTCGTGCGGCCGTCGATCCGCAGTGCGTCGCAACCGGCGACGCACGGCTTCCCCATTCCTCGCGCCACGACGGCCGCGTGCGACGTTGCGCCGCCCTTGGCCGTCAGGATGCCCTCGGCGGCGATCATGCCGTGCACGTCGTCCGGAGTGGTCTCGGTGCGCACGAGAATCGTCTTGAGGCCCCGCTCCTTCCACGCGACGGCGTCCTCTGCCGTAAAGACGACCTGACCGGCGGCCGCGCCGGGCGACGCATTGAGGCCCTTGCAGACGACGCCGACCTTCTCGTGCGGGTCGATTCGGGCGTGGAAGAGCTGATCGAGCGCCTGGGCATTGACCATTCCCACCGCGCGGCGCCGATCGATCACCCCTTCGGCGACGAGGTCGAGCGCGATCTTGACCGCGGCCTCGGCCGTGCGCTTCGCGCTGCGGGTCTGCAGCATGAAGAGCTTGCCGCGCTCGATCGTGAACTCCAGATCCTGCACGTCGCGATAGTAGCGCTCGAGCCGCTGCGCGATCTGTTCGAACTGCGCGTACACCTGCGGTTGGCGGCGGGCAAGGTCGGAGATCTTCTCGGGCGTGCGAATGCCGGCGACGACGTCCTCGCCCTGTGCGTTATTGAGATACTCGCCGAACAGGGCGTGCTCGCCGGTGTTGGGATTGCGCGTGAAGGCGACGCCGGTGCCCGAATCGTCGCCCATGTTGCCGAACACCATCTCCATCACGGTCACCGCGGTGCCCCAGTCGTCCGGGATGCGGTTGAAGCGGCGATAGTCCACCGCGCGTTTCGAATTCCACGAGTCGAACACCGCAACGATGGCGCAGCGCAGCTGCTCGCGCACGTCCTGCGGAAACGGCTGGCCGGCGTGTTCGCACACGATCGCCTTGAATCGCTCGACCAGGCGCTGCCAGGTCGTCGCGTCGAGCTCGGCGTCGTTCTTGGCGCCGCTCGACTTTCGCGCCTCGTCG
This sequence comes from Vulcanimicrobiota bacterium, assembly GCA_019235995.1. GTDB lineage: Bacteria > Vulcanimicrobiota > Vulcanimicrobiia > Vulcanimicrobiales > Vulcanimicrobiaceae > Cybelea. The sequence continues at coordinate 13,091 of JAFAJV010000137.1, forward strand.
ATCAGCTCTTCGAACTCGTGTTTGGGGATGTCGAGCACGACGCTACCGAACATCATGATGAAGCGGCGATAGGCGTCCCACGCGAAGCGCTCGTTCTGGGTGAGCTTCGCGAGACCGGCGACGGTCTCGTCGTTGAGCCCGAGATTCAGGATCGTGTCCATCATGCCCGGCATCGAGACGCGCGCGCCGCTGCGCACGGAGACGAGTAGCGGGTTCTCTTGCGAGCCGAAGCGCTTGCTGGTGCGCGCTTCGAGCTCCGCCAGCGCCGAGTCGACCTGCTCCTGCAGGCCTTCCGGGAAACTGCCGCCGGCATCGTAGAAACGCAGGCACGCATCGGTCGTGATCGTGAAGCCGGACGGGACGGGGAGGCCCGCGGCGCTCATCTCGGCAAGCCCGGCGCCCTTGCCGCCGAGCAGATTCCGCATCGACGCGCCGGCCGGCAGCGTTGCGCCCTCGTCGAAGAAGTAGACGTATTTCACAGTCTTTTCTCGAGGTAGCTTTGCAGAGCATCGCCGGCGACGCGATCCTGTTGCATCGAATCGCGAGCTCGCACCGTCACGCTTCCGTCGCCGAGAGTCTCGTAGTCGACGGTGACGCACAAAGGGGTGCCGATCTCGTCTTGGCGGCGGTAGAGCTGTCCGATGTTGCCCTCGTCGTACTGCGTCCGATGCGATCGGCGCAGCGCCCCCTCGATGGCGACGGCGCGCTCGACCAGCTCCGGCTTGTTGCGCGCGAGCGAGAATACGGCGACCTGGACCGGGGCGATCTGCGGATGAAAGCGCAAGACGGTACGCTCCGTCTCCTTACCGTTGGGGTCGACGCTGCGCTCGCGCTCGTAGGCGTCGATCATGAACGTGAGGAGGGTGCGATCCACACCGGCCGAGCTCTCGATGAGCAGCGGAGTATAGTGCGTCTTGGCCGCCTCGTCGAAGAAACGCAGGTCTTTCCCGGAAAGCTTCATGTGCGCGTCGAGGTCGTAGGTGCCGCGGTGCGCGATCGACTCGCGCTCGCCCCAGCCCCACGGAAAGAGATACTCGACGTCCACGCCGGCCTTGGCGTAGTGCGGCCGCTCCGCCTCGCCAAGCTCGTAGAAGCGCAGCCGCTCGGAGGCGATGCCGTAGCTCGCGTACCACGCCTTCCGCCGTTCGACCCACTCGGTGAAGGCGTCCAAGTCTTTCCCGTCGTCGGGGACGAAATATTCGAGCTCCGCCTGCTCGAATTCGCGCAGGCGATACGTGAAGTTGCCCGGCGTGATCTCGTTGCGGAACGACTTGCCGATCTGGGCCACGCCGAACGGCGGACGCTTGCGCGCGCTCTGGTAGATGTTCTTGAAGTTTACGAAAATGCCCTGAGCCGTCTCGGGTCGCAGGTACGCCACCGACGACGTGTCCTCCATCGGTCCCACCGACGTTCGCATCATCAAATTGAAGTTGCGGGGGTCGGTGAACGAGGCTTTGCTGCCGCAGTCGGGGCACTGCGCCGTGTCCGCCAGCTGGTCGTAGCGAAACCGATGTTTGCAGACCTTGCAATCGACCATCACGTCGTGAAAGGCGTCGACGTGCCCGGACGCCTTCCAAACGAGTGGATGCATCACGATCGCGGAATCGAAGGCGACGACGTCGTCGCGAAGCTCCACGGTGTCGCGCCACCACGCGCGCTTGACGTTCGCTTTCAGGACGGCGCCGAGCGGGCCATAGTCCCAAAATCCGTTGATTCCGCCATAGATCTCGCTCGACTGAAAGATAAATCCGCGCCGCTTCGCGAGCGCGGTAATCTCGTCCATGCTGACGCGCTGAGGCGACGCCGTGGCTTCCATTACGCCGCCCAATTTATCCGCGCTTGGAGAAACCCCCGCCGTAGCGGCGGCCACGCCATTCCACGCCGCTGCCGATGAACGTGCAGAACAGCGATGTCGCGAAGATTGCAAGCACGGTCGCGAGACCGAGATGGACGCCCAAACCCGTACCCGGCCGGAACCGCGAGCGGCGCATTCCGGCCTCGGCGATCGCGACGATGCACGCGACGGCAAGCGCGACGGCGAATGCCGGAAGCCAGGCTTGGCGCGCGAACAGCCCGAGCGCCGCGACCGGCGACAGGGCCACGCACGCGAGCAACGCGACACCGGCAGCCGCGCGCAGCGGCCGTCCGCGCGCCCCGGTCGCAAAGTTCTTCACGAAGCCGCGCCAGATCTCCGCGAACGAGCGGTACATGCGCGTGCGCACGAGGCCGCTCGCGCCGACCAGCGCGATTCGGTATCGTCCGTCGCTCTTGAACCTTCGCGCCAGCTCCAAGTCTTCCGCGATCTCGTCGCGCACGGCGGCGTGACCGCCTATCGCTTCGTACGCGTGCCGCGACGCCAGCACGTACTGGCCGTTGAAGATCGCGACGTCCCGCTTGCGCGGATCGTTGATGTCTTCCAGTGGACCGATGCCGAGCAAGATCACGAAGAGAATCGTCGGCAAGAGCGTGCGTTCCGCGAGCGTGACGGTTTCCTGATCGGTAAGCAGGCTGAGGACGTCGCATCCGTTTTCGAGCGCGTATCGCATCGCCGACGAGGCGCCGAGCGCCTCATGCGCGGTATCGGCGTCGGTGAACAGCAGCCAGTCGCCGCGCGCCGCGCGGGCGCCCTGCGCGAGCGCCCACGGTTTGCCGACCCAGCCGGGCGGGAGCGGCGCGCCCCCGACCACGTGCAGACGCGGGCTCTGCGCGGCGATACCGTCGAGAACGGCACGCGTTGCGTCCTCGGAGCAATCGTCGATTGCGACGACCTCGAAGTCCGGATAGTTCGCGGCCAGCAGCGAGCGAATGCAACGCTCGATGCGTTCCGCCTCGTTGCGTGCCGGAACGATTACCGACAGGCTCGGCAACGAGGGATCGGGCTCGCGGGGCTCGATTCGCGCGCTCGAGCGCAAGATGACATCGAGCGATCGGATCGCGAACACGACGTTCGCGACGATCAGAACGAGGACGACGACGATCAAGAGAGACGCTGCGTCGCGCGCACGATGCGGTCGCGTAGCCGCAGCGGGAGCAGCGCGAGAACGTTCAGGCCGTGGGCCGAACCGAGCACGTAGCGCGCCTTCGGGCGCGGCGCCGTCAGTGCGTGCAGGATCGCGTGCGCCACACGCTCGGCCGGCATCCCCGCTCCCTGTTGCGATTGGACGAAGCGCAGCAGGTTCTCGAGCGCGGGGCGGTAGTGCGGGCGCGCGCCCTCGCCCAGCGCGGCGGTTACGCGCTCGCGCGACTCGACGCCCTTGCGCCAGATCGGCGTGTCGACGGAGGGCGCCTCGATGAGCGACACCGCGATGCCGGCCGGCCCGAGCTCGAGCCGCAGCCCGTCGGCGATGGCACGCAGCGCGAACTTCGACGCGCTATACGCGGCGTTGTAGGGCATCGCCAAGCGCCCGGCAATCGATCCCACGAAGACCACGCGTCCGCCTGGGGACGGAAGCCGCGGCAGCGCGGCCTGCGCGAGCGCAAGGGCGCCGACGACGTTCACGTCGAGCAGTTTGCGCAGCGCGGGAATCGGAATGTGTTCCAGTGGGCCGCCCCGGGCGATGCCGGCATTGCTGACCACTCCGAACAGCTCCGCGCCGCTCGACGCGATCTCGCGCATCGCCTGCGCGATTGACGCCTCGTCGGTTACCTCGAGGAATACGGGACGGACGTTCGCGTGTTCGGCGCGGAGCCGCGCGGCATCATCGGCGTTTCGCACGCCGGCAAACGCGACATAACCGGAGCGCGCCAGAAGGACGGCCGTGGCTTCCCCGATTCCCGTCGAGGCGCCGCTGACGACGACGCCCCGCGCAGAGCTCACGGCGAGGCTCGTTCGGCTCGCTCGGCGCGCGCGTCTCGATTGAGGCGCTGTTGAATTCGCGCGTCGCCGAATACTCGGTCGACGAGCCCGGGGAACAGCTTGGCAAGCACGATCGGGACGGCATAGTAGCGCGGCACGATCACACAGCGGCGCGGTCGCGAAACCGCACGCACGACGGCGCGAGCGACGATATCGGGGCTCGGGAGGCCCTCGCCCATCGCGGCGTTCATTCGGCTGCGGACGAAGCCCGGCTCGATCAGCGTGACGCCGATGTTCGAGCTGCGAGCCTCGCGCCGCACCGTGTCGGTGAGGCCCCGCAGACCGAACTTCGACGCCGAGTAGATGCCCATTACGCCCGCCTCGCCGGCGATCGAGCCGACGTTGACGATCGCGCCGCGTCCGCGCGCCATCATCACCGGAAGCACCGCGTGAATCATGCGGGCGGAGCCAAGCAGGTTCACCTCCACGACGCGCTGCAGCTCTTCGTCAGTGTCGTCGCACAGCGCCGGACTCGAACCAAGGCCCGCAACGTTTGCCAGCACGTCGATCGTTCCGAAGGCATCCACCGTCGTCCTCACGAGCCGATCGATGTCGTCGCGAACCGTCACGTCGGTCGCGACCACCAGGGTCCGGACGCCGCAGCGCCGCGCGTCGCTCGCAAGCCGATCGAGGATGGCAGCTTCGTTCGCAGGAGCGGCCAGCACGACGTGCGCCCCTTGCGCGGCGAGCGCGCGCACCGTCGCGGATCCGATGTCGCCCGACGCGCCGGTGACGATCGCAACCTTGCCGGCGAGTTTCACCGCTTCTTCTCGCGGTCTTTGAGAAACGCGGCCACGGCACGCTTTCCGGCGCGCGCCAGCCACGCCTCGACGATCACGTCCTTGAGTTCTTTCGCCGTGATCTTTTGCAGGCGTATAAGTACGGCGGGATAACCTTCGAAGTGCGGCGTCGTGAAAAACACACCGCGATTGCTCGCGAGCAAGACCTCCTTCATCTCGAGATCAGCGGTGCGCACGCCTAAGATCGGCCCACTCGGGGCCCTATCTCCGAGCGCCGCGAGATCCGCCTTGCGCAGCGGCCGCTCCCACGTGAAGAATTTGTCGTTGACGAGCCAGGCGGCCTTGCCGCTCGACGTCGCCTCCTCGGTTGCGCCCGGCAAGGCAAGCGCGATTCGCCGAACATCACGCCAGGTAGCCACTCAACACCTCGCGTCGAAGATGCCGAGCTTGCACCATGCGGCCTTCGGCACGCCGTACTTTCGCATGTAGTCCACACCCATGGCGCCGCCGCCGCTGATCGCGAGAGTCCAGCGGCCGTCGCGTTTTTCGTAGAGCGACTCGCCACCGCCCGCACCGTACCACCCGCCCTTCGCCCACTCCCCCGCGACGAGGACGTAGGGAACGAGGGGGCCACGCATGAGCCTCCGTACGCTCTCGACGTCTCGCTCCGGCCCGCTATCTTTGAAGTACCCGCGGCACGGGCCGTCATCGTGCGTCCCGGGCATCCCCGCCATCAGGCTCGCGTCGATGCGACCACCGAGCGCTTGCGACTCCAAGCGGCAGCGCTCGTTCAAAATATCCAACGGCTGCCAGCCGAAGGAAAAGCGCTCGACGAGGATCGCCTCCGTAACCAGTTCCCCCTCCATTCGACCGCCGCTGGTGAGGACCGTCGCGTAGCGGCCTACGACGTTCACGCGCCTGACGACCGGCGCTCGTTTCGGATCGAAATACAGCGCTCCTATCGCCGCGGTTTGCGGACTGGACGCGTACGCGACCACGGCGGCGAGCGCAATGAGCATCACTCGATGCTTATCGTGCGGGCAGCCTCCGCATCCTCCTGGAAACTCGCGCCCGTGACGTGGGAAGGCTGGACTCCGTGTCTTATGACAGCGCGTGGCTTTCGTCTTATGACAGCGCGTGGGCTTTCGGTTGGGTTTCGGCGCGCAGTTGGCCGCAGGCGGCGGCGATGTCGCGGCCCATGTTCTGCCGCACGGTTACCGGCACGCCCGCCTCGTCCAGGATCGCCGCAAACTTCCAGATCTTCGCCTCGGGCGTCGCGGCAAACGCGGCGTCGGGGGTCGAGTTGTAGGGGATCAGGTTCACGTGGTAGAGGTGGCCGCGCATGAGCTTCGCGAGAGAGCGCGCGCATGCCGCGTCGTCGTTGACGCCGTCCAGCATCACGTATTCGAAGAAGATCTTGCGGTTCGTCTTGGCGACATAGCGCTCGCAGGCCGCCATCAGCTCCGCGAGCGGAAAACGCCGGTTGATCGGCATCAGCTTCGAGCGCAGCTCGTCGGTCGGCGCGTGGAGCGATATCGCGAGGTTGACCTGCAGATGCTCGTCCGCGAAGGCGTCGATCTTGTCGACGATGCCGACGGTCGAGATCGTGATGTGCCGATGCCCCAAGCCGAAGCCGTGCGGATCGTTGAGCAGCGCGACGGCATCCATCACGGCAGCATAGTTGTGGAACGGCTCTCCCATCCCCATGAATACGACGTTGGTGACGCGTTTGCCGCGCGAGGCGAGCCACCGTGCGAGAAACAGGGCTTGATCGAAGATCTCGCCGGCGGTGAGATTGCGGCTGAAACCCGCCTGTCCCGTCGAACAGAACGCGCACGCGAACGCGCAGCCCGCCTGCGACGAAATGCAAAGCGTCGTGCGGCCGCCGCGGTGCTCCATCAGCACCGCCTCGACCTCTTTGCCGCCCTGCAGGCGGAACAAAGCCTTGGTCGTCTGTCCATCCGAAGACTCCTGGAAAACCTCGAGCCCGAGCGACGAAAGCGTCACGCCATCTGCAGCGAACGCGGCGCGCAGCTCCTTCGGCAGCGTCGTCACCTCACGGACGTCGCCGATCAGCTCTTTCGCCGCCGCGCGATAGATCTGCGCGATCCGATACGGCTTCAGTTCGTATTTGCGCGCGAACTCGGCGGCGTCGCCGGCGCCTGCACGCGCCACGACGTCACGCAGCCAGATTGCTTGCGGGTCGCGACTCACTCGAAGAGGGTTCCCTGACGGATTTCCACCGTCTCCACGACACACGCAGGAGCTTCGTCGAGTTTCGTTCGCACCGCCTTGAGATCGTCCCAGACCAAGCGCTTGACGCCGTCGATCTGCCCGCCGGTCTGCCGCAAGATGTACGCCGGGTGGAACGTAACCATCAGCGGCGTATCGCGCGGACCGATGTACCAGCGTCCGCGCATGCGCGTGATCGCAAAGTCGTTACCCAAAAACCACTTCGCCGCCGGCGACCCCAGTGCCAGGATGACCTCGGGCGCGACGATCGCGATCTGTTCTTCGAGGAAAGGCCGGCAGTTCTCCATTTCTTGCGCGTCCGGCGCGCGATTGCGCGGCCCATTCGGCCCGGGCAGCGTGGGGCGGCACTTCACGGTGTTGCAAATGTACACATCGTTGCGCGGCAGGCCGATCGCCAGGAGCATTCGGTCGAGCAGCCGGCCCGCTCGGCCAACGAACGGCCGTGCGAGCTCGTCTTCCGTTTCTCCGGGTCCTTCGCCGACCACCATCAGGCGTGCGAACGGGTCGCCTTCGCCGTAAACGTTGTTGCGCCGCTCGTAGCCGATCGCGCATTTTCTGCACGCGGCCGCCGCGATCGCGGCTTCGCCGAGCCGCGCCTCGCGCGCGTCGCTCATGCGTTAGCTTTCCGACGCGGCCACGGAGACCGCCTGACCGAACGCCACCACCTCGCAGGCGCCATCGTCGCCTTCCGAGACGAAGAATTGCAGGCCGATCACGGCGTTGGCGCCGAGTGAGTCCGCCCGTTTTCGCAGCGCCTCGAGGGCCTCCGCGCGCAGCTGCTCGGCGTCGCTGAGAAACTCCGCGCTCGCGAGACCGATCAGCATGCCGAGGCTGCGAAAGGTCGAGCGAAGTCGGTTGCGCGGGCGCGACGCGGTGCCCGATACGTATCCGAACGTCCGCGTCGTGCGATAGCCGTCGAGGCGGTCGAACGTTACGATGTTGTCGTTGGCGATCACGGCGCCAAGCAGGCGCCTTCGAATTGCCGGTGGCAAGTAGGAGGCATGCCGGAGGTTTCACCGTCGGTTCTGATCATCCGCCTGGATGGAATAGGCGACGCGCTCGCACTGACGCCGCTGCTCTCGGCGCTGCGCGGCCGAGCAATTCCCGTCGACGTCGTCTTACGGCGCGCCAATGCGGCCATCTTCGCGCCCGCCGCTGCGCGGCGCATCGTCACGGCCGATTTCGAGATGCGCTCTGCGTCCCAACCGAACATCGATCGAATCGAAGCATTGGGGCGCGGCCTTCGCGGGCACGGTTACTCACACGTGCTCGTGGCCACCGAGGATCCGGGCGGCTATCGCCTCGCCGGCGCGATCGCGGCCCCAGTCCGCATCGGTTTCACCAACGGGTTGGGCAAGCCGCTCAAGAGCCTTTGGTCGCGGCGCTTTCTCACAACCGCCGTGTATCGCAGCGCCGGGCTCGATCCACGCGGCCGGCACGAGTGTGAAGTGCTCTTCCAGCTCGGACATTCGCTCGTCGGCGATGTGACGCCCGCGAAAGAAGCGCCGGAGCTGCGCCCGCTCGTCATCGAAGGTCCCTCGCAATCCGACGAGCGCGTCGCCGTTCAGATAACGGATAAATGGGAGCGCATCGGGATCCCGCTCCCCGACGTGGTCGAGCTGGTGCGGCGTCTCGCCTCGAGTGCGGAGCTGCGCTTCCTCTGCGCGCGCAGCGAAGCGCCGTACGCCGAGCGCATCGCTGCGGCCACCGGAAACGCGATCGATTTTTTCGACGATCTGATCGAGTGGAAGGCCGCGATCGCCGCGGCCGCCGCGCTGGTCGCGCCGGATTCGGGCGCGACGCACGTCGCCGGCATGGTCGGCACGCCCGTGGTGAGCGTGTTTCCGTCTGGCCGCGATTTCCCGCTGCAGGTGGCCCGTTGGGCGCCGTGGGCCGCGCCTCACCGCATCGTGCGCGCCGGCGAGGGATGGCCCGCGCGCGCCGCGGACGCTCTCGTCGACCTGCTTTCCGCCTGAACCTACCTGCAGGGCCCGGTGCGGCGGTAGAGCTCGATTCCGCCAGTCGCCGCCACCTGCGCGTAGCGGGCTTCCCGGAAGAGGCGCGTAAAGGCCTCGCTATACTCTCGCAGCCGAGCCGAGTCGGGAAAGTCGCGGTCGATGAGCACGAAGCACGCCTGCGTCTCGATCTCGGGGAGTTCGGGAAGCAGCCCCGCGTACGGATCCGTCACCGCGAGATGCGTGTAGGCCTCCTCCTGTGTGGCAACGCTGACCTCGTTGGGCAGCGTCGTCAGAAAGTCGTCGAGGGCGACGTCGCGTGCCTCGACGGCGCGCAGGTTCATCCCGGGATGCAGCGGATCGGCCACCCCGAATTCCAGCAGGCAGAGCACGACGCACGCGATGGATGCGAGCCTGATGCGTCCGGGCTCGAGCCGCCGCAGTGCAACCGCGAACGCCGCGAGCACGTACCCGATCCA
>JAFAJV010000101.1 GCA_019235995.1 Vulcanimicrobiota bacterium
GGGCGGCAATGCCGCCGAGTGGCGGCGCGCCTCGGCGATCTGGTATGCGCGTGACGTCACGACGCCGGTGCTTATTCTCTCCGATAGCGGCGACAACCGCGACCCGTTCGCGACGTCTTCAATGTACTGGCGGGCGCTCCGCGACAACGGCAAACCGGCGACGTTACGGGTCTGGCCCGTCCAGGGGCACTTCCCCAGCGATCCGGTGCGAACCGCCGACGTCTTTCACTACTGGATCGATTTCATCGCCGAGCATTTTCGCTGACGGCGTAACGATCAAGTGCCGTAACGGCGCTGACGCGCCGCGTAATCGGCGAGTGCGGCATGCAGCTCCGCCTCGCCGAAGTCCGGCCAGTACGTTTCCGTCGCCCAGAACTCGGCATATGCTGCCTGAAACAAGAGAAAATTCGAAAGCCGCAGCTCGCCGCCGGTCCGGATCACGAGATCCGGGTCCGGCAGTCCCGCCGTGTAGAGGCGACTGCCCACGGCGTGCTCGTCGATCGAGTCGACGTCTCGCATACCCGCGCTAACCTCGCGCACGAGCGCGCGGACCGCGTCGCCGATCTCGCGCCGGCCGCCGTAATCGATCGCAAGGTTCAGCGTCACGGCCGAGTTGTCGGCCGTCCGCGCGACCAGGTCGGCCAGCGCCGCGCGCGCCGCGGCGGGCAGCCGATCGTCCCGCCCGCACAGCCGCACGTGCACGCCTTCGTTTGCGAGGGCGCGCAGCTCGCCGCGCGCCGCCCGCACGCACAGCGCCATCAGCAGATCGACTTCCGTCGAAGGCCGGTTCCAATTCTCTTCCGAGAACGCGTAGGCCGTTACGACCGGGATTCCGGCGCGGCGCACCGCACGCAACGTTCGTCGCAACGCCGCGATGCCGCGGCGATAGCCGCACGCGACCGGCAACTTGCGCTCGCGCGCCCAGCGGCGATTCCCATCCATGATGATCGCGATATGTCGTGGCGTCACGTCGTAGCCAGCTTTGCCTTCGGCGCGGCTCCGAGCGACCGTTCGTGCACGTCGCGCACGACGGACTCGAGCTCGTCCACGTACGCGAGAAACCGCTGCCGCCCGCGCTTGGTGATGCGGTAGACGGTCAGCGGCCGCCCGGCACCACGCTGTTTGTCCGTCGCGAGGATGCCGACCTCGGCCAGCACGTGAAGGTGCCGGTTCAGATTCCCATCGGTCAGGTCGCAAGCACCCTGAAGCTCGGTGAAGCTCAGGCCCTCGGGGTGAGCGATCAGGCACGTGCAAATTGCGAGGCGCCCGCGTTCGTGGAAGACTCGCTCCAGGCCGGGATACGAAAAAGGCGCCTGATTTGCGTTTGCCACGTCAGGAGCGCTCGCGCCAGATGAGGTAGCCGATGCCGAGCTGACCGATCCCAAACCCGACCGGCATCACCCACCACGCGAGTGCCGCCGCCGTCATCGGCGTCACGAGAAAAATGAGCGCTAGCGCCGCGAACCCCACGGTGATCGCCATCGTGGAGCTCGGTATCGCTCCGCGCGACGCAAAAAGGCCGATCGCATAGAACGCGAACCAAGTGCCGGGCAATAGAGCGTACGCGCCGTGATCGATGAGACCGAGACTGAGCGCCCCGCCGAGCACGACGCTCGGCGCGATCGATATCGCCGCGGTACGGAAGCGGCTTCGCTCTCCCGGGGTCCGATGTTTGAGCAACCACGCCGCTGCCGCGCCGTAGTTCAGCACCAACGCGACGGCTAGGCATCCCAGCCAGATCGTGAGGTAGGTGTGGAAGGCGTCCGCGGTTTGAGGGAGCGGAACGAGCCTCTGCTGGATCGCCGCGGCCACGAGCGCCCCGAAACCGCTCGCCGCCGCGGCAGCGCCCGAGTAACCCTCGAAACGCTGCAGGTGCGCGAGCCGTTCGCGAACTTCCGCCAGGTCGGAGAGGGCGCGCTGCAGCTCCACGATTAACTTTGTATCACAGAGCTTTGAGGAAAGCAATGCTGGGGCGCCGAGGAGCCCAGCGAACGCTCGCGAAAGCTGACACTACGTATTCCTTCGAAGGTCCCTGCATGAAGCGAGCGCAGCCTTTATGGCTCGTCCTTCTTGTTGTCTTGGCTGGATGTTCGGCGCATCAGGCGTCGGGCATGACGGCGGCGCCGCCGACGCTGCCCGCATCCGCAAAGGGCGGCCCAAGCTCCAAGATCCAACACGTCGTCATCATCTTTCAAGAGAATCGTTCCGTCGACAATCTCTTCCACGGGCTGCCCGGAGCCGATACCGCGTCGTACGGCCTCAACTCCAAAGGCGAAGAGGTCCAACTGCAGCCGATCCCGCTTACCGAGAAGTACGACATCTCGCACCAGCACAGCGCGTTCCTGACCGAGTATGCGCACGGCCAGCTCGACGGCTTCGATTTGGTGGAGTCACGTTGCGCGAGGCGCACGAAGTGTCCGCCCGCCAACGTTCGCGCGTACGCCTACGTTCCGCAGAGCGAGGTGCAGCAATATTTTACGCTGGCCGAGCAGTATGCGTTCGCCGACCGGATGTTCCAGACGAATCAGGGACCGAGCTTCCCCGCCCATCAGTATATCGTGAGCGGGACGTCCACGGTCTCCAACGGCTCGAGTCTTCGCGCCGCCGAGAACCCGAAGACGCCGGGAGGTAAATTTACCGGGGGCTGCGACTCGCCGCCGGGCTCGCTCGTGACGCTGATCGATCCAAGCGGTAACGAGAATCAGCAAGTGTATCCGTGCCTCGACCGCACGACGCTCGCCGATCTCCTCGTCGCAAAGGGGCTATCCTGGTCGTACTACGAGTCCCACGGCGGACCCGGCCTGTGGAATGCCTTCGACGCGATTTCGCACGTCCGCGACGGCGGCGGCTACCGCAAATACGTCTTTTGGCCGCCCGCAGCCGTCCTCAACGACATCTCCGCCGGACGCCTGGCGGATGTGGCCTGGGTAACGCCCGTCTTGGCGGACTCCGATCATCCCGGAAACAACGGGACGGGCCCGGCCTGGGTTTCGGAAGTCGTCAACGCGATCGGTAAGAGCTCGTACTGGAAAAGTACGGCGATCTTCGTCACGTGGGACGATTGGGGCGGATGGTACGATCACGTCAAGCCGCAGCAGTACAACTCCTACGAGCTGGGCTTCCGCGTTCCGCTGATCGTGATTTCACCGTATGCCAAGACCGGTTACGTTTCGCACAAGCAGCACGAGTTCGGAAGCATCTTGAAGTTCGTCGAAGAGACGTTCGGTCTCGGCTCGCTCGGCACGACCGACCAGCGCGCGGACGACCTCTCCGACTGCTTCAACTTCTCGCAAGCGCCTCGGGCCTTCAGGGCGATCCGTACGCACCTCAGCGGCGACTATTTCCTGCATCTTACGGCGGACCAGAGTCCCGACGACGACTTCTAGGAACGTCTGAGCGAGTGACGCTGCGGCGCGTCCTGCTCGGAGCGCTCCTGCTGCTGTTGGGCGCCGCCGCACTGCGAGACGTCGCGCGAATCGGCAACGATCTGCCGTGGCGCGTCATGTACGACTTTCAAGACTTTTACTGCGCAGGCTCCGTGCTCGACGCCCGTCAAGACCCGTACACCTACGAGCCGCTGCGCACGTGCGAGCATCGCGTCGGCCGCAATCCGTCCTTTCGAACGAATCCGAGCCTCGCGATTCCTGCGCCGCAGCCGCCCTACGACTTCCCTCCGTTCATGGCCCTCTCGCGTCTGAGCTATGCTGCCGCCCAAGGGTGGTACGCGGCCGCGATCGTCGCCGCCGTGATCGGAAGCGCGATCGTACTGTGGCGCCTCGGCATCCCGCTCGACGTCGCGTTGCTCGCGCTCGCGCTGGGGCCCGGCTACCTGGAGCTCGACGCCGGCCAGATCGTTCCGTTCGCTTTCTTATTCCTCGTCGCGACGGGCTGGATGCTCGCGCTTCGGCGCGACGCGGCGGCGGGCGTGTTCGCCGCGCTTTGCGGCGTCGAGCCGCATCTCGGGATCGCCGTTGCGCTCGCCGTGTTCTTCTTCGTACCGCGCGGGCGCTTCAGCCTCATCGCGACGGCGGTTGGGCTCGCCGCGATCGCGCTCGTCGTCGCCGGACCGAGCGGCGTGGCGACGTACGCGACGCGGGTGCTCTGGGCGCAGGCGGCCTCCGAGGTCACCTTCCCTCCGCAATACAGCCTCACGTACCTCCTGCACGCGTTCGGCACGCCCGACGCGCTTGCGCTGGCGCTCGGCACGCTGTCGTTCTGCCTCTTCGTCGCGGCGGGGCTCGTCGTCGCTCCGCGCCTCGCCGCGCGCGTCGGGCGCCGCGAGCTGCTGGCCTTCCTTCCCGCCGCGACCGCGATCATGGGCGGGGCGTACGTCCACGTCGTCGAGCTGTGCCTCGCGATCCCCGCGGCGCTCGTCCTCGCGTGTTTCGCGCGCGGCGCCGGCCGCAGCGTCGCCGCCGCGGCGGCATGTCTGCTGACCGTTCCGTGGATCGCCGCCTGGGGAACGAAGAAGCTCTTTCTCGCCTGCGTCTTCGTCTGCGCCGCGCTGCTCTACCGGCTGGGCGTGTCGCGTGCGTTCGGGATCGCGACGGTGCTCGCGATCGCCGTCGCGCTCTATCTGCTCGAGCTGCATCCGCCGTGGTTGCCGCCGGCTCCCGGTTTGCCGGCGGCGAGCTTTGCCGCGCACGCGCTGGTTCAGACGGAATGGAAGAGCGTGGCGCGAGCGCTGGACTCGCACGACCCGCTCTGGCTCGCCGTCAAGCTGCCCGGCTGGATCGGCCTCGCGGCGGTCCTGTCCGTCGCGCTCGCAGAGAGCAGTGCTACGGTGCCGGGTCCCGGGCGAGCAGCCGTCCCAAGGCGTACACGAGCTTGAACCGGTCCGTCGCCTGCGTCCAGACCGGAGTTATCGTCGGGATTTGGCTCTGCCGCTCGTCCGGAACCATCGTGCTCAGGAGTCCGAGCGGCGTCGCGGGATAGCCCGCGACCGTCCGAAAGAGCAGGTCTGCCCAGAACGCATTGGCCCATCCAAACTCCGGTCGCGTGAATTGCCGGGGATTGTTCGGATTGACGGATTCGTGCATCAGGCCGTTGAGCGTATCGCTCTCGTCGAGCATCGCGATCGCGTTTGCGATCGTCTGCCGCGTCGTCGCGGTGAGCGCCGCGGCGATGATGCCGAGGGGCCAGACCCAGCCCCCCGGCGTGTGCGCGCTGCCGAGCCCCGTGGCATACTTGCCGGAGTAATAATACGGGTCGTCCGAGCTCAACGTGAAGCGCCGGGTGTTCAAATATATCGCGTCGTTGGTGGCGCACCAGCCGATATAGGGCATGGCGGTGAGGTTGGGGATATTGGCATCGTCCATCATCTTCGAGTGGCCGTAGCCGTCGGTCTCATACGCGTACATCCACCCGCCGTAACGTCGGCTGAAGACGCGTCCGTATTTCTGGATGCCGCTCTCCACCTGCGAGGCAAGCGTCGTCGCGCTCTGCGCGAGCCGGTCATCCTTGAACGCGTCACGCGCGAATGCCGCCACCAGGCGCATCGCGACCACGGCGATCGCGTTCTGCGGAACGTTATAGCGATAGGTGACGGGGTCGTCCGAGGGCCGGAATGCGCCCCAGATCATGCCCGTGTAGGGGTTGTAACCGTCGTGCGTGGGCACGGGGTCGGGCCACTCGTAGTGGCTGCACGCCTTGTGGCGCTGCTCGCAGCGCAGCGTCGCTACGATCGTGCGCAGCGCCGCGTGCAAAGTCGGAGTGAAGATCGTGCGGTCGCGCGTGTTGGCATAGTAGACGAAGACCAGCAGGATGGGCCACGCGAGCGAATCGATCTCCCACTTGTCTTCCCAAACGCGATAGTTTGCGCTGAACGCCTCGGCATATGGGTCGACCAGGATGTTTTTGGCGTCGCGCTGGATCACGCCGAAGAAGGTCTTACGGAGCTGCGGATAGGTCGAAACGAAGCGGATGTAGGGGATCGTCTGGGCCGCCGAGTCGCGCAGCCACATCGCCGGAATGTCACCTGTCTGCACGTACGTCGTGCCGTCGTTTTCGTGGAAGAAGTCTGCGAAGAACTCGTGAAAGAGCGTCGCCGTGTCGATCGGCCGAATCCGCGACTCCACCGGGATGTTGAGCACCTGCGCCGGACCCGGCACGGCGAAGGCGAGGGCTACCACGAGGCCGAGAAGCGCTCGGGCGACCCTCACCCCAAGAAGGGCGGCGCCGTATGAATGCTCCCCGAGCCGTTCTTCCACAGGGCGTATTGGAGCGGCTGCTTCGAATTCATCGACGCTGCTCCGATCTCACCGTTCGCAGCGATCGCGATCACGCAGTACATGTCCTCGTGAAGCTGGGGCGCCGTCCTGGCCATGAAACGCATCAGGTCGTTGCAGGCCTCTTGCGGATGCGCACCCCCTGCCATCCGGTTAACGATGAAAAACGACGTGCAGTAGTTCGCCATCACGTCGCCGTTGCCGGTCGCAGAGGCCGCGCCCGCTGCGTCGTCGGCGTAGTACCCGCAACCCACGAGAGGTGAGTCGGCGACGCGGCCCGGGAGCTTCCAGGCGAGGCCGCTCGTCGAGCACCCGGCCGCGACCTTGCCTTTCCCGTCGGCGCCGAGCATTCCGATCGTGTCGTGGTGTTCGCGGTCGATCCAGAATGTCGAATGATTTGGCGTGTTTTTCCATTTGAGCCATTCGGTAAGGCTTTTCGGCGTGAGCAGCTGTTGCGGCGTGAACCCCATTTCGATCGCAAAACGTAACGCTCCGTCGCCGGCCATCGTCGTGTGGAGGGTCTTCTCCATCAGGAGACGCGCCACCGAAATCGGATTCTTGATCTTATGTAGGTTGCAGATCGAGCCGGCACGATGCGACGTTCCGTCCATGATCCCCGCGTCCAGCTCGACCTCTCCCTCGGAATTCGGAAGGCCGCCGTAGCCGACGCTCGTCACGTTCGGATCGTCTTCGACGACGTTGACGCCCTTCTCGATCGCATCCAGAAGGGATCCGCCCGCTGCGAAGACCTCGGCGGCGCGCCGATTCGCCTCGGCGCCGAAATCCCACGTCGAGAGGAATACGGCGCCGGCGTCCGATTGCGCCGGCGCCCCCGCCGTCGTAGCCAGCGCTGCCGCGGCGGCGCCGGTAGCTGCAAGGAACGCGCGTCTATCGAGCGGTTCCGTCACCTCGTGCAGACGCTGTCGAACACCGCCTGCGGACCGCTGCCGACCACGACTTCATGCACCATCACCTTGTTCGGCGCCGCCCTCGTGTAGGTCACCGTGTCTTGTGCGTTCATCGGCCCCATCGAGGTCGTTCCGGTGTAGCTCTTGCCGTCCGTCGACGTAAGAAAGCTGTGCCCTCCGACGCTGTCGGCGGACGTCTGCCAAAACGAGCTCATCCTCGTGCTGTAGCCGAAGTAAAAGTCGCCTGAATAGTTCGGCGTAGCAACGTGATTGTGAACCACGTTTCCCGGCACGACCTCGAAGGTCGCGGTGCCCTGGTCGGTATGCGCCGGCTGCCCACCCATTGCCGGCACATTCGTCGTGCAGTTCCACGCGGCACCTACAAGATAGCTGAACGGCGCCATCTGGCCGCTCAGCGCTTGCGCGTCTGCGGAGAGGGGCGCAGTGAGCGCCGCCGCCATCGCGAGAGCGCAGCCCGTTACAATAGGTCGCATGATGCAGTATCCTTTCAGCATGAAAAACGGTGATCGGCCACGGTTTCCGCCAGCAAAGTTGCCGATCCTACTCTGCGTAATAATGGCCGCCGCAGCGACGGCGGTGACGCCGGCCTCGAGCGCTAGCGAGTTCGACGTCCGGGCTTTCGGGGCGGCCGCCGATGGGCGCACCGACGACTCGCGCGCCGTACGCGCGGCCCTCGCGGCCGCCGCGTCGGCGGGCGGCGGGATCGTGTATTTTCCGCCGGGCGTCTATGTCATCGATCCGGCCTCCGGGCCGTTCCCGGTGAACAGCGGCATGACGATCGCCGGCAGCGGCCCCCGCTCGGTCCTCCGAGTCCGCGACAACGCGGGGCGCTACAACCTCATCTTCGGACAACCGGCGCGCCGCATCCGCGACGTCGCCTTCGAGCGCCTTCGCATCGATCAGAACCTCGCCGGCAATCCTCACTCCGACATCAACCCCGCTACCGACGCCGAAAACGCCATCCAGCTCTACGACTTCGACGGCGTGACCATCTCCCGGGTCGCATTCGATCCGGAACCTGGAATTCAGGCGGTCGTTCTCGCCGGCCCGGGCGCGACCGGCGTTACGATCGAGGACTGCGGCTTTGAGTTCCGGCGCGGCGCGTCGTCCAATCCCTTCTACGACAACTCTTCGGTCTACACCGAAGCCGCGAACGTGAGGATACTCGGAAATCAGTTTTCGTCGACCAACGCGCAGAATGCCGTCACGGCCATCGAGGTTCACGGCGGCCCAAACGTCGAGATCGCCGACAACGAGTCGTCCGAGTATCAGATCGGCATGAACATCGTCAATTCCACCAAGGGGTATCCCGACGTGGAGCGCGCGCGCGTCGCGGCTCACGACAACCGGATCCTGCAGACGACGCAGGCCTTCGACCTGTGGTCCGTGACCGGGAGAACGCTTCGCGACGTCGTCATCGGCCGCAACCTCGTGACGATGGCGCGGCACCGGCAGTACGACGGCGTTTGGCTCGGCGTCAGCTTCGTGCGCGGATCGAAACAGGCCGGGATCGACGGCGCATTCGATGCGGTGACGATCGACGACAACACGTTCGATTTTCGCGCGCTCTACGGCGAGCGCATCGCGACGTTGGAGGCCGCCGGCGTCGATGTCGCGCCGAAGGGCGCGCTGCACGATCTCGTGGTGACCGATAACGACATCGTCGCGCCGCCCGCCGGCGGCCTGCGGATCGGCAGCGCGTCGGACGCTCCGCGACTGGACGACCTGGAGTTCACGCGCAATCGCATTTCCGATGCGGGGTGGGACCCGCACGCGCCTGCTCGGTCCCGCTCCGCCGTCCGCGTGGAGGCCGCGCCGCTCACGGACGTCCATGTTGATGACAATGCGATCGTCGGCACGGGTCGTTACGGCGATCTGCGCGACGTCTTCTCGGCCTGGGCGCATCCGCTTGGCACCAGCCGCAACGTCACGCTGCGCGACGACCGCATCGACCCCCACGGAGTCATGCGCTTCTCCGTGGACCGCCGCGTCGTCGACGTCCGCGGCACCCGCCCTTAGTCGGGCCGCGTCACAGCTTCACCTGTACCGAGAAGTAGAGGTTGAGCGCGAGCGGATAGTTGAACGAGTTCGTGTCTCCGTACGACGGCGCGAACGACTGCGCGAAGTAGGGGTTCTCGGGCACGCCGTTGGCCACCACGTCGTACGGGCTCGAGCCGTTGTAGTAATGCCCGCCGTTGTAGAACGTGTTGGCGACATATCCGCAGATGACGCCGCTTGGCGGATACGCCGCGGTCCACGGCTCCGACGAGCCGCCGAAACACCGGTTCACCAGGTTCGTCACGGTGACGCGCCCGGAGACGCGCGGGGTGAAATCGTACGACATCTGCAGGCCGAGATTGAACTGCCACGGCTGGCGAAACTGCCCGAAGGTGTCGAACGTGCCCGTCTGCGGATTGGGGATGTAGAGCGTTCCGGGGCTCGAGCCGTCGCTCGTCAGCGCGGAGGCGCAGGACGTGTAGTCTGCGGCGAGCGGATTGTTTGTCGGAATCTTGCTGCTCATCTGATTCGAGGTACAGGCGCGCGGGTCCAAGCCCTGCACGTCGGACGGGTTACCGTAGGTCGTGCCCTCCTGCAGCGACATGGCGGGCGTCACCGCCAGCTTGCCGTGCCGATAGTTGAGCACGAGCGCAAACGTGTTCGGCGAAAGGTACGGAAAGTCGAGACCCGGCGTGTACCAACCACGCGGATCCAATAACGGCTGGGGCGCCATCGTGTAATATGGATTCGCGATTGAGTGCGCGGGGCAGGTTGGCGCCGGCACCCCCGTCCCGGTATTGCGATAGCACGCCGCACCGCCGCCGGCCTTCGTCAGCGCGTTGAACTCTTGAATGTCCTGATTGTACTGGTCGACCGGGCCTACCGTGCTGTTGGGATAGTTGCTCCACTTCTCGGCGGCGTTCGTGTAGGTGTATGAAAGCACGCCCGAGAGGCCGTTCTTCTCGAAGTCTCCCTTCGTGATCTGCAGCTCCACTCCGTCGACGCGCAGCGTCCCCGCATTGAAGGAAGGCGACACGCCGAGGCTCGGCAGGTTTACCGACTCATACAGCTGGTTGGTCCCCCAGCGATAGAACGGGGTGAGCTTAATGCCGAGATCGGTGCCTCGAAAGTGATGTTCGTACGAGACATCGTAGTTGTCGGAGAACTGCGCCTGCGCCTGATGCAGCGGCGAATCGAAGCCGAAGGGGATGAAGCCGAGGAGCGCGGACGCGAGGTTCGGCTGAACGGTGTTGTACTGGATCTCATAGTTTTGCGGTTGCTGCGCGTACCGGCCGGCCGAGGCGCGGAGCACGGTATCGGCGTTGACCGTGTACGTTGCCGAGAACCGCGGTTCGACGTACGACTGAGCGTACGACGACGGATATACGTTCGTCAGCAGAATGCCGTCGGTTCCGTCGGGATGGACGGTCTGGATCGGCGTTCCGGTCGAGCGATCGATCGGGCACTTGAACGTGGCCACCGGCGTGAAGAAAAAGATGCTCTGCGGCGGCTGCGGGACGAAGATTGGCTGCCGCGTCACGGGGTTGACGCAGAACTCGCGCTGCGCAGCCGCGAACCAGAAGTTCGTCGCAGGGTTATTCGTGTTCGCCAGGCCGTAGGCGTCGTTCTCGAAGCGGACGCTGCCGTTGACGTTCCAGCGGTCGTTCGGCCGCCACTGGTCGGCGATCGAGGCGTCGGTCAGCTTGGGCACGACTGCGTTAATCTCCGCCTGGTTACCGAGAAACGTCAGCTCCATGGACGCGCCCGCCTCGCACGCCGGCGTATCCGGCGAGATGTCGCCCGCCGCGCAAGGATCCTGGGAGCCGAAGTGGCCGTATGGCAGGCCGAAGGTGCCCTGTGAGTAGACGGAATTGCAAGGGGCCGGGTAGCCCTTGCGATAGCGGCGCGTATTCTTCGTCGAGTAGCAGAGCGAACCGTTCGTGAAGTTGCTCACCTGCTGCGAATCGGTGTTGAAGTAGTTGTCGTTGAAGTAACGCAGCGTGTTGGACGTGATGTATGACACCATTCCCGACAGAAGGTGCTGGCCGGACAGCTGGTCGGCGAGTTGCAGCTCGAGGCCGCCCGTGTGCGCGGTGACGACGTACTGATAGTTCGTCACGCCGAGCGAGGTATTGTTGCCATAGCCGTTGCCGGTGGCGCGGTTGGTGTTCGAGTAGAACACGTACCCGAAGACCCGCGCGTAGGCGGAGGAGCCGAAATTCTTTTGATATTGCAGCTTGCCGATGCTCGCCGTGTCCCAGCGCCCGTCGCGGTAGTTGCTCGGGATCTGAACCTGGATCTGGTTGCCGTTGGCGTCGAGCGGGCACGTGTTCGGAACGGTGGTCCAGCCGAGCGGATAGACATTGGCACAGCGCGCGCCGGGCGATCCGGGATACATGTACGGGATCGGCGTCGTCGATGCCGGAGCCAGCCAGCGGGTATTGCCGGAATATGTATAAAAGTCGGGCCACTGATTCGTGTTCCCGCAATAGAAGTCGGGCTTGGAACAGAAGCCCGGCAACAGGCCGTCGTTCACGATCCCGAGGCCGAGCGCGCCGGCGTCGTCGAGGCTCGAATAGTCCTGTTGAAAGTTGGCGGACGACATGTAGAGCAGCTGGACGTCGTCGCGTCCGCCGTCGTGGCGATGCGGAATTCCGACGTGAAAGTTGGCGACGACGTCGCGGCCTGCGATATTCGACGCCTGGCTATAGTTCGAGGGATACGATCCGAAACAGCCCGGGTCGGAGATGTTGTATTTCGTTACGGCGGGATTCGTGTAGGTGAAATTATTGCTGCACGTCGGATAGACGGCCGGATAGAAGGGCAGGAACGTCGTAATGTGGGCCGGCCAATAGCCGTACGGGATCGTGTCCGTCAGGCTGGCGCCGTTGTATTGATCGAAGTAGCGGAAGTCTTGGTTCGTGCCGCTCAGGCCGACGTAGTACGAAAACATGCGATCGGGCGTCGATCCGCCGGCTTCGACGCGCGCGTCGTGATAGAACGTCGGCGTACCGACGGCCAATCCGCCGACGGCATATCCTGGGAACGTTCCGGTCTTGATGACCTGATTGATGAAGCCGGCCAGACCCGTGGCATTAGCGTCGGCCTCGCCGCCGCCCGTGTAGATCTGAAGCTCCTGCTGGCCCAGCGTGCTTTCCGAGTTACCTGGATAGTTGTCGAAGGAGCGGTTGATCGGCACGCCGTCGTACTCGTATCCGATTTGATCGTAGTAACCGCCGCGAATATAGACGGTTTGATTGACGCCGACCTGGTTGGGCGGGACGTACGACCCGGGCATCGCCGCAATCGCGGAGTATGCGTTGTTCAGGCCGCCCCCGCCGCCGAGCGTGGCGGCGGCGCTCGTGAGCGCGGGATTCACCGAGTACACGTCCGTGCCGGTGCCCGGTCGAACGGGGCTGAGCGACGAGCGCGACGCGACGCGCGCGATCGTCTTGAGGCTGCGTTGCAACGCGATCGGAATCGTCTGGCTTTGATCGGCGAAGACGGAGATGCCGGCGATCGAAAGGATCTCGAACCCGGTGC
This sequence comes from Vulcanimicrobiota bacterium, assembly GCA_019235995.1. GTDB lineage: Bacteria > Vulcanimicrobiota > Vulcanimicrobiia > Vulcanimicrobiales > Vulcanimicrobiaceae > Cybelea. The sequence continues at coordinate 12,698 of JAFAJV010000101.1, forward strand.
GCTCGATCGTGACCGTATACGTGTCGGGTGCGAGCGAGATGAACGCAAAACGCCCCGCAGAATCGGTCGTCACGCTCGCGACCTGTGACGGGCTCGTCGCCGTGACGCTCGCGCCGGCAATGGGTGCCCTCGTCGAGGCATCCACGACGGTCCCCACCAGCGACCCGGTCGTGCCGGCAACCCCATCTTGGCGCCACAGTATCAGCGCCGCGCAAAGAAGCAACGCGTACTTCATGCTCCCTCCGAGAACGGTTCGTCGCGTAGAAAGGCTCTTAGTAGCTTCGCGCTGTATGCTCCTGCTCACACTTGTTGCGCAATAAGGAGTCGTGCAATGGAGAACTTGCCTCTACAAAGAGCGATCGGCTTGGCAATTGCGGCGCTCGCCTGGACCGCCTGCGGCGGAAGCAGCAGCGTGGCACCGCCGGCCGCAGCGCTACGGGTGCCCGCGATAGCGACCGGCGACGCGAGGATCTACAACGTCAGCGGCCAGTATGCCGGCACGGTGAAGGACAGCGTCTACGGTAGCGGCAAGGCCATCGGCGGTTTGGCTCAGTATCGCAACGCCGCAGGCGGAGTGCTGACGACGACATACGCCTCTAAAACCATCACCCTTAGCCGGGTCTTTTCGCTCAGCGGGACGTCGCTGACTGGGACGGCCTCCGGGACCGCCGGCAAGCTCTCCTGCGTCTTTGACGAGAGCGCGACGTACGAACCGTCCACGCACCGCCTTACCGGATCGTACCGCTCCTTCCACAATTGTGGCGGCGTGACCGAGAAGGGCACGTTCGACCTCAAGCAGCGCTGTTTTTACGCGCGCAACTGGGCGCGCAACGACGCCGGCGGCGTCAAGCAGTGTTAGGAAACCTCTGAGGCCTGCGCCACGGCTTGCTCCTCGCTCCACGCGGCGCCTTCCTCGAGCAGCCGCGTGACCTGCGACTTTTCGATCGTTCCGTAGAGCCGCTCGAAGAGGCGATCTACCAGCTCGCGCTCGTAGGGAACCAGCTGCCATTCCACGGCCCGCAGCTCCTCGCCGGCGTAGCCCATGAGCCGGGCCGCGCGGCTCGGATTGCGTCGCCCTTCGATCACGGCGAGATAGGTAATCGAGAGCGCGGTTAGAACGCGATGTCGGCCTTTGACCGCCGCCGCGAGCGACTGCCGCGCCGCCGCGTGCGCCCGGTCGAACTCGCCGGCAGCGAGCCAGTAGCCCGCGGCGTCGCTTGCCGTAAACATCGTCGCGGCATCGCGGCTGTCGAGGCGAATGGCCTCGTGCATCAGCTCGGCGGCGGCTCGAAAATCGCCCACCTCGGCTTCCCACTGCGACCACCACCCTAGTGCGCGGGCCGTCTCGTCGTCCCTCCCGAGCGCGCGAAAGAGCGCGACGCTCTGGTCGAAGCGCTCGCGCACGGCATCTTGCCCCTCGCCGCCAAATGCCTGAGCGCATCGCCGCAGAGTGTCTGCCAAGAGCCGCCGATCCCCGCTGTCGCGCGCGAGGAGCAGCGCTTCCCCCGCCGCGGCTCCGGCTTCGTCGTAGCGCGCCTGCAGCGCGCAGCGCGCCGCGACCTGCGACAGTGCGCGGGTAAGGCCGCGCGCGTCGCCGGCCTCACGGAAGAGCGCGGTCGCGAGCAATGCCTGTTCCAGCACCTTCTTGTTGGCGGCGAGGTTGCTGTAGAGCATCGATAGGCCGTATCGCAGGCGTGCCTGGACGTCTATGCGCATCGCCGATTCATCGGAGAGAACTCGCTCGCACCACGCGCACCCCTCGTCGAGGAGAGCCAGACGCAGGAACGACGGCGCCGAATCCGCCGCCAAACGCGCTCCCAAGTCGCGATCGTTTCCCTCTTCGACGCTCCAGCGGAGCGCCGCGCGAAGGTTGGGAAGATCCCGCTCTGCGCGCGCGAGCCAATCGGGCCGTGGGCCGAGATCCCACTCCGCATACGACGCGGCCGTAACCTCGCCGAAGGCGCGCGCGTGGCGGAGCGCGAGTTCGTCCGACTCTCCGCTCGCGCGAAGCTTTTCGGCGGCATACTCGCGAATCGGCTCGAGCAGCCGATAGCGCCGCCCCGGCTCTGCCGATTCGAGGACGATCAACGATTTATCGACGAGCGAGGAGAGGAGCTCGAGGACGGCCCATTTGCCGCTTCCGTCGTCGCAGACGCTGTTTGCGACATCGAGCGAAAAATCGCCCGCGAAGACCGAACAGCAGCGCAGGCAGCGCCGCTCCTCATCGGCGAGCAGATCGTAGCTCCAGTCGATGAGCGCGCGCATGGTCTGCTGACGCGGCCGCCGGTCGCGCCCTCCCGCGAGCATCGGCAGCTCCAAGCGCCGCGAGAGGTCCGCGAGCGACATCGTTCGCACGCGCGCCGCGGCCAGTTCGATGGCGAGCGCGATCCCGTCCAGCCTCGCGCAAATCGCCTCGATGCTCCGAGCGCCGGCGACGTCGTCGAAGTTCGTATCCGCGGCCCGGGCGCGATCCGCGAACAGGCGCGACGCCGCGACGAGATCCAGTGTCGATAAACGATACACGCGCTCGCCGGACACATCGAGCGGCTCGCGGCTCGTCGCCAGAACCTCGACGTGTGGACACCGGGCGACGACGCCGGCGACGACTGCGGCGACGCCGGAGAGCAGATGCTCGCAGTTGTCCAGCACCAGGAGCAGCTGCCGCCTGCCCAAGTGGTCGAAAAGATCCTCCGCCGGCTCTCGGCCGGGAGAGGCCTGTGCCCCGAGGGCGGCGACGATCGCGCCGGGAACGAGCGCCGCGTTCGTGATCGCCGAAAGGTCGACGAACCAGGCACCGTCGCGCTCGTCGTTGAGCCGGCTCATCGCGACTTCGAGGGCGAACCGCGTCTTGCCGATGCCGCCCGCGCCGACGATCGTCACGACGGGGCCTGCGTCGAGGAGCGCCTCTGCGCGCGCGACGTCGTCCTCACGGCCGACGAAGCTGGTGGCCTGACGGGGAAGGTTGTTCGGTGGAGTCTCAAGCGCGCGCAGCGGTTTGAAATTGGAACGCAGTCCCGGCGCGATCGCCTGGAAGACGCGCTCGGGTTCCTTGAGGTCGCGCAGCGCGAGGGTGCCGAGGTGGCGCAGCGTCACTCCAGGCGGAAGCGTCGCCATCGCCATATCCGCCGCCAATCCCGAGAGCAAGATTTGGCCGCCGTGCCCCGCGGAGAGGAGCCGCGCCGTACGGTTGACCGAGGGGCCGAAGTAGTCCCCGGATCTTTCGTCCGCGTCGCCGGCGTGAATCGAGATTCGCACCAGGATCCCCGCGACGGCGCTGAAGTCCTCGCGGTCGAGTCGGCGCTGGATTTCTACGGCGGAATCAAGAGCTTCGCCGACGCTCGAAAAAGCCGCGCAAAATGCGTCGCCGATCGTCTTGAACACGTATCCGCGGCGTCGTTCGATCTCGTCGCGCAGGATCGCGTCGTGGCGCCGCAGCGCGTCGCGCATCGCCTCGCGCTCGGAGTCCCAACGCCGAGTGCTGCCTTCGATGTCGGAGAACAAGAAGGCGACCGTGCCCGTGGGAAAACCGTTCTCGCCGTTCATGCCTACCGCCGGAGGATTCCGCCGCCTATCGGACAGCTCCGCCGCGCTTACTCGCCGCTGCCGGCCTTCCGCTCGCCCTGACGGGGCCGCACCGACAAGAACTGCATCGCCCCTCCAGCGAGCGCGGCGCCGACGCACGGGCCCGCAGCATAGATCCAGCTCAATCCGCTCAAGCCTCCGAGCAGCTGGGGCGGTATCGAGCGCGCAGGATTCATCGACGCACCGCTGATCGGCCCCGCGAAGAAGCCGCACGCCGCCACCGTCAGGCCAACGGCGAGCGCCGCCTGCTTCCCGATGACCGACTCTTCCTCGGCGCACGTAAGGATCACGATCATCAACAAAAACGTCAGAACGATCTCGGCGACAAACGCCTCGAACTGCGTGTATTGCGGTCCCGGATGACTGGCCCCGAGGGCCAACTCCCTGCTCCACAGCGCCATCGCGAGCGCGGCCGCCGCAAAGCCGCCTGCAAACTGCGAAAGCCAATACCAGAGCATCTGCGCTGTCGGCATCGCTCGCCGTACGGCGAAGCCCAACGAGACGGCGGGGTCGATGTGTGCGCCCGAAATGTCCGAGAACGCGTAGATCATCGCTATGGTGACGAAGCCTCGCGCCAGCCAGCGGGAGACGTAATCCACGTGGCCGCCCGAGTAGTATCCCACGTCCACGCCGGTCGCGACGAGCGTCACGAAAAACGTGCCGAGGAACTCCACGCCGGCCTTCTGCGGCAGCGATGGCTTGCCGGCATTAACCACCCTCCGTCCCATTCCAAAGGTCTTCTACCCGCGACCCTATCGTCTAAGCGTTTGGCGGCGGTGCAAACGGGAATGAAAGCGCCCATGACGCACCATCAACCGCTCCACGGCGTTCGCGTGGCGATTCTCGTGGAGAACGGCTTCGAGCAAGTCGAGCTCACTGCGCCTCGCGACGCGCTGCGCGAATCCGGCGCAACGACGACGCTCGTTTCACCGCAGACGAGGACGGTTCGCGGCTGGAACGGCGACGAAAAAGCCGATGCATTCGACGTCGACGTCACGATAGCGGATGCCAAGCCTCTCGAGTTCGACGCTCTGCTGCTGCCCGGCGGCGTCCAGAGCGCCGATCGGCTGCGCGCGGACAATAAATCCGTCCTCTTCGTCCATGCCATGCAGATCGCGAAGAAACCGATCGCCGTGATCTGCCACGGGCCGTGGATCTTGATCGAGACCGACTACGTTCGGGGGCGCCGGATGACGTCGTGGCCGTCCCTGCGTACCGACATCCTCAACGCGGGCGGCGATTGGCTGGATCGCGCGGCCGTAACTGACGAGCTTCTCGTGTCGAGCCGGAAGCCCGATGACATTCCGCAGTTCAACGACGCGATGATCGCGCTCTTCACGCGGCGCGAACGAAGCGTCGCTTAGTTCGTGCGGCGGATCAACGGGACGACGGGCCGGGAGAGCACTGCGACCAGCTCCGCCCGGCTCTTGACGTTGAACGTCTGGAAGAGCTGCGCGAGCTGATTACGCACGGTGTGCGGGCTTCGCCCGAGCACACGCGCGATCTCAGAGTTCCGCCGGCCCGCACGCACGAGCTCCAACACCTCACGTTTTGCAGGCGGAATACGCTCCAACGGGACTACGGCTGCGCTGCCGGCTTCCGCGATGCGACGCGCGATCCAGCTGCGCGGCCACGGATCGATCTTCCGAGCGGCACGGTGAACCCATCGTCGATCCCGCGTGGCCTCGAAGAGTCCGAGCGCGCAGAGCGCGGCGCGCCACGCGTAGTTGAAATCCTCGAAGATGTCCCAGGCCTCGGTCAATGCCGCCTTCCCCTCACCGGCATCGCCGAGGCGCAGCCATGCGACGCCCTGCGAGTATGCCTCGAACCCCCGAACTCGAGGGTCTGTGCCGTAAGAGAGGAGCGGGATGACGGACGCGGTTAGCGACCGGAAGCGCGCGAGATACTGCTCCGCGATCGCGGCGTTCTCGTAGGCGAACAGCTCGGCCAGGACGAGCAGCGCCGAGCGCTCCTCGCCGGTGACCTCGTTCCAAGAGACGCGCTGTGCGATCTCATGCGCATCTTGCAGCTGCTCGGCCGCGAACGCCGTCTCGCCCGTGTTTTTCGCAAGGAGCGCTCGATCCAGGAAGCAGAGCACGCTCCAGTGCTCGGACGGGGCAAGACGTGTCGCCTTCTTGAAGCCCGCAAATGCGGCTAGCTCGTTGCCTTCCAACTCCTCCATCGCGGCGATGAAGCGCGTGATCTGGAAGTGCGCGAGCTGGAGACCCGGCGTCCACGGCATCGCATCGAAGATGCTGCGCACGCGCTCGGCGACGTCGCGTAGCGGCAGCTCGCGGCATAGCAGCGCGAGCGTGAACAAGGCGTTTGCTCGAAAATATTGGTCGGGCTCGGGTGCGACGTCGAGCTCATCGAGCGCCTTCTGCAGCTCATCGACCTGCCGTAGGACCTCGCCGCGCCGCAAGGCGATCCAGGAAAGCACGATGCGGGCGCGCGCGCGATTGTTCGGATCGGAGGAGTTCAGCTGCACGGTTGCGGCGTCTTCGGCTTCGCGATGCTCGTGCTGCATCCACGCGATGGCCGCCTTGTGGTAGAACGCTTCGTCGTAGAGCGGGTCGCCCGGCGCGAGATCGTTGAGCGCCCGGTCGATCAGCCGGCGACCGGCGACGTAGTCTCGCGTCGAGCCCAGTGCCGCGCCGAGCAGCACGTCGCGCTCCGCGCGCATCGCTACCGGAGCCGCTGGGAACTCCGAGAGCGCTCCGATAACGTCAACGAACCGCCGCTCGCGGATCGCGAGTCGAGCGGACGCGAGCGCTCCTTCGAGCGCATCGCCCGCCTGAATTAGGTCACGACAGCGCTCATAATCTGCGGCCTTGAGCGCACTCTCGAATTCGTCGTGGTCGAAACCCGGACGAGCCTGTCTAACGGTTATGTGCATTAGTCCCCGTGTGGTGGATTCAAAGCATGATACAAGGGCCCGACGGTAACCCGCCGGACGGCGCCTTTTCTATTGTCGGGGCGCGTTAGCCTCCGCGATGTTTCGGTAGGCCGCCGCCGACCGAGTCGAGATGATGCATCCGAAGATCCGTCTTCGGCAAGCCACCCCCGACGGAGTCGAGGCGGTGCACCTTCGAGTCGCCCTTCGGCAGGCCGCCCCCGACGGAATCGAGCGAGTGCAGCCGTGCGGCCGGGAGCAGCGATCCGCCGCCCATGGAACCCCCGGCACACCCGCCGAGAACCGCCGCACAGAGGACGAGGGAGAGCGCCGCAATGCTCTTACGCATTATTCTTACCTTTCAACGCCAGGAGGCGCCAGGAAGCACAAATAGTAGTACGAATATACTAGTACCAAAAAGCCTCCAAGGATAGGGCCGCTTGGCACACTTTGCATCACTACTAATAAACCTAGCGGAACGATGATTGCCATCAGAGCAAGGGCGAGAGGCCCAGAGCCTCTTCGGGTTTCCCTCAGCGAACACGACCTTGGTCGTGGGGCCTGCAATCCGTTCTCCTATTTATTTTCAGAGGATCTTCACATGTCTTACTCCTTTTTCGGAACGCGAAAGGGGCGGTATGCCTCTGTCCTCGTGGCTATCTGTGCCGCCGTCGTGGCGGCCTGTAGCGGACCGTCGCCCCTCACGCCCTCCCAGCAGACCGCTTCGGGCCTAAGGGCCGTCCCGGCGACCAAGCCGTCGCCCACGCCGTATTCCTTCTCGTTCACCACCGTGGACGACCCGGGGAGCACCTCGTTCAACTGGGCCACCAGCATCAACGAGCTCGGCGCGATCTCCGGCAATTACGGAACCGGCTCGACGAGCGACCCCAGCCATGGGTGGACCACGATGCCGCCCTATACCAAGTTCCGGCAGCTGGACTACCCCGGTGCCGTCAACACCTACCTGATGTCGATGAGCACCGACCATCTCCGTGCCGGCTATTTCCTCGACAACACGCAGCAGCACAACACGTGGGGGTTCGTCCAGAATCGCGGCATCTTCACGCTGTACAAGGACTTCAAGACGCCGAAGGAGCCCGGCTTCATCGACCAGCTCCTCAGCATCAACGGCTCGGACATCGCCGTCGGCTATTATGAGGATGAGTACGGCAACGATCAGCCCTTCGAGCTCATCGTTGCGCTGAACAAGTACACGCCGTTAACGCCTCCCGACGCGCTGAGCGCTCAGCCGAACATCGTCAACCTGCGCGGCGACATCGCCGGGACCGAGACGACGAAGGGCGGAGTCACCCAAGGCTGGCTCCTGCGCGGCGGCAAGTACACGACGTTCTCCTATCCGGGCTCGACGAGCACGCAGGCGATCGGACTCGACTTCGAGGAGCAGGTCGTCGGATCGTACGTCGATAGCGGCGGCGCGACCCATGGATTCATTCTGACCAACCCGATGAGCCCAAGCGGACAGTACTGGCAATCGGTGGACGAGCCCGGCGCGGCCGGTACCACCGTCATCACCAGCATTAACGCGCAGCACGCGCTCGCCGGGTGGTACGTCGACTCCGCGGGCAATCGCCACGGATTCACGGCCGTCGTGAGCGGCAGCAAGTAGCACTCCGAAGCGACGCGCGCGCGGGTTGGCACGCGTCACTCCGCGTCGACGACGTGATGGTCGGGCGGCTGCCGTAGGAAGTAGCCGCGGTCGTAAGGACTCTGAATCGGAACGAACTTCCGCGGCGGCGCGTTGAAGTCGAAGCAATCTTGCGCCGGGGAGTTGGCGCGCGCGTCGCTCGCGCTGAGCCGGCCTAACCCGAACGTATCCTCGGCGAACTTCAGAATGCTTCCGTGCTCGTACTCCACGTGCGAGATGCGCCCGTGCCGAGCGTAGGGTGAGATGACGAGCAGCGGGAGGCGCATGCCGAGGCCATCGTAATCGGCATACGGCTGCGGGACCGGGTCGTACCAGCCGCCGTAGTCGTCCCAGAAAACGAAGATCGCGCTCGAGTTCCAGTACTGCGACTCACCGACCGCGTTGACGACCGACGCGACCCACGACGGACCCGTGTTGGAGTTGTTGCCGGCATGGTCGGAGTTGGTCCAGGTCGGAGTCACCCAGCTGACCGAACGCAGCTTGCCGTTCGCGACATCGGTCAAGAATTGCGAGGGCTGCGTGATGACGTCTTTCTTCCAGTCGGGACCGCCATAGATGTGGTTGATCGCCTGGTACGCGCTCCAGATGCCGGGGCTGCCGCTCGAGTATCCGACCGCGTAAAACGCCCACGAGACGTGCGCCGCGTCGAGCTCGTCGCCGAGCGTGGTCGGATCCCAGCACACGGCTTCGGGTTTGCTGTAGAGGATCTGCCGCTGCTGGCCGAGCGTGTAGATTTGGTCGCTCGGGCCCCCGGGGCAGCCCCAGGCGGTGTCCGGGAAATTGACGGCGGACTCCGCCTGACCCGCGATGATGTACTGATGTGAGATGAAGCTGCTCGCGTCGAAGTTCGAGGCGAACATGTGGTCGGCGAGCACCCACTCCCGGGCCATGTCGAAGTACGGCTTGGTCTCGGCGTGCGGCACATAAGCGTACTGCGGGTGCTTGTTCGGGCAGCCGAGACCGCAGCGAAGTCCCTCCCGATTGAAACCGTTGTTCTTGCAGTGCGTGCCCGGGATGCTCCCGGTGCCGTTGCACGCCTCGATGTCGCCGTAGGAGTCGTGCTCGACGTCCCACGACGTCTCGAGCGGAATGGGCCGCAGCTCGATCTTGTCGCCGTTGGTGTCGTAACCGTACTTGGCGGTCGTCGCGCCCCTGTAGCCGTAGAAGAGATTGTTGAAGCTGCGGTTTTCTTGAACGACGACGATGATGTGCTTGATCTTGCCGCTCGCTACGCGCGGTTTCGCCCGGTCTGCCAGCGACACGCCGGGCGACACCGCCGGGCCGCCCGCGTTGCAGGCGGCCAGCAGCAGCGTCGCGGTAGCACAGGCGAGGGCACGTTTCGTCACTCGGCGTCCACGACGTGGTTGTCGGGAGGCTGATGCAGGAAGAACGCCCTTCCGTACGGCGCCTGGATCGGAACGAACGAGCGCGGCGACTGTGCGAAGTTGAAGCAGTCGCGTGCCGGCGACTTCGCACGCGCGTCGCTTTTCGACAGGCGCCCCAACCCGAACGTGTCCTCGATGAACCGTAGCAGGCTCCCGTGCTCGTAATGAACGTGCGAGACGTAATTTTGCTTTGCGTACGGCGAGATGACCAGCAGCGGCAACCGCATCCCGAGGCCGTCATAATCGGCGTATGGCTGCGGCACCGGATCGTACCAGCCGCCGTAATCGTCCCAGAAGACGAAGATTGCGCTGGAGTCCCAGTACTGCGATTGGCCGATCGCGTTGACGACGGACGTCACCCACGACGGCCCCGTGTTGGAGCCGCTGCCGGCGTGGTCCGAGTTCGTCCACGTGGGCGTCACCCAGCTGACCGAGCGCAGGTTGCCGTTGGCAACGTCGGTGAGAATCTGCGACGGCGAGTGCATGATGTCGGTGCCCCAGTCCGGACCGTTGTAGATGTGGTTGATGGCCTGATAGGCGACCCAGAGCCACGGATTCCCCGAGTAAAACTGGCCGTAGAACGCCCATGAGACTTTCGCGTTGTCGAGCTCGTCGCCGAGCGTCGTGGGATCCCAGCAGACCGTTTCGGGCTTGCTGTAGAGAATTTGCCGCTGCTGCCCGAGCGTATAGATTTGGTCGGATGGACCGCCGGGGCAGCCCCAGGCGCCGCCGGGATAGTTGACGGCCCCCTCGGCCTGAGCCGAGATGATGTACTGGTGTGAGATGAAGCTGCTGGCATCGAAGTTGGAGGCAAACATCCGGTCGGCTAGCACCCATTCCTGCGCCATCTCGAAGTACGGCTTCGTCTCGCTCTGCGGCACGTAGGCGTACTGCGGATGCGGGATCGGGCAGTTGCTGCCGCAGTAGGCCTGCTCGTTATTGAAGCCGTTGTTCTTGCAGTTCGTGCCCGGGATGCTGCCGGTGCCGTTGCAGGCCGCGATGTCGCCATACGAGTCGTGTTCGAGGTCCCAAGTCGTCTCGAGCGGGATGGGCAGCAGCTTGATCCTTTTGCCGCTGGAGTCGTAGCCGTACTTGGCGGTCCTGGCGCCTTTGTAGCCGTAGAAGAGATTATTAAAACTGCGGTTCTCTTGCATGATGATGATGATGTGTTTGATCTTGCTGCTCGCCCCCCCACGCGGAGCGGGCTCACGTTCGAGTGAGTCGCGAGCGTTCTGCTGGGTCTGGTGGTTCGCGAGCGGCAGGCCGGGCGAGACGCCGGCGCCGCCGCCGTTACAGGCGGCGAGAAGACCCGCCAGTGCTGCCAACGGCAGCGTTTGGCGGGCACGCTGACTGAAATGCATGGAAAATCTCCTTGTTGGTTATTCCGCGTCCACGACGTGGTGATCGGGCGGCTGATGCAGGAAGAACGCTCTGCCGTAGGGAGCCTGGATCGGCACGAACGGTCGCGGCGACTGCCTAAAATTGAAACAGTCGCGCGCCGGAGAGTTCGCGCGGGTGTCGCTGGCCGCGAGCCGGCCCAGCCCGAATGTGTCCTCGACGAACTTCAGAATGCTGCCGTGCTCGTACTGCACGTGCGAGACGCGCCCGTGCCGAGCGTAGGGCGAGATCACGAGCATCGGTATGCGCATGCCGAGGCCGTCGAGATCGGCGTAGGGTTGCGGTACCGGATCGTACCAGCCGCCGTAGTCGTCCCAGAAGACGAAGATCGCGGTCGAATCCCAGTACTGCGACTCGCCGATCGCGTTGACTACGGACGTGACCCACGACGGCCCTGTGTTCGAGCTGCTGCCGGCGTGATCGGAGTTCGTCCAGCTCGGCGTCACCCAGCTCACCGAGCGCAGGTTGCCGTTCGCGACGTCGTTGAGGATTTGCTCCGGCGGGCTGATCATATCTTTGCTCCAGTCCGGGCCCGTATAGATGTGTTTGACGGCCTGGTATGCCACCCAGATGAACGGGTAACCGGAATAGATCTCGCCGTAGAACGCCCACGAAACGCTCGCCTTATCGAGCTCGTCGCCGAGCGTCGTCGGATCCCAGCAGACGACCTCGGAGCCGGAGGGCTGGCGCTGCGGTCCGACCTCCGAGATCATGTCGCCGGGACCGCCGGGACACCCCCACGGACCGCCGGGGAAGTCGATCGCCTTCTCCGCCCAACCGGAGATGATGTACTGGTGTGAGATGAAGCTGCTCGCGTCGAAATTCGAAGCGAACATGTGGTCGGCCAACACCCACTCCTTAGCCATGTCGAAGTACGGCTTGGTCTCACTATGCGGAACGTAGGCATACTCGGGGTGCTTGATCGGACAGCTCCCATAGCATCCGACGCCCTCGAGATTGAAGCCGTTGTTGCGGCAATTCGTGCCCGGCAGGCTACCGGTGCCGTCACAGGCCGCGATGTCGCCGTAGGAGTCGTGCTCGACATCCCACGAGGTCTCGAGCGGAATCGGCAGCAGCTTGATCTTTTGGCCGTAGCTGTCGTAGCCGTAGCGAGCCGTCGTCGCGTTCTTGTAGCCGTAGAAGAGGTTGTTGAAGCTGCGGTTCTCTTGAACGATGATGACGATGTGCTTGATCTTGCCGTTCGACGGCCCATGCCCGACGCGCTGGAGCGCCGGCGCTACGCGCGAGTTCGGCTGATTCGGCAGCGGCAGGCCGGGCGAGACGCTTGCGCCGCCGCCGTTGCTACAGGCTGAGACGGAAAGCACGAGGGCCGCAACGCAGAGCGTCCGGACCCCGAGCGAGATGGAGTGCATGTAACGTGTGCTCCTTGCAGCAAAGTAAACTGCTTCACGTTACGACGACAAAAAAAGAAAATCCCATATACGCGTCCGAGTACGTCGCATTCGGATGATGACGCCAATCATCTTTTTTCGAGAAAGGCCGGCCCCTCGAAGGTCATGCTCACGCACGTGCCGCGCGTGGTGTCGATGCGCAGTTGTTGCGCGATCGCGCGAATGATGCGAAGCCCGAAGCCTCGGCCCGGAAGCGGCTTGCGACGGATGAACGAGCCTCGATCCGATACATACACCGAGAGTCTTCCTCCGCGGTCGATGCGCGCAAGCAGCTGGACGTCGCGCGTCTTGCTCGAGCTGCGCACGTACGCATGCTCCACGACGTTCGCCAGCGCTTCTCCCGTGGCGGTCGTCACGTCGTCGCGCGCGCCGGGGTCGACTTGAAGGGCTTCCAAAAACGCCGCGAGCGCGTGCCGGATCGGCGCGACGTACTGCGACTGCGCCGGGCAGTATAGACGCAGCTCGGAGCCTGGTTTCATTCCGTGTCGCTCCGCGCGAGGTAGGCTAGGGCGGCGTCGCGGTCGCCGAAGATCTTGAATGCCCCTGCGAGCCCGGCGTATTGCACGACCCGGGCGAACTGCGGCGTTCGAACCACCAGCGCCACGGGGATGGCGTCGTGCGACGACGACACGCAAAACCGCAGGAGCTCTGTCAAGGCCACCGAGTCGGCATACGTCACGTCCGAAAGGTCGAGGAGGACGGCGCGATCGCTCCCCGAGCGTTGCAGGGCCGTTCGTATCTCGTCCTTGCGGCCGATCTCCAGCTCGCCGCCGAGGCGGATCGTCTTGATGGACTCGCCGTCGCTCATGCCGTTCTCTGCAGTACGGCGGCGTCGGGGACTGCGGCGGCCGCAGCGGGGCTCATGAAATGAATCGTGAGGATAGCGATATCGTCCGAGACCCGATGGCGGTCGAAGATCACGTCGCGAATGTCTCTCGCCGGGTCTTCGCCCGCCCTCCGCGCCGCCGCCTCGACCGCCTCGAGCAGCAGGCTCTCTCCAGAGAGAACGTCATGCGAATGTTCGATGACGCCGTCGGTGTACAGCACGAGCATCGCGCCCGGCACGCTCTTCACGCGGTGCGTCGCGTACGCGGCGTCGGGACTGATTCCCAGCGGCAGCTCGCCGACCTCGAGGAATCGCGCCCTGCGGCCCGGCTCGAAGAGCACCGGCGCGGGATGGCCCGCGGCCGCGTAACTGAACTCGAACGCGCGCGCGTCAACGAGACCGGCCAGCGCGGTGATCATCGGGAAGTTGGCGGCGATCAGCTCCGCGTTGACGCGCTCGAGCATGCTTCCCGGCGTCGGATCGACGAGCGCGCTCGAAATCAGCATCTGCCGCGTCTTGTTCATCGCGACCGCCGCTTCGATCCCGTGACCCGCGACGTCTCCGATGGCCAGGAGCACGCGATCGTGCGGTAGTTGCACGGCGTCGTACCAATCGCCGCCGATCTTCGCCTCCTCAGTGGCGGGCTCGTACGTGGCGCTCAGGCGCACGCCCGGCAGCTCGGGGAGAACGCGCTGCGCGAATGCGTCCTGCAGCGTATCGGCGATGCGCTTTTCCGCCTCGTAGGCGGCGCGACTCTCTGCGGCGCGCCGCCGCTGCTCTTCCGAGGTCGCGCGCTCCTGCTCGAGTCGGACGGCGAGCCGGTACTGCTGGATCGTGAAAAGCGCCGCGGCCACGATCACGGCGACGACCGCGCCGATCGCAAAGACGTTGGCCAAGCCGATGGCGCGCTGCGCGCGCGCGTCGCCCTGGCGCTCGCGGCGAAGCAGCGCGGCGTCGATCGCGGCCAGGTCGTCGCGGAAGCGATCGACGAGGATCTTCCCGTGCAGCTCGAGCACATGGCCGTTGCGTCCCTTGACCAAAAGCAGCGGTCGGGCGACCTGCCGCAACCACCGGCGGTTTGTCGCGTCCGCGTCGGCGACGAGCCGCCGCGCATCGTGGAGTCCGAGCGTTTCACCGGCCGACCGCAGGCGCCGCAAGAGCGACGGCAGGACGGCGCGACCGCGGAAATACGGCTGGAGCAGCAGCGGATCGCGCACCGCGGAAAAGCCGCGGACGCCCGTCTCCTCGTCGAGTTGCGCGCGGACCGCGTCGCCCGCGGCGATGCGCGCCGCCCGCACGTACTCGGCGTCGGCGTACGACGACGTCAGGATGGAGCGCACCAGCACGCCGCCCGCGATCAGCAAGGCCACCAGCAGGGCCAGGAAGCCGAGCGTGAGGACCAGCGGTACGGAAAGGCGGCGAGTCATCGCAAGTCGCTCTTTCCCACGCGCGAGTGGCGGCCCTCCGGCGCTTAGTGGCCCAGATGCCAACCGTGCTGCTCGCAGCGATAGGGACGCAGGCCTCTGGACGTCCGCGGAATCGCGCGCAGCGCCAGGCGTCGCGTCGCAAAGGCGGCCTTCGGCGCTCCGCTCTCTTTATAACAGGAGCGCGGACCGCCGCTGCGGCGCTCCGTCATTCCTCCCCGTCGAAGTAATCGAGCGGCTCGGAACGGATGTTGCGGCGCTCGGGTATCGGGACGCCCCACTTGCCGCTGTCGGGATAGTACCATGCCTCGCCGATCGGATTGTCTGCGACGACGTAGAGAACGAGATCCTTGGCGCCGTCGTTGAAGAATTGGTGCGCCTGTCCCGGCTCGAAGATGCACGCATCGCCCTCGACCACGCGTGCCGTACCGCCCTCGTGGCGGACGGTCCCGCTTCCTGAGATGACGTGATAGAACTCCCACTGCGCGCTGTGCGAATGATACGGGTACGGCGCCTTCCCCGCGGGGATGCGCAGAATCTCGACGTCAAAAGGATGGCGCTCGCGAAGATCCGTCGAGCGCGGCTTGCGCCCCAGCGCCTCCGACACCTCGATCCCCTGACCGGCCATCGTTCCCTTTGGCGAAGACCATTTTATAGGCTCGATTTTTTTCGTGTTGACGATCAGCATGCTCGTTTCCGACCTCGCCGGCTCGGTTCGCCGCAACGCCCGCCAGGGCCGCTTCCCAGCGCCCGCGAATTGGCGTGACACGGAGAATCGCCATGCTGACGACACGATCGCGCACGACACCGATGTTGGCGTTGCTTCTCGCCGGCTGCGTCTTTCGTGCGGGAGCTCAGCTGCCCGGCATTGCTTCGGCCGACGTCACGCCGCTCGCCGGACCGCACGGCTCTCACGTGACGATCGTGCTGATGGAAAACAAAGATTATCACCGAGTCGTCGGAAACGTGGAGGCGCCGTACCTCAACACCACGCTGATTCCGCAGGGCGCTCTACTGCGAAATAGCCACGCGATCGGACATCCCAGCGAGCCCAACTATCTCGCGCTCTTTTCCGGCTCGACGCAGGGCGTCGACGGCGACCAATGCCCGCTGTATTTCACCAGAACGAACGTCGCGTCTGAGCTGATCGCTGCCGGCAAAACCTTCTCCGGATATTCCGAGTCGATGCCGCGGGACGGCTACAAGGGCTGCTATCACGGACTCTACGATCGCAACCACAACCCGTGGGTCGAGTTCAAGAACGTGCCGGATAACGACAACCTCGTATATCGAGGCTTTCCGAAGCACGTCGCGTCGTTCGTGTGGATCACGCCGAATCTGTGCCACGACACTCACGACTGCCCGGTCGACATAGGCGACAAGTGGCTTTCGAAAAACCTTCCACCGATCATCGCGTGGGACAAGACACACGACGGGCTTCTGATCCTGACGTGGGACGAGGCCGCTCCGGATATCGACCGGAAGAACCACATCGCAACCGTGCTCGCCGGTCCGATGATCCGGCCCGGAGTCACGAACACGGAGAACGTCGATCACTACTCGGTTCTTCGCACGATCGAGAAGATCCTGAACGTTCCGTGCATCAACCACGATTGCAGCGCGCCGCTCTTGAGCGGCATCTGGAATTAAGGAACGGCGGGTGCGTAGGTGTGGCTGAATGGGCGAGCGAACATCCCTCGCCCCACTTAAGTCACCTCGGAGGATTCACTCGTGAAAACCGCATCTTTGACGACTGTATTAGCGGCAGCCGCGGTCGTTCTATTCGCCGGGTGCTCGGGCGGATCGCAAGGCTCGAACGCCGGAGCGTCCGCCGTCCCGGCGGCGTACCACGGCCTTCCCGGATATCTGCTGCCGACGGGCAACGACGCCCGCTTCACCGGCGAGTCGCGTTTATCGTCGCGGTTCTTTTCGCCGCAGCTCGTTCCGGACCGCAAGAAAAAGAGAATCGAAAAAGACTTCTTCATCTCCGATACGGGAAGCAACGTGTTCGTCTTCAAGAACTCGACGTACACGAAGGTCGGCGACATCACCAGCGGCCTCAGTGATACGGACGGCGTCTGGGTAGATAAACTAGGCAACGTGTACGTCGCGAACGTCACCGGTCCAAACGTGACGGAGTACAAGAAGGGCGCCGGGTCGCCGATTTGCACGTATTCGTCCGGACTGTCCGATCCGATCGGCGTGACGGCGGATAACTCCGGTAACGTCTACGTCGCCGATTTTGGCGGCAACGCGGTTCGCGAATATGCGCAGTGCAGCAACTCGGTCAAGACCTCGATCAGCATCAATCTGCCCGAAGGCGTTGCGGTGGACGCCAGAGGCGACCTCTTCGTCTCCTACTTCGGGAACAACGGCGGCAACTTCGAGGAGTTTACGAACGGCACCGGAACGGTGCTCGGCGCGAGCATCTCCACGCCGGCGGGCCTCATCCTCGACAAGAACGGCAACCTGATCGCCGACGATCAGAGCGGTAACATCGACCTTATCAAGCCGCCCTATTCGTCGGCCACAGTGCTCGTGAGCGGGCTCTCGGATCCGTTCCGCTGCGCGCTCAATAAGGCTGAGACCCTGCTGTTCAACGCGAACCATGGCTCTGCCACGGTCACGGTCTACAGCTACCCGTCCATGACGCTGGTGCACACGATCACCACGAGCGACGGGATCGATGGCGCGGAGGGCGTTGGAGAGTCGCCCGACGCCACCTTCTAACGTACCGCGGACTAAAGAAAATGCGTGCGCCCCGTTCGCAGGGCGCACGCTTTTCATTGGAAGCTGTGGATCGCGACGGTCCGCGTTATCCCCTCGTCGCTGAAGGCCCAGATCTTCTTCGCGATGACGTCGATGCAGCCGCTCTCCTTCTGCAGCGTCCCCTCGACGATCAGCGTCGGCGACGAACGGATCGGACGGCGAAACCTCTCATAAACGTCGGGGCGCACGACCACGTTCACGAGCCCCGTCTCGTCCTCCAGCGTCAGGAAGACGAAACCCTTGGCCGTGCCGGGGCGCTGGCGCGTGATCACCAATCCGCCGACGCGGCATGCGCTGTTGCGAGGCAGCTCGCGCAGCTTCGCGGCGGGGACAACGCGCTCCGCGGCGAGCCGGTCGCGAAAGTGCTCCATCACTTGACTGCCGGCGGTGACGCCGGTCGACCATAGATCGAAGGCCGCGAGCCGCTTCGGAGCCACTGCTTCGAACTGGACGGACGGCTCGTCAACGTCCATCAGGGATCCGAGCTCGCCGCGCGCCTCGCGCTCGTCGAGGCCACGCAGCGCCCACATCGCCTCGCGGCGCGATCCGTACCAGGGCGCGAAGGCCCCGGCGATCGCGAGGTTCTCCAGCGTCTCGCGCTGGAGCCGCGTTCGTTGCGCGAACGCCAGCACGTCCTTAAACGGGCCCTGCGCGATGGCGTTTTCCAGGCACTTCTTCTGCACCTCGCCGAGTCCACGCACGAGATGGAATCCCAGCCGCAGCGCGCCGTCGCTCTGCACGTGCGACCAATAACCGCTGGCATTGACCTCGACCGGATCGACCCGCACGCCGTGGCGGCGCGCGTCGTTGACGAGCACCTCGGTCGAGTAGAAGCCCATTGGCTGCACGTTGAGGATCGCCGCCGCGAATACGGCGGGCAGATGACACTTCAGATACGCCGACGCGTACGCGAGGAGCGCGAAGCTGGCGGCGTGCGATTCGGGAAAGCCGTAGTCGGCGAAGCCCTCCAGCATGTGGAACAGCTGCTCGGCGGCGCTCGCGTCGATGCCGTTGCCGACCATGCCGTCGATGAGCTTCTTGCGCATCGCCTGCATGCGCTCGCGCGAACGTTTGTGTCCCATCGCGCGGCGCAGCTCGTCGGCCTCCCCGCCGGAGAATCCGGCCGCCTCGATGGCGAGGCGCATCCCCTGCTCCTGAAAGAGCGGCACGCCGAGCGTCCGTTCCAAGACGGGCTTCAACTTCGGGTGTGGATAGGTCACCGCTTCTTCTCCCGAGCGGCGCCGCAGGAACGGATGGACCATCTCTCCCTGAATCGGGCCGGGGCGAATGATCGCCACCTGCATCACGATGTCGTAAAAGCAGGCCGGCTTCATGCGCGGCAGCATCGATTGCTGCGCGCGCGACTCGATCTGAAAGACGCCGATCGTATCGGCGCGTCCGATCATGTCGTACGTCGCCGTGTCGTCCGCCGGAATCGTGTGCAGCTGGAGGCCGCGCGCTACGGCTGGCGGCAGCCAGGCGTCGTCGCGCTCGACACAGCCGCGATAGAGCGTGAACGCCTCGCGCAAGAGCGAGAGCATCCCCAGGCCGAGCAGGTCGATCTTGATCAGGCCCAGGTCCTGCAGATCGTCCTTGTCCCACTGAATGACGTTGCGGTCGCGCATCGTCGCCCACTCGACCGGTGCCACGCACACCAGCGGGTCGCGGGTGATCAGCATGCCGCCGGAGTGGATCCCCAGATGGCGCGGAAAGTTGGCGATTCGCCGGCAGATCGCGAAGAGGAGCTCCGGACCGGCCTCGTCGGGAAGCTCCTCACGTGCATCGTACTCGCGCGCGATCGCGTCGACTTGCACGAGGCTCAGCCCCAGCGCCTTCCCGACGTCGCGGATCGCGGAACGCGTACGATACGTAATTACTTCGGCCACCATCGCGGCGTTCGTGCGGCCGTAGCGTTCGTAGACATACTGAATCACGAGCTCGCGGTCCTGATGCGCGAAGTCGATGTCGATGTCGGGGATTTCGCGCCGCTCCTCCGACATGAACCGTTCGAAGAGCAGGTTCATTCCGATCGGATCCACCGCAGTGATGCCGAGGGCGTAGCAGACGGCGGAGTTCGCCGCCGATCCGCGGCCCTGACAGAGAACGCCGAGCCGCGCCGCCTCGCGCACGATGTCCCAGACGATCAAGAAATATCCGGCGAGGTCCAGCTTGGCGATCAGGCCGAGCTCGTATTCGAGCTGCCGCTCCACGCGCGTCTCGAGCGGCATCCCGTAGCGCCGCGCGGCGCCCTCGTAGACGAGCTCGCGAAGATGACTCTGCGGCGAGCGGCCGTCCGGCACCGGAAAGAGCGGAAACTGACCGCTCTGACGCTCCAGCCGAAAGCGGCAGCACCGCGCGATCTCGACGCTGCGCTCGACCGCCTCCGGATACTCCGCGAAGAGCCGGCGCATTGCCGCCGGCGTCTTGAGATGAAACTCCGCGTTGGGGCGCAGCGCGTTGGCCGCTCGTGCCGTCTGCAGCGTCGTGCCCTCGCGCACGCAGGAAAGCACGTCGGCCACCAGCGCGTCGTCCGCGCCGGCGTACACGACCCCATTGGTCGCAACGCAGGGTAAGCGGCACTCCCGCGACAGCCGCACCAAATCCAGGTTGCGGTGTGTCTCGCGCGGGGTGAGATGCTGCTGGAGCTCGAGATTGAACCGCTGATCGAATATCTCGCCCAAACGCCGCGCTTCGCGCGCCGCCGCCTCTCGGCCGTCGCGTGCGAGCGCGCGTTCCACGCGACCGAACGAGCCCCCCGACAGCGCGATCAATCCCTCAGAGCCTCTCTCGAGATCCTCCATGTGCAGACGCGCGTCGCCCTTGCTGCCCCGCATCTGCGCCGTCGAGATCAGCCGGCAAAGGTTCGCATAGCCGCGCTCGTCTTCCACCAGCAGCACGATGCGCGCGCCGTCCTCGAAGGTGAGCTCGCTCCCGATGATCGCTTCGAGGCCGCGCCGGCGCGCGTAGATCGAGAAGCGCACCGCTCCATAGAGGCCGTCGCGATCGGTCAGTGCGAGCGCGTCCAGTCCCAGCTCGGCTGCGCGTTCTACTAGCTCTTCCGGATGCGACCCGCCTTGCAAAAAACTAAAATTCGACCACGCATGCAACTCCGCATAGCCCTTGATCTCAGGCTGAGGCATGCTTCATAAGAAAATTACTCATACACTCCCCGTAAATACCAGTGCGAGCCTTGGCGGTAGATGCGCGCGAAGGTTCCGTCTTCGAGCACGACGTCGTACTCGTCGCGCCCTTCGACTCGGCTCAGGGCAGGCTCCAAATTGTAGGGACGTTCGGCGATGCGCCAGGGGCCCACGCACTGCCGCACCGGCCGTCGATCGACGATCGCCGGCTCACCACCGCGCAGTTGCACCGGAACCTCGCGCACTTGGAGCAGGCGCAGCTGCGGCACGACCCCGCAACCGCACTCCTGAGCGACCTCCGCGCCGTTGTGCTCGGTACGAGCCGGCGTGAAGGGTTCGTAGGCGAATCGCTCTTCGAGCAGATGCGCTTCGCGTGTTTTCGCGCGAGCGATTCTTTCCCCAAGCACCGCTTCGAGTCGGGCAATCGTCACCCCGACGCGCTGCGAATCGAAGTCGTCGGCTGCAAAGAATGCTTGGGCTTCACCTCCTTCCTCGAGCTGGAGCGCCTGCAATCGCAGGCCGACGATGGGGGCGCCGAACGTCGCACCCTCGAGCTTTGCGCGAAGCATGTCGAACATCGTGCGTTCGTGCGCCGTCGGAATTGCGAGCGGCACGTCGAAACCGCACGCGTCGGCGTCTTCCAGCTCCACCGACAGGCGCAAGGCGCCGGCGCGCTTGCCGCAGCAGTCGAGGTCGGCGCAGATGCGCGCCAGCAGCATGCGCAAGGCGAAAAACACCTGGGTCTCGGCCGCCGCATGTCCCTCGCCGAAGATCGAGGCCTCGATCGCGACGGCTTGGCCGCGCGGCGTGAACTGCCGGCGGTCGATGCCGCGCGCGAGCTCGTGCCAATCCGCGGCCGCGGCTCCGAAGCGGCGCACGAACGGTCCGTGCGGCAAGCGCGCCAGCTCACCCAGCTGCCGGACGCCGAGCAGCGCAAGCCGCTCGATCGTCTCCGGTTCGATGCCGAGCAGCGTCAGCGGAAGGGCGGCGAGCATCTCGCTTTCCGTGCCGGGCTCGCAAACGGTTCCGTCGCCCACGTGGGTCGCGGCCAGCGCGGCGATCTTGTTCGATCCAGCACCGAGCCGCGACGAGTTTCCAAAACGAGCCAGTGCCGCGCGCGCCTGCGCCATCCACTCGCGCGCATCGCCACCGATGCCGTGCATGTCGAGAAATGCTCGGCCGAGACCGGCATCCTCGACCAGCGGCGACACCGCGTCGAACGCGTCGAGCATCTCTTCCCATAGCGTGAGGCTCTGCGGCTCTCCCTCGAGCCAGCCTCCGGCGACCTCAACGCAGAGCAGCATGTCGCCCGTAAATCCTGTGTTTGTGCTTTCGGACGTCGATACGGAGTTCGAAGCCGTCGAACGTTCCCCAGAGGCCATGGGTGCCGTGCATCGTGATGCGCTCGAGCTCGCAGTGCAGGCGAAGGCCGGCCACGGCACTCAGCGACGCGCCGGCCTGCGGCGCCATCACGATCAAGATCCCGCCCCCGCGATGCGCGAGTGTCGCCAGCCGCGTCCAAACCGAATCGCGCAAGGCCATCGCCGGCATGAGCACGAGCCGGCAGATGCGCGAGCGCAACAGGATGTCCACCGCGCGCACGATCGCGAGCGCCGTGCCGGCCGGCACGATCAAGACGCGTTCGAGGCGGACACCGGCCTCCGCCAGCGCCGGCGGGTAGAGCTTGCCGTCATCGAGGATCGCGACCAAGCTGCGGCGGGTCACGCCGGCCATCAGTCGCGCGGCGACGCTCCAGCGCCCGGTCGCACCCTCGAGCGTCGCCACCGTGCCGCGAGGCAGGCCTCCACCCAGAAGCCGGTCCAGCTCCGGAATGGCGCTCGGCACGAGCCCGGCGGCGGGTAAAGAAGGAAGCGGGTCGGCGCTCAGGCGGGCTTTGAGGGCCTCGAACACCCGCTGCCGATCACCCTTCGCCGTGCCATCCTGAGCCCTTCGACTCCGCTCAGGACAAGCTCCGCAGAAGGACGCAAGCACCGCCATGGGAGATTCATCCTAATCGAACATATGTTCGATGTCAAGATGGTCTCTGCGCCGGGTTAGGCTCTGGAGTCCGGTCAGCTTCCTAGGCGCTCGCGGCCGTGCGGCGCGGTCAGATCCATCAGCGGGCCGATGGGGACGATCCGGGTCGGGTTGATGTCCTCATGGGTGACGTAATAGTGGCGTTTGATGTGATCGAAATTGACGGTCTCGGCAATGCCGTCGAGTTGATAGAGGTCGCGCAGATAGCCGGAGAGGTTCGGATAGTCCACGATCCTGCGAAGGTTGCACTTGAAGTGGCCGTAATAGACGGGATCGAAGCGCACGAGCGTCACGAAGAAGCGCCAGTCGCTCTCGAGTGGCCGCGATCCGAAGAGGTAACGTCGCTTTTCGAGGCGCGTATCCATTGCGTCGAGCGTTTCGAAGACGCGCACCGCCGCCCGCTCGTAAGGAGCCTGCGCCGTCGCGAACCCGGCGCGATAAACGCCGTTGTTGAACGTTTCGTAGAGGTGATCGTTGAGCTCGTCGATCTCCGCGCGCATCTCGCGTGGGTAGAGATCGAGTCGCGGGTTGCCGGCAAAAGCGTCGAATTCGCTTTCGAACATGCGCATGATGTCGTCGTCGGAATTGTTGACGATGCGCCCGAGCTTCTTGTCCCAGAGGACCGGAACGGTGACGCGGGCGCGGTATCCGGAGTCGCTGGCGAAGTATGCCTCGCTGAGATAGGCCCAGCCGTTGAGCGTATCCGGTTCGGCCGGATCGAAGCGCCAGCCGCGCTCGTCGCGGATCGGATCGACGACCGTCATGCCGACCGCCTCTTCCAAACCCTTCAGCTTGCGTACGAGGATCGTGCGATGCGCCCACGGACACGCGAGCGAGACGTAGAGGTGATAGCGTCCGGCCTGCGCGGGATAGCGAGACGCGCCGTCCGCTCGCACCCAGTCGCGAAATGCGTCCTCTTGCCGGTGGAAGCTGCCGTCGTCGGTCTGCTCGTCCGGGAATTGCGCCTTGACTGTCATGGGTCTGACAACCCTAGGGCGGCGGCTTGAGATACGTTAGGCCGGCCCGCTCGAGGATCGTCCGGCCGC
>JAFAJV010000078.1 GCA_019235995.1 Vulcanimicrobiota bacterium
CGATGATCTCCGATCGCGAGAACGTGATCAACTTGCACATGGGCATCCCCAAGCACAACGGTCTGCGGGACGACGTCCAGGTGTTATGGAGCGGCTCGGCGTTAGCCAACTACTTCTACGATAGCCCGACCGATATCGGTCCGGGCAACAGCCAGTACGTCTGGGCGCTCTACAACACGGTTGCGTATCCCCCGATCTGCGGTCCCGAGACGATCGCTCCGGGCCTGACGGTCAACGGCTGCAACTCGCCGACCGGTCCGGCCGGACAGATCGCCGCGACGCTGCACACCTCGCCGTTCTTCGGCGGTCCGTATCCGTGCGCTCCGCCGACCGCCCTGACCGGCTGCGGCCCGACCTACACCCCGTACGCCGACAATGTCTCGTACAACACGCCGTTCGGTGCGCCGATCGCGACGAGCATGACGAACATTAAGGCGCCGGGGATCTACTACGCGCCGGGCACGCCGGCACACCCGTACCTCGGGGCGATCCCGCTGACCGACAACTCGGCCAACGTCAATCGCAACGACACGGGCGTTACCAAGATCCAGTACACCTACGCGCTGAGCCAGGCGGCCTATATACGGCTCTACGGCTACACCTTCTACTCCGACTGGCTGCAGACCGACCCGATCTTCGGCGGCGCGCCGCTGCTCGTGCCCTCGGCGATCTCGTCGGAGTACGACCTGATCACGCACACCTCGGGTGGCGCGATTGACTTCCAGGACCAGATCAACGACCAGAACCTGCTCTCGCTCGACGGCAACTACACGACGGCGGGCGTGATCCGGTTCAACAACTACTCGGGCTACCTGGGCTGCCGCAACACGTGCATCGGCGGCTCGCCGATCGGCTACATGTCCAAGACCGGCAACGGCTACACGTGCTACGACCCGACCACCGGCAAGCCGCAGCTCTGCCTCAACAGCGCGTACTTCGACGTCGCGTCGGGTACGACGGTCGCCCCGACCTGGACGGCCTCGGCACAGAGCGGTCCGACCGGCTTCGGTCCGGCGGGATCGCCCGCGGCCCGGGCCGGCGCGACCTGGGACAGCCTCTGGGCCGGCAACGCGACCGGTCCGCTGAACACGGTGCGTCCGCGCTTTACCAACGCGGCGCTGCAAGATCAGTGGCGCCCCAGCGACAAGTTCCTGTTCAACGCCTCGATCCGGTACGACAACTACACGTACGTCCTGCCGGACTCGGCCAACGCAGCGAACATCTTCTACGCCAATCAGACGGCCAATTTCACCTGCGTGCTGGCCGCGACCAACCAGGTGATGGTGCAACCACTGCCTCCGGGCGGCGTTCCGCCGGCCAACGCGCAGTACGTCGTGGGCGACTGTAACAAGGCCGCGACGGTGCTCTTCCCGACGGGCCCGCACACCGGCTGGGTGCATCCCAACGGCACGGTGCAGGACGGCGTTACGGCGCCCAACTTCAGCTCCAGCTCGCCCGGCTCGTACAGCCTGGACTACTGGCAGCCGCGGTTCTCGGCGACCTTCACGGCCTCGCCCGACACCGTGTTCCGCGCTTCGGCCGGCCGCTACACGCAGCCGCCGATCTCGGCCTCGGTGCAGTACTTGAGCTCGACCGGCGACAACCGCTCGCTGTGGAACAACATGATGAACCTCGGGTTCTACTCACCGTTCCACCCGATTCCGGGCATCTCGTCGGCGCAGTACGACCTCTCGTGGGAGCAGCATCTGCACGGTACGGACATGAGCTTCAAGCTCACGCCCTACTACACGTGGGTCGCAGGCTGGCAACAGCAGACGTTCATCGGCGCGGGCTTCGTGACGCAAGTGCCGGTGGGCGTGAACCGCAACTACGGCCTGGAGTTCCAGTTCAACAAGGGTGACTTCACCCGCAACGGGCTCTCCGGCCAGCTAGGCTTCAGCTACACCAACTCCAAGGTCCAGTTCACCAACTACGGTCTGAGCAACGGCGGCCTCGTGCCCAACACGATCACCGCGCTCAACCAGGTCATCGCGCAGTGGAACGCGTTGACCAAGGCGGGCGGCGGCAGCCCCTGCTACCAGGGATTGACCGGCGTATCGTGCTCTAAGCCCAACGGCTCCAAGCAAGACACGATCCTCAATCCCTACTACAACATGTCGCCGCAGGCGACGCTGGATCCCAACGGCTGGTACAACCCGTACACGACGGCCATCGCGCCGAACCTCTACGGGTTCCTCCAGAGCTACATCTCGCCATACGTGGCCTCGCTGCTGCTGAACTATCGCCACGACAAGCTGGCGATCACGCCCAGCTTCGCGTTCGCCACCGGCGGCTTCTACGGAACCCCGATGGACGTGACCGGCGTCGACCCGCGTGCCTGCACGCTCAACTCGGCGGCCACGGGCATCACCAAGCTCTCGCCCAAGACCAATCCGTTGCAGTGTAACTACCTGACGACGGTGGCGGCGGGCCTGGGCCAGTTCGGCTACCTCTACATCCCCAACCCGCAGACCGGAACGTTTGCGTTCGACAACTACCAGAATCCCAGCTCGATCGTGGGTAACCTCCAGTTGACCTACGACGTGAGCCCGCGGATCAAACTGACGGTTGTCGGCGCGAACCTCTTCCACGCGTGCTTCGGCGGATCGTCGACCCCATGGTCGTCGTACTACTCGCCCAGCAACGTGGTCTGCGGCTACACGCCGGCGGGTGGCCCGCTCAACAGCACGCTCTACCCCGGCAACTTCTACAACGGCACGAGCATCAACGACTTCAAGGCCAATGGTGCGCGCACGCCCTGGATAGAAAGCTACACGCCGAACAACGGCAACACCGGCGCGATCGGCGGCGGCGTGCCTCCGATCAACGTCTACTTCAACGCCGCGGTGAAGATCTAGAGCATCACCTCGCGCTGACGTAGCAACGTCGAACGAAGCGGGATCCCTTGCGGGGTCCCGCTTCCGCTTTATCGGTGCAGGCCCGGCGCCTGCGCCATCGAAAATTCACGCGATGCAGAGATCGCTTCTGCTGTCGGCATGCGTCCTAACGTGCGCCGGCTTCCTTCCGCTTCCGGCGCTTTCCGACGGAACCGGAGCGAGCGCCGCGAGCACGCCGCCCCCGCAGATCTATCACGTGGTCACGACCGCGCTGTGCGCGCGCCTGCACGAGCGCGTGCGTCCGGCGGTCGCGATGATCCTCCAAAACGACCAGTCGATCGCGAAGAGTCCGCCGCTCTTCAAGAAGTATCAACGCGGCGCGCTGACGGCGATCGGCCCCGCCTATCCCAACGGAAACGGTGCCCCGGCGACGAGCGACTCGGTCTACAATCACTCGCCGGAGACGGACATGGCGCTGCAGCAGATGTCCTACCTCGTGATTCCGGTCGCGCGCAACATCATCGCGGCCCAGACGATCCTGGACGACGAGAAGCTCCTCGCGCCGACCGGGAGTCCGGCCGACGACGCGAAGCTCGCGCAGATCAAGGCGCAGCTGCTGGAGACCATCGCCTTCCAGAACGCCTCGCTGGACCTGATCAACGGGTTCGTTGCGACGCAACAGATGGGCGAGCTGCAGCACTACGGCGAGGAGCTGCTCAGCGGGATCCAGGGAAGGGATACGACGCTGCAGCTGCAGCAGGCGAAGCCGAACCAATGGCAGGATCCGAACACGCCGGGACTCCCGCCGAACCCCTACGCGTTCGACCCCGCGACCGTCCCGGGGCTCGCGGTCGGCTACAATCCCCTGCAGCGCATCATGGACGGCATGACCTGGCTGCAGGTCGAGGAGCAAAAGCGCGAAGGCACGGCGGGCGCCACGATCTCGGCCGCCCTAGCCGAGTGCGGCAAGTAAACAACTGAATACGTCTAGTTGAGGTGAAACGAACTATGTTGAGAATAGCATCGATGGTTGCGGCGACGGGAATGATGCTCTCCGTCTTGGCACCGATCGGCGCGAGCGCGGACACGACGATGGGCACGCTGGTCTATCACTTCACGTACAGCTCGAATCAAAACACCAGCGCGAAAGATTCGGCCAATCCCGCGGAAGACTACGCCAACAGCGAGACGGGAGGCTTATCGGGCGGCCACGGAACGGCCACCTACGAGGGTAGTCTGACCGACAAGGGTACGATGACCGTCGACGTCGTCCGCCAGCAGCCCGACGGCGCGCTCGTGGTCATGATCAGCGAGCAGGGCGAAAACGTCCGGCGGGCGCCGCCTGCGGAGTGCGTCGTGTACGGCAACACCAACGTGATCTGCGACCCGAATAAGACGGTCTATACAGAGGAGTACACGCTGCTGCGCTTCCTCGGCGGCAACTTCGTCGATCCGGCGAGCCTCGACGCGAAGCGCCACTGGCAGATCGTGCAAGACACGCCCAGCCTCAACGTCAAGGCCGATTACACGATCAACAGCAACGACAACGGCATCATGCAGATCGGCGAGACGCGCAGCCTGCGCGATCCCAAGGGCGGGAGCCTGACGACCGACATCCAGGCGAAAGTCGGCTACGACTTCAAGCGTGCGGTTCCGATCTCGGTCGACGAATACGTGCAGCAACGCCACGATAACGGCGTGGTCGGCACGTCGCTGACGATCTACCAGACGACGCTGAATCTCGTCTCCGACTCGATGGCCAAGACATAGCGCAGTTCGGTTACCGGTGCGAAGATTGCGAGACCGCGATCTTCCCGGTGACGACCCGCAGCGAGCTCGAGTGGCTCAAAGGTCGCGTTCACGTGGTTCGCGAGGTCGCGCGCCACTCGACCGACGGCCTCGATACGTGGATGATGGACGGATTGGCCTTTCTTGACGAGCACGGCGGCCACGCCGTCGTGCTCGTTTCGCGCAAATAAAAAAAGGCCCAATCCGGGCCTCAGGATGAGAGGGTTATTCGGGGACTCTGAGGTGTTGGCCGGGTTGCAGGGTTCCGCCGTGCAGATGGTTGGCGTCGCTGATCCGGTCGACGACTTCTTGGACGTCGGCGTTCGGGCCGGCGTGGGCCGCCGCGATGGACCAGAGCGTGTCGCCGGGCCGGACGGTCACCGTGGCATACCGCTGAGCGGTCGCGGCATAGAGCCGGACGCTCGAGAGCGTCGGCAGCGCGACCATCAGACCTAACGCCGCGAGCGCGATCGCCGGCATGAGTGTGAACCGTTTGCGCCTACCCACTCTTCACTCCTATATCTTGTGCCAAACGCTTGTTCGTCCACTACATTTTACCATGCGGACTCGCCGTGGTGTCAAGAGGATTTCGAACGTATGTTTGCCTTTTGGAGTCCTTTCATGGTAGGCTTATACGCGCCACGGGTGCCAGACGGCTGGCATTCTTGGTACGCGGGAGAAGCAATGTCCAAAGAGACGATCGGCAAGCCGGCGACCGAGCGGCAGCGCCGGATCCTGGAAATCATCGGGGACTTTACCGCCGAGCACGGTTACCCGCCGTCGGTGCGGGAGATCGGCGAGCGTGTGGGCCTCTCGTCCTCCTCGACCATTCACGCCCACCTCAAGGCGCTCGAGCGCCGCGGCCTGATATCGCGTGACCCGACCAAGCCCCGGGCGCTGCGTTCGTCGAGCGCGCCGCCGGCGCACAACGCGCTGGTCGTCCCGATACTAGGGCGCGTCGCGGCCGGGGTGCCGATCACCGCGCAGGAGGACGTGGAGGGCGAGTTTCTGCTTCCCGCCGGCTACGTGCCGCGGGCCTCGGACGCGTTCATGCTGCGCGTGCAAGGCGACTCGATGGTCGAAGCGGCCATCCTGCACGGCGACTTGATCTTGGTGCGGCCCCAGCGCACGGCCGAGAACGGCGAGATCGTCGTCGCGATGCTGGACGGCGAGGCCACCGTCAAGCGGTTCTACCGCGAGACCGGGCGCATCCGGCTGCAGCCGGAGAATCGGGCGATGGCGCCAATTTACGCGAGCGATGTCGAGATCGTCGGTCGCGTCGAAGCCGTCGTCCGCCGCCTCTAGGCTTTTCCTCTCGTTCGAGCGCCGCGCCGTCCCGCTGATGCGGCGGGCCGGCGAGCTGGCGTTCGTCGCGGCGGTGCGCGATGCGCTGCCGTGGAGCTTCATCGCGCTGGCGGCGGCGTTTCTCGTGATCTTCGGCATGCAGCTCGCGGCGCGCGCGCCGGCAACGCCGTCGCTGGGTCTCCGCCTCGCGTCTGCGCTGCTCCCGTCCTTCGGCGTCATGGCCGCCGCACTCGCGGTGCTGCTGGCGGTACGCCTGGCGCGCACCAGCGGGTACGGCGTCGCCCCCTTGGTCGTGGCGAGCGTCGTCTCGTTTACGCTCGCGCTGCCACGGCCGTTCGGACCCCATACGATCGCGTACCTGCGTCTGGTCGGCGCGTCGGGCCTCTTCGTCGCGATCTTGTCGTGCGGGGTCGCGGCGGCCTGGATCGCATTGCTGCGCCGCCGCTTGAGCCCGTCATTGGCCGACTGGGCCGGCGCGCTGCTCGGCATAGCGACGTTTGCGTCGCTGGCTGCGCTGCACTTTTCGCTCCCGGGTGCAATCGCGTCCGCGATGCATCCGATCGCTCGGCTCGGTGACACCTACGTCGCGCTGATCGCGATCGTGCTGATCGAGACGCTGCTGTGGACGGCGGGCGTTCACGGGCCCGCCATGCTCGCCGCCATCGTTACGCCCGTCTACCTCACGATGCAGATGCAGAACACGCACGCGTTTACGGTCCATGAACCGCTGCCGTATATCGTCGTCGTGTCGCTCTTTCTGTTCGTCTTTCCGGGCGGAGCCGGTGCGACGCTGCCGCTGGCCGGACTGCTCGCGGTCTCCGCCGTTCCCCGGTTGCGGCGCGTCGGCCGCGCCACGTTCATCCCGTCGCTGTTCAATCTGAACGAGCCGCTGCTCTTCGCCGCGCCGGTCGTCTTCAATCCCCACCTCGTCGTGCCGTTTGTCGGTGCGCCGATCGTGCTGGCGACGGTCACGTATGCGGCGGTCGCCACGGGGCTCGTCTCGCGCGCGGCGTTTTATATTCCGTCGTCTGTCCCGACCTTCGTATCAACATATTTGGCGACGCAGGATCTCCGCGCGCTCGCGCTCGCGGCCCTCAACATCGTTCTTGCGACGATCATCTACTATCCGTTCGTGCGCGCCTACGAGCGCCACGTGTTGCGGGATAGCACGTGATCGCCGAGCTCTGCGAGCGGTTTGGGATCGCGGGACGCGTCCGCGCGGCCGCGCTCGACGCGTACGCGCAGACTGCGGCGATCGCATATCCCGCGCAAGAGCGCGTCCAGGCCGCCGTGCTCCAGGCGTTTCTAGACGAAGGGATGGCCGAGAGCGACCTGACGGGTGGTCTCGGCTACGGCTACGACGATGCCGCCCGCGAGCGCTACGAGTCGCTGCTGGCGCGGGTGCTGGGAGCGGAGCGCGCGATCGCCCGACTTTCGATCGTGAGCGGCACGCATGCAATCGTGGCGGCGCTGGCGGCCTGCGTGCCGCCCGGTCGGACGCTTCTCGCAATTTCCGGCGCGCCGTACGATACGCTGCGCAACGCGATCTGCGAGGCGCCGCACGCGTTGGTTCGGCAAGGCGTCGAGTACCGCGAGATCGCGCTCGCGCACGACGGCGGCATCGACTTGCCCGCGGTCAGCGAGGCACTTGCGGGCAGCGGCGTCGCCGCCGTGTTCGTCCAGCGCTCCCGGGGTTACGCACCCCGCCGCTCGCTGAGCGTCGCGGAGTGCGAGCGCGCGTACGCGACGGTACGGCGCGCCGCTCCCGACGTCTGCGTGCTCGTCGACAACTGCTACGGCGAGCTCGTCGAGGAGCGCGAGCCGGCTCGCGCGGGAGCGGACCTCGTCATGGGCTCCCTGATCAAAAACCTCGGAGGATCGCTCGCGCCCGCGGGCGCGTACGTCGCGGGCCGCGCCGAGCTCGTCGAGCGCGTCGCGGCCCGCCTCTACGCGCCGGGGCTCGGCGCCGCGCTCGGGCCGTCGCTCGGCCTCGGGCGCGCGCTCGCGCATGGGCTCTTCCTCGCGCCGCTGATCGTCGCGCAGTGCCTGCGCGGCTTGGACTTCTTCGCCGCGCTCTTCGAGCGACTCGGCTTCACCGTCGATCCCGTCGCGGGCCAGACGCGGACGGACATCGTGCAGGCCATCCGGCTGGGCGAGCCGGAGCTGCTTCGCAGGTTCGCGGCGGGGCTCCAAGCGGCGCTGCCGGTCAATGCGCGTTTCCGTCCCGAGGCCGGCGCGGTGCCCGGCTACGCCCAGCCGGTCATCATGTCGTCGGGCGCGTTCGTCAGCGGCTCGACCCTCGAGCTATCGTGCGACGCGCCGATGAGGGCGCCGTTCGAAGTGTACGTGCAGGGCGGCGTCAGCGCCGCGCACGCCTACGTCGGCGCGCTCTTCGCGGCTCGCGCGCTGCTGTCCGAGCCGAGGAACCCGTAGAAATAGTAGCGGCAGCCGTCATCGGTCGTGACGACGACGCGGGTGTCCTCGATGACGGCTTCGGCGACGCGGCGGCCGGCGAGGCCGCACAGCACGTCTCGGGCCTGGAGAAACTCCGCGGTGCGCAGCCCTTCCGGCTCGGCCTCGAGAAGGTCGATCAGCTCGTCGATTCGGTCGTTCATGCCCACTCTCTTAGTCATCGGAAGGTTGGCGGTGCGTTCTTAGCCCCGGGACGCCAGGAGGCGGCTGGAGCGCCTAGAGAAGGGCTGGCGGCCATGTACCTGCTCGAAGTGCTGAGCGGCCCACTCGACGGCAAGACGTGGGTGTTCGAGCGCGAGATCACGATCGGACGCGACGACGCCTTGGCGGAGGCATGCCTTGCCTTGGACCGCTACGTCTCGCGCCGGCACGCCCGCCTGGCGATTGAGGCGGACGCGATTCGGCTGGAGGATCTGCGCAGCCGCAACGGGACGCGTCTGGGCGGGCAGATCGTCGTCGGCGACGTTCCGCTGCCGGTGGGCGTCCCGTTCGTGGTCGGCCGCACCGTGCTCCGGGTAACCCGTACGTAAGAACGTCGCATGCAAACGGCCCGGACCGTCGCGCAGGCGCGCGCGCTCTTTGGCGCGTCGCCGCGCCCGCTTGGATTCGTCCCGACCATGGGCGCGCTCCACGCCGGTCATCTCGAGCTGGTCAGGCGAGCGCGCCAAACGTGCGCGGCCGTGGCCGTTTCGATCTTCGTCAACCCGCTGCAGTTCGGCCCGAACGAAGATCTCGCCGCGTATCCGCGTGACGAGTCCGGCGATCGGCGCAAGCTCGCGGACGCGGGAGTGGACACGCTCTTCGTGCCCGACGCCGCAGAAATGTACCATCCCGATTTCACGAGCTACGTCGACATCGGACCGCTCGGCGAGATCCTAGAAGGGGCCGTGCGCCCGCACCACTTTCGCGGCGTGGCGACCGTGATGGCGAAGCTGCTCAACATCGTGCGACCGGACGCGCTCTTTCTCGGGCAGAAGGACGCGCAGCAGGCGGCGATCCTGCGCAAGATGATCTTTGATCTGAACGTTCCGGTAGAGCTCGAGACCGTTCCCACCGTGCGCGAGCGCGACGGCCTCGCGATGTCGAGCCGCAACGGATACCTCGACGCGCAGCGCCGAGCGCAGGCGCCGACGTTGTATCGCGCTCTGCTCGCGACACGCGACGCACTTTCGGGCGGCGCTTCCAAGCCCGACGCGATCGCTGCGGGCGCGGCGGTGCTGAGCCCAGCGGCGCGGCTCGACTATCTCGAGGTCGTTGATGCCACGACGTTCGCCCCGCTCGAGCCGCCGCGATCTCCCGCGCTGATCGTCGGCGCGGCGCGCTTCGGCTCGACGCGGCTCATCGACAACGTGGCATGGGAATGAACGGCGCGCGCATCTTCCTCGGCGTCAGCGGCGGAATCGCCGCGTATAAGGCGGCGGCCCTCACGAGCACGCTCGTGCAACGCGGCGCGCTCGTTGACGTCGTGATGACATCCGAGGCGGAGCGTTTCGTCACGCCGCTCACCTTCGCGTCGCTCACGGCGCGGCCGGTCTACACGTCGCTCTGGGACACGCCCGAACGCATCCCGCACATCCGGCTCATCCGCGAGGCGGACGTCGCTCTCGTCTTGCCCGCGACCGCCAACCTCATCGCGAAGCTCGCGGCCGGAATTGCTGACGACCTCTTGACCGCGGCGCTGCTGGCGGCGCGCATCCCGCGCATCCTGGCGCCGGCGATGAACGAAACGATGTACGAGGACGCCGCGACGAAGGCGAATCTCGCGACGCTGCGCGCCCGCGGTTACGAAACCGTCGATCCTGAGCGCGGCTTCCTGGCCGAACGCGAGTTCGGCGTCGGCCGGCTCGCCGGTGAGGAGCGCATCCTCCAGGCGCTCGAACGCACGCTCGCGCGGCGCCGAGCGTTGCGCGGGAAGCGCGTCGCGATCACGGCCGGTCCGACACGCGAGGCGTTCGATCCCGTCCGCTTCTTGAGCAACGCATCGAGCGGTGCGACGGGAATCGAGCTCGCGCGCGAGGCGGCGTTGCGCGGCGCGAGCGTGACGCTGATGCTCGGCCCGACTCTGCTCGAGCCGCCGGCCGGCGTGGACGTGGTGCGCGTCACGACGGCGAGCGAGCTCTACGACGCCGCGCTGGAACACGCGGCCGGCGCCGATCTGACGATCGCCACCGCGGCGGTTTCCGACTGGCGCCCCGCGGAGCGCTCCGACTCGAAGGTGAAGAAGTCGGGCGAGGCTCTCACCGTTGCGCTCGCGCCGAATCCCGACGTGCTCGCGGAGCTCGGACGGCGCAAGGGCTCGGGATTCTTGGTCGGTTTCGCCGCAGAGACCGACCATCACGAGAAGCGCGCGCGAGAGAAGCTGCGCGCGAAGCACCTCGACGCAATCGCGGTGAACGACGTCGCCGGCGAACGCGGCTTCGGCCCCGGCCACAACGCGCTGGTGCTGCTGTGGGGCGACGAGGGGCGGCGCGAGCTGGGGGTTGCGGACAAGACGACTCTGGCCGCGCGGTTGCTCGACGCGGTCGAGGAGCTCATGCGATGCTCCTGACGATCGATGTCGGCAATACCGAGACGAAGCTCGGCTGTTTCTCGGGCGCCGAGCTGAAGCACACGTGGCGCGTGACGACGGAATTGCGTCGCACGCCGGACGAGTACGGCGTGTTCTTCACGCAGCTCTTCGCGACCAGCGGCGTCGACCGCGGCGCGATCGACGCCGTCGCCGTCGCGAGCGTGGTGCCGAAGCTCGATCCGGTGCTCGAATCTGCGTGCCGGCGATTCTTCGACACCATGCCGCTGTTCTTGAAACCGGAGACGCAGAGCTTGATCCCGATCGTGACGGAGAACCCGTCGGAGGTCGGCGCCGATCTCGTCGCCGCCGCGATCGGAGCGCGAAGCGGCTTCGGTGCGCCCCTCATCGTCGTTAGCTACGGGACCGCCACGGCGTTCATCGCCATCTCACCGGCCGGCGAGTATCTCGGCGTCGCGATCGCACCCGGCGTCACGGTCTCGATCGACGCCTTGATCGGGCGCACCGCCAAGCTGCCGCAGATCGCCCTCGAGGCGCCGGGGAGCGCGATCGGCCGCAACACCATTGAGGCGCTGCAGAGCGGCGTCGTCTACGGCTTCGCCGGGCAGACCGAAGCGATCGTCGCGCGGATTCGCCGCGAGATGGGCGGCTCCGCGCGCGTCGTGGCGACCGGCGGCCTCGCCGAGATCGTCGCCAAGCAGACGCCCATCGTAGATGCGATCGACCCGCACCTGAGCCTGACGGGCTTGCGCCTGTTCTACGGTTCCGAGGCGCGCGGCGGCGACCCGTTTAAGAGATAACGCATGCTATCCGCGCCGTTGCGCATTGGCTCGATGGACATCTGGCCGCCGCTGATTTTGGCGCCGATGTCCGGCGTGACGAACCGAACCATGCGTGCGCTCTACCGCCCCTTCGGGCTTGGGCTCACCGTGACCGAGTTCGTCTCTTCCAACGCGCTTGCGTACGGCAGCCGGCGGACGATGGAGATGATCGATCAGCACGGGCTCGAGAAGCCGGTCGCGACGCAGCTTTGGGGCGACGACCCGGCGACGATGGCATCCGCCGCGCGGCTCGTGCGCGAGTGCGGCGCAGACATCGTGGACATCAACTTCGGCTGTCCTGCGCCGAAGGTCACGAAGACCAACGGCGGGTCGGCATGCCTGCGCGATCCGGACCGCTGCGAGTCAATCATGCGAGCGGTCGTCGCGGCCGTGGACTGCCCCGTGACGATGAAGATGCGCCTGGGCTGGAGCGATGACGCTCTCGTTTACGTCGACGTCGCGCGGCGAGCACAGGACGCCGGCGTGCAGGCCGTGACGCTGCACGCGCGCACGGCGAAACAGTTCTATAAAGGCGACGCCGATTGGGAACACATCGCTCGGCTGAAGGCGGCGGTCGATATCCCGGTGATCGGCAACGGCGACCTCGACGATCCCCACGTCGCGATGCGGCGAATGCGCGACAGCGGCGTCGACGCCGTCATGCTGGGCCGCGCCACGCTCGGCAACCCGTGGCTGATCTCACAGATCCGCGATCTGATGGAAGGGCGCGAGCCGCAGCCGCTGCCGGCCGCGCCGGACCGTCTGCGCTTCGCGCTCGTGCACTATCGCAGGATGGTGGAGGAGCTGGGCGAGCCGCGAGCGGTGCCGCAGATGCGCAAGCACGTCGCGCTGTATCTCAAGGGCATCCCGGGCGCGGCGTCGCTGCGCGAGCGTATCATGCGCCTCGATTTTGCCGCCGAAGCGATCGCAACGATCGAAGAAACCATCGATCGGCTCGAGCAGGCACCGGCTGTCGCGGCATGATCGAGCAGGGTCGCGAGTTGTATGGCGCCGCTTCTCCGCAGGCGCTGGCCGCGGAGACCTACGAGAATTACAAGCGGTACGTGAATCCGCCGCTCGCGCGCGTAATGAAGCTGTCGGGCTCGCCGGTCGAGGTACGCGCGCACGGCTGCACGATCTGGGATCACACGGGCAAGGCGTACTTGGATTTCGCTGGAGGCTACGGAGTCTTCACGCTCGGTTACACGCATCCGAGGGTCGTCGCTGCGGTGCGCGCGCAGCTGGAGCTGATCGCCCTCTCCGGCAAGACGATGTTCAACGTGCTGCTCGGCCGCGCCGCGCGCCGCCTCGCCGAGCTTGCTCCCGGCGACCTGCAGATCTCGTTTTGGTGCAACAGCGGAACCGAGGCGATCGAGGGCGCGATCAAGCTCGCGCGGGCCGCAACCGGCCGCGCGAAGATCGTCAGCACGCGCGACGCGTATCACGGCAAGACGCTCGGCGCGCTTTCGGTCAGCGGACGCGAGAGCTTTCAGTCGCCGTTTCGTCCGTTGCTGGCCGACTCGGTTTGCGTACCATACGGCGACGCCGCGGTGCTGGAACCAGCGCTACGCGATGCGGCCGCGTTCGTCGTCGAGCCCGTTCAGGGCGAGGGCGGCGTGAACGTGCCGCCCGTGGGGTATTTGAAGGCGGTGCGTGAGGCGTGCGACACGGCGGGCGCGCTGTTCGTCGCAGACGAGGTGCAGACGGGGCTCGGACGCTGCGGTTATCGCTTCGGGTGCGACCGCGACGGCGTGGTTCCGGACGTGATGACGCTCGCCAAGGGACTTTCGGGCGGCGTGGTCCCGGTCGGCGCGTTCATCGCGAAGGCCGGCGTGTGGGAGCGCGCGTTCGGCGATGCGCCGCTCGTCCATACCTCGACGTTCGGTGGCGCGGAGATCGCGTGCGCGGCGGCCCTGGCGGCGATGGACGTGTTGGAGGAGGACGCGCTGGCGCGGCGGGCCCGCGAGCGCGGCGAGCAGCTGTTGCGCGGCGCGCAAGCGATCGCCGGCGAGTTTCCCGCCGTCGTGCGCGAGGCGCGCGGCCTCGGATTGCTGGTCGGCGTCGAGCTGACGCACGAAGGCTACGGCGGGTACGTCATCCCCGAGATGCTCAAGGCGGGCGTGACGGCCGCGTGGACGCTCAATCAGCAGCGCGTCATTCGCCTCGAGCCGCCCCTGGTCGTGACCGAGTCCGAGATCGACTGCGCGCTGGCCGCGCTACGCGCAGGCATCGCGGCGGCGTACGAGAAGCTCGGCGACCTTTCCGCGTAGCCGATGCCCTATGTCGAGAGCAGGATCGTGATCGACGCCCCCGCGCGAGCCGTCTATGAGCTGGCCAAGGATCAAGAGCGATTTCCGGAGTTCATGCCGGACGTCGAAACGGTGACGATCCTCGAACGCCGCGCCGACGGCGCGATCTCGCGCTGGAAGACGCTCGTCGAGGAGGCACCCATCGAGTGGACCGAAGAGGATCGCTTCGACGACGCCGCGCTGCGGATTGAGTACCGGCTGCTCGAGGGCGATCTCGACAAATTCGAGGGGGCCTGGAGCTTCGAGCATCGGGACGGCGCCACGCATGTCGTACTCGGCGTCGACTACGACTTCGGCGTTCCGACGCTCGCCGAGCTGATCGGGCCAACCTTGCAAAAAAAAGTGCGCGAGAACAGCGAGATGATGCTGGCCGCGCTCAAACGTCAAGCGGAGCAACAATGAAATACGAGCGGTTCCTCAACTCGCCGACGTTCAAGCGATTCGTCCGGCGAAGGCTCTTCGATCGCGAGTCGGTGTTCAGCCGCATGCTGCTCGCGTGGTTCTCGGCGCGGTCGATGGGGCGCCGCCTCCCGGCCACCCCCGAAGGCATGCGCG
Source organism: Vulcanimicrobiota bacterium (assembly GCA_019235995.1). Classification (GTDB taxonomy): domain Bacteria; phylum Vulcanimicrobiota; class Vulcanimicrobiia; order Vulcanimicrobiales; family Vulcanimicrobiaceae; genus Cybelea. The sequence continues at coordinate 14,615 of JAFAJV010000078.1, forward strand.
ACTCCGAGCTGTTCAAGCAGTGGTGGTACTACAGCTTCGAGCTGGCGCCCGGAGTGATGACCAGCTCGTCGTTTCCGGCGGACTTTCCGCTGCTGCCGAGGATGCTGCTGCGCAACGCCGAGCTCGCGGGGTGCGACTGCCTCGACATCGGCAGCGTCGAGGGGCTCATGCCGATCCTGATGTGCCGCCAGGGCGCGCGCGACGTGTTCGCGACGAACCCGCACCTGTACAACTACGAGAAGATGCAAGCCGTTCGCAAGCTCTTCGGCGTAAACTTCAAATTTCGTCAGATCGGCTCGCTCTACGACGTCAGCCGCAAGCTAGGCAACAAGAGCTTCGATCTGATTAACCTCTCGGGCGTGCTGTACCACGTCTGGTCTCCGATGCACGTCATCGCCGGCCTACGCCCGCTGCTGAAGAAGAACGGCCTGATGATCCTCTCGACCAACGTCGTGAAACGCAACGACTTCTCGATGGAGTTCAACGACCGCGGCAAGCTCCAGCGCGAGGCGACGACGTACTGGTATCCGTCGATTCCGCTGTACGATTATCTGCTTCGCTACTTCGAGCTCCTGCCGATCGACTGTCTTTACCATCCGTACGCGCGCGACGACTCGACGCGCTTCACCTCCGAGTTCGAGTCGGGGTATCTCTCGGTCGTGTGCCGCGCGACCGACGACCCGTCGTTCGACTCGGACGACGGGTGGGCTCCGGAATCGATCACGGACTCCTACGAGAGCATTCTGCTCTGGGACCGGGCGAAGCAGGCGGCGCAGCCGGTTTCGACGATCGGCTACCGGCACGCGCCAGACCCGCAGCTGCTCCACGCCAACGGACGTTCGCTCGATCTGTGGAAGGCCGTCGACGCGCTGCCTCCGGTCGGCGCCGCGAGCCAACCGCAAGACACGCACGCGCTGCTGCTGGCGGATCGAGCGTAACTAGGTGAATAAATTCTGTTTCGTGATTCATCCGCTGTCGTTCGACGACATCGCCCGTTACGAGCCCGGCGCCAAGGGCAAGGGCGAGCCGATCCTGCGCAAGATCATGGAATGGATGCCGCCCTACGCCGCGGTGCACGTCACGGGCGTGCGCACGCCCGAAGGCCGCGAGACCGAGGGCTGGTTCGTCGCGGCCCCGCTGTTGCCGCAGCAGCTGATGGATTTTCCGCGCGAGGAGGTCTACCGGCGCGTGCTCGGCGCGATCGAGATCGGCGCGCAGCTCGGCGCGCAGGTCGCTGGCCTCGGCGCGTTCACCGGCGTCGTTGGTGACGCGGGGATCACGATCAACGAGCGCTCGCCGATCCCGGTGACGACCGGCAACTCATTGACGATCGCCGCCGGCGTGCAGAGCCTCTTTCGCGGCGCGTCGGAGATGGGGATCGATCCGGCGTCGTCAACCGCAGCCGTCATCGGTGCGACCGGCTCGATCGGCGCCGCGTGCGTGCAGCTCATCGCGGCGAAGGTCAAGCGCGTAGTGCTCGTCGCGCGCAACGAGACGCGCCTGCGCAAGTTCCACGAGACCGTCGCGCCGGCGCTGCCGTGCGCGAGCGAGTACACGACGGACCTTTCGGCGGCCGTGCGCACCGCGCAGCTTATCCTAACGGCGACGAGCTCGACACAGGACGTCATCGAACCCGAAGCTCTGCAGACCGGCGTGGTGGTGTGCGAGCTCTCGTTGCCGCACGACGTGAGCCGGCGCGTGGCAGAGCAGCGCCCCGACGTCCTCGTCGTCGAGGGCGGCAACATGCTCGTCCCCGGCACGCCGCGTTTCGAGCGGGTGCGCGAACCCGGAACGGAGTTCGACCTGAACCTACCGCCCCACACTGCGCTCGCGTGCATGAGCGAGACGATGGTCCTCGCGCTGGAGGGTCGCCTGGAGCCGTACACGCTCGGCCGCGGCATCAGCCTCGAACGCGTCGTCGAGATCTCGGAGATGGCAGATCGTTGCGGCTTCGAGCTCGCGAACATGCGCGCGTTCGATGCGGCGATCACGCCGGAAACGCTCGCCGCTACGCGTGCGGCCGCCACCCTTCGACGGGCTCAGGATGACACGGTCAAGGTGACTCCATGAAGCGAGTCGTTTCGGTGTCGCTGGGCTCGAGCCGCCGCGACCATCGCGCGCGGATCCGCCTGTTGGGCGAAGAGTTCGACATCGCGCGGGTGGGGATGGACGGCAAGCTCGACGCGGCCATTGCGAAAGTGCACGAGCTCGACGGCGAGGTCGACGCGATCGGACTGGGCGGCATCGACGTCTACCTCTACGCGGGTCGCCATCGCTACGCGCTGCGCGACGGCCTGCGGCTGCTCGAGGCGGCTAACGTGACGCCAATCGTCGACGGAAGCGGCCTGAAGAACACGCTGGAACGCGAGGCCGTACGCTTCATGCAGGACGAGCTCGGCATCAGCCTGCGCGGCAAGCGCGTGCTGATGGTCAGCGCGCTGGATCGCTTCGGGATGGCGCAGGCGCTCGTCGACGCGGGAGCCGACGTCCTGTTCGGCGACTTCATCTTCGCCCTGGACAAAGACATGCCGGTGCGCGACCTCCACGAGTTCGAGAAGATGGCGGAGAAGTATCTGCCCGACGCGTGTAAGTTGCCGTTCCAATTCTTCTATCCCACGGGAAAGAAGCAAGAAAAGCCGCCGGAGCCGAAATATCCCCAGTACTACGACGACGCCGAGATCATCGCCGGCGACTTCCATTTCATGCGCCAATTCATGCCCGAGCGGCTTGACGACAAGATCGTCTTGACGAACACGGTCACGGACGACGACGTCGAGGAGCTCGCCGCGCGCGGCATACGGATGCTGATCACTACGACGCCGGATATCGGCGGCCGGTCGTTCGGGACGAACGTTCTCGAGGCCGCGCTGCTGGCGCTGCTCGGAAAGCAATGGAGCGAGGTCGTGCCGTCGGATTACGAACGCGTGCTGCACGAGCTTGCGCTGAAACCCCGCGTCGTTAAGACGGATTAGGGCCTGGGTATGCTCCCCCGGCCGGCCCGTCGGTCGCGCAGGAGGCCTTGAAGCGGCCCCCTAGAACAAACGGCGCCAGCGTTGGAGAATACGCCGGCACGTGCTGTGGGTTCGCCCTCGAACCCCGATGAGGATCTGTAGTTGAACGACAAGGAGATCGTCCTGACCGCGGAAGGTCTATCGAAGCTGGAGCGGGAGCTCGACGAGCTCAAGAGCGTCCATCGCAAAGAGGTGAACGACCGCATCCGTCAGGCGAAAGAGTACGGCGACCTGAGCGAAAACGCCGAGTACGAAGACGCCAAGCAGGAGCAGGCGTTCATCGAAGGGCGTATTCTGAAGCTCGAGGCGATGATTCGCAACGCCCGCATCATCGATGAGTCCGAGTATGCCGCGGACGAGGTGCATCTGGGCGCGGTCGTCAAGGTCAAGGATCTCAAGAACAACGAGTCCTACGAATTTTCAATCGTCGGGTCGGCCGAGGCCGACCCGCCGAATCGGCGCATCTCCAACGAGTCGCCGCTAGGCAGCGCGCTGATGGGCCACAAGAAGGGCGTTACCGTCGACGTCGCCACGCCGCGCGGCCTCGTCAAATACAAGATCGAGTCGATCAAGAGCAGCGCACCGAAGAAGGCCGCAAAGAAAGCTTCGTAACACTTGGAAGAATTCGGCAAGACCGAAGCAGCACTCGTGGCGGCCAGACGTGAGAATCTGGCCGCTTTGCGTTCTCGGGGGAAGGATCCGTTCGCGCAGCGGCGCGCCGAGGTGACGGCGACCGCCGGCGAGCTGTTGGAGCGCTACGGCTTTCTTGCAGCTACGCAGGACGCGGCCGCCGAGCAATGGAGCCTCGCGGGCCGGATCCTCTCGAAGCGCACGATGGGGAAGACGATCTTCGCCGACCTCGGGGACCGCACGAGCCGGCTGCAGCTCTACGTGCGCAAGCAGGACGTCGGCGAAGACGGCTTCGCCGACTGGAACGACCTCGACCGCGGGGATCTCGTCGCCGTGCGCGGCTACATGTTTCGCACCAAGCTGGGCGAGCTGACGCTGCACGTCACGGCGTTTCGCGCGATCGGCAAGGCCCTGCGGCCGCTGCCCGACAAGTGGCACGGGCTCCAGGACGTCGAGAAGCGCTATCGGCAGCGTTACGTCGACTTGATCGTCAATCCGGACGTCCGCGACACGCTGGTGATGCGCAGTCGCTTGATCGCCGAGATGCGCCGCTTCATCGACGGAGCGGGCTTCTACGAGGTGGAGACGCCCACGCTATTGCACCTCGCGGGGGGAGCCGCGGCGCGACCGTTCGTGACGCACTGCAACGCCCTCGATAAGGCGATGCAGCTGCGCATCGCGACGGAGCTCAATCTCAAGCGGCTGATCGTCGCCGGGCTCGAACGCGTATACGAGATCGGCCGAATCTTCCGCAACGAGGGCATCGACACGACGCACAACCCCGAGTTCACCATGCTCGAGCTCTATGCGGCGTATTGGGACGTCTCCGATATGATGGAGTTCAACGAGGCGCTGATCGCGCATCTCGTTTCGGTCGCGACCGACGGCGGCACCGATCTGCCGCACGGCGACGGCGCCATCTCCTTCCAGCGGCCCTTCGCGCGCATCGAGTATCTCGACGCGATGGCGCAATGCAGCGGCGGACGATACACGCGCGAGCGGCTGCTCGACTCCGTCGCAGCGCAGCAGATCCTGGGCGAGCTCGGCCTGCCGGCCTCGCCGACGCACGGCCACGCGCTCGACAAGATCTTCGAGCGCGTCGTCGAGCCGAGTCTGATCGTTCCGACGTTCGTCAGCGGCTATCCGGTCGTGATCTCGCCGCTCGCGAAGCGCCGCGCGGACGACCCGGAGATCGCGGACCGCTACGAGCTGTTCTGCGCCACCATGGAGATCTCCAACGCGTTCACCGAGCTCAACGATCCCGACGACCAGCGCGCGCGTTTCGACGCGCAAGTGAGCGAGCGTCTCGCGGGAAACGAAGAGATTCCCGAGCCGGATTGGGACTACGTTCGCGCGCTCGAATACGGCATGCCGCCGACCGCGGGCATCGGCGTCGGCGTCGACCGGCTGATCATGCTGCTGACCAACGCGCGCTCCATTCGCGACGTGCTGCTCTTCCCGCTGCAGCGTCAGCACGGATGACGGCGCGACGGATCGTACTCCTCGCGCTGCTGCTCGCGGCCACCGCGCTCGCGCCGCTGTCGCCGCAGACGGCGACCGGCTACTACTATCTCGACCCGCGCCGGGTCGATCTCGCGATCCTGTTGCCGCCGCCGCCCGAGGCCGGCTCGCCCGAGGCGCGCGCGGACATGGCCGCGGTGAACGCCGCGGTCTCGGCGCGCAGTCCTGCGCAGCTGCTGCAGGCACGCGAGGCATCGCAGCGCAACGTCTTTTTCTTCGCGCAGTCGGTGGGGCCGAGCTTCACGCCGGAGCGTCTGCCCTTGACCGCGGCGTTCTTCGCGCGCATCGGCGGCGACGTGCAGCGCCTCGTCCTCTCCGCGAAGGAATACTGGGAGCGGCCGCGTCCCGGCGGCGCGCCGACGAAACACGGCTCGTATCCGAGCGGTCACGCCGCATTCGCCTCGTCGACCGCGATCCTCTTGGCGCAGCTGCTGCCGGAGAAGCGCTACGCGATCTTCTCGCAGGCGCGAATCTTCGCGGCGGATCGGGTCATGCTGGGAGTCCACTATCCGACCGACGTCGCTTCGGGATGGACGGCCGGCACGCTCGCCGCTTATGTGATGATGAACGACGCCGCGTTTCGGCGAGACTTCGCGCGCGTCGAGAACGAGCTGCGCGGCGCGCATCTGACCGCGGCGGCACGGTAGCTCATTAACCTGCGCCTCACCGTCGAGTACGACGGCACGGAGTTTTCTGGGTTCCAGTGGCAGCCGGGGCTGCGCACCGTCGCCGGCACGCTCGAGGGCGCGCTCGGGACGCTCTTCGAAGAACCGATCAAGATAACGGGCGCAGGGCGTACCGACGCGGGCGTGCACGCGAGCGGTCAGGTCGTGTCGTTTGCGGCTCGCCGCGGGGTTCCGCTGGAGCGCTTGGCCGTCGCCCTGAACGCGCTGCTCCCGCGCGACTGCGCGGTGCGCGACGCCGCGGAGGTCGGAGAGGATTTTTCCGCGCGTTTTTCCGCGCTCGAGCGCACCTACGTCTACGCCGTCTCGAACCAGCGCGAACGCAGCGCGGTGCTCGGGCGCTACGCGTATCACGTGGCGCGCCCGCTCGACCTCGAGGCGATGCGGGCGGCGGCCGCGTGCCTCGTCGGCGAGCACGACTTCCAGGCTTTCGTCGCGGGCTCCGCGGGCGTCTCGATCCGCAGCATAACGCGGCTCGCGATCGAGCCGCGCGGGCGGCTGCTGCGCATCGAGGTCGCCGCCGCCGCCTTCCTGCGCCACATGGTGCGTGCGGTGGTTGGCGCGGTGCTGGAGTGCGGCAGCGGCCGCCGCAGCGTGCGAGAGCTTGCCGAGGGACTGCAGACCAACCGGCCGGTCGGCGCCCCGACCGCGCCCGCGCGCGGCCTCTTTTTGGCCGGCGTGCGGTACGACGGGTACGACTCCTTCGCGGAGCCGGCGCCCTTCGGGCCGGGGGCCGGCCGCCACGCCTTGACGGGGCTCGCGCCTTTCCCGTAGGATACGTGGGTTGTGCGCACCTATCAGCAGACGACGGCTCAAACCGCCCACGGCTGGTACATCGTGGATGCGGCGGGCCAGCGTCTTGGCACGCTCGCGGTCCGAATTGCGCGCGCGCTCTCGGGCAAGCACAAGCCGACCTGGACGCCCCACATTGACGACGGCGATCACGTCGTGGTCGTCAACGCCGAGAAGGTCGAGCTCGGCGGACAAAAGTGGAAACAGAAGCTCTACTATCGCCACAGCAACTATCCGGGCGGCCTGAAGGTGCAGACGGCGCGCGAGCTGGCGGACAAGCATCCGGAGCGAGTGATCGAGAAGGCCGTGCGCGGCATGCTCCCCACCAACCGCATGCGCGACGCGCAGCTGCGCCGCTTGAGCGTCTACGCCGGCGCGGAGCACCCGCACGGCGCACAGAACCCGGCGCCGCTCCCCGGATCGAACTAGGAACGTTCAGTTGGACCACGTCAGCGACCTCATCCAATCCACCGGCCGCCGTAAGCGGGCGGTCGCGCGCGTCAAGCTCACGCTCGGCCAGGGCGTGATCACCGTCAACGGCAAGGCGCTCGACGAATATTTTTCGCGGCCGCAGCTGCTGCAGATCGTGCGCCAGCCGCTGGAAGCGACGCACAGCGGTTCGCGCTTTGACGTCACGATCAAAGCCGAGGGCGGCGGCGTTACCGGCCAGGCCGGAGCGATCCGTCACGGCATCGCTCGCGCACTGCTCGCCATCGACGAGTCGCTGAAAGAGCCGCTGCGCCGCAACGGCTTCCTCACGCGCGATCCGCGCGAAAAAGAGTCGAAGAAGTACGGCCGCAAGCGCGCCCGCAAGCGCTTCCAATACAGCAAACGCTAAAGACCGCCGCCAAGGTCATCGCGATCGCGCTCGGCGCGCTCGCACTGCTGCTTCAACCAAGTCCCGGCTGGATCGAGCGCGCCTACGTCAACGGCGCCTATCCGAGTTGGGAGCACTTTGCCTTTGAGCTCACTCATCCGCTGCCGTGGTCCCTCGGCGACCCGGCGGCGCTGCTCGGCGTTGCCGCGATCGTGGTGCTGATCGTCCGCTTCGTTCGCACGCCGTCGCGGTTGCGCGCCTCGAAAGTCGTCGCTCTGCTCCTGAGCTGCGCGGCCGTCGTGGGGATATACGCAATCTGGTTCGAGCTGAGCTGGGGGTGGAACTACGCCCGGGCTCCGCTCGAGACGCGCGTGCAGTTTTATCCTTCGCGCGTGACGCCGGCGGCCGCGGCGCTCTTGCGCGGCCGCGCGATGGCGCGGATGAACGCGCTCGCGGCGGCGGCCCACGCGAACGCAGCGCGGCCGCTCGACGTGGACGCGCTGCGCGCGCAGTGGCTTCCCGCCGTGCAGCGCGCCGGCGACGACTGGACGCCGCGCGTCGGGCCGCCGAAGCCGACGGTGGCCGACCCCTTCATGGTCGCTACCGGAACGAGCGGCTTCATCAATCCGCTGACGCTCAACGTCGCGATGGCATCGGACCTGCTCTGGTTCGAGCGGCCGTTCGATCTCGCGCACGAGTGGAGTCATGACGCCGCCTACGCGCGCGAGGACGAAGCCAACTACCTCGCGATCGTCACGACGCTGCGCTCACCCGACCCGGCCGTGCAATACTCCGGGTGGTTCGAGCTCTTCTTGTATCTCCCGCAGAAGCGGCACTACGCGCACCGCGAGTTCGTACCGCTCGTGTGGGACGACTTCGCGGCCCTGCGCCGGCGCAACGCGCGGCACATCAACGCCCTGCTGGCGCACTGGTCGTGGCGCACGTACAACGCCTATCTCAAGAGCAACCGCGTTGCGTCGGGCGTCGCCAACTACGACGAGGTCACGCGGCTGATGCTCGGCGTGCCGTTCGACGCGCAAGGGCTGCCGATCGCGCGCCAACGCCCATAAAAGGAGCAGGGACCCGAGAACGGGTCCCTGCGGGTTGTGAACGGAGCTTAAATCCGTGGCGGTTTGTTCTTACCCTGGCCGCCGCCACCGCCACCGGCCGGAGGCTTACCGCCTCCATTCGGATGGCCTTGGCCGCCGCCCGGCGGGCGCTGCCCGCCGCCTGGGGGCCGCTGTCCGCCTTGATGCATCCCGCCTTGCATGCCGCCGCTGGGCTGGCGATGCGTGGGCTGCGACTGCATCGTGTTCGACGGCTGCTTGTGATGCGCCGAGTTCATCGTGTTGTTCGCCGGCGGCTGCTTATGCGTCGTCGTCGGCGCCTTGTTGGTGGTCATGGCCGGCGCTTCCTTATGCGTCGTGGCCGGCGCCTTATTCGTCGTCGTCGGCACCTTGTTGTTCGCGTTCATCGTGCCTTTGTTGGCTGAAGAACCCTTCATGCTCGCCTGTGCGGCTTGCTTGTCGGATGCCGTCACCGGCGCGTACTTGGGCAACTGCTTCGGATCGGTGAACGGCTTCTGCGACGCGGTCACGGGCGGCTTGCCCTTGTTGACGTTCGCGTAGAGGTTGCGGTCCTGTGCGGCGACGCGTGCCTGGTCCTTTTGAGCGGTCGTCGGCACGCGGCCGTCGCGACGCGCCTCGATCTGCGCCGACGTCGGCCTAGCGGTAATCCCGCCGTGGCCGCCGTTGTAGCTCACGCGATTGCCGTTGTAGTTGTTGACGACGGTCCTGTTGTAGGTGTTGTGGATGACCGTCCGGTTGACGTTCACGACGGCCGTGTTGTAGTTGAAGTTGCTTCCGGCCCACGTGCCGCCGACGAAGCCGGTGCCGAAGTAGCCGAAGCCGTAGTTAACGCCGCCGTAGAAGCCCACCGTGGGGCCCCAGTAGCCGGCGTTCCAGCCGTAGGCGCCGCCCGAATAGCCCCAGTAGCCCGGGGTCCAGTAGAGACCCACGGACGGCGGAGCCACCCAGGTCCCAGGCACCCAGTAATATCCGGCCTGGCCCCAGGCCCAATAGCCGGGGGTCCATTGATAATTCGGATAGGGCGCCGGAGGCATGGAGTAGACCGGCAGCGGCGGTGGCGGCGAGCCGATCGTGAAGCCCACGCCGACGGTAAACTGTGCCGGCGAGGGCAGCGGTATTGCGGTAATGAGTATTGCCGCGATGATTGCGGGGAGCGATCTGATTATTCGCACGTTTCCTCCTTTTCCGGAGACCATTATAGCCTAGTGCCCACTCCTCTTTACCCCGCGGACCGGGCGTCGAGGGCGGTTTCAACCCTATTCTTACCCCTTAATTAGGGCGTTCCAACTCAATCTTCATCCGGCTCTCACGTCACATCCCGGCAAATCTGGGTATGCCCGCCGGTCAAACCGCATCGCTACGATGGGCGCATGTTTGACGTAGGAGACAGCCTTCGCGACGCCATAGCAGCCGCCCACAGCCGACTGCGCGATGCGCAGATCGCGATCGCCTCGGCGAACTCCGGCGCGGTGCCGGGACGCGCCGCCGACGCCGCCATGGCGGAGACGGCGCAGGCAGCGATTTTCACCGAGGCACTGCTCGGCGCGGAGCGCGCGCGCTTCGAAGAGATCAAGGCGGTGGCGAAGTGACGATCGACCTGCTGGACGCCGCCGCGAGCGGCATGGACGCGCAGCGAGCCGCGCTGGACGTCGCTGCGCGCAACGTCGCCGCCGCTGAGGCGGCCGGCCCGAACGCCGATTACGCCCGCATGATCCCCGACTTCCGCGTGCTCGACGCGGACGATGGCGACGCGCGCGTGCAGTTTACGGGGACGCACACGGAGCGCGGCACCAACGTCGACATTCTCACGGAGATGATCGCCGTGATGAATGCTTCGCGCGCATACGAGTCGGACGCCTCGATCTTCGACGTCGGTAAGACTCTCGCCGAGAAGACGATCGAGCTGGAACGGCTGTGAAGGTCGAGCCGATCTCGCCGGATCTTCCGGCTGCGCGGAACGCCGATAACGATGGAGCGAATTTCGCTCGAGCGCTGGATTCGGTCGATGCCGCGCTCGCCGGGGCGACGCGAGCCGAAGACGCGTTCGCCCATGGATCCGGCACACTCGAAAGTGCGGTCTACGAACGCGCCCGGGCCGACGTTGCGCTCACGGTCGCGACCGCGACGGCGCAGCGCCTCACGCAGGCGATCGCGTCCATCCTCAACATGCAAGTGTAGTGGTGCATGATCGCGCTCGCGCAGCTGCTGAGCCGATGGAGCGCGCTGTCCAGGGCGGCGCGGCTCCTGGCGGGGGCCGTCGCGATCGCCGTGCTGGCTCTCGCGGTGAGCGCCGTCCTCCTCGGCCATCCCTCGCGGTGCGCGCTCTTCGTGCAGCCGCTGCATCCCGAACAGCTCACCGAAGTGGAAGAACGGTTGGCGGCCTGGAACGTTCCCTTCACCCCAGCCGCAGACAACGTCATCATCGATGCGCGGCGTCGCAACGACGTCTTGCTGCGGCTCTCGCTCGCGGGCGTGCCGCACGAGCACCTCTTCAGTACCGGTGAGGCGATGGCCAACATCGGCGTTCTGACGCCTCAGTCCGTCGTCGACGCGCAGACGCGCGCCGGACTGTCGGGGGACATCGAGGCTGGGCTCCGCGGCATCGACGGCGTGGACGACGCGCGGGTCATCGTCGCGCCCGCCAAGCCGCCGGAGTTTGCCGACGGTACCGCGGAGGATGCGAGCGCGAGTGTGCGCCTGAGGCTGCGCGGAGACGCGCAACTGACGCACGAAGCGGTGGCCGGCATCCGCGCCTTCGTGGCGGCGAGCGTCCCCGAGCTTCGAGCTTCACGCGTCACGATTCTCGACGACCGGGGCGTGGCGCTCACGGACGATGCTCGAGCCGGCGATGACGCGGCCGATCTGCAGCACTCGCTGCAGTCGGCGCTCGACGGCGTCTACGGCGAAGGCGCCGCCATCGTGCGCGTTCGCACGGAATTCGACGGCACGCAATACGCGGAGCGCGACGTGCGCCGTTTGCCGGTGGGAGCACAGGCGATCCAGGCGCTGCGGCGCAGCGAAAGCTTCGACGGCAACGGGAAGCACTATCGTCACGTCGAGCAGGGCGAGGATCGCGGAAGCGACACGCACGAGCTCGTATCGCGCGTGCCGTCCGGCGCGATCAAACGCGTCTCGACCGCCGTATTCGTGGACGAAACGCGCGCGCTCGATCTCGCGAAAGTCCGCGAGCTCGCGGCCGCGGCGGTAGGCTTCAACGGGCGGCGCGGCGACACACTCGCGGTAGAGGCCGTGGATTTCCGTCGCCCCGCCGTCGCTCACAAGGACGCGTGGTGGCTGCTGTATGGAGCGATCGTGCCGCTCGCGCCGGGGGTCATCCTGACCATCGGGCTCGTCGCCTGCACGCGCATTGCGCTGCCGGCGCTCACCTCGCTGATACGCGAGCTCGCGGAGCGCGCCGCCGTCGGCCGCGCGTCGAAGGCCGCAGCCGGCTTTGCCCCGGGACGCGTGCGCACGATGCTCGAGCGCGAGCCGCCGCACGCGGCCGCCGCCATCATCAGCGCGCTGCCCGCGGCGACGGCCACCGCGGTCCTCGAGCTGTATCCCCCGCACGAGCGCGAGGCGATCGTCAGTCGCATGCAGCGCCGTCACTCGCCGCTACTGGATAACGCTCACGAGCTGCTGCGCGACCGTGCCTGACGAGTTTGTTCCTCTCGAGCGGTTCCTGCGCCCCGCGCCGCCGCAGCCGGCGCTCCTGGTCATCGAGCCGCCGTCGACGCCGCCCGTCGTATCCGACCTCGAGGAAACGATCCGGACGGCGCGCCGCTTTCGGGCGGCGCTGGCCGACGCGCTCGACATCGCGGTCGCGCGCCTCCTGCCAAAGCTCGCGCACGACGTTCTCGCGCGGGAGTTGCGGCTCGCGCCGGCGGACGTCGCGGCGATCGCCGCCGCTGCGCTGGAACGGTTCGCCGGCGAAAAGACGCTCGCGCTTCGTGCCCATCCCGCCGATGTCGACGCGCTTGCCAGCGTGCGAATCGCAGTCGTGTCCGACACGACCCTGCGTCCCGGTGACGTGGTGCTCGAGCTGCACAGCGGCACGATCGATCTGCGCATGGCATCGCGCCTCGACTGGATCTTGAGCGCGTGCGTGTGATGCTGCCGAAGACCCTCGACCTCGGCATGTGTGCGCTCGGACGCGCGATCGATGCGCGGGGAACGCCGCTGGACGGCGGCCCCGCGTTGGATGGACGCCGCATCGCGCTAGAGCCGTGCGCGCCGCTTCCGTCCGAACGCGCGCCGATCGTCGAACCGCTGTGGACCGGCGTTCGCGTCGTGGATGGACTGTTGACGATCGGGCGCGGTGCCCGCGTCGGAGTCTTCGGCGCGGCGGGGAGCGGCAAGAGCGTCTTTGTCGAGACTGTCGTGAGCGGCTGCGCCGCGGACGCGGTGGTCGTCGGGCTCGTCGGGGAACGCGGTCGCGAAGCTCAGCGCTGGATAGCGCTCGGAGATCATCGTAGGACCATCGTCTGCGCGACCAGCGACCGCCCGGCGGGTGAGCGCATCGCGGCATGCCGGGTCGCCGTCGCACACGCTCGCGCCCTTCGGGAGCGAGGGCTCGATGTCGTCCTCGTCGTCGACAGTCTCGCGCGCGTCGCGGCCGCTCTTCGCGAGATGCGCGTGGCTGCCGGCGAGAGTACCGGTCGAGGCGGTTACCCGCCGAGCGTATTTGCGGAATTGGCACGGTTGTTGGAGGTCGCGGGACAGCTGCACGCAGGTTCTATAACGCTGTTCGCCACGGTGCTCGCCGACGGCGACGAGCGCGATCCAGTGAGCGAGGCCGCGCGGTCGCTGCTGGATGGGCACGTCGCGCTCTCGACGGCGCTCGCCGAATCCGGAAGGTTTCCCGCGGTCGACGTGCTGCGCAGCACGAGCCGCACGATGGACGCGGTGGCTGCAGAAGATCATGCGCGCGCCGCGGCGCGCGTGCGACGCGCGATCGCGCGGCTCGCTCGCGTCGAAGATGCACGAAGTCTTGGCATAGAACCGGCCGATCGCGGGACGCGTGCCGCGATCGCGGCGGAGCCGCGACTCGAAGAGTTCCTCCGTCAATCGGACGAGATCAGTTCGCCGCAAGCGACGCGATCGAGGCTCTTGGCAATCGCGCAAGAGCTCGTGGACGGCGATGAAGATCGCTGAGGAGCTCGCCGCAATCGAGCGGAGAATCGAGGCGATTGCCGGCGTCGCGGGGGAGTCCGGCGATTTCGCAACGGCGCTCGGGGCAGCGTCGCGGAGAAAGGATGCTCATGCGGCCGATGCTGCTTCGCGCGCATCGATCGAGCGCATGATCGGCGCGAACGCCGCGGAGTTTGGCGTCGATCCCGCTCTTATCGAAGCCGTCGTGCAGAACGAGTCCGGATTCAGCGCGAGCGCTACATCGGCTGCCGGCGCGCGCGGGCTCATGCAGCTGATGCCCGGCACCGCGCGAAGCCTCGGCGTCACGAATTCATACGATCCCGCGCAGAACGTGCGCGGCGGCACGCGCTACCTGCGCGGCTTAATCGATCGATTCCACGAGGTGGAGCTCGCAGTCGCCGCGTACAACGCGGGTCCCGGCGCGGTCGCGAGATTCCGAGGAGTGCCACCCTATGCGGAGACACAAAACTACGTGCGCGACGTCTTGACGCGCTATCGCGCTCTGCGTTCGCACGGATAATTCTCAACTCGGTAAAGTCGCGACCAACGGCGGCTCATACGTCGCTGCCAATATCGAGCCATGATGACGCAGCAACTCGAAGTGAGCATTCTGGCAGCTCCTCTCGCGGCGATCGATCGCCGCGTGCTGTCGCAGGCGTGGTACGCCGCGTTGAGACTCGGCCGCCGGCCGCCGCCGATCGCCGCACCGAACGCGAGACAGGATGGATTCTCGCACGCACCGGTCCGCGCCCATCGGCCACAGCGGCGCCTCGCCACCCAGCCCGCTCGAGGATCGCGCGTTTGGAGTTCGCACGCAACGAGGGAACCGCGCATCGGTGAAAGCGCGCAACGCGCGTCAAGCGTAGCTCGCGCTGTGCGTCCTCAGCTCGCCGGCGCAATTGAAAAGGCGTTCGGCGATGCCGAGCTTAGGCGCGCGACGTTCACGGTCGGCCGCGGCCGCGCGCGGATTGTGGTCGTCATGCAGACTCGAGGAAACCGTACGACGCTGATCGCGCTGTGCCGTCCTCATTTGCAGGCGGCGGTCGCGCGGGCTTTGGCGCAGGCACGTGTCGCGCTCGAGGCGCGCGGGACCGGGGTCGAGCGGCGTGAGCACGGGCGGCGCACGTGTTCTTGAACGCCGCAATGAGCGCGGCTCTCGATAGAATCGCGGAGCGCGCCGCCGACGTGCGGCGAGCGTTCACGCCGGGGGCGGTCCCCGAACACGACGACGTTCTGACACCGGCCGCCGTCACGGACTTCACGCTGGACCCACTCGCGGTCAGCGCCCCGGAGAACGCGTATTTCATCACAAGCGACGATCGAACCGGAACCGCGTATACGCGCGATGGCTGCTTCGCGCTGCACGACGGCGAGCTGGTGGACGGCGCGGGGAGCTCCGTGCGCGGCATGCGCGCCGCCGGCGACGCGCCCTCGGCGTTGCGCGTGGATTCGGTAGACAATGCCCTCGGGCGGGTCCGCGACGTGCGCGTCGAGCGCGACGGCAGTCTGGTTTATCGTCGCGAGACGCTCGACCCGCGTAGTGGGGCGCGCGAATCGCAGACCGTCGTCGTCGGACGCGTCGCGCTGGCGCGCTTCCCCAGCGGAACGAGGCTTCGTGGAGACAGCGATCGTTCGCGGGCCCCTCGGGGCGTTGCGCCTCAGGTCGGCCTGCCCGGCGACGGTCACTTCGCGCAGCTCGTTCCGATGCGGCGCGATCGCAGCCGCATCGACATCGATGAAAGTCTCATTCGTCTCAAGGATGCGTACCTGACGTTTGATGCGCTCCAAGCCGCGGAGGCCGCCAAGTCGCACCTTGGAAAGACCGCGACGGATCTCGTCAAATGAGGTCGCTCGGCTTTGCGCCGCCACAGAAAAACTGCGCGCTCGCAGGAAGGCGCATTCGAGAGGCTCGGTTCGAAAGCCGCTCCTCACTGCCGGCCAGCGCCGCGTGCGTCGTCGCCAACGGCGTACGAGAGACGCTGGCCGCGCTGCTCGGCGCGCCGGTCACTCTTCGCTTGTGCGAGCCGGTCATCCCCGATCCGCGCGCGTGGCGAGCGATCGCGCGCGACGCTCTCCTGTACCGCGTCCGGGGAAGCATCGCCGATGCTGCCATCGTGCTCCGCGCATCCGACGCGATTGCATTCGCCGGGGCGGCCTTCGGTGAGCCCGCGGTTCTCGCGCAACGGCCGCTCTCTCCGATCGAGACCGACGTCGTGGGCCGTGCGGCCGATGCGATCGCCGCCAATTTAACCGCAGTCTGCGGCACCCGCGAGGGCCATTCTGCCGAGCGCGTCGCCGCGATCGACGGATTCGTCTCGTTCTTCGAGATGTTCGTCGAGAGCCCGGCCAAGGCGAGGATCGGCATCGCGCTCTCGCGCGAGCCTGCGCCGGAGCCGCGCGGCGGTCTCGAGGTCGCCCACCTGGAGGAGGTGCGCGTGCCGGTCGTCGCGACGATCGATCTGGGCGATGCGCGGGGCATTGACGTCGCAAGGCTCGCGGTCGGTGCCATTCTCGCGATCCGCACGGACGCTCTGCATCGCTGCACGCTCGCGGCGGCTGGAAGGCGGGTCGCCAACGGCGCATGCGGTGTCCGCAACGACCGCTTTGTGATCGCCGCGAAGTCGCCGCGCGAGATCGCGTGAATGGATGCGAAGAAGCCGCCGGATGCCGCGACCGTCGGCGTCCTCATGCACATCCCACTGCGTCTGACGGTTGAGCTGGGTAGCTGCACGATGTCGGTCGCCGAGATTCTACGGCTCGGTGCCGGATCGATCGTCGAACTCGATCGTGCCGCGAATCATCCGGTCAATCTGCTCGTCAACAATAGGCCGATCGCGCGGGGCGAGATCGTTGCGATCGAAGAGAACTTCGGTTTGCGCATAACCGAGCTGCTCGCGCTCTGATGTCGCTCGACGCGATCGTCGGAACGGCCGGGCGCCATGCGGGGTTGCCGCTCCAGCTCCTCATCAGCCTCACGATCCTTTCGCTGATACCCTTCGTGCTCGTGATGTGCACGTCGTTCGTGCGAATCGTGGTCGTGCTCTCGCTGGTGCGATCCGCGATCGGCGCGTCGGCATTGCCGCCCAACGCCGTCCTCACGGGGTTAGCGCTCGTCCTGACGCTCGCCGTCATGGCCCCGACTGCACAGCGCATCGCACGCGAAGCGGTCGTGCCCTATTCGAACGGGACGATCTCCGCTTCGCGCGCGATCGATCGAGCGTTAGGCCCGCTGCAAGTTTTCATGCTGCGCCAGGTGCGCGGCGCCGACGTGGCGCTCTTCGAGCGGATCGCGCGCCGGCGGCCGGAGCCGGAGCGCAGCGCGCCGCTAACGGTCCTCGTTCCGGCGTTCGTCGTCGGCGAACTGCGTAACGGCTTTGCGATCGGCTTCGCGCTCTATCTGCCCTTCGTCGCCATCGATCTCGCTGTTGCCGCGATGCTGATGGGGCTCGGTATGATGATGCTGAGCCCGCCGGTCATCTCGTTACCGGTGAAGCTGCTCTTGTTCGTCATGGTCGATGGGTGGGCGCTGCTCTGCGGAGGCGTTGCGGCGAGCTTTCGATAAAGCCACCTCCATGCGCATCAGCGAAGCGCTAGCGACGCAGCGGCCCTTTTTCTCGTTCGAATTCTTTCCGCCCAAGGACGACGCCGGCTCTCGCCAGCTCTTCGACGCGATCGCGGCCCTCCAGCCGCTGCGACCGTCGTTCGTGTCGATCACCTACGGCGCCGGCGGCTCGACTCGGGCCCGCACGGTCGCGCTCGCAAAGCAAATTCAGCAGGAGATCGGCCTCACCGTGGTCGCGCACGTAACCTGTGTCGGGGCCGATCGCTCGCAGCTGCGCTCGCTGTTCGACGACCTCGCGCGCGCCGGTGTCGAGAACGTTTTGGCCTTGCGCGGCGATCCGCCGGCCGGTTCGAGCTTCGAACCGCCTCCCGGGGGCTTCGCGCACGCGAGCGATCTGATCGCGATGCTGAAGCGGAATTACGGTTTTTGCATCGGAGCGGCGTGCTATCCCGAAAAGCATCCGGAGGCGCCGACGCTCGAGGACGACCTCCTCAAGCTGAAGTTGAAGGCGGACGCCGGCGCGGACTTCCTGGTGTCGCAGCTGTTCTTCGACAATGCCCACTTTTTCGAATTCGAACGCCGCGCTCGCGCCGCCGGTATCGACCTTCCCATGCTTCCTGGACTGATGCCGATCACGAACTTCGGTCAGATTCGACGGTTCGTCGCGATGTGCGGCGCCAGCATCCCGCCCAAGCTGAGCGTCGAGATGGAGGCGCGCAAGGGCGACGACAAAGCTGTCGAGGACCTTGGCGTTGCATACGCCTCGATGCAAGCTCTGGAGCTCCTGCTGGGCGGCGCTGCGGGCATACATTTTTATACGCTGAACCGGTCGCCGGCGACGCGCGCGATCGTCTCCTCTCTGCTCGCCGCCAGCGCTTGGCGACCGGCGTTCTCCATAACAACGCGGTAAAGCGGCAGTAACGGCGTCGCTCTACCGTTGAGCGAGTGGATGCGCTCGACGGCCTCATGCATGACGCCCTCACGACGACGGCGCTGATCGCCCTGCCGATGCTCGCGGCGGCGGCGCTCGTCGGAACGGCGATCGCCGTCGTGCAGGCAGCGACGCAAGTACAAGAGCAGACGCTGACGCTCTTACCGAAAATTATCGCCGTTGGTTTGACCGTCGCGCTCTTCGGCTCGAGCGCGATGCATTTGCTCGTTGGGCTCTTCGATCGTGCGCTCGGCAGCATTGCGGCGCTCATCGCCGCTCGCTAGTGACCCAGTTGCTCGTGATGGCGCGCTGCGCGGGATTCGTTTCTCGCGCGCCCGGGTTCTCGCATCCGAGCGTGCCGGCGCCGGTGCGCGGAGGTTTCGCGCTGCTTCTCGCGATGGCCGTCGCGCCCGCCGTGCCCGTCGCAGGGCCGACCGGCGACGCTGCGTTGCTCCTCGCGCTCGTCGTCGAATTCCTGATCGGCGGCGCTATCGGAATGGCGGCGTCGCTGCTCTACGACGGCGCGTACGCCGGCGGTCGCGTTGTGGACGATTACGTCGGGGTGCGGGCGATCGCCCCGAGCCTGCAGCTCGTCGCGCCGAGCGGATTCGGCCGGGTCTGGTCGCTGGCGTTTACCGGCGGATTCTTCCTGACCGGAGCGTATCGGCTGACGCTGCTCGGTTTTACGCAGAGCTTCACGCGCATGCCGCCGGGCAGCGAGCCGCACCTGTCGGCATGGGGCGGCTTTGTCGCGGATTTCGTGACGGCGTTCGTGACCGTCGCTGTGCAGGTTGCCGCGCCCGCGGTGGGTCTCGCGTTCGTCGTGCAGATCGGACTCGGTGCGCTCTCGCGCGTCGTCCCGCGCTTCGGGAGCTTCACGCTAGCCTTTCCGCTCGCGTTCGCGGCGGCGCTCGTGATGACGGCGATCGGCTTGCCCGAAGCCGTGCGATGAGCGAGGCTTCCGAGAAACCGTTTGAAGCGACGCCGCGCCGCATCGCTAAGGCAAAACGCGAGGGAAACGTCGCGCGGTCGAGCGAGTTCGCTGCGAGCCTCTCGTTCGCGGCGGCGGCGGCGACCGCCGCGGCCGCCGCACCCATGTTCGGCGCCGTCGCTCGCCGTTGCCTTGCGGCCGCTGCGACGAGCGGGCACGCCGCGCCGCACGTCGCTCTCGTGCTCGCCGTCGCACTGCTCGTCGTTGGCGGCGCAGGACTCGCCGGCGCGTCGGCCGGTCTCGTGCAAACGGGCGGGGTCACGTTCGCGGGGGCGGCGCCGAAGCTCGAACGGCTCAACCCCGTCGAGGGCGTTCGGCGCATGTGCTCGCGCGAGACGCTCGCGCACTCGTTGCGGTCCGGACTCGCATTCCTTTGCGCCTTGGTCACGATGGTGCCGCTGATCGGAACCTGCGGCGCCGCGCTGCTGGGCGCCGGCAGCTGGCGCGGCGCCGCAGCAGGCGCGTGGAAAGGAGCGGAGAGCGTGGCCGCAGCGGCGGCCGCAATCGGACTGGGCTTCTCGATCGCGGAGTACGGCACGGCGCGGAGCGCATGGCTGCGACGACTGCGCATGAGTTTCGAGGAACGCAAGCGCGAGAGCAAAGACGAAGAGGGCGATGCCGTCGTGCGTGGTCGCCGGCGGGCGTTGCATCGATCGCTGCTCCGAGGCGGCCTGCGGCGCGTGAGAGACGCCGCCTTCGTCGTGGTCAATCCCGAGCACGTCGCCGTCGCGCTGGAATATCGTCCGCCTGCCGTGCCGGTGCCGAAGGTGTTGGTGCGCGCCATCAACGAGCTCGCATTGCAGGTACGCTTCGCGGCGCGACGGTACGGCGTGCCGATCGTCGAGAACACCGGGCTGGCGCACGCGCTGTACCGCGATGGCCGCTCCGGTCAACCGATACCCCACGCGCACTACGTCGCCGTCGCGGAAGTTGTTGCGGCGCTGTTGCGGGCGGAGGAGCTTCGGTCATGATGCCTCGGAAGGCGGCGGTCTACGCATTCGCCGGCGTGCTGCTTGCAGTCGTCGCAATCCTCATCGTGCCACTTCCGCCGTGGCTGCTCGACCTTTTACTCGGCATCAACATCTTCGGATCCGCGATCGTGCTGCTGCTCTCCGTCACAGTCGAGGATCCGCTCGAGTTCTCGGCGTTCGCACCGGCGCTGCTGATCGCGACGCTCTTTCGGCTCTCGCTCGACGTTTCCGCGACGCGCTTGATCCTCACGTCCGGTGCGACGGCGGGCGCGGTCGGCGCCATCATCCCGGCGTTCGGCGCGTTCGTCGTGCACGGGAACCTCGTCGTCGGCCTGATCGTGTTTTCGATCCTGGTGACGATCCAGTTCGTCGTCATCGCGAGCGGCTCGCAGCGCGTCGCCGAGGTCGCCGCGCGCTTCACGCTCGATGCAATGCCGGGGAAGCAGATGGCCATTGACGCCGACGTACATGCCGGTGCTCTGGATTCCGAAGGAGCGCGGCGCAAGCGCGAGGTCGTGCAGCGCGAAGCCGACTTTTACGGCGCGATGGACGGCGCAGGAAAATTCGTCAAGGGTGACGCGATCGCGGCGCTGATCATCGTGGCGCTCAACCTCACCGGCGGCGTGATCGTCGGAATCGCCTATCACGGGCTGTCGCCGCTGGATGCGCTCAACACGTTCGCGCTGCTGTCGATCGGGAACGCGCTGGTTACCACGCTGCCGGCATTCTTGATTTCCACGGCGATGGGCATGATGGTCACGCGCGTCGCGTCCGACGGCGCGCTCGGCGCCGATCTCGCGGCACAGCTCTTCTCGCGACCCGAGGTGCTGCGCAGCGCGGGCAGCCTGCTGCTGGTGCTCGCGCTGGTCCCAGCTTTGCCGCGGCCCCTGTTTGCGGTGCTCGGCACGAGCGCGTTCGCGATGGCCGCCGCCGCGCAACGCAGACGTGCGCGGCGTGAGGCTGAGGCTGCCGATGCGCGGGAGCGCATAAAGCGAAATGCGATGCGTCGTCCCGAGCTCGCACTGGGTTTGGTCGGCGTGGATCCAATCGCCGTCGAGATCGGAGCGGACCTGGCGCCGTTGCTGGCGCCGCCGCTCTCGGATGCATTGCTGGACCGGATCGGCGAAGTTCGTCGAGCGCTCGCCGCCGACATCGGCGTCGTGCTTCCGGGCGTGCGGCTGCGCGATGATTTGAGCCGCGATCCCCGCACGTACGGAGTCCGCGTGCGCGATCGTCTCGTGGGCATGGGCCGGCTCGAGCTCGAGCGGTTGCTCGCGGTCGCGGACGAATCGGTTCTTGCGCGGTACGGGTCGCGGGTCGAGCCCGAACCGGTGTACGGATTACCGGCGGCGTGGATCGCGCCGGGTGCGCGCGAGGCCGCCATGGATGCGGGGGCGCTTGTATTCGATTCGATATCGGTAATAGGGTCGCATCTCGCGGAGATCGCGCGCACGCACGCCGCGGAGCTCGTCGGGCGGCAGGAGCTGCAGACGCTGCTCGAGCACCTGCGCGCCACGGTGCCGGCCGTGGTGAAGGAGATCGGCGGCGAGGCGCTGCCCTTCGGAGCGTTGCACCGCGCGTTCGTGCTGCTGCTGCGCGAGGCGGCGTGGCCGCGCGACCCGATCGCCGTGATCGAGGCGATGCTGGAGGCGGCCACGCAGGATCCCCGCGAGCTTGCGGAGGCCGCGCGGCGAGCGATCGTGCCCGACCTGCTGCGCCGGCGCGGCGTCGTTGCGCTCGAGCCCGTGATCCTCGATCCCGCGTTCGAGAGGAGGCTCGCCGACAGTTGGTGCCGCTACGGCTCCGACGCTTGTGAGCCGGAGACCGCTCTCGCGGTGCGAGCGCGGATCGAGGCCTACGCCACGCGGACGCCTCGCGACCGCGCGGCGGTAGTCTGCACCGCCGCGCTGAGGCCAATGCTCGCCGATTTCCTCCTGCGCTGCGGCCTGCGAATCGGCGTTTACGCGTACGGTGAGCTACCGGACGACGTAATCCTCGCCCCGGCCGAGGTCATCGAAGAGAACGAACCGAGCGCACTCGTCGGCGCGTGATCGCTACATCGCGCCCTTCTTGATCGGGATGTTGTTGAGCGGGCCCTGTCCGCCGACTTGCTCGATCGTCACGCCCTGCGTTACCGACCAGTGATGGACGCCGGCGGGAACCATGACGAACGACCCGGTCGGCAGCAGCTTCGCCTTCGATTTGTCGACGGTGTCGCCGGTGCCGAAGAGCAGCGCGCCTTGGATCACGGTGATGTATTCGTCGTGCGCGTGGTAGTGCGGCGTGTTGACGTAGCCGTCGGGCTCCTTCACGCGCATGATGGCGTTGCCCGACTTCGCGGGATCGCCGACCATCACCGCGTTCCAGGTGCCCTTCCCTGGGCCGGTCTGCGCGACCCAGTGCAGCGAACTCGGCGTGAACATGGCGAGCGACGCGCTCATCGCGGCCATCGCTCCGCCGGCGGTCACGACTGCTCCAAACAGAATCAACGGGAGGAATTTCACAGCGCGCTCCTTTCCTAAAGCGGCAACCAGGTAATCTCGGGTATGCGGCCCCACGCGCGTCGAGGCCTTCCATTTTCTCTAGGTCATCGAAGAAACGAAACCGAAGCGCGCGGCCATGCATCTGACGCCGCTCGACTGGGTGATCGTCGTCGCCTCGTTGGGCGTGAGCTTCGTGCCGGCGATCGTCCTGGCGCGGCGCGCCGGGCGCAACATCACCGAGTTCTTCGCGGCGGGCCGGCAGGCACCGTGGTGGCTGATCGGCATCTCGCTCGTCGCGACCACGTTCTCCACCGACACGCCCAACCTCGTGACCAACCTGGTGCGCGACGGCGGCGTCGCCGAGAACTGGGTCTGGTGGTCGTTCCTGCTCACGGGAATGGCCACGGTCTTTTTCTTCGCGCGCCTGTGGCGGCGCTCGGGCGTGCTCACCGACCTCGAGTTCTACGAGCTGCGCTACGCGGGGCGCGCGGCGTCGTTTGTGCGCGGCTTCCGCGCGATCTACCTCGGCCTGTTCTTCAACTGCTGGATCATCGCCACCGTCAACCTCGCGCTCGTGAAGATCGCCGGCATCCTGTTCGGCTGGCCGCGCGCGGAGACGCTCGCGATCTGCGTCGCGGTGCCGATCGTCTTCGCCGCGACGGCCGGGCTGTGGGGCGTCATGGTCACCGACATGATCCAGTTCTGCATCACGATGACCTCGGCGTTCGCCGCGGCCTACTTCGCGATCCACGCGCCCGGCGTCGGCGGCCTGCACGGTCTCGTGACGCAGGTCGCGCGCACCCATCCGGTCACGCTCTCGATCCTGCCGAACTTCGCCGACCCGAAGACCGCGCTCGCCATCTTCGTGATTCCTCTCACAGTCTTGTGGTGGTCGGTGTGGTATCCGGGCGCCGAACCGGGCGGCGGCAGCTACGTGGCGCAGCGGATGCTGGCGGCGCGCACCGAATCCGACGCGCTCTTCGGCACCTTCGCGTTCCAGGTGATGCACTACGCGCTGCGGCCCTGGCCCTGGATCGTCGTCGCGCTCGCATCCACCATCGTCTATCCCTCGCTGCACGACATCCAGTTGCGCTTTCCGAACGTCGCCGCCAGCCTGATCGGCAACGACATCGCGTATCCCGCGATGCTCGTCTTCCTGCCGGCGGGCTTCGCGGGCTTCATGGTCGCCGGCATCTTCGCGGCCTACCGCTCGACGATCGAGACGCACCTCAACTGGGGCACGTCGTACCTCGTGCACGACTTCTACCAGCGCTTCATCCGCCCGGGCTCGAGCCAGCGCGAGCTCGTGTTCGCCGGACGCCTCGTGACCGTGCTGCTGATGGGGGTCGGCGTCGCGCTCACGCTGGCGCTCGACAACGCGAAAAACGCCTTCAACCTGCTGCTCTCGATCGGCGCGGGCACGGGTCTGATCTACCTGCTGCGCTGGTTCTGGTGGCGCATCAACGCCTGGAGCGAGGTGAGCGCGATGGGCGCCTCGTTCGTCGTCTCGCTCGCGTTCCTCGCCGCGGCCAAGCTCGGCCACGCCGTCGACAGCGTCGACACGTTGCTGATCACGATCGCGGTCACGACGATCGTGTGGCTCGCGGTCACGTTCCTCACGCCGCCGGTGGACGCCGGCGTCCTGGCGGCGTTCTATCGGCTGGTTCGTCCGGCCGGGCCCGGCTGGGCGCGGGTCCGCCGGCGCAGCGGTCTGCCGGCCTCGCCGGACTCGCTCTCACTGGCGCTGCTGGGCTGGGTGCTCGGCCTGGCCTCGGTGTACGGCGCGCTGTTCGCGGCGGGCGCGTTCATCTACGGGCGCCCCGACGAGGGGGCGCTCTGGAGCGCGATTGCGGTGGTCGCGATCGCGGGCCTGCTCGCGATCGGCCGCCGCCTCTGGAAACCCGTCGCCGACGGCAGGCCCGGCGCCGCCGGAAGGCTAAGCTCCACCGGCTCCAATGAACTGGAAGAACCTGAAGGCGCCGTTTAAGGCGCTCGTCATCATCGCGATTTGCGCGGTCTCGCTCTGGCAGGCGCTGCCGGTGCAGAAGAAGATTCACCTCGGACTCGACCTGCAGGGCGGCGCGCGCCTCCTGCTCCAACTCTATCCGACCGCCGAGGTCCCGCAGATCACGACGCAGGTTCAGGCGCAGACGCGCGAGGTGATCGATCGCCGCATCAACGGCCTCGGCGTCGCCGAGCCGTCGATCAGCAACATCGGCAGCGATCGCATCCTCGTCGAGCTTCCCAACGTGAAGAATCCGGACCAGGCCGAGCAGGTGCTCAAGCAGGTCGCCGTGCTCGAATACAAGATCGTCCCAATGGACGTGATGCAGAAGGCCGACGCCGCCAACTCGCTGCTGCAGCAGCCGAACCTCAACGCGAAGACGAAGGCCGACGCGGAGCTGTACGTCTCGAAGACGGCCTACGAGAAGAGCGGCGACGTCGTGTACTCGGGCAAGGATCTCAAGGCCGCGCAGGCCAGCTACGACCAGGCGGGCCGCCCCGACATCACGTTCCAGACGAAGAACCCGGCCAAGTTCGGCAAGCTGACGTCGGCGAATCTGCAGAAGCCGCTCGGCATCTTCCTCGATCACCGCTATCTCTCGGCGCCCATCATTCAGAGCCCGATCTACGACAGCGGCGAGATCACGGGCAACTTCACTCAAGACGAGACGATCACGCTAGCTAACGAGCTCAATGCCGGCGCGCTGCCCGTCAGCGTGAAGATCATCGAGAAGGAGACGATCGGCCCGACGCTCGGCAAGATCGACCTCGTGCAATCGATGCGCGCGGCCGCGCTCGGCCTTGGCCTCGTGCTCCTGTTCATGATCTTCGTCTATCGCCTGCCGGGCTTGCTCGCCGACGTCGCGCTCGCGATCTACGTGTTGATCATGCTCGCGATCCTCGCGGTCTCGCAGGCCAACCTGACGCTCCCCGGCATCGCCGGCTTCGTTCTTTCGATCGGCATGGCCGTGGACGCAAACGTGCTGATCTTCGAGCGCATCAAGGAGGAGCTCTGGAACGGCAAGACGATGCGCGCCGCGGTGCGCGTCGGCTTCCAGCGCGCGTTCTCGGCCGTCTTCGACAGCCACTTCACGACGATCGTGGGCGCCGGCGTGCTGTACATGCTCGGCACCGGCACGGTTAAAGGCTTCGCGTTCACGCTCTTCTGGGGCACCGTCGTCTCGCTGTTCACGGCCGTCTTCATCACGCGCTTCTTCGTCGACGTGCTGGTGGACAACGAGATCCTCACGACGCCGGAGCTCTACGGCGTAAAGCGCAGCGAGCTCGGCATTTTCGCGAAGGCGGGGGCGAGCGCCTAAGCGATGTTATTCCGCCGGCTCAACTGGAACATCGTCGGCTGGTACCGGACCGTCTCGACGATCTCGTACCTCATCATCGCGCTGGGCGTCGGCTCGATGATCTACCACGGCTTCGCCGGCGGCAACGGCTTCCAGCCCTCGCACATGCTGCGCCTCGGCCTCTCGTTCACCGGCGGCACCGACATCGCGGTGAAGTACACGCAGCCCACGACCGCCGACAAGGTCAAGACGGCGCTGGCGAGCCTCGGCCTCACGGAAGAGTCGGTCACGACCGCCGGCACCGACGGCACGCAGTTCGTCATCCAGACGCAGACCTCGTTCGCCAACGATTCCGCGCCGCTCTGGAACGCCTTGGGCACGGTCGCCCCGGTGGACCGCGCCGCTTCGCAGATCACGGCCGTCGGCCCGTCGCTCGGGCGCGAGTACCTCACGAAGGCGCTGTGGGCGCTCGTGATCGCGCTCGGCATCCAGTTCCTCTACATCGCCTTCCGGTTCGGCTGGAACTACATCTTCGGGTTGGTAACGGTCATCGCGCTCGTGCGCGACGCGTTGATGATGATCGGCATCTACGCGCTGGCCGACAAGCGCGCCGACGACGCGTTCCTCGCGGCCGTGCTGACCGTCATCGGCTACTCCGTCATGGATACGATCGTCATCCTCGACCGGATCCGTGAGAACACGAAGCTCATGGCCGGCGCGCCCTACGCGACGATCGTCAACGAATCCATCAAGCAGACGATGACGCGCTCGTTCAACACGCTCGCGACCGTCGTGATCACGCTGGTCGCGCTGCTCGCACTCGGCGGCGCCAGCTTGAAGAACTTCGCCTTCGCGCTGCTCGTCGGCATCTGCTCAGGCGGCTACCACTCGATCTTCTTCTCGGCTCCCCTCGTGCTCGTTTTCCGCAAGCGTCAGCTCGAGGCTGCCGCGAAGCGCCGCCGCGCGGGCCTGGCTGCGGACCGAACGGTGACGGCGCGGGCGCGCTCCGAATCGACGGCGCTGCAGAGCCGCGCCGGTGTGGCGCGCGAAGACATCGTCGCCGCGCGCCGGGAGCGCCGCGCAAAGGCCAAGGCCGCGCGCAGCGTGGCACCGGCCGCGCCGCAGCGCTATCGCAAGAAGCGCGACGCGGGCGCGGTCGCCATCGAGGAGCCGTACGCCGGCGAGGAGGAGACGGCGCTCGATCCACTCGACGCGCAGAACGCCGGACTGCACGACGCCGCCTTGGAGCAAGGCCACGAGGAAATCGCGCTCAACCTCGAAGCGTTCCCGTCCGCAACTTCCGAGCAAGCCAAGGACTAGGGCGCTCCCCGCGCCGACGCCGTCGGAGCTCGCCTTCGAGGCGGCCCTTCACGCCCTTCGACAAGCTCAGGGCCAGCTCGCCTCCGAGATACGCGATGGTGCGGATGAGTTCGTCGAGCGCGTCTTCGCGCAGAGCGACGGCTACCTGCACGATCCCTATGCGACGATCGGCGACGCACCGCGTTTTCACACGAAGATCGCGGGCGTCTCGTTCGAAGGGCGCCAAGACGTGATCGCGGGGCTCCGCGCCGGCGCCGAGCTCGAGCTGCGCCGCGAGCCGCGCAACCCGCACGACCCAAACGCGATCGCCGTTGCGTACGGCAACCTGCAGCTCGGGTTCTTCAACCGAAGGATTGCGGCGCATCTCGCCCCGCTCATCGACGCGGGCGCGCGCTACCGCGCGCACATCGCATCGCTCACCGGAGGTGCGGACCCTTCGACAGGCTCAGGGCAGGCTAAGCACCGCGGTGTGAACATCTTCGTCGAGCGGGAATCCGCGGGCCCTTCGACTCCGCTTCGGCATGCTCAGCGTCGCTCGGGACGGGCTCCGTTGCATCGAGAGTCGCAGGTTGCCGAGAGCGTTCGCGCGGCGCTGCTCGGCTCCGCGCGTCCCCACGCCGCGCAGCTCGCGGTGCTCGAGCGGCTGGACGCGGGGAAGAACACGCTCGCCCTGCTCGGAACGGGTCGCGGCAAGTCGTTCTGCTTCCAGTTCGCCGCGGCGCTGCGCGCCCTTGGACGATCTCAGGACGGTGACGGTAAGACGCTCGTCGTCTACCCGCTGCGCGCGCTGGCCAACGATCAATACGAGGCGCTGCGCCGCACGCTCGATCCGCTGGGGCTGCGGTGCTTTCGCGCGAACGGATCCATCGACAACGAGGAGCGCGAGGATCTCTTTCGCGCGCTGCGCGAGGGCGCGTGGGACGTCGTGCTTGCGACGCCGGAATTCCTCGAGTTTCACCGCGACGCGCTGCGGGGCGGCGGCACGCCGTCGTTCGTCGTCGTCGACGAGGCACACCACCTCCACGAGTCGCGTCATCGCCCCGCCTACGCTCGCCTCGCCGCGACGATCGCCTCGTTCGGCGCCGTGCAGATCCTCGCGCTGACGGCGACCGCCCGTGACGACGCGTTCCGCCGCATCGTTGACGACCTCAAGATCGACGCGTGGGTCATCGACCCGACCGTGCGCGAGAACCTCGCCGTCGTGGATGCGCGAAACACGAAGGACAAGATCGGCTACCTGACCGAGCTCTTTGGCGCGGACGGTGGGCACTCGAAGGGAATCCTGTATTGCAACTCGCGGCCGGAGGTCGCGAAGGTCGCGCAACGTCTGCGCGCGACGCTGGGCAATCGCGTCGTGTTCTATCACGGACGGATGCCGAACTCAGATCGGCTCCAGGTAGAACGGCTCTTTCGCGAGGGGCAGTTGCGGGTCGTCGTCGCCACGTCGGCCTTCGGCGAGGGCATCGACCTGCCCGACGTGCGCAACGTCGTGCTCTACCACCTCAACTTCGACTTCGGCGAGTTCAATCAGCAGGCCGGGCGAGCCGGGCGCGACGGCGCGCCCGCGCGGATTCACCTGCTCTACGGCGAGCAGGACCGTGCGTTG
Source organism: Vulcanimicrobiota bacterium (assembly GCA_019235995.1). Lineage (GTDB taxonomy): Bacteria > Vulcanimicrobiota > Vulcanimicrobiia > Vulcanimicrobiales > Vulcanimicrobiaceae > Cybelea. Next base: position 43,474 of record JAFAJV010000078.1, read on the forward strand.
AACGACTATCTCATCGACATCGACGCGCCGCCGCTGGCGCGGCTCCGCGAGATCTACCGGGGCTTGAGACGACAGACTTTGGTGCGAGGTGATAACGCGCAGCTCGCGAGCATCTTAGACCTCGAGCGCGTCGCCGACCGGACGATCGGCGCGGCGCTGCGCATCTTCGCGGATTCTCAGCTGATCGAGGTCGGCGAAGACGATGAGGGGCGATTCGTGCGCTTCTTACCGGTGACCGGTAAGGTGCAGATGGAGCGCAACGAGCGGTATGCCGAAGGAGAGGCGACTCGGGAGGCATTCGCGCAGTTCTCCGACCTCGCGCTGAACGCACCGGCGACGACGCTGGAGCGCATCATCAACCGGCCGATCTATCCCTCCCGAGTCGAACTCCTGCGGTAGCTACTCCGTATCCACCGGCAGATTCGATCGCGGCATCGTCAGGAAGTAACTCGCCGGATACTTCGCGCGGATCCTCTTGAACTTGCGCGCGGGCTGCGAGAAGTTGAAGCTGTCGTCGAGGCTGTTGGCGCGCGTGTCGGTGTACCCTTGCCACGAGGAGGATCCCGATAATGCGCCCAGCGACGGGAGGTTGAAGGCCTCTTCGATGAACTTCAGGATGCTTCCGAACTCATACGTCGTCTTCGATACGTAGTTCGTCTTGGCGTACGGCGAGATGATCAGGCACGGCACGCGGATGCCCAGGCCGCGGAAGTCCAGCTTGGGCGGCCGCGCGTTGTCGTAGAATCCGCCCCAGTCATCCCACAGCAGGACGATTGCGGTCGAGTTCCACTGCGGTCCGGATCCGACGGCGTTCACGATCGAGGAGACCCACGAGGGTCCCTTGTCGCTATGGGAGCCGGGATGATCGGAATCGTCGTGGTTCGGCGTCACCCAGCTCACCTGCGCGAGGTTGCCGTTCTGCGCGTCGGTGAGGACTTGCGTCTCGGGTTGGACCATGTCTTTCTGCCAGTCGGGCCCGCGGCGCACGTACTTGATCGCCTCGAACGGCGACCAGATGCCGGCGTGCTTGATCACGTCGACGTAGTACTTCCAGCTGATGCCGTTCTGGTCGAGATCCTGCGCGATCGTGTTGAACTGCGTGAAGCACGGATAGGGTCCGGCGAAGTAGAGCTCCTTGCGTTTCGTGTCGATCACGTCGGTCATCGTGCCGCGCGGAGAGTCGCAGCTGTTGTAGGCCCCGTCCGAGAAGTCGGCCAGCGCCCAGAGCGGATTCTGTTGGACGTTGTCGGTGCCGGCGACGAGCGTGATGTGGGCGGTCCAACTCGGCCCGAACTCCGTCGGGAACATGTGGTCCGCGAGCACGTACTGACCGGCCATGTCCCAGTACGGCTGCACCTGCGAACGCTCGATGTAGGCATACGCGGCATCACTGCCCTTCATGCCCCATTTCGTGAAGCCGTCCATCTTGCCGTTGTCCCAATCGATGATCGAGGCCGGGTAGAGGTGCTCCAAATTGGGCTCGACCTCGAACGTGTCCTGATGCAGCGTGATCTTCACTCGCTTGCCGGCCTTCTTGCCCCACCCCACCGTGGGGGCGTCGGCCCCCGGATAGCCGGCGAAGAAATTATCGAAGCTGCGATTCTCCTGGACGATGATGACGACGTGCTGGATATAGTTGCTTGCGACGCTGCGTTCGATCGGCGAGATCCCCGGCGCAATCGCCTGAGGGAGCGCACTCGACGACGAACCGGAAGCGCATCCCGCACAAAGGGCAACGGCCAGCGCGGAAAGGGCGGCGAGAGATTTGGCGGCCATGTGTTCCTCGTTTGAAGTAGGTCTGGGCTGTCCGGTGCTGTTCCGCGCGGCATGTACCCTTCCTTCGGCCTCTGCGGGGCGGTCCGCCTCAAGTGGTGACGCGGGTCATCGCGTCCTCATCGACCGCTTGATAAAAGGAGTTATCCGTCTCGGTGACGCCCGCCGACGCCCATGGGTCGATCTGGCGGCGTGAGGTCGGAAGGTGTACGGTCGGGCCGACCGCGTCGGAGTAGTCGGAACCGCCAAACGCCTTAAAGTCGTCGGACTCGCGATGCGACAGTACGAGCGAGCGCACCGCCTCAGCGGCCGCGCGCGCGTCGGCGCGGACTTTATCGCTCATCCGCGCATCGCTCGCCAACTTCTCGTAGAACGCGATGGCGGGCCGATCGGCGCGCCATGGCATGTCGCTCGTCGCTTCGGGGAAGCGCGCCATGCCGTCGATCGCGCGCGCGTCGTTATGTACGGCGCGGCGGACGCCGGACGCGCGTGCCTCGGCGGCGACGTCGTCGTTGAGCTGCTTAACGCTCCGCTCGGCGCGAGCGATCTTTTCCGGATCGAGGTCGAGCACGTCGAAGGCCGCGGCGGGGCCGAAGTCGAGCTCGCCGGCGTCGTACTTCGTGCGCATGACGTCGTTGACGATCGCCTTCGCCATGGCGTCGGGCGCGTGCGCATGCGAAGCGATCGCATGCGCCACGCCGCTAGGCACTCCGGGGGCGAGCATCGTCTCGGGGCTCGCCGCGAGATATTTCACGCCGGCATGCGAGAGCGCGTCCGCGAACCCCATCGTGTCCATCAGGCATTGATTCGCTACGACTCCGTCGACGCCGCGGCCGGCATCCTCGGGGTGCTCATGCGCGTGCAGCGTGACTCCGTCGGAGATCGCCTTGGCGATGTCCGGCATGCTCATGACGCGACCGTCGCGCGTCTCGAGCCCGCCGCCGTCGCCCCCGCCATGATCGACGAGATCGAGCCAGGTCGTCTGCGCGCCGCTGGCCTGCGCGTTGCCGAGCGTGTGGGCGACGAAGCGGGCCAGATTCGCCTCGCTGCTCATCTCGTGCGCGCGCACGAGGTGGACGCGCGACACGTCGCCGTCGGCGATGGTGTACTGCTCGGTGTGCAGCGCGCCGGAGACGACGGCGTCGCCGTCGGCCCGCAGCCGCGTGGTGTCCTCGACGGTGAACTCGATCCGCGAATCGGTCCGGCTCGTGCGCAAGGCCTGCGAGAGCGTGGACTCCTGGATCGCGTCGAGGTTGTTGTCGCCGTCGCGATAAATTCCGAATTCGAGCGAGCGGCGCACGGGCGCCGCGGTGACGTTCTGCAGCATGAGGCCCTCCCGAGGTGGTGAGTCGGGAGGCTTACTGCGACGATGGACCCGGTTGACTAGACGGCCGGGCGGCGCGCCCGTCCAACCCGGCCACGCCGGCGAGAAGGCAGCCGAGCCGGTCCTTGGCCGAGCTGGCTACGAAACGCATATCGGCGCAACCGGCCGCCGTACTATTCTGAAGGCCTTGGCGAAAATGCGTTGCGCCACACAGAGAACAGCCGTTCGGAATGTGGCCGTGCTTTTAGGGGAAACTACCGGCTCGTGACGCGCGATCACGACGTCTTGGTGCTGGGCGCCGGCTTGGCCGGCATGCGCGCCGCGCTCGAGGCCGCGCGCGGCGGCGCCGACGTCGCCATCGTCACCAAGGTGCACCCCATCCGCAGCCACTCGAGCGCGGCGCAGGGCGGCATCAACGCCGCGATCTCCGAGGAAGACAGCTGGGAGTCGCACGCGTTCGACACCGTCAAGGGCAGCGATTATCTCGCGGATCAAGACGCGGTCGAAATCATGGCCCAGGAGGCGCCCTCGGACATCATCGAGTTCGAGCACATGGGCGTCATCTTCTATCGCGGCCCCGACGGCAAGCTCGGGAAGCGCGCGTTCGGCGGCGCATCGCTCGCGCGCACGTACTTCGTCGGCGACATCACTGGACAGGCTCTGCTCGTCACGCTCTACGACCAGATTCTCAAGGCGGGCGTCAAGGTCTACGAGGAGTGGTTCGCCACCGAGCTTTTCATGGAAGGCGGCGCATGCCGCGGCATGGTGGCGCTGGAGATGATCACGGGAGAGCTGCACCTGCTGCGCTCGAAGGCGGTCATCGTCGCGAGCGGCGGTCTCGGGCGTCTCTACGAGCCGAGCACCAACGCGCTGATCTGCACGGGCGATGGCTACTCCCTGGCATATCGCGCCGGCGCGCCGCTGATGGACATGGAGATGGTTCAATACCATCCGACGACGCTGGCCGGGAGCGGCTTCTTGATGACGGAAGCGGCCCGCGGCGAGGGCGCGTACCTGCTCAACTCCGAGGGCGAGCGCTTCATGAAGCGCTACGCGCCCAACAAAATGGAGCTGGCCGCGCGCGACGTCACGTCGCGCGCCGAGGCGACCGAGATTGCCGAGGGCCGCGGGATCGACGGCAACGTATTACTCGACCTGCGCCACCTCGGCCCCGACGTCATATTGAAGAAACTTCCGCAGATTCACGAGATGGCGCTCGACTATCTCGGCATCGACATGATCAAGGACCCCGTCCCGGTGCGTCCCGGGATGCACTATCAAATGGGCGGCATCAAGACCGACGTCGACGGAGCGACGAGCGTGCCCGGTCTCTACGCGGCCGGCGAGGTCGCGTGCGTCAGCGTCCACGGCGGGAACCGCCTCGGCGCCAACTCGCTGCTCGACACGATCGTCTTTGGGCGCCGCTCCGGCAAGGCATCGGCGGAATACGTCAAGCGCACGGCGGCGAGCACGGGCGGCGAAGACCTGTTGGCTTCGGAGCAGGCGCGCCTGCAGGAGCTGCTCCAGCGCCCGTACACGGGTGACACACCGGCCGGGCTGCGACTCGAGCTCGCCGTCATGATGGACAAGAAGGTCGGGTTGTATCGAAATGAGGCCGGCCTGCGCGAGGCGCTCGCGGCGATCGAGGGATACAAGCAGCGCTACGCGCGAATCGCCGTCGGCGACAAGGGAAGAGTCTTCAATCAGGCGCTGGAGTTCGTGCTCGAGCTCGGCTACCTGCTGGACTGCGGCGAAGCGATCATACGCGCCGCGCTGGAGCGCAAGGAGAGCCGCGGAGCGCACACGCACACCGAGCATCCGGATCGCAACGACGCGGAGTGGCTGAAGCACGTCGTGCTGACCCATCGCGGCGGCCGCGAGCCGGAGGTCTCGCACGTCCCCGTCACCATCACACGCTGGAAGCCCGAGGTGCGCACGTACTGATGCAGTTCACGATCGAAGTCGGGCGATACAACCCCGAGGGCCGCTACGCGGACAACGCGATCCCGGGCGAGCCGTTTCCGGCACCGTGGAACCGTTCGCCGGTTCGGCGCTACCAGACGTACACCGTCGACCTTCCCGAGCACGCGGTCGTGCTGGATGCGTTGATCGAGATCCGCGAATACCAGGACCAGTCGCTGGCGGTGCGCTGCGCCTGCCGCAGCGCGATCTGCGGCTCGTGCGCGATGTGGATCAACGGCCACGCGAACCTGGCCTGCAAGAGCAAGCTGCAAGCGTTCACCAAGGACGGCAAGACGCGCGTCGAGTCGCCGCCGTCCATGCCGGTCATCCGTGACCTCGTCTGCGACATGGCGCCGTTTTGGGAGAAACACCTCGCGGTGAAGCCCTGGCTGCAGAACAAACAGCCGATCCCGCCGCCCGACGAGGAATACCGCGTGCCGAACGCAGCGATGGAAGAGCTCATTCAGGAGGTGAGCTGCATCAGCTGTGGCGCGTGTCTGATGGACTGCGAGTCCTTTGCCGTCAACTCGGAGTTCCTCGGCCCGCAGGCGCTCGCACAGGCGTATCGCTACACGGGCGATCCGCGCGACGCGGAGACGAAGGAGCGGCTGGGCCAATACAGCGAGTCCGGGGGCATCTGGGACTGCACGCACTGCTACGAGTGCGTCGCGCAGTGTCCCAAGGGCGTTGCGCCGCTCGATCAGATTCTGAAGCTGCGCAAGCTCGCGGTGGACGCCGGCTTCACCAACAATGCCGGCACCCGCCACGCCGACGCGTTCGCGGAGTCGGTACGGGACAGCGGACGCCTCAACGAGCTCACGCTGATGCCGAAGTCGATCGGCTACTTCAACGTCATCGAGCAGCTCAAGGTGCTCCCGAGCGCGTTCAACATGCTGCGTGCCGGCAAGCTCCCGCCGCTCATCCATCATAAGATTCCAGGACTCAAACGCATCAAGGCGATTTTCGAACGTGTCGGAGGACGGTTCAAGTGAAGGTTGCGTTCTATCCCGGCTGCGTGTCGAAGGGCGCCTGTCCGGAGCTCTATGTGTCGGCTACGGCCATCGCCGAACCGCTCGGCCTGGAGCTCCACGAGCTCACGCAGGCGCCGTGCACCGGGGCCGGCGTGCTCAGCGAGCAGAACCCCGAGCTCGCCGACGCGCTCAACGGCCTGACGCTCGCCATGGCGGAGGCGCAGGACGCCGACCTCATGACGATTTGCAGCACGTGTCAGGGCGTGCTCTCCAATCACAACTATCACCTGCAGCAAGATCCAGGCCGCATGGATCGCGCCAACGCGACGATCGCCGACCAGGGCTTCCGCTACGGCGGCACGACCAAGGTCAAGCATCTGCTCTGGATGCTCTTCGAAGACATCGGGATCGATCGCGTCGCCGCTCGCATCAAGCGCAAGCTCACCGGGCTGAAGATCGCGCCGTTCTACGGCTGCTACATCTTGCGGCCCGTCGAGTCGCTCGGGCTACGCGAGCGCCCCGAGCGTAAGACGTATCTCGAGCGGCTCATCGCGCTGCTCGGGGCCGAGCCCGTCGAGTATCGCGGCTCAACGAAGTGCTGCGGCTTCCCGATGCTGACGTTCAATCGCGACAAGGCGCTCGCGATGGGCGGCAACCACATCATCGAGGCGAAGGAGAAGGGCGCCGACCTTCTCGTGACGCCCTGTCCGCTCTGCCATCTGAATCTCGATGGGCAGCAGCCGGACGCTGCGAGAGTGCTCAAGCAAGAGATCGACGTACCGATCTTCCACCTGCCGCAACTCTTGGGACTCGCGTTCGGTCTCGAGCCCGAGCAGCTGCGTCTCAACCACCACGTCGTGTCGACGAAAGGCGCGCTGGAAAAAATCGAGCTGAAAGTCTAGCTCGAAGACCCAGGGCAGTCGCGCAAGAGGGTGAGCCCCTCCGCCGTGCTATGCGCCATGACGTATTGCACGAGCGGCGGCTCACCCGTCGCCTTTCCGGGCGGCGGCTGCTGGAAACGCGTCGGGAAGTTCGGATCGCGCAGGTTCGCATCGGACCACGGGTTCGCGGCTTCGCTGGGATAGTACCAAGGATAGTCCAGGATCATCGACTGCGTCGTGCCGTCGGCGAAACGCACCGACATGCGGATGTCGACCCAAAATCCGTGCGTGCGTGAATCGTACTGCGAGCCGTGCGGATCCGAAAAGGTCACGAAGCCGCACGGGCGGGTATCATTTGGCGCTGCGCCGCCGCCGTCGGCTGCGCCCGCGCTACCGTTTGTACCGGTACCGGCCGACGCGACGACCGCGTGTCCGTTGCCGCTTTCGGTCGCGTCCCATACGGGGCGACCCTGCGAGGGCGTTGGCACGACGCTGCGACGCGGTTCGGGACGGTGCGCCGAAGATTGCGCGACCTGCGGCGGAGCGGCCGCGGCGCGGCGTGGCGCCGGCGCCGCGGCGGGACGAACCGGCTCGGCGGTGCGTACCGGCCGGGGCGTCGGAGTCGCTATGAGGCGTGCGACGCGCAGGATCTGCGCGCGCGTGACGATTTCGTTGCTGGGTGCGGGCCGCCAGAGGTCGCGTGGGACGAGTCCGGCCGCCGCCTCGTGCAGCGCGAGGGAGATCGCGGCGGCGAGAAGCAGCCGATTTCTCGGCGAGCTCAGGTCGGCCTTCATTCGCACTTTCAGAAGAGGAACGCCGAGCCGTTCCCCCAGGAGTGGCTCGGCGCTCTCGTTGTTGCGTTACCTACGGACTGGTGTTGTACGTCTGCACGTACCATTGCCTGAACTGATCGTAGGTCGGGTAATAGCCGTACTTGTGATAGAACCAGTCGCGGTAGGCATCTTGCCGGCGCGCCACCTCTTGCTCTTCCGCTCGCTTCTCGCGGACCTTGTGGTTGTAATTGACGATGAGCGGAACGGAGGCAGCGGCTGCGGCGGTGACGACGATGATCGTCGTGGTGCTGCCCGCGCCGTTTGCGAGCGCGGGTGCCGCCGTGCCCGCGGCGAGCGCCGCCGTGATGGCGGCGGCCAGGGCATACGGTTTCTTCATGTCCATCCTTTCTGCAGGCCCTTCGATCCCCCGACTGTAACCGGTTCGTGGTGGAGATCGAAACCCTGATTCGAGCGATCCCGGATTTTCCGATTCCCGGGATCCTTTTCCGTGACATTACCCCGTTGTTGAAAGATAAGCAAGGCTTTCGGCGCGCCATCGACCTCTTCGTGGAGCGTTTCATCGGCCGTGGAATCGACTACGTCGTCGGCATCGAGGCGCGCGGCTACATCCTCGGAGCGCCGATTGCGTACGCCATCGGAGCCGGTTTCATCCCGATCCGTAAGCCGGGGAAATTGCCGCACGACAAGCTCAGCGAGGAGTACGCGCTCGAATACGGCACCAACGCGCTGGAGATCCACGCCGACGCCATCGGCACGGGCGACCACGTGCTGGTAGTCGACGATCTGCTCGCGACGGGCGGCACCGCCGCTGCGACCGGGAGGCTCCTGGAGCGGCTCGGCGCCTCCGTCGACGCGTTTGCCTTCTTGGTCGAGCTGAGCGCGCTGCGTGGCCGCGAAAAGCTTGCCGGTCACGACATCGTCACGTTTCTTTCCTACTAATCGCAGGATGAGGTCCGTTCTCTTCGCCGCCGGAATCGCGGCCTTCGCCTTGACGTCGGCGGTGCCGGGTTTCGCGCGTCCCCGCGCGACGCCCACGCCGTCGCCGTCGCCCACGCCCATCGCGGACCCGGCGATCACCAAGCTCGCGCGTCAGCAGTTCGTGCAGTGGCAGGCCGGCTCGATCAACAAGAGCCTTTACGCGCAGCAGGTGCTCGACAAGCTCACGGACGCGAAGATCGCCGACACCTCGACGGCGCTCGGCCAGCTCGGAGCCCTGATGGACGTCGTCTTCTTGGGCCCCTGGATCGCACCCGACTTCCCGCCCGGCGCGCGCGGCTACGCCTATCAGATGCGGTGCTCGTCGGGGAACATCTACCTCTGGCTCGCGCTCGACGCGCAGGGCAAGATCGCCACGATCCTCTTCAAGAATCGGCTCGACGTCGAAACCGTGACCCCCGCCCCGAGCCCGTCGCCGCCGTAGACTCCCGCACGGCTTCGGGGCGCGTCCACCGGCCCCGTGGGTTATAATAGCGGGATACTCATGACCATCACCGAGCTGATCGAGCGAGTCCGCCGCTACGACACCTCCGCCGACACGGGGGCGCTGTTGCGTGGCTACGAGCTGGCCGTCGCCGCGCATGAGGGTCAGCGCCGGGCGTCAGGCGAGTCCTTCATCGAGCACCCGCTGGCCGTCGCCGGGATCCTGGCCGACCTCGAGATGGATCATCAGACGATCGCTGCGGCGCTGCTCCACGACGTCGTCGAGGATACCTCCATCACGAGCGAACAGGTAACGGCGCAGTTCGGCGACGAGATCTCGCGCCTGGTCGACGGTGTGACCAAGCTGACGCGGATTCCGTATCAGTCAAAGGAAGACGCGCAGGTCGAGAACCTGCGCAAGATGTTCCTGGCGATGGCCAAGGATATTCGCGTCATCATCATCAAGCTGGCGGACCGCCTGCATAACATGCGCACGCTGGCGAGCCTGCCGCCCGCGAAGCAGCAGGCGATCGCGCGCGAGACCCTCGACATCTACGCGCCGATCGCGCATCGGCTCGGCATCTGGAAGATCAAGTGGGAGATCGAGGACGAGTGCCTGCGCTACCTGGATGCGGCGGGCTATCACGACATCGTCGAGCGCGTCGCCAAGACGCGGCGCGAGCGCGAGGCCGACGTCGAGAATGCGATAGCGAGGCTTCGCGACGAGTTCAAGGCGCTTAAGGTCAACGCCGAGATCCAGGGCCGACCGAAGCACTTCTACTCGATCTATTCGAAGATCAGCAAGGGGCGCGAGTTTTCGACGATCTATGACCTGACCGCTATTCGCATCATCGTCGACACCGTTAAGGACTGCTACGCCGCGCTGGGGGCGGTGCACGCCATGTGGACCCCGCTGCCGGGCCGCTTCAAAGACTACATCGCGATGCCCAAGCCCAACATGTATCAGTCTCTCCACACGACGGTCGTCGGGCCCAGCGGCGATCCGCTCGAGATCCAGATCCGCACGTGGGACATGCATCGGACCGGCGAGTACGGCATCGCGGCGCACTGGCGCTACAAGGAAGGCGGCAAGGCCGACCAGTTCGAGAACAAGCTCTCGTGGCTGCGCGCGCTGCTGGAATGGCAGAAGGACATGCGCGACTCGCGGGTGTTCATGGAAAACCTGAAGCTCGACCTGTTCGACTCGCAGGTGTTCGTCTTCTCGCCGCGCGGCGACGTCTACTCGATCCCGGCCGGCGGCACGCCGCTGGACTTCGCCTACCAGGTGCACACGGACGTCGGCAATCACTGCGTCGGCGCGAAGATCAACGGACGGATCGTTCCACTCGACTACGCAATGCAGAACGGCGACATCTGCGAGATCCTCGTCAATAAGTCGAGCGGGCGGCCGTCGCTCGACTGGCTCTCGATCGTCAAGACCTCGAGCGCCAAGCACAAGATCAAGCAGTGGTTCCGCAAGGAGCGTCGCGAGGAGAACGTGCTGGCGGGGCAGGAGGCGCTCGAGCAGGAGCTCGCGCGCGCGGGGCTGCGCACCGACGTCGCGCGCGGCGAGCTGCTCGGCCGGATCGCGTCGCGACTGAACTACGCCACTCCGACGGACCTCTATGCCGCGATCGGCTTCGGTGACGCGTCCGCGCAAGCCGTCGCGAACCGCGTGCGGGACGAGCTCAAGCACGACAACGTCGTGGACCTCACGAAGATCGGGCGCAGGCCGGCTCCGCGAAAGGGCGTGCGCCGCTCGAGCGGCGTGCGCATCGCCGGAGTGGACGACGTGCTCGTGCGGCTCTCGAAGTGCTGCTCGCCGGTGCCGGGAGATCCGATCATCGGCTACGTGACGATCGGCCGCGGCGTCAGCGTCCATCGAGCGGATTGTCCCAACGTCGCGTACATGAACGCCACGCCCGAGCGGATCCTGCAGGCGCAGTGGGTCGACGACGCGGGTCTGACGCACTGCGTCGACATCGAGGTCGAGGCCGAGGACCGCGCGCAGCTGCTCCAAGACATCATGGCGGTCTTCTCCGAGCTCAAGACGCAGGTGAGCTCGGTCAACGCCCGCGTGCGCAAGGACGGCGTCGCGGTGTCCAGCCTCACGATCCAGATCCGTGACCTCGACCATCTTCATAAGCTGCTGACCAAGCTCGAGGCGCTCCGGGACGTACGCCGAGTCTATCGCGTTACCAAACGGGAACGCACCGCCCTCTGATCCTGCTCCCCGGAATCGCGGCATTCGTGGCCGGCGCGATGAACAGCGTCGCCGGCGGCGGAAGCTTCCTGTCGTTTCCGTCGCTGGTGTTCGCCGGCGTAGCACCGATCTCGGCCAATGCGACGAACAACGCGGCGATGTGGGTCGGCACGATCGGCAGCGCGCGCGGTTATCGAGAGGAGGTCGCGGCGCATCGCGGGCTCCTGTTCCCGGTGATCGCGGTCAGCGTCGCCGGCTCGCTGATCGGCGCGTGCCTGCTGTTGGTCACGCCGCAAGCCGTGTTCGAACGTCTCATTCCGTGGCTATTGCTGTTCGCGACGATCGTGTTCGCGCTGAGCCCGCGTCTTACGCGCGGCGCGCCCCGCTCCCCCCGGCACGCGCCGTGGCAGATCGCCGTGCAGTTCTGCGTCGCGATCTATGGCGGCTATTTCGGGGCCGGCATGGGGATACTGATGCTGGCTGTGCTCGCGTTTTCGGGGCTGCCCAGCTTCAACGCACAGAACGCGATCAAGAACGTGCTCGCCGTCGCAATCAACGGCGTCGCGTTGATTCCGTTCGTCGTAGCGCGCATCGTGGATTGGCGTTTCGCGCTGCCGATGGCGGTGATCGCGCTCGCGGGCGGCTATCTCGGCGCTCGCTTCTTTCGGCGCGTTCCGCAGCCGTTTGCTCGGGGCGTCGTCGTCGTCATCGGTATCGTGATGACTATAGTTTTCTTTGCCAGGACTTTCGTATGAAAGGTGACGGCGGTCGCTCGCTCTAGCAGGGCGGTCAAAAAGGCGATTCGAAGGGCCGCCCTTTCACTGCGCTACAGCGAGGTTTAGAATGTTTTTTCAAAAGTACCCGACGTTGATCGCCGTCGGAGCGATTCTGGCGGCGTCGGCGTGCGGCGGCAGCGGCGCCGTTCCGTCGAGCGTTGGGGCGAATAGCACGTTGTCGGCGCCCTCGTCCGCCGGGGGCAGCCATGTCGTGCCGTCCGACAGCACGTCGATTCTCAACAAGTTGACGAAAGACGTCGTCATCGGTTCCACCGTCGATCCGGGCAACGGCGACATGGGTCCGCGCGCCCTGTCGCTGGTGCCGCTTACCTTCGGCGTTCTGACCAAGGGCGAGCTGCTGGTCTGCAACTTCGAAGACTCTTCGGGAACCGCAGGCAACGGCACGACCGTCGAGATCTTGAAGCCGACAACGGGCGCGAAACCGACGACGTTCGTGCAGAGCAGCCAGATCCAGGGCTGCAACGGCGACGCAATCAGCTCGGGTGACGCCGTGTTCGGCGCCGGCATGAGCAGCGGCGTCGTCGAGAAGTATAGCGAAAAAGCAAAGCCGATCAAGACCTACGGCTCGCCGATCGCGGAGCCCTTGGACGACGGCGATGCGGACTGCAGCCTGCCCTACGCGCCCGAAAAGGTCTACGTCGGCGACGCCAAGACGGGCTCGGTCGTCAACTTCGCCGCCGGCCTGTATGGCCAGAAAAACCCCGTGGCCGTCATCACCGGCTTCGCGGTCAGCGGCTCCGGCTGGAACGCTCTGGGTCCGGTGGGAATGCAGTACAACGCGGCGCTCATCAATCACGGACACAAGTGCAACGATACGCTCTATATCGCCGACGGAGTCGACAACACGCTCGTGGCGGTTTCGAAGGTGAGCAACCTGCTCACGACGGGCGAGATCAAGGTGCTTCCGGGCGGGAAGAAGTTCAAGTGCAAGCAGAAGCGGTTCTCGTGCGCCTCGGTCGTCTATAGCGGATCGCCGCTCAACGCGCCGGTAGCGCTCGCGATCCTGCCCAACGGAAACCTCGTCGCGGCGAACGGAGCGGGCGGCAACACGCTGGTCGAGATCTCCGCCGCGGGCGCGGTGCTCGCGACCAAGACGCTCAACACCGATTCGAGTCAGGAAGTCTACGGATTGCTCGCGACCGGAAAGACCGACTCGAACACGGCGTTGTTCTACACCGACACCAAAGACAACAGCGTCCATGAACTGGAGCAATAGGCTCCTGGTCGTCGCCGGTGCGCTGCTCGCCACCTCGGCCTGCGGCGGCACCGGCGACGTCCCATCGAGCGCCGGCGCGAACGGCGCTCTGTCGCAAGTTGCCTTTGCCGACGGAGCGTCCGTTGCGCCGGACGACACGACGTCGATTCTCAAGAAGTTGAAGAAGGACGTCGTGATCGGTTCGACGGTCGATTCCAAGAACCACGATAAGGGCTCGCGCGCCCTATCGCAGGCGCGCCTGTCCTTCGGCGTGCTCAAGAAGGGGCAGCTCCTGGTCTGCAACTTTGCCGACTCCGCCGGCGCGGCCGGAAAGGGCACGACGATCGAAGTGCTCGATCCTAAACCGGGCTCGAAGCCGGCGAGGTTCGTCCAGAGCAGCCTGGTCGAGGGTTGCGACGGCGACGCGGTCAGCTCGGGCAACGACGTCTTCGCCGGCGGTCTCGCGAGCAAGATCGTCGAGAAATACAGCGACAAGGCGAAACCCGTCAAGAAGTACGCACGGCCGATCGAGGAGCCGCTCGTGACGGCCGACGCGGACTGCAGCCTGCCTTATGCGCCGGAGTCCATCTACGTGGGCGACGCCAAGACCGGTTCGATCGTGAAGTTCGCGGCCGGCCTCTACGGCAATAAGAATCCCGTCGCGGTGATCACCGGCTTCGCGGTCGGCGGATCCGGTTGGGGCGCCCTCGGCCCGGGCGGAATCGCGTACAACGCGACCCTCATCCACCACGGAAACAAGTGCAACGACACGCTCTATATCACCGACGGCGTCGACGACACGCTGGTAGCGGTCACGAACGCGAGCAACCTGCTGACGACGGGCACGATCGAGGTGCTGCCCGGCGGTAAGAAGTTCAAGTGCAAGGAGAAGAGGTTCTCGTGCGCGTCGCTCCTGTATGGCGGCTCGCCCCTGCGCGCGCCGGTAGCGCTGGCTCTGCTTCCGAACGGCAACCTGATCGTCGCGAACGGAAAAGGCGGTAACACGCTGGTGGAGATCAGCGCCGCGGGCAAGGTGCTAGCGACCAAAGAGCTCAACGAGGATAAGACGCAGGAGGTCTTCGGATTGCTCGCCACGGGAACGAGCGACTCCGACACGGCGCTGTTCTATACCGACAACGAAGACAACACGGTCCACGAGCTCGAGCAGTAGCTCGCCGCGCTGACTGCGCGCGCCGCCGTTATTCGGTGTCGACCGGTTCGTTCGACGGCGGCTCGTGCAGGAAACGCGACCTCGGATACTTCACCTGGATCGGGACGAAGGCACGCGGCGTCTGCGTGAAGTCGAAGCTGTCGTCCAGCGAGGCCGCGCGCGCATCGGTGTAGCCCTTGTCCGCCGGTCCGATGTACGGGAGGTTGAACGTCTCCTCGATGAAGCGGAGGATGCTGCCGAACTCGTACTGCGTGTGGGAGACGTAGCCGGGATGACTCGGGGACGTTTCGCGCGAGTACGGTGAGATGATCAGGCACGGGACGCGTATGCCGAGTCCTCGATAATCCAGCTGCGGCGGCGGGGCGTTGTCGTACCAGCCGCCCCAATCGTCCCAGAGCAGAATGATCGCCGAAGTGTCCCAATACGGGCTCTCGCCGATCGCGTTCACGACGTTGGCGACCCAGGAGGGGCCGAGATCGCTGTGGTCGCCCGGGTGGTCCGAGTCGGGCTTGCTGGGAGTGACCCAGCTCACCGAGGCCAAATTATTGCTGCCGGCATCCGTGAGCACCGTGGTCTCGGGTGAGATGATGTTGCGATGCCAGTCACGCCCGTAGCGGACGTGTCTTATCGCCTCGAACGGCGACCAGAGCCCCGCGCCGATGTGCTGGGTCACGTAGTACTTCCACGACACGCCGGCATTGTCCATCACCGGCGCAAGCGTGGTGAACTGGTTGAAGCACGGGAACGGACCCTGGCTGTGGTGTTCCCTTCGAGTCTTCGTGATGTACGAGCTGGTGGTGCCCGGCGGCGAATCGCAGTCGCCCGGCGGGGCGCTCGGGTAGTCGACCTCGGCGTGGGACGGCTTGTTGCTGATGTTGTCGTTGCCGGCGACGAGCATCAGGTGCGCGGTGAAGCTGCCGCCGAACTCAGTCGGAAACATCTCGTCGGCGAGCACGTACGTGTTGGCGAGGTCTAAGTACGGCTGGATCAGAGTGGGCTGCACGTACGCGTATGCGTCGTCGGCGCTGGTGTGGCCGAATCTCCAAAACCCATCCATGTTGCCGTTGTTCCAGCTCGCGATCGACGAGCGCCAATCGTGGCGCAGATCCGGCCCAACGAACGTGATCGGGTGGAGCGGCACCTGTTGATCGCCGGCCGGGCAGCCGGATCCCGAGCCCGGGCGCGGTCGCGCCGGCCGCGCGCCGCTTCTCGCGCCGCCTATACAGCCGAACGTCGGAGCGTTGGCGTTGGGGAACCCGGCGAAGAAATTCTCGAAGCTGCGATTCTCTTGCACGATCACGATGACGTGCGAGATGTATTGGCTGACGGGATGGCCGGCGGACGGGCGGGCGGCGGAGGCGGCCCGCTGCGGTGCGACGTCGGAGAGCGCGCCGTTCGTGCCGCATCCTGCGGCGGCAAACGCCAGCGACGCGACGACCACCAAGCGTTTAGCAACCATGGTTTCTCCTCGTAGCAACCGTTCCGCCGATACGGCAGGACGCGCTCTTCAAAGCGTTTTCTGCAGAGTCCTTGAGGCCATGCGCAGGGCCGGATGCACCGCCTGGCTGCCGAGCGGCAGGTCTCGCGCGAGCCCACAGGCTGGGGCATCCGCCGGCGCGAACAAGGCGGCCGATGAATGACTACGAGGTAACCTATATTCTGCGGCCGTCGCTGGAAGAGGCCGAAGTCGAGGAGCGGGCCAACGCGATCGGCGAGATCGTCAAGGGCCAGGGCGGTGAAGTCTCCGCGATCGAGCGGCTGGGCAAGAAGCGGCTCGCGTACGAGATCAAAGACGTCCGCGAGGGCAACTACGTCGTGATGCAGTTCAAAAGCGAGCCCGGCGTCTCCAAGGAATTGGAACGGCAGTTGAAACTGCACGACGACGTGTTGCGCGCGCTCGTCGTGCGCTTGGACGCCAAGATGCGGACGCACATGGCGGCGCTGGCGGCCGCCGCGCCCCCCACGCCTGCCCCATCCGCGTAAAGGACGGCCGTTCGGCAACATCTGTGCCATACAGGTGACACTCGCCGGGCGTAATCTCGTATCGAGCTGGAGTTAAATCGGCGAAAGAGAGTGGAGTATGTCAGCCTCGTTCAATAAGGTGATCTTGGTCGGAAATCTCACCCGCGACCCCGAGATTCGCTATGTCAACTCGGGCTCCGCGGTCACGAAGTTTCGGATCGCCGTCAACCCGAACAAGCGCGACGCGAAGCCGGAGGACACGATGTACGTGGACGTCGTGGCCTGGGAGCGGCTGGCCGAGACCTGCAACACGTATCTCAAGAAGGGCAGCCCAGTGCTCGTCGAGGGTCGCCTCTCGATCCGCTCTTACGACGACACCAAGCTGAAGGACGAGAGCGGACAGCCGATTCGGCGCACCGCGACCGAGGTCGTGATCTCCGGAATGCAGATGCTTTCGTCGCGCCGCGACGACGCGGAAGCGGGTGATCGCGGTTTCAACGGCGGCGGACGCAGCCACGCCCCGGCTCAGGCGCCGGCCGGCGGCTCCGATGCTCTCGGCGACGAGCTCGAAGACGAGATCCCGTTCTGATCTAAAAAGCTTACGACTTCGGGTACTGACGAAGCCCGATGGGCGTTCCATCTGGATCCTTGACGATCGCGACCAATAGCCCGTTGGCGACGTCGGTGACGTCCTTTACCTTCTCCGCTCCGGCTGCTAGGAGGGTCGCCAGCGCACCGTTGATATCGCTGACGTCCACGTATGCGAGCGCACCCGATATCCCGGGTTGTGCCGCGGCGGGGACG
This sequence comes from Vulcanimicrobiota bacterium, assembly GCA_019235995.1. GTDB lineage: Bacteria > Vulcanimicrobiota > Vulcanimicrobiia > Vulcanimicrobiales > Vulcanimicrobiaceae > Cybelea. The sequence goes on from JAFAJV010000078.1 coordinate 60,730, forward strand.
AGGCCGATCTCTACGTCGCCGGTTTTGAAGCCGACATAGTATCCGCTCTCGGCGTAAGGCTCGGTACCGAGCCAGGCCGTGAAGAGTTTCGTTGCCCTCGGCACGTCCGAGGCCGGGTAGACGATGAGACAAACCGCGTTCACTGTGCGCTCCTATCTTAAAAAGGCTTGCCAGTCTGACGGAGTACGGCGAGCAAATGTGACTCGTTCGCCGAAAGAAAAGATTCATGCTTCCGACGCCCGATCCCAAGCGCCGTCCGCTCGCCACACGCGAGCGCGGCTGGGCGAAGGCGTTCGCACGCGGGCTCAACTCCGCCGGAATCTCGCCGGATGTGGTTTCGATAATGAGCCTCGTCTTTGCCGTAGGGGCCGCCGCCGCGTTGTGGGCGAGCGGGCGGAGCGGCGGGGCCGCACGCGCTCTCGAGTTGCTCGCGGCGGCCGCGCTGATCCAGCTGCGCCTGCTCTGCAACATGCTCGACGGCATGGTCGCCGTCGAAGGCGGCCACGCGACGCCGCACGGCGAGCTCTTCAACGACATGCCCGACCGCTTTGCCGACCTCGCGATACTGGTCGGCGCCGGCTACTCGTTGACCGCATTCGCCTGGGGCAGCACGCTCGGATGGATCGCCGGCGTGCTCGCCGTCCTCACCGCCTACGCGCGCGTGCTCGGCGCATCAATGGGTGCGCGTCACTACTTCATCGGTCCGATGGCCAAGCCACAGCGCATGGCCGTGCTGACGGTCGCGTGCGTGCTCTCCGCCTTCGAGCCGGTGGTCGGCTGGCGCGGACAGATCGTGGCGCTCGCGCTGGCGATCGTCGCGGTCGGCTCGCTGGTGACGCTGATCCGGCGCACGCTCTGCATCGTCGCCGAGGTCGACGCACGTTGACCCTGCGACGGTTCGCCGGCGTGATCGCGGCGGGCGCACGGCTGATCAGCGGCGTGCAGGTGAGCTGGCGCGGCGGCCGGCCTCCCGCGCGCCAGAGCGTCTTTTTCGCCAATCACACGAGCCATCTCGACTTCGTCGTGCTGTGGTCGTCGCTGCCGCGAGCGATGCGAAGACGGACGCGCCCCGTCGCCGCGCAGGATTACTGGCATCACGGGCTGCGCCGCACGCTCGCGGTGGACGTGTTCAACGCGATTCTCGTGCCGCGCGGGCACGGGCAGGCGAGCCGCGAAGCGAGCGCGCGCGACACGATCGACCGCATCGTCAACGACATGGGCGATCGATACTCGCTGATCATCTTTCCCGAGGGAACTCGCGGAACCGGAGAGGCCGTGGGGCCGTTCAAGAGCGGGCTCTACTATCTCTGCCTGCGAAAGCCGGAGCTCGCGTTGATTCCGGCCTACATCGAAAACCTAAACCGAATCCTGCCGAAGGGAGAGTTCCTGCCCGTGCCGTTCATCAGCCGCGTCACGTTCGGCCCGTCGTCGTTCATCGAATCGTCGGAGTCAAAGGAGCACTTTCTCGCGCGCATGCGCGACGCGCTCTGCGCGCTGCAGCCGCGATGACGCTTGCCGGGCACCGGATCGACCCGCAGCTGGCCGACGCGTTCGGCGGCGTCCTCGCCGTGCTGGCGCTCGCGACGCTCGCCGGCCTTGCGCTCAAACTCGTCGTTCGCACGGAATCCGCGCGCGCCACGGTGGACAACGCCAACGCGCGGATTCGGACGTGGTGGGTTCTCTGCGTCATCTTCGGACTCACGCTGGTCATCGGCCCGACCGGCTCGCTCGTGCTCTTCGGCCTCATGTCGTTCTTGGCGCTGCGCGAATACATCACGCTCGTCGCGACGCGCCGGGCCGACCATCACACCCTCTTCTGGACGTTCTTCATCTTCACGCCGCTGCAGTACTTTCTGCTCGGCCTGCGCTGGTCCGGCTTCGTGATCGTGATCCCCGTCTACGCGTTTCTGTTCTTACCCGCGGTCATGGCGCTGGCGGGCGACACGCGGTCGTTCCTCGAGCGCGCCGCCAAAATTCAATGGGGCCTGATGATCTGCGTATACTGCCTCAGCTACGCGCCGGCGCTCTACATGCTCGACATCCCCGGCTACGGACCGGACGCGAAGCTGCTGCTCTACCTCGTGATCGTCGATCAGGCGAGCGATGTTTTGCAGTACGTGTGGGGCAAGCTCCTGGGACGGCACAAGATCGCGCCCACCGTCAGCCCGAACAAGACGTGGGAGGGTTTTGTCGGCGGCATCGTGAGCGCGACGGCGATCGGCACGGCGCTATGGTGGATGACGCCGTTCACCCCGCTCGTGTCCGCGGCGGTCTCGCTGCTCATCACGCTGCTCGGGTTCGCGGGAGGGCTCGTGTTCTCGGCGATCAAGCGCGATAGCGGCGTGAAGGACTACGGGACGATCGTCCAGGGACACGGCGGCATCCTCGATCGGATGGATTCGCTGATCTTCGCCGCACCGGTGTTCTTCCACGTGGTACGGTTCTTCTACGCGTTGAAATAGGGAGACGCCATGACCCATAGGCAGATCATTCCGGGAAGCGAGCGTTCGCCTCTGCCGGGCTCCCAGGTTCTGGGCGACGCGGACCCGACGCAGGAGGCCACGGTCACCGTGTTCCTGCGTTCGAAGCGCGCCGGCGTGCCTGCGCCCGGCACGCTGTCGCGCGTGGAGTTCGCCGATCGGTACGGCGCCGACCCCGCCGACGTCGCATCGGTCGAGGCCTTCGCGCGGGCGCACGGGCTCGCCGTCGTCGAGAGCAGCTCCGGACGGCGCAGCGTCGTGCTGCGCGGAACCGTCGCACGGCTCAGCGCCGCGTTCGGCGTGACGCTGAAACGCTGCCAGGCCGACGGCGTGATGTACCGGGGCCGCGAGGGCGGCATCACCGTGCCGGCCGACATCGCAGGTGCCGTCGTGGCGGTGCTCGGGCTGGACGACCGTCCCCAGGCCGCCGCGCGCGTCCGCATCGCGGCGAAGCCGATCGCGTCGTTTACGCCGTCCCAGGTCGCCGAGCTCTACGACTTTCCATCCGGCGTGGACGGAACCGGCCAGTCCATCGGCATCGTCGAGCTCGGCGGCGGCTTTAGTCAAGCCGACTTCGCGTCCTATCTCTCGGGCCTTGGCATCACGGCGCAAACCGTCACCATCGTGACGATCGACGGCGCCGGCAGCGCGCCCGGCCAAGATCAGAACGCCGACGTCGAGGTCATGCTCGACGCGGAGGTCGCCGGCTCCGTCGCTCCGGGAGCGCGCATCGCCATGTACTTCGCGCCGAACAGCGACCAGGGATTCCTCGACGCCGTGACCACGGCGATTCACGATACGACCAACAAGCCGACGGTCATCTCGATCAGCTGGGGCGCGGCCGAGTCAAGCTGGACTGCGCAGGCTCGCGACGCGCTGAATCAGGCGATTGCCGCCGCGCAGGCGATGGCGATCTCGGTCTGCGTCGCCTCGGGTGACGGCGGCTCGAGCGACGGGCAGACCGACGGCGCATCGCACGCCGATTTTCCGGCCTCGAGCCCGTACGTCTTGGGTTGTGGCGGCACGACGTTGAGCGGGTCCGGCGCCACGATCGCCTCGGAGACGACGTGGAGCGATTCGGGCGGAGGCGTGAGCGACTACTTCTCCCTTCCCTCGTGGCAGTCGAAGGCCAACGTTCCGGCGCCTCCCGCGGGATTCTCCGGAGGCGGGCGCGGCGTTCCCGACGTGTCCGGCGACGCCGACCCGAACACGGGATATCAAATTCTCGTCGACGGGTCGAGCATGGTCGCGGGCGGCACGAGCGCGGTCGCGCCGCTGTGGGCCGCGCTGATCGCGCTGATGAACCAACAGCGTGGAAAGAACGCCGGATTCCTCAACGCGAGTTTGTACGCGGTGCCTGGTTATCCGAACAATCCCGGCCCGCTACACGACATCACCACGGGTAGCAACGGCGCGTACGACGCCGGACCGGGCTGGGACCCGTGCACCGGTCTCGGCTCGCCCGACGGCACACGATTGAGCAAAGCGCTTCCCTAACCTTTTACCACTTGTCCAAAGGCGCGCGCCGCGGCTTGTGCAAGCGTCGTAGCAATACACTCGCGTCCGACACCCGAGGAGACGAGGAATGAATTCGACCGCCATCCCGACCGGCGCGGAGCTGCGTGATTTTCTGGCCCTTCCGTACGCGGAGCTCGAGGAGCTGAATCTGCGAGCGAAGGCGCAGCGCCAGGAGCGCGTGCCGCTCCACGCGCTGCAGGAAGAGCGACTGCGCTACCTCGCCGACGAGCCGCGAATCAAGGCGCTGACCGTGCTGTTCAGCGATCTCGAGGGGCGCCTCCACATGCTGGACTACGACAAGAAGTTCTTGCTGCGCGCCTACGACAACCTCACGTTCGACGGCTCGTCGATTCGCGGCTTCACCCCGCAGCGCGAGAGCGACCTGCGCCTCTCCTTGGACTGGAGCGCGTTCTACTGGGCGCCGGCCGACGTCTTCGGTCCCGGCAAGATCCTCGTCTTCGGCGACGTGTTCGACCGCGACGGCAGGCCGTTCTCCGGCGACATCCGGGGCGCGCTCAAGAAGCTCGCCAACGACAGCTATGCGAGGGAAGGCTACGCGCTCAACGCCGCCAACGAGATCGAGGGATTCCTCTTCCGGGGCGTCGACAGTGAGCGTCGTTATCACGAGACCGGAAAGTTCGAGTACGTCAATACGGGCGGCTACTACCACTCGCTCCCCGGCGACCCGCTGCGTAACTTCATCGACACCGTGGCCGAGGTGCAGCGCGCGATGGGCTTTCAGAACGAGAAGGATCATCCGGAGGTCGCGCCCTCGCAGTTCGAGATCAACTACAACTACGGTGAGGTCGTCGCCGCGGCCGATCAGATCCAACTCTACAAGCTGATCTGCCGCCAGGTCGCCACGCGCCAAGGCATGACGGCGAGCTTCCTGCCCAAGCCGGTCGTCGGCGTGAACGGGAGCGGGATGCACACGAACGTCTCGGTGAGCAAAAACGGCAAGAACTTGTTCTGGGATCCGAAGGGACAGGAGCAGCTCAGCGGCTTCGGCTGGAAGTTCGTCGATCGCATCCTCACGCTCGGCAACGACATCTGCCTCATGCTCAACTCGAGCGTGAACTCGTATCGGAGGCTCGACCCCCACTTCGAGGCTCCCAATCAGCTCAAGGCCTCGGCGATCGATCGCGGCTCGATGATCCGTATCCCGATCGGTAACCAGCGCAGCATGCGCACCGAGGTGCGCTCGGTGGCACCGGATGCCAACCCCTACATGGTGATGCTGGCGGTGTTCAAGACGGGCCTCGAAGGCACGGCGAGCGGCCTCAAGAACCTGCGCCAAGCCGATCGCTACTTGCCCGACAACATCTACGACGCGCTCGCGGCATTCCGCGCGTCGGAGTGGACCAGCAAGCTCCTCGGCGAGGACGTCAAGAAGCGCTACGCCGATCTCAAAGAGGCCAGCGCCGATCGCTGCCCGCGACTACTCGGAACGTTCGTGAAAGCGCAAGAAGTTCAGTACCATCACGAAGTCTACAACCAGTACCTCTGGAACCTCTTTTAGCCATGAGCCGAGGGCGATGGAGCCGGTAGGCGTCTCGCGCTGACGTCCGCGGCTGCGGAATGCTTACCGGCTCTGTTGCACGGCTACCCGTTGGTTTTCCCGAAGGTTTAGCGGCGTCTCGCTGAGAAAAAGTTGAGATAATCGCGTTTCGCTTTGGAACGCGACGACTGCTACTCGGAGAGATTACATGAATTACCCAGCTTCTAGCCGCTGTCTAGGGACCCTATGCGCGGCCGTCTTTCTTTTCACGGCCTGCGGTGGATCGCAGAACGCGGGCCCGGTCAATCCGATCTCCGCTGCTGCCGGCGCGTCGGCGCGTCTTCGCGGCATGGCTGGCGGCGATCCCTGTGAGGGCAAGGGCGGCAGCAGCTCGCCATCCACGAACACGGAATGGACGACAGACGGCCGATTCATCGAAGAGCGCGTCAAGGGTGAGGCGCCGCATCACTTTTTCGTCAAGGGAGTCGCGTACTCGCCGACGCCGATCGGCGGCTTCGTTACGGACCCGCCGGCGTGCAACTCGCCGCTGCGCAACAGCAACAAGCCGATCTGGTCGCGAGACCTCCCGATGATGCAGATGATGGGCGTCAACGTGATCCACGTCTACAACGTCACGCCGCCGCCTTGGGCGGACGGCCCGGAGGCGCACGTGGGCACGATCAACGAGTTCCTCGATGCTGCCTGGAACAACGGCAAGAATCCGATCTTCGTGATCATGAGCATCCACTTCGCCAGCAGTAAGCTATTGGACGAAGGCGCAGTGAACAGTCTCGTGAACCAGTATTACGAGCTCGACAAGAAGTACGCGAAGTACCCGGCCGTCATGGGCGTAGCGATCAGCAACGAGATCATCGGGAACGACGTCTGGGACAACAAGGCGTGGTGGGACAACTTCAACCGCGTCGCAGTCTCGGCGAAGCGCGGCTTCGAGGATCAGGGCGCAAAGAAGCTCGTGATGACTTCCGACTACGACGGCCTCACCAAGATCGACTTCAAGGGAATCCAACAGATAGCCCAGATCTACTACGGCGAGAAATACCACGCGGCGGTCGACGTGTGGGGCGACAATACGTTCCGTGGGCGTTCCTTCACGGAACACCCGAACAACCTGTTCACTCAGGTCCGGGATACGACGGACAAACCCGTCATTTTCACGGAGTACGGAGCCAGCGCCGCCTATCACACCGCCGAAGCAAACACGTATTCCTATCCGAAAGGCAACCCGGATAAGAACGGTGTGTGCGATCCGCTGAAGCCGACGAGCCTGCCGCTAACGCGCGACGTCAAAGAGCTGCCGAACGATGCCGGCGCGAATCCGAACATGGCCGGCCTCGTGGACTACGTAAAGAACAGCGCGGAGCTCTTGTACAAAGGCTATCAAACCGACGGAGTCGTTTCGGGCGGGACGTATCTTGAATGGACCGACGAATGGTGGAAGGCCGACGTCAACGACTGGGGCTTCCGGAGCAAGCACGTGGGGGACCTAAACTTCACGAATTATTGGCCGGGATGTGCCCGGGACGAAGCGTGGTACGGCCTCAACGCCATCACGAAAGGCCGCGGCTCCGTCGACGCGCTTACCGCGCGCACAACGCGCGGCGCGCTGAAGCAGATCTGGGCGACGGAACGCTAGTCGTGTGAGTTGAGGATGTCGTCGAGCGGGACCGCGATTACCGCGCCGGAGTCGCTGCCGATGACGAGCGTCTTGCCGACGACGATCGGCGAGCCGACGTTGAAGGGCGTGTGCATCAGCTTGTCTCCATGCACGCGCCCTGTCTTAGCGTCGAGCGCCCACAGGTAGCCGCCGAGATCGCCGAAGTATACGACGCCGTCGACGTCGACGATACCGCCCTTGACCGCGCCCTTCGTCGGCGACTCCCACACGAGCATGCCGCTCGTCGCGTCGAGCGCGTGCATCCAGGGCGTGATTGCGCTTCCCAGATAGAGCAGGCCGTCGGCGAGCAGCGGGATCGCGGCCTCGTTGCGGATGGGCAGGGGTCCGCTCTCGAGCGCGACGTCCCAGAGCGGGGCGCCGCTCGTGACGTCGAGGGCGTAGACGCGCTGGACGGTGAGGTTGCCGATGACCGTCGAAGTATCCGGAAAGACCGGGGAAACGTAATCGCAAAACACCCGCGCGCCGTCGGTAACGGGAGGGCAGTCTCCTATGCCGGAGGCTCCTTTGGAGAAGGGACTGCGCCATATGAGCGCCCCGTCGTCGGCATGGAGCCGCCACGCGGCGTTGCTGCCGACGCCCAGGGTGACGAAGTCGCCGTTGCCGACAGGCAGCATCGCGGTCATCGACGCCATCGATCCGATCGAACGCGCGTATTTCTTTTCGCCCGTCGCGGGATCGAGCCCGTTGATCCACCCCGCGCCGTCGTGATGCACGAGCACGCCGTCGATGATCGCCGGCGTCGGCATCGCCGATCCGGCGAGCAGGGTCTGCCAGCGCATCGCGCCGGTGGCACGATCGAACGCGATCAGGGCGCTCGGCCCTTGCCCCACCATCACCGGCTCCGATGGCGACGAGGTGCGGCTCGTGGGATCGCCTTCGCCGACGATCACGAGGTCGCCGTAGATCAAGGGCGCGCTCATCAGCGGGTTGGGGACGTGCGCCTTCCAGCGAATCTGCCCCGTTTGCGCGTCGAGCGCGTAGAGCGAGCCGTTGTTGTTACCGATGTAGAGCGTGCCCTCGGCGAGTGTCGGGCTCGCGGAGATCTGGCCCCCCGTCTCGGTGCGCCAGCTCGCGTGCATGCCACCGCCGATGACGGCATTGTTCTGGGGGCCCATGCGGAACTGCGACCAGGCAACGACAGCCATCGTGAGCGCCGCGGCGAGCCGTTCCAGCACGATGGTCATATGAGTGAGTCTTCCCGGGTATTCGACGGATCATGAGCGGCACGCCCGCGAAAGCGGCAGCGCTGGCGCTCGCGTGGTTGGCCATGGGAGCGACGAACGCTCGCTTCGCTCACGACGTGCACACTCACATCAAGCATGTCGTCATCATCATCCAGGAGAATCGCAGCGTCGATAACCTCTTCAACGGCTTTCCGGGTGCCGATACGGTAAGGTTCGCAGAGCGCCGCATCGGTCCCGTTTCCCTGCGTCCCATTGACCTGGGTTATCCCGCCGACGTCGACCATCAGCATCGCGCCTGGGTTACCGAATACGACGGTGGCCGGATGGACGGCTTCGCGAGCGTCGCGACCTATCCGCGGCAGCCGCGGGATTTCCCGTACGCCTACGTGCCGGAGAACCAGGTCGTTTCGTACTGGACGATGGCGGAGCGCTTCACCTTCTCCGACCGGATGTTCCAGTCGAACACCGGCCCGAGCTTCCCCGCGCACCTCTACCTGATCGCGGGTCAGGCGGCGTACACGGCGAGCAATCCCAACCATCTCGGCACGACGCGCTTCGCCTGGGGCTGCGACTCGCCGCTGTACGCGCGCGTCGCGCTAATGGCGCCCGACGGCCGCGAGGTCGATCCGGGCATCTTTCCGTGTCTCGACTTCCCGACGGTGGCGGACATGGCGACCGATGCCGGCGTGACCTGGCGCTATTACGCGCCGGCTATCAACCGGCTCGGCAGCATCTGGTCGGCATTCGACGCGATCGCGCACATCCGGTACTCGTCGCGCTGGCGCAACGTCGTATCGCCGGAGACGCGAATCCTGACCGACGCTCGCGCCGGCGATGTGGCGTCGATCACGTGGGTCGTGCCGAAGATGCAGAACTCCGATCACGCTCTTCCCTTCCACAGCACCAACAAAGACGTCGGGCTGCGGGGCGCCGGGCAGTACGGACCGGATTGGGTCGCTTCGGTCGTCAACGCGATCGGCGAAAGCCGCGATTGGAGCAGCACGGCGATCTTCGTCGTTTGGGACGACTGGGGCGGCTGGTACGATCACGTGGCGCCGCCGCAGCTCGATCGGATGGGGCTTGGTCCGCGCGTGCCGTTTATCGTGATTTCTCCGTGGGCGAAGCATCATTATGTGTCGCACCAGCAGTATGAGTTCGGCAGCATCATACGGTTCGTCGAGACCGCGTTCGCCTTGCACTCGCTCAACACGACCGACCTCCGCGCGGCGGACCTCGCCGACTGCTTCGACTTCTTGCAGCGTGCGCTGCCGTTCGAGCCGATACCCACGATGCGCCAGGCATCGTTCTTCGCCGCCGACGGACAGGCGGAGATCGAGCCCGACGACGACTTTTAGAGGCCCCTAGACCGTCAGCTCCATGCCGTCGTAGGCGATCTCGACGCCTGCCTCGCGGACGTGTGCGGCGGCCGAGGAATTCGGATCGAGCATGGGGTTGGAGTTGTTGAGATGCGTGAAGATCGTGCGTCTCGATCGACTCCGCAGCCGCGCGAGCGTGCCGCGCCAGTCGCCCACCGGCAGGTGACCGAGCGATCGCGCCCGCTTGTCCGCGAGACCCTGCGCGACGAGCTCGTCGTCCGAATAGAACGATCCATCGAGGAACGCCACGCTCGCGGACTGCAGCGCGCTCGCGAGCGTCGCGTCGATCTCCGCGAAGACCGGCGCGAAGAGCAACGTTGCGCCGTTTGGCTCGGCGATCTCATATGCGACGACCGCGCCGCTAGCGCTTCGGCGTCCGTCGTAACCCGGCGTCGTACCGGGGACGGGGAACGCGCGCACCCTCAGCCGGTTACCGACGAGATCCTCGCCGCCTTCCGGATCGCAGGGCGCCCCCAGCGGTGCTTCCAGCCAGCGATGCGGCGCACGCGTGAACGCTGCAAACGCGGGCTGCACCGCCGCTAACGCGCGCACTACACCGCTCGACCGCACGATGAATCCGTGCTCGCCGTGCTGGCGAAGCGCGGCGAGGCCGCCCAGATGATCCACGTTTGCGTCGGTCAACAGCATGCCGCCGATCGGCGTGCCGCGCGACCGGCGTGGTTGCAGCGGCGCGAAGGCTTCGATCTGCGCGGCGACGTCGGGCGAGCAGTTCAGCAGCAGCCAGCGCGCGCCGTCCGGGCTGAGCGCGAGGCTCGACTGCGTGCGCCGCGGCCGGTGCCCTTCACGCGCCGCCGCGCAGTTCGCGCATGCGCAGTTCCACTGCGGAACGCCGCCGCCGGCGGCCGAGCCGAGCACGCGGACGATCACGCGCGGCGAGCTACCGGCTCGCGTTGCCCGTTGCCCTCGCGCAGCGCGACGACGAGCCGATGGTCGGCGCTCAGCGAGCAGACGGGATCGGTGGCGCCGGCGTCGCCGGTCAGCAAGAACGCTTGGCAGCGGCACCCGCCCCAGTCGATCTCGCGGCGGTCGCACGAGCGGCACGGCTCCGGCATCCAGGCGGTGCCGCGATAGCGGCAAAACGCTTCAGAGTCCTGCCAGATCGCGCGGAGCGCGCGATCCCGCACGTTTTCGAAATGCAGCGTGCGGATCGCGGCGGCCGCGGGACACGGCAACGCCATTCCGTTCGGCGTCACCGTCATGAACTGCCGCCCCCAGCCGTTCATGCACGGCTTGGGGAAGTCGTCGAAGTAATCGGGCGGCACGTATGCGATCTCCATCGCGCCGCGCAGGCGTTCCCGCGCCGCCGTGACGACGGCCTCGCCGCGCTCGACCTGCTCGCGCGTCGGCATCAGCGCCAAGCGATTGCGATAGGCCCACCCGTAGAACTGCACGTTGGCGAGCTCCAGGCGGCGCACGCCGAGCCGTTCCGCCAGCGCGATCGCATCGCCGATCGCGTCGTGATTGAGCCGGTGTAGCACGCAGTTGAGCGTCACCGCGACGTCGCGCCGCAGCGCGCGCTCCAGCGCCTCGAGCTTACGCGCGTGCGCGGTCGTGCCCGCGATGCGATCGGCGAGCGCGGCCTCCGGCGCCTGGATGCTGATCTGCACGTGATCGAGGCCGGCGGCGAGCAGCTCATCGAGCAGCGCGTCTTCCAGAAAGGTTCCCTGCGTGATGAGGTTCGTGTAGAGGCCGGCACCCGAGGCAAACGCGACCATCGCCGGCAGGTCGCGCCGCAGCGTCGGCTCCCCGCCGGAGAAGTGCGTCTGCACGACGCCGAGCTCCGCGGCCTGCGCTAGGACCACGCACCACTGCTCGGTCGAGAGCTCGTCCCGATAGTCGCGCAGGCTCAGCGGATTGTAACAGTACGGACACTGCAGATTGCAGCGATAGGTGATCTCGCACAGCAACGACATCGGCCTACCTATTTTCGTCATCCTGAGCCCTGTCGAAGGAGCAGGAATCCCCGCACCTCCAGCCGCTCGAACAGCTCGTGGACGTCGGCGTGCGCGCGCTCGAGCGTCACGTCGAAGCGCGAGATCACCGCGGCGACGATCTCGTCCACGCTGCGCTCCCCGTCGACGAGCTCGAGCGCCACCGCGGCCGGTGCATTGAGCGCGAGCGCGCCCTCCGGCACGAGCAGCATGGCCGTGCCGTCGGCATCGTGACGCAGCTTCACGCCCTTGCCGAATCGGGGCCGCGCTGCGTCATTCACGAGAAGACGCCGCTCGCGAGCGCCGTGGCGTCGAGAATCGCCCAGAGCACGTTGCACTTGAATTCCAGAGCCTCGACGCAGCGCTGCGCGATCTCCGGCGTGACGGCTTGCTCCAGCACCCACGTGAGGGCGCTCTGCGCGTCCCGCTTGGCAAGCGGAATGCGCCTGCGGAAATACTCGAGGCCGGCCGGATCGACCCAGGGGTACCGCTCGACGATCGCCGCGGCTCGGCGCTCCATCACCGGCGGTCCAAAGAGCTCGGTGAGCGATGAGGCGACGGCCTCGACCCAGGGCTTCGTGCGCGCGAACGTCACGTACGCGTCGACGGCAAGGCGCGTTCCCGGCGCGACGGCACGCTCTGAGAGAACGTGCGACTCATCGAGTCCGACCGCGCGCGCAAGCGCCAGCCACGCGGCGGTGCCGCCGCGCTCGCCGTCGCCGGTGCCGTCGTGATCGGTGATGCGCGCGATCCAGACGCGCCGATGCGCCGCCGACGGCAGGTTGGCGAGAATCGCCGCGTCCTTTACCGGGATCTGCTTTTGATAGTAGTAGCGGTTCGAGACCCAGGCCTGCACCTGGGCGCGGTCGAGCGTTCCGGCGACGAGCCGCTGATGGAAGGGATGTTTGTCGTGATAACGCGCCGCGCCGACGGCGAGGAGGCGCGCGGTTAGAGCTTCGGCTTGCGTACGGGCGACGTCAGGTACGCCGTAACCTCAGCTCCGAGCGGGTGCTCTTGAAAGTCGGGCCGCTCCCAGTGCTGGCGAGGCTGGTTCATGCCGTGATTATACCGTATCCGCGCCAGTTTTCCCGAACGAACGCACGTTTGCGTACGCGAGGCGGCGCTGCATCGGCGCGCTGGGAATGCGGACATTGTCGGCGAGTCGCAGGAAGGCGAGCACCCGGACGTGCCACCAGGTCATGTCGATCTCGAACCAGCGCAAGCCGTGGCGCGCCGAGAACGGAAAGGCGTGGTGATTATTGTGCCAGCCCTCGCCGAAAGCGAGGAGGGCGACCCACCAGCAGTTGGTCGATCGGTCGGTCGTGCGGAACGACCGATAGCCGACCATGTGTGCCGCGCTGTTCACGAGCCACGTCGAGTGATAGCTGATTACGAGCCGTACGAAGACGCCCCAGACGACCCAGGCCCAGCCGCCGAGGAAGAAGAGCAACGCGGCGAGCACCAGCTGTAGCGGCGCGCCGAGGTATTGCAGCGCGCGATAAAACGGATCGGCGTACAGATCGGGAGCGAAGCGCTCGATTTCATCTTGCGACGGCATCGCGATGTTGTGGCGGTATAGCCAGTCAACGTGCGCCCAACGGAATCCCATCCGAATGTCGTGCGGATCGCCCTCGTGATCGGCGTTAGCATGGTGTTTGCGATGCACGGCGACCCAGCGGATGGGATCGCCTTGCAGCGCCAGCGTTCCGAAGAGGGCGAAGAGATATTCCAGCGGCTTGCGCAGCCGCAGGCTGCGATGCGTGAGCACCCGATGATAGCAAAGGGTTATTCCGAGCGCGCCGGTGAGATACGCCATGATCGCGGCAACCGTGAGGGCGGAAGGACTGTAGAACGCCGGAAGAAACGCGGCCAGCGCACCGACGTGAATGAGCGCCAGCCCGACGCCGGTGCCGTACCTGCCCAGCTGCTCCATCGCGCTGCCGATTTGCACGGCGAATGAAAAGAGCCTGCCTTTATCGGCAGGCTCCTCGTTCGGCGTGCGAGCGCCGATGCCGGGTCCCCGGCCTACCGGTACGACGACCGGCGCGTCGCGAAGCAGTCGCGACAGTAAACCGGCTTGTCGCCGCGCGGCTGGAACGGAACTTCCGCGACGCCGCCGCACTGGCTGCAGGTTGCCTTGAACATCTCGCGCATGCCCCCGCCGCGGGAGCCGCCGCCGTTCGACGAGCGGCCGGCCTTGCGGGCGGCGCGGCAGTCCGTGCAGCGGCTGGGCTTATTGGTGAAGCCCTTCATCGCGAAGAATTCTTGCTCTCCTGAGGTAAAAGCGAACTGCTGCCCGCAGTCAACGCACGTGAGCATTTCATCGGTATACATATTAAACGAGCGAATCTCCTAAGTTTGGGGTGACTTGTTCTCCGGATCCGACTCGCTTCTAGTATCCTAAGAACTGTAGCGGGCTTCGACCTGGGTAACCCATGCAGTATACACCATTGCGAACCAACCGTCATTGAGGTGGGCAGGGCACCCGGCTAATTGTCCGAACATACGTTCCAAAATCCGGCCCCGTCAATGCGCGGGGCCGGTGGTGGCTCCCGTTTTGAGGCGTCACCTGGCTAGGGTCCGGAGCCCGCGCAGGGTCGACCGGACCGGCAACCACCTAGTCGAAAGGAAACCATGCCAACCAAGCTCAAACGCGCCGTCAAAGAGCGGCGGCCCAAGCGCAAGCCGTGCAGTTTTTGCACGGATCGCGCCATCGCGGTCAGCTATCGCGACGTCCCACGGCTCAAGCGTTACGTCTCCGAACGCGGCAAGATCGTCCCTCGCCGGATCTCCGGCAATTGCGCCAAGCATCAGCGCATGCTGACGACCGCCGTAAAGCGGGCCCGCCTGATCGCGTTTCTGCCGTTCGGTTCCGAATAGCTCGCGCATGCGGCTGATTCTCTTGCGTGACGTCGCGGCGCTCGGCAAGCGCGGGGACGTCGTGGACGTAGCGGACGGCTACGCGCGCAACTACCTCCTGCCACGCAAGCTGGCGGGCGAGGCCGGCAAGGGCGCGCTCGCGCAACGCGACGCGCAGCAGAAGGCCCGCGAGCGGCGCAACCAGCAGGAGCTCGATGAGGCGAAGGCGCTCGCCGCTCGGCTCGAGTCGGCGAAGCTCGCCGTGAAAGCGAAGAGCGGAGGCAACGGAAAGCTCTTCGGCGCGGTCACAAACGCCGACGTTGCGGCGGCGATCGCCCGCGCGCTCTCGGTCGAGATCGACAAGCACAAGATCGAGCTGAGCGGTCAGATCAAGGCGCTCGGCTCGTATCCCGTCGCGATCAAGCTGCACCGCAACGTCGTGGCGAACGCCACAGTGGACGTCGTTTCCGCGTAAGCGAGATCGCGAAAGTGCCGCAAGTCTACGCCGCGCGGTTCCGCCGCAAGTTCGGCGTCGAGGACGAGATGAGCCGCTACGTCGCCGCGCTCTACGAGATGCTCTCGTCGGTGCTCGGACAAGACAAGGTCGTCTTGCGCGCGGGCAAAGTGAACGCGCTCAAGATGATGCGTTCGCAGGACCTGCCGGACCGGCTCTGCGGGTTGCAGCGGCTCGTCTTCGAGGATCCGACGCTCGAACGGGTCACCACCCGCGCGCAGCAGCGCAAGACCCTCGCGGAGATCGAAGAAGCGATGGCGGACGTCATCGCGCAGCGTCACGCCGAGGATGCGATCGACAAGCGGGTCAACGAGAAGATGGCCGAGCGTCATCAGGAGTACGTGAAGGACCTCAAGCTCGAGGCGCTGCGCGAGACGAGCGGCCCCGAGACGCCCGCGTCGCAGGCGAAGCTCGAAGAGCTCAACGCGCTCTCGCAGCGCAGCCTCGCGGCCTCGGCGCTGCGGCAGCTGCGCCCGCAGACGCTGCGCGAGGTCGTCGGCCAAGAGGCCGCGATCCGCGCCCTGCTTGCGAAGATCAGCTCGCCCTATCCCCAGCACACGATCCTTTACGGACCGCCGGGCGTGGGCAAGACGACGGTCGCACGCCTCGTGCTCGAGGTCGCCAAGTCTCGGCCGCACACGCCGTTCGCCAAGGACGCGCCGTTCGTCGAGGCGAGCGGAACGACGCTGCGCTGGGATCCGCGCGAGACGGTCAATCCCCTACTGGGGAGCGTGCACGATCCGATCTATCAGGGCAGCCGCCGCGAATTCGCCGATGCGGGAGTCCCGGAGCCGAAGCTCGGCCTCGTAACGCGCGCGCACGGCGGCGTGCTTTTCATCGACGAGATCGGCGAGATGGACGGCCTCCTGCAGCTGCGGCTCCTCAAAGTGCTCGAAGACAAGCGCGTCACGTTCGAGTCGTCGTACTACGACGAGAGTGCACCGAACGTTCCGGAGTACGTGAAGCGTTTGTTCCGCGAGGGCGCGCCGGCCGACTTCATACTCATCGGCGCGACGACGCGCGAGCCCGACGACATCGATCCGGCGATCCGCTCGCGCTGCGCGGAGATCTTTTTCGCTCCGCTGACGCAGCACCAGATCGTCTCCATCGTGACCGCCGCCATCAAGCGCCTCGGCGCTCGGGCCGCGCAGCGCGTGGTACAGCTGGTCGCGTCGTACACGATCGAGGGTCGCAAGGCCGTCCAAATCGTCGCCGACGCGTACGGTCAAGCGTTGTATCGCCTGCATCCCGGGCGTCACGGCGACGGCGTAAAGAAGCCGTCGATTACCGAGGACGACGTCCACGCCGTCGTGCGCGCGAGCCGGCTCGTGCGGCACACGTTGGTGAAGGGACGGGCCACGCGCGAAATCGGCAAGAGTTATGGGCTCGGGGTGCTCCACCACCTAGGCAGCATCATCGAAATCGAGGCCGTCGCGTTTCCGGCATCCCAAAAAGGCAAGGGAACGATCCGATTCAACGACACGGCGGGCTCGATGGCCAAGGACTCCGTGTTCAACGCTACGAGCGTGCTGCGTGCCGTGAGCGGCCTCGACATCGCCGATTTCGACCTGCACATCAACGTCGTGGGCGGCGGCAACATCGACGGACCGTCCGCGGGGCTTGCGATCTTTCTCGCCTTGTATTCGGCCGTCACGCGAACGCCGCTGCCGCAGGACATCGCGATGACGGGCGAGCTCTCGATTCAGGGGAAGGTGCGCGCGGTCGGCGGCGTGGTCGAAAAGCTCTACGCCGCGCGTCAGGCGGGGATGCGATCGGTGCTGCTGCCGCGCGAGAACCTGCGCGAGGTCGATCGGACGCTGGCCGGACTTGCGGTCGTCGGCGTCGCGAGCGTGGAGCACGTACTCCGCGAGCTGGAGCGCCGGCGCGGCTCCGGTCGCGGCGCACGCCGCAGGTAATCGCCCGACGAGTGCCACCACGTGTGGCACACTGTCCCCATAAAATCGCGCCTATGCACAGCCGGCCCACAAGCAGCTCACAAGGCGTTCACCGGCGCTGCGCCGGACACCGCACGCGGCCATGAGCGCACAACCGCTGCCGGCGACCATCGACCGCATCCCGCCCCACAATCTGGAGGCCGAGATGGCGGTGATCGGATCCGTGCTCGTGGACCGGGAGATGTTCGCCGCCGTCGGCGAGATCGTTCGCTCGAGCGACTTCTACGCGCACGTGCACGAGACGATCTTCGGCGTGCTCTACGAGCTGTACGAGCGCGGCGAGCCACTGGACAAGATCACCGTCGGCGAGGAGCTTCGCCGCCGCAATCTCTTGGAGCGCGTCGGCGGTCTCTCGTACATCAGCGCGCTCATGGACACCGTGCAGACCGCGGGTTCGGCGCGCTACTACGCGACGATCGTCCGCGAGAAATCGGTGCTGCGCTCGCTGATCCACGCCGGCACGGAGATCACGCAGCTCGGCTACGATGGAGAGGAAGACGTCGCGCAGGCGCTGGATCGCAGCGAGCAGCTCGTCTACACTATCGGCGAGCGTCGCGGAGTCACCGAGTTCATGCCCGTCAGCCGCCTGATGAAGGATGCCTTCGACCACATCGACCGGCTCTTCCACCAGCGCGGCGACCGAACGGGATTGACATCGGGGTACCGCGACGTCGACGCGATGACCACCGGCTTCCAACCCGGCAACTTCGTGATCATCGCGGCGCGGCCGGGCATGGGCAAGACGTCGTTCGCGCTCAACATGGCCGTCGCGGCGGCGCGCGTCGAAGCCGAGCCGATCGCATTCTTCTCGCTCGAGATGTCCAATAGCGAGCTGATCCAGCGCCTCATCTGCGCCGAGGCCCGCATCTCGATGAACGACATGCGCCGTGGCAACATCAAGACGCACCAGTGGGAAGACATCTCGCGCGCGATGGGCGAGCTCAACGAGCTGCCGATCTATCTCGACGACCTCGGCGCGCTGACTGTCAGCGACGTGCGCAGCCGCTGTCGCCGCCTGAAGTCCACCGTCGGCCTCGCGGCGATCTTCATCGACTACCTCCAGCTCGTTCGCCCGGCGGTACTCGCCCGCAACACGAACCGCAACGAGGAGCTCTCCGAGATCTGCCGTTCGCTGAAGCTGACGGCAAAGGATCTCGCGGTTCCGATCATCGCGCTCGCACAGCTCAACCGCGGCGTGGAGATCCGCAGCGAGAAACGCCCGATGCTCGCAGACTTGAGAGACTGCCTCGCCGGCGACTGTCTCGTGACCAACGCGGACACTGGCGAGCGGATCCCCGTTTCCGAAATCATTGAAAGAAAGCTGCGCTTCAACGTCTGGGCGGCGGACGAACGGCACAAACTCGTGCGCGAACCGATCGTGGATGCGTGGAGCGTCGGCACGCGACAGATTTTCAAGCTGAAGACACAGAGCGGCCGAACGATCCGATGCACCGATGGGCATCGTTTCTTGACCATGAACGGCTGGTCGGAGCTCAAGACGCTGCTGGCTGGAGACAGGGTGGCCGGAGCGCAGCGTTACGCCGCTCCGCTTCGGCAAGGCCGCGGGATTTCACTAGGGAAGGCGCTGCTGCTCGGGGGGCTGATTGGTGACGGCCACCCGGGCGGCGGCGCGCCCCTGATGGTGGTCGAAAGGCTCGAGGAAGACGAGTTGGATATCGTCGCGCATGCAGACGTCGTTTGGGAAACCATCGCTTCAGTTGAGCCCGACGGGATCGAGGAAGCATACGATCTGACCGTGGGAAATCTTCACAACTTCTGCGTGAATGACCTCATCACGCACAACTCCGGTTCCCTGGAGCAGGAGGCCGACGTCGTCTCGTTCCTGTATCGCGACGGCTACTACAACCCGGAGACTCCGGAGCCGGACATGACCGAGTTCATCATCGCCAAGCATCGCAACGGCCCAACCGGCGCCGTCAAGCTGCGCTTCCAGCGCGAGTACACGCTCTTCTTGCCCTACGGGGATGAGTCGCATTACCCCAGCCCGTAACAGGGCTTCGTGATTCGTCGCATCTCAGCGTGTCTTTTGGCGGTCCTCGCCGGTCTCGCAATCCCGGCCGCGGCCCAGACCGCACGCGCCGTCATCACCGACGAGACGCAGCTTCCTCGCTTTTCGTATCCCATGCCGACGCCGCCGTCGCAGCTCGTCGTCGCCTCCGACGCCGCCTTCGCGCCGTTTCTGAAAGCCGTCGAGGGTGACGTCGACAGGACGCTCGCATCATACGAGATTCGCGACCGGGCGACGCGCAGCGACTACCTAGCGACGCGGCTGGCGGGCGAAGTGCTCGACGGCGACGTCGCCGGCGCGCGCGCCACGGTCGCGGCGCTACGCGCTGCGCAGGGCAAGCCGGATCGAGCGCTGCTTGCCGGCCGGCTCCAGCTCGCGTACGTCACGGCGCTCGCCGATCAAAAGTCGAAGGGAACGTCGATCGACGCCGGGTTCGCCGCGGCCGATCGCGCTGCCGTTGCGCCGCTGCCGTGGCGCGTCGTACAAGACTCGGTGAAGGCGGCCGCGGGGTTCGAGCCCGTCGCGACGCGCGATCAGATCGTCGGCGACGTCGGCCACAGCCTCGATCCGATCGCCGCGAAGACCGGCACGCTCGACGGCCCCTCCGCTCGTACCCTCGTGCAGGCGCGCGCGCAGCTGCTGCTCCTTCCGCTCCTGGCAATCGACGCCAAGATGCTCGACGCGTACGTCGCCAAGCACAACGTGGTGAAGCCCGACATCTGGGCGGCTCGCGAGGTCACGCTGCGGCCGCCGCAGATCAGGGAGCCCGTGCTCATCGGCATCCTCGATTCCGGGGTGGATCCGCACGACTATCCCGGCCTCATGTACGGAGGAGACTCCGCGCAGCAGCACGGTCTTGCGTTCGCCGACGACGGCACGCCGTCGACGTCCGACACATATCCGCTCCCGCCAAACGTCGCGGCCGACTATCCGCGACTCGTGAAGCTGATGACCGGCACGAGCGACATGCAGAGCGGGATCGTGTCGCCGGAGGCATCCGCGGCGCAGGCGTATCTGCGCTCGCTCAACGTCGCGCAGGACGAAGCCTTCGCGCGCGAGATGGACTTCGTAGGGGAATACTCGCACGGCTCGCACGTCGCCGGAATCGCGTCGCGCGGCAATCCGGGCGCGCGCATCGTCGTCGCGCGTTTCGACGATAACCTGCCGAACCTCGCGTTCGCGCCCACCGTCGCGTGGGCCAAGCGGATGGCCGCCGATTTCGCTACGTTCGCCGCGTTCTTCCGCGACAACCACGTGCGCGTGGTGAACATGAGCTGGGGCGACCAGGTCAGCGAATTCGAAGAGTGGCTGGCGAAGACCGACCCCACCAGCGACGCCACCGCGCGAGAGGCGAAGGCAAAGGAACTCTACGCGATCTGGCGCGCCGCGGTCGCGAACATGATCGCGAACGCGCCCGGCACCCTCTTCGTCGCCGCCGCCGGCAACGGCGATAACGACGCGACGTTCGCGCAGGACGTCCCGGCCTCGCTGAGCTATCCGAACCTGATCACTGTCGGCGCGGTCAACCAGGCCGGCGACGCGACGGGCTTCACCAGCTACGGCCCCACCGTCGCGGTGTATGCCGACGGCTTTCACGTGGCGAGCAAGATCCCGCGCGGCTATACCGTCAGGTTCTCCGGCACGTCGATGGCCGCGCCCAACGTGACGAACCTCGCCGGCAAGCTGTTCGCGCTCGATCCGGCGCTCACGCCGGCGCAAGCGCGCGCGTTGATCGTCGAGGGCGCGCGACCGGTGCCGGGCGGAAAACTGAAGCTGATCGATTCCCGGCGGACCGTGACGCTGCTGCGCTCGGGCTAGCCTTCCCCGGAAGGGTGCGGGGCGGCGTCCCCCAAAACCGTTAACCATGGTTAGCGTTACCCATGGCTAACACGAGCCAGGGCGACCTGTTGATGGTCGGCTCCGACCGTTCGCATGCGCGCGCCCGCGAAGACTACGTCAAGGCGATCTACCAGCTCGGCGCGGGCGAACCGGTGCGCGCCGCGGCCCTGGCGCGCTACCTGCGGGTGAGCCGCGTCTCCGTGAGCAAGGCAAAGCGCCTGCTCGAGCTGGACGGCCTGCTCGAGAGCGATGCGGCTGCGTCGGCACCGCTGCGGCTCACGCGGCGCGGCTGTCGCCTGGCCGTCGCGATGGTGCGCCGCCATCGGCTCCTCGAGACGTTCTTGCACCGTTCGTTACGCGTTCCGCTCGAACGCATCCACGCCGAGGCGGAGCGCATCGAGCACGTCGTATCCGACGACTTAGCGCTGCGCATCGCGACGATGCTCGGCAGGCCGCAGCGCGATCCGCACGGCCATCCGATTCCGTACGGCGACAGGTTGCCGCGCAGCAAGCCGCTCACGACGCTCGACACGCTAAGGGTGGGGTCGCGCGCGCGCGTCGTGAGCCTCGACGATCGCGACGACGAAGGCGTTGCGGCGATTGCGGCAGCGGGTGTGATGCCGGGATCAACGCTCCGCGTCGAGCAAAACGACCGACGCGGCGTACGCGTACGCCGCGGCGCACGCAGCGTCGCGCTGCGTCGCAGCCATGCCGCACTGGTGCGCGTTGGAACGTAGCTACGGCCTCGGAGCGGGCAGCTCGCGCACCGTGGCCGCGGCGCGGGATGTGCTAGCCGGCAATCGCCGCGGCTGGCGCGCCTTGCTGCCGTTCACCGGACCGGCGTTCGTCGCATCGGTCGCGTACATGGATCCCGGCAACTTCGCCACCAACATCCAGGGCGGTGCCGGCTTCGGCTATCGGCTGCTCTGGGTCGTCGTGCTCGCGAACCTGATGGCGATGCTTTTCCAGGCCCTCTCGGCGAAGCTCGGCATCGCGACCGGCAAGAATCTCGCCGAGCTGTCGCGAGAGCACACCCCGCGACCGGTCGCCCTCGCGATGTGGATCGTCAGCGAGATCGGCGCGATGGCTACCGACCTTGCGGAGTTTCTGGGCGTCATCATCGCGCTCTATCTACTCTTCCACGTGCCGATGCTGATCGGCGCGATCCTGACCGGCGTCGTGACCTACGCGATCCTGTCGCTGCACCGCTACGGCTTCCGTACGATGGAGACGGTGATCGGCTCTCTCGTCGGCGTCATCGCGGTCTGCTACGTCGTCGAGACGCTGTTGGCCAAGCCGAACTGGAGCGAGGTGCTCTATCACTCGGTCGTGCCGTGGCTCGGCGGTTCTTCGAGCGTCTTGCTGGCCGTGGGCATCGTGGGCGCGACGGTGATGCCCCACGCGATCTACCTTCACTCCGCGCTCACGCAGGAGCGCATCGTTCCCCAGGAGAGCGGACAGGTCGGAAAGATCGTTCGCTTCGCCTATATCGACGTCGTGATTGCGCTGACGATCGCGGGCCTCGTAAACTTGGCGATGATGTACATGGCGGCCGCCGTCTTTCACGCGACGGGCCACTCGGGTGTGGCGGACATCACGACCGCCTATCGCACGCTGACGCCGCTGCTCGGCGGCCTCGCCGCCCTCGTGTTTCTCATCTCGCTGATGGCATCGGGTATCTCGAGCTCGGTGGTGGGCACGATGGCCGGCCAAGTCATCATGCAGAGCTTCGTCGGCTTCACCGTTCCCCTCTGGCTCCGTCGCGTCGTGACGATGGCGCCGGCCGTCGTGGTCGTCGCGCTCGGCCTGAACGTCACGCAGACGCTGATCGTCAGTCAGGTCGTGCTGAGCTTCGTGTTGCCGGTTCCGGTGATCGCGCTCGTCGTCCTCACGGCGCGCCGCGACACGATGGGCTCGATGGCCAACGCGCGCTGGTTGACCGCGCTCGCGGTGCTCGCCGGCGGGGCGATCCTACTTCTCAACGCGCTCCTGGTTCTTCAGATACGAACGGGATAGCGTCACGTAGGCCCCGGACGCGTCCTCGATCCACCGAGCCGCCTCGCCCTCGAGGGATTTCTTGACCTTCGCGGGCGCGCCGGCCGCGACGACTCCGGCCGGTATCGCGGCCCCTTCGGCGACGACGCTGCCGGCGGCGACCAGCGAGCGTTCGCCGATGGTGCAGCCGTTGAGCAGGGTCGCGTTGCTTCCGATCAGCGCGTGGCGCTCGATCGTGCAGTCCTCCATCACCGCGCAGTGTCCGACGGTCACATCGTCGCCGATGATCGTCCTACCCCGCTCGCTCACGTGCACGACGGCGTTGTCCTGCACCGACGTGCGCGCGCCGACGCGTATGGGGCCGTTGTCGCCGCGCAGCACGGCGCCGAACCAGACGCTCGATTCCGGACCGATTTCGACGTCGCCGATCAGCACGGCCGTCGGCGCCACGAACGCCGACGGCGCGACGCGCGGCCGCTTGCCCTGATACTCGATGATCATGGGCGATGCTTCGCAGGGCGAGGCGTCGAACCTCGCGCCATGCACAGGCATCGTACGCCGCTGCGGGGCGTGAAGGCGATCCCGCGTCCGAAACCGGACGATCCCAACTACAACGAAGTCAATTACGCGTACGCAGGCCGCGTGGGCCACGTCCATGAAGTCGTCGAGATCGCCGGGCGATCGCTCGCGAAGATCGGCTTCGACGATCGCAAGATCGTGTATTATTTTCTCGACGACCTCGATCTGGACGAGACCGCGAAGCGCGGCACCTTCCACGACTAGGGAGGGGACCTAGTCCCGTGGAAAGACGGCCGGCCCGGCCGACGTAGCTCAACGGTAGAGCAATCGCTTCGTAAGCGATAGGTTATCGGTTCAAATCCGATCGTCGGCTGACTTCGCTATCACACCGGCGCTCCATGAACGTCGGGCAAGGATAGGTCACGGCGGCGTACGGCGCGCACTCGGTGAAGCCGAGGGATTCGTACAGCCGGTATGCGGCGGGAAGCCGCTCCTTGTCGGTGTCGAGCACGACGCGGACATAGCCGGCAGCTTTGGCGTATTCGAGCGCCCGTACGACCAGCGCGCGGGCCGTACCGGCGCCGCGATTCGCCGGCCGCACGAACAGTCGCATGATCACGCCCGTCTGCTCGTCGAGCTGGGTGACGGCTACGCAGCCGATCGCGCCGCCTGCACTGTCCGCCAAGAACGCCGCGCTCCGTCCCCGGTAGAACCGCTCTACCTCGCCGACCGCCGGCACCGACCCGTGCCTAAGCACCGGCGGCAAACCATCCTCGTATGCGACCAACAGCCGGTGCAGCTCGCGAAAGTCGTCCGCGCGGTCGGCACGTCTGATCATGGCCGCCATTACGGCGCCAGCGTCTCGCGCGCGACGGCGGTGCGCTGCACCGCGGCTTCGCTGAAGGGCAACGGCCAGAGGCGACCCGCGATCCACGCCTCCACCTCGTCGGTGTAGTGGCCCGACGCGATCTCGCCCGACTCGCCCTGCGGCAGCGTGATGCCGCCGGCATCCCAATTGCCGACGTCCCACACCGCACGGAAACTCTGTCCGTAGCCGGGATACTGCACGTGCAGCGTCAGCGCGTCGCCGTATCCTGGCAGCGTCGTGCCATCCAGGAAGCTGATGCCGAGCGACGCGAGCGCGTGAAGCACCGGCACGGCACCGGCGACGCGCCAGGGCTCGGGAGAGGGCAGCGGAACCGCGTGCAGCGCGTGCCCCGAGATCGGCGTTTCAAGCAGCGCCGGCACGCGGCCGGTCGTCCGATGCGTCAGCGCCAGGCGCAACGCCTCGACGACCGTCGCGGTGGTCGAGTCGCCGTCCATCGCGCCGTTCCAGCGAGCGAGTTGCACGGAGAGCGAAGCATCGGCGCCGCCGAACAGTGGAGCGGCGCGGCGTGCGAGCTCGCGTTCGGCCAGCGAGAGCGCGTCCATCTGCATCGCGGCAAAGTATGCGACGTCGTAGATACGGCGCGCGCGCAGCAGCTGCGCGATGCGGTAGGCACGATAGGGAGGCGCGAACTGCGGGCTCATCGGAAAGGGGTAGAAGCCCGGGTACATCTTGTTGTTCGCCGTCCACACGACGCCGTCGCGCGACGGCGCCGTGCGCGGCATCCTCGCGAACGGGATCGCGGGATAGTCGCGCGCCAGATCGCTCGCCGGATGCAACCAGCGCGCGCGCACCGGATCGTTCGGGATACGCCCCGCGAGCTGATACGCGACGCGTCCGCTCGTGTCGGCCAAGACGAAGTTCTGCGTCGGCCCCGGAAAATCGGCGAGTATCGCGGTCGCGGCTCCGATAGATTGCGCTCGATCGAGGTCGATGAACGCCTGCGCGGGCGTCGCCGGGTCGTCGTACGCGTTCCAGTGCACGAGCACGAAGCGTCCGTCGGCCGTCGGCGTGCCGAACTCGCGCGCCGTGCGATAATAGCGTTTGCTCGCGTTCCGGCCGAGGCGTACTGAGAAGCGTTCCGTGTGCCAGCCGGCCGGGTCGAGCCGCGCCGGCGGCAGGAATGCCGAGAGCGAGGTGACCGTACCGGCGGTCGCGCCCCACGCGATGCGCTCGTTGTGGCCGAGCACGATCGCGGGGCAGCCCGGCAGCGTAGCGCCCGCCACGTGGAAGCCCGGCGCGCGCAAGTCGAGCAGGTACCAAACTCCGGGCATCTGCAGCGCGAGGTGCGGATCGTTGGCGAGCAGTGCGCGGTGATGCAACGCGCGGTTGGCGCCCGCAGCCCATTCGTTGCTGCCGACGGGCGGCCGTGGGTCGGCGAGATGGCGCTCGAGGTCTGCCAGGCGGCGCCGGCACATCGGCCCAGGGGCGACGTTCGCCAACCCCGCGAGCACGGGCGCGTCGTAGCACGGGTCGGTGAACGGGAAGCGCGCGTCGAGCAGCGCGATGCCGCCGCGCCGGTACGCCGCGTCGCGGCGCGCGATCGCGTCCCAGTCGTCGATGAGGTCGAGCACCGTCACCATCGCCACGGCCAGCGAGTCGCGCGGCGTCCAGGGATCGGGCCGGTAGCTCAGGATGCGAAACTCAACCGGCAGAGGCTCGCGCTCGATCGCGGCGTTGACGCCGTCGCTAAACGCGCCGAGAATCTCCCGGGAACGAGCGGGAAGCCGCTGCCATTGCGTCTGCACCATCGTGCGCACCGGTATGGCGCGCTCCGTCTCGTCGGTCGAAAGAGCGCGCGAGCCGTAGACCTGCGCGAGCTCACCGAGGATGTAGCGGCGCAGCGTATCCATCTGGAATAGGCGGTCGGAACCCTCGGCATAGCCTTGAGCGAAGAAGAGGTCGTGTTCGTTGCCGGCGATCACGTGCGGAACGCCGCGGTCGTCCCGCAATATTACGACCGGCGCTCGCACGCGCAGGCCGGAGATCGTGCCGGCGTCGCGTGCGTGCGACCGCATGCCGGCGACGACGTTGGCGATGTAGATCAGAACGACCAGCGCGACCACGGCGAGTGCCGCGAGCGCGAGCCGGCCGACGGTTTTCACCGCGTGATTCCCCTAGGCGTCGACGTAGACGTCGTCGCCTTGGAGCGTCACCTCGAAAGTCATCAGCGGGACGACGGCGGGCAGCGTGAGCGCGTCGCCGGTTCGCACGTCGAAGGTCGCCCCGTGGCGAGGGCAGATGACGTGCTCTCCCTCGAGGGTTCCCTGGTCGAGGGGACCGCCGTCGTGCGTGCACACGTCTTCGATGGCGTAGATCTTGCCGTCGAGGTTGCACAGCAGGATCTCGACGGAATCGACGACGACGCGTCGGGTCGTGCCGGGCGCGATCTCTGAGACCTTCGCGACGCGATGCCTAGCCACGCATCTCCCGCTTCATTGGTCGAGACTTTGCGACGGTTTTGCAGCGAAACCTCCGGGGAGCCGTCGCGCGCCTCGGCGAACGTACGGGTTCGCTCAACGGAGGCTCAATATGGCAAACATTCCTTGGGTATCGGACTACGAGGCCGCGCTCGAGCGCGCGCGCTCGGAACGCAAGTTCGTCTTCCTCGACGTGTTCAACCCCGGTTGAGGGGGATGCCAAGCGCTGGATACCGTGACGTATCCTCAACAAGCAGTCGCCGATGCGATCCTGGCCCATGCCGTTCCGGTTCAGTTCGATAACTCGAAGGCCGAAAACAATAAGTTTTTGCATGGCATCCATCACATCTGGACGCCGGACATTCGCATTTTGTATCACGACGGCTCCGAGCTTTACCGGTGGGACGGCTTCCTGCCGCCGCCCGAATTCATCGCGCGGACGCTCTGCGGATTCGGCATGGCGTACCTGCGGCTGAAGCGCTTCGACCAGGCGGAGGCGTGCTATGCCGACGCGCTCACGCGCTTCTCCACGACCTACGCCGCGCCCGAAGCGCTCTACTACCTGGGCGTGACACGCTACCGGCGCGATCCCGACAGCGACGAGCTTTTGAAGCAGTGGGACAACCTTCGCTCGCGCTATCCGCTCAGCGAGTATCGGGTCAAGCAGTCCTTCAAAGAGCTTCCTTGAAGCGCCTCATCGTCTTCGATCTCGACGGCACGCTCGCGCTCAGCAAGGCGGCGCTGGACGACGAGATGGCGGCCTTGCTGGGCCGCCTTCTCGGCGTGATCAAGGTTGCGATCATCTCGGGCGGCGACTATCCGCAGTTCCAAACTCAGGTACTCGAGCGGCTGCCGGCGGGCAGCGACTTCACGAACCTGTCGATTTTGCCGACCTCCGGCACGAAGTTTTTCGTCTACGACGGGCAGTGGCGCAAGCTCTACTCCGAAGATCTGACGGACGAGCAAAAGAAGAAGATCGAGAGCGCGCTCGAGTCCGCGGTTGCCGACACGGGCTTCCAGCCGGCCCAGACGTGGGGCGAGCGGATCGAGGATCGTGGAACGCAGATCACCTACTCCGCGCTCGGCCAGCAAGCGCCGCTCGAGGCGAAGGAAAAATGGGACCCCGACTTCTCCAAGCGCAAGCAGATTCAGGCCATCCTCGCCAAGACCTTACCCGAGTTCTCGGTGCGCCTGGGCGGGACGACGTCGATCGACGTTACCCGCCCCGGCATCGACAAGGCCTACGGCATCCGCAAGCTGCGCGACGAGCTCGGCATCCCAATCGAGGAGATGCTGTTCATCGGCGACGCGATCTTTCCGGGCGGCAACGATTACGCCGCGAAAGAGGCCGGGACCGACACGATCCAAGTGCGCGATCCCGAGGAGACCAAGCGCGTCATCCAGGCGATCATTGCTTTAAAATCGCCTCGACGTTGAGCTCGATGCGAACCTCCTCGCCGACCACGACGCCGCCCGTTTCGAGCGCCGCGTTCCAGGTGAGGCCGAAGTCCTTGCGGTTGATCGTCGTGTGGGCGCTGTAGCCGACGCGAACGCCACCCCACGGATCGTTTGCGCGTCCCTCGAAGTTGCCGCGCAGCGAAACGTCGCGCGCGACGCCGTGAATCGTCAGCTTGCCGTCCACGACGAAGTCGTCAGGTGTGCCGTAGATGCGCGTGCTCTCGAAGGTTAGCGTCGGGAACCTCTCGACGTCGAAGAAGTCGGCCGAGCGCAGATGCGCGTCGCGCTGCTCCTCGCGGGTGTCGATCGAGCGGGCGTCGATGCTCGCGCGGATCGCGGCAGGCAGGTCGCTGCCGGGCTCGAGCTCGACGGCGCCGTCGAAGGCGGTAAAGCGGCCGCGTACCTTCGTGATCATCAGGTGGCGGACGACGAACTCGACGGTCGTATGGGCCGGGTCGAGGGCGTAGACGCTCTTTTTCTCTTGGAGTTGCGTGGTCATGGGGTCTGTCTGGCTCCTTGCAGTTGCCGATAGCCTCAAAGTGTGCTATCGTGGTGCTAGTAACTTTTGCATACTAAGGCGCTATTTTCAAGTACGCACTCCAAAGTAGCCTAGGAACCCAATGGAAACCATCAAGCTGCCGCCCTTGCCCACCGACGCCGACGTCTACAATGAGGCGCAGTGCCCGTCGCGGCTGATCCTGGACCGGATCGCCGACAAGTGGGCGACGCTGATCATCGGCATTCTGGCGCAATCCAAGCATCGGCGCTTCAACGAGCTGCGCCGCATGATCGGCGGCATCTCGCAGAAGATGCTCACGCAGACGCTGCGCGACCTCGAGCGCGACGGATTGGTGAAGCGTACGATCTATCCGGAGGTTCCACCTCGGGTGGAATACGAGCTCACGCGGCTTGGGCGCACCCTCTGCGGCCCGCTCGGGTCACTGACGCAGTGGGCGCACGATCACATAGAGGAAGTCAAGCGCGCACAGGCAGACTTCGACGCCCATGTTTGACTTGAGCCACCTGACGGATTACGGGCTGGTGCTCATGCGCGTGATGGTCGGCGTCATCTTCGCCGGCAGCGGCTATGACGACCTCAAGGATCCGGACGCGCGCAGCAAGAGCATCGGGCTGCCGAAGGCCTTCACGATCCTCCTCGCCGCGGCGGAGATCGCGGGCGGGATCGCCGTCATCGTAGGCGTGTTGCAGCAGCTTGCGGCCATCGGGCTGATCCTGATCATGCTGGGCGCGATCCAGAAAAAGATCTTCGTCTGGAAGACCGGCTTTTGGGGAAAGGACGGGCTGGGTTGGTATTACGACTCGACGCTGGTCTCGATGCTGCTCGTGATCCTCTTCACGGACGGCGGCAGGTTCGTGCTGCTGCGCTAACGTTCGCGGTTTTTCTCGCCGTGGCGGGCTGCGCGCCGCACGTGCCATATGCCGTCTCGCAGAAAGACCAGCAGCGGTTCGGCCACGTGCTGCGCATCAACCTTCCCAACCGCGAGCCGATGATCTTCGGCCTGAACAACTGTGTCCTTTATAAGGCGAAGACCGCGCACGAGGACATCACCGGCTGGGACGTGGTCCTCGCGTCGGACTGGGGCATGTCGAGCTATCCGAAGTGGATGACGGCGTGCACCGCGCAGCATGTGAGCTACGACGGCAAGTACGTCGTCGCGTCGTTTTGCGCCCAGGCGATCGGCGCGGGCGGCGGCTGCGCCGGCGGAGACGGAGTCTACCGCAGCCGCAGCGGCAACGCTCAAGGCTGGGAGATCCAAACCGGCAGAGGCTGGACTGCCCTTCCAAAATACTAGCGTCAGTCGTCGTCGGGCGGCTCGTCGGAATTTGGCAGGTTCAGGAAGTATTCGGCGTCGTGGGGCGCAGGGATCGGGACGAACTTACTCGGTCCCTTCGAAAAGTCGAAGCAATCCGAGAGGTCGTCGGCGCGAACGTCGGTCGTGCCGAGCGTCCCGAGGCTGAACGTCTCTTCCGTGAATTTCAGAATGCTGCCGAACTCGTGCTGCACGGTCGAGACGTAATGCTGCTTGGCGTAGGGCGAGATGACGATCAGCGGTACGCGGAAGCCGAGCTCGTAGGAGTTATAGATCGGGGGCGGGACCGGATCGTACCAGCCGCCCCAGTCGTCCCAGACGACGAAGATCGCCGTACTGTTCCAATACTGGCTTCTCCCGATCGTGTTGACGACGGAAGCTACCCACGACGGACCGGTGCCGTCGGTGCTGCCGGCGTGATCGGACGCCGCCGCCGTCGGCGTCACCCAAACGACGTTCGCGAGGCGGCCAGACTTGATGTCCCGCAGCACTCTCGCCGGCGGACTCACGACGTTGGTCGAAAAATCCGGCCGACGGAAGATCGGCAAGATCGCATCCGGCCCATGCCAGAGCCCCGGCCCCTTTCCCGCCTGGTAGTAGTGCCAGCTCAACGATTTCGCCAAGACGAGCGCCATGAGCGAGTTGCGCTCGAAGCACGGATAGGCCGAATGATCCTCGTTTCCGTTCGGATCGATGAGCGCCACGGTCGAGCCGCTAGGCGAGTCGCAGCCGCCGGTGTTCTTGAGCTTCGGAGTCCTCGGGCTTTCCGCGGCGCGTAGCGGCGCTCCGTCGAAAACGGTCGACGTTCCGCTCAAGATGTATTGATGGGCGGGGAAGCTCGGTCCTTGATTCGTTTGGAACATGTCGGCGCCGAACGCATAGCGCGCGGCCATGTCGAAATACGGCCGGACCTCTCTCTTCGGCACGTAGCCGTACGCGCGGATGCCTGCGGCAGGACACCGGTAATGGTAGAGACATCTCGACTTGACGAGATCGAAACCGTTGAGTTGTCCATTTGCATACTCGGTTTCGAAGTTGGGATGCGAGTGGCCGATATAGTACGGTGCGGTCAAGCTTCGAGGCCGGAGCTGCACCGTTTGGCCATGCGAGTTTTGTCCCTCGAGCACCGTGCCGGCCCCCGGAAATCCGTTAAAGAGGTCGTTCGTCGTCCTGTTCTCCTGAACCACGATGACGACGTGTTGTATCGGCGAGCTGCCGCCTGAAAGAGTCCTCATGAGGCCGGCCGAACGCGTCGGCGACGAGGGCGCCGGCGTCGGGCCCTGCGAGCAATTTGCGAGCGCGGCGACGACGGCGAGAGCCAAGAAGCGCGCGCGAATCATGCCGCGCTCCTTGGCTACCCGAACGGGCGAAGTCCTGTGCGTTAGCCCTCAGAAGTCGTCGTCGGGCGTGCCGCCGACAGGCTGGTGCAAGAAGTATTCGGCCTTCAGGGGCGCGGGAATCGGGACGAACTTACGGGGGCCCTTCGAGAAGTTGAAGCAGTCCGAGAGATCGTCGGCGCGGACGTCGGTGGTGCCGAGCGAGCCGAGCTTGAACGTCTCTTCGGTGAACTTCAGGATGCTACCGAACTCGTGCTGCTTATACGAGACGTAGTTCTGCTTCGCGTACGCCGAGATGACGAGCAGCGGAACGCGAAAGCTCAGTTCGTAGGAGTTGTACTGCGGCGGCGCAACCGGATCGAACCACCCGCCCCAGTCGTCCCAGGTCACGAAGATCGCTGTGTTCTTCCAATACTGGCTCGCACCGACCGTGTTGACGATGGAAGCTACCCACGACGGCCCGGACCCGTCGGTGCTGCCGGCGTGATCCGAGGCCGCGCCGGTCGGCGTCACCCAAACGACGTTGGCCAGGTTGCCGTTCTTTACGTCAGTCAGCACCTGGGACGGCGGGCTGACGACATCGGTTTTGAACTCCGGGCTCTGATAAACCGGTAGAATCGCGTCCGGCCCGTGCCAGAGCCCCGGACCGGTGCCGGCCTGATAGTAGTGCCAGGTCAGGTTATTGTTCTCGACGAGCGCGATCAGCGAGTTTCGCGTGAAGCAGGGGTATGCCGTCTGATTCTCGTTGCCGTACTGGTCGATGAGCTTGACGAGCGACCCCGTCGGCGAGTCGCAGCCGCCGGTGCTCTTTTTCTGCGGGGTCTGCGGGTTCTCGGCGGCGCGCAGATTGGATCCATCCGAGATCGTCGAGGTCCCGCTCAAGATGTACTGGTGTGCCGGAAAGCTCGGGCCTTGATTCGTTTGGAACATGTCTGCGCCGAACGCGTACCGGCGTGCCATGACGTAATACGGCTCGACCTCCTTTTCGGGGACGTAACCGTACGCGCGGATGTCGGGCGGCGGGCACGTATAGCCCTTCTTGCAGTTGGACGACACGAGGTTCCAGCCATTACCGGCCCCGTTTGCCCACTCGGTCTCGAAGGCGCTGTGCGCGTGGCTGATGTCGTACGGCGCGGTGAGAAGCCGGGGCTGCAATTTGACCGGCTTACCGTAGGAATTCTCCCCCGTTCGTGTCGTCATGGCACCCGGGAGAGCGTTGAAGAGGTCGTTCGTAGTGCGGTTTTCCTGAAATACGATGATCACGTGCGTGATCGGGATGCTGCCGCTGCCGTTCGAGAGCGGTCGTGTCACGCCGGCCGATCGAGCCGCTAATGGAACCGGGGGTGGCGTCGGCGACGTCGTGTTCTGCGAGCATCCAACGAGTGCGACGATCACAGCAAGTGCGCGGAAACGCGTGCAATTCATCCTGCCGTCCTCCTAAGTAGCTACACGATTGAACCAAGTCTAGGCGCTCGTTAATCATGCGGTCAATACAGCATGAAATGAATTTGCAACAAAGATGATTGCAGTGCGGTAACTTCGGTTACCTCTCGCAACTGCAGCGTTGTAATTACAACCTGTGTCATTCGCTTTCAACGCTTTGCGCAATCGCATTTGCGCGCAAGCAATCACCTGCGTGCACGATCGGCGCGCTGCTTATGATCCGTCCTCTGCCGGCGGCGACGCAAGCGGGCGGCTACTTGGGTACTGGCGATGCGCTTCGCCGAGGGAAATAACGCGAGTCTGACCTAATAGGCTAGATTCGCGTCGCTTCGCGCCGCGAGTGCGCTAAACGAGGATGGATCGGATGTTCATGTTCTTCCACGCCCTGGCTTTGGCGTTGAGCCTGTTCGGCGGATTCGGCGGTTTTAGTCACGTCGGCGGTCCGCCTACCGGGGCATTTATGGGACCGCCGACCGACGGCGGAGGGAGCATGCCGCACACGCAGGACGGGGGCGGGGTGCTCGGCAGCGGGGGACCCGGTTGAGCCCGGACTAATCTATTTGGCCATGGCAAAGAAGCAGCTCGCGCCGGAGTGGTTTGGCGAGATGCGCCGGCTCTACGGACGGTGCCAGTTCCTGGCGGCCGGCGACGTTTATGACGAGGCGGTCGAGTCGGGCGCGTCGCCGGCATACGAAGCGCAGCTACTCGCGGCCCGAATCTTGCTCAAGCGCGATGAGAACCGCGCGGTCGCGTTCTTGATCCGTCGCCCACCGAAGGCGAACGCTCCGCGCGAGCGCGCGGAGTGGGCCCTGCTCCTAGGAATCGGTTACGCGCGAATGCGCGACTTCGAGCGCGCCGACCATCATTTCGAGATGGTCCGCGGGCTGGCGCGCTCGCCGGCGGACAAGGCGAGCCTATCGTATCAGCTCGCCCGCCGCTCCATGCTTGCAGGTGAGCTGGCCGATGCGCGCGGCCACGCCGGCGAGATGCATTGCGACCACTCGTTAGGGGCTCGGATCAAGCGGGAGCTGCTGGAATCGTTCATCTTCAGCCACGAGGAGCGCTATCTCGAATGCGCCGAGAGCACCATTCGCGCCCTCGACCTCATCGGCGAGCACCGGGCCGGCTACCTGGAAGAATGGTTTCACGCAGTCCACAATATCGCGGTGCTCGGACGCGAGCTGCCGATGCCGGAGGCGGCGGATGTGGCGAGGGCGGAGGTAGAGGCGGACGTCGAGTGGCCGCCGGACCTGGCAATCCAGCACTTTCAGGCGCTGAAGGCCGTCGGCTGGTCGTGCGCCTTACGCGGTGATTTGCTGGGCTGTTTTCGCTATCTGCGCGCCGCGGAGCGGACGCGACCGAGCCCGGCGTTCGAAGCGATCGTCCTGCTCGATCGCGCGTACTTCGCGCGCATCCTCGGCGAAAGGAATTGGGCCTGCGACGAGATCGAGAAGGCCGAGGTGCTCTTCGACCGCATCGATTGGAACGAGGCACCCGGCGACGAACGGATCGGCCTGCTGCTCATGGCGGAGGCGATCGTGGATGCCTCTCCCGAGAAGGCGCACTACTTCTTGGCGCGCTTTAACGGCCTCGACAAGATGCGATCGCCCTTTGCGCTCTTCGCGTTCGACCAGCGCTGCGAAGCGTACGCCGCGTACTGCGAAGGATTCGTCCGGCTGGAGAGCGGCGAAGGCGGCGCGGAAGAGCCGCTGCGCAAAGCGTGGGCCCTATTCGACCGGATCGGCTACGACTGGCGCGCCGGCCGCACCGCGCTCCGTCTAGCCGAAGCGACCGGCAAGGAGCGCTGGCGCCACCTCGCAGAGGACAAGCTGGAGCAATATCCTCGATCCTGGCTTGCGCGGGAGATCGTCGCCCAAGCGGCGCCGTCCGTGCCGCCGGTGAAGCTGCCGCGAATGCAGCGCACGGTCCTCGAGATGCTGTGCCGCAAGATGACGACCGCGCAGATCGCGCAGGATCTCGGGCTGAGCCAGCACACCGTCCGGAATCATCTCAAAGCCGTGTTCCGCGCGTATCAGGTGAACAATCGGGCCGCGCTCGTGGCCGAGGTCGCGAGCCGAGGCGACGTGCCGATCGCGGCCGCGAGACCCTCGCAGGTGTAAGCGCTACCGCTGCGGCGGCTCGACCGAGCCGTGAGCGGCCGCGTAGTAGCTATCGCGCAGTTTACCGAGCTGGAGGTCGCGGGCGACCGGCTTTCCATCTCCAACGTAGATCGTGACGCCTTTCGCGAGCAGCCGATACGCGCCCAGACGCGCGTTCTTCCAATCCGAAACCTTCCAGCGCTGCGGCGCCATCTCCGAAAAATCATACGGCGGCAGGGATTGTCTCTTCTCGAAGAGCTCGAGCTCGACGCGAAATCCCTCGCGCTCGAAGATCGCTTTTTCGACCTGCGCTTTGCTTGCCATACCCGCCATTCTACTACGGACCCCAGGCAGCCGCGCCGCATTCATCGGATCCGCAGCCGTCGGTCAGGCGCCGTCCTGCGTTGCGATGGTACGCGGGGCGGCGTTAGCCGACCGCGCCCTCCATCTCCATTTTGACGAGGCGATTCAGCTCGACCGCGTATTCCATCGGGAGCTCCTTGACGAAGAAGTCGAAGAAGCCGTTGACGATCATCGCCGTGGCGTCGGCCTCCGACAGGCCGCGCGACATCGCGTAGAAGAGCTGCTCCTCGCCGATCTTGCTCACGCTGGCCTCGTGCTCGACGGTCGAGCGCTGCTCGTGGATCTTCATTGTCGGCTTCGTGTCGCTCGAGGACTCCTCGTCCATGATCAGGGCGTCGCAGCGCACGCGCGTCTTCGCGCCGATCGCGCCGGAATGCACCTCGACCAGCCCGCGGTAGGTCGTCTTGCCGCCGTGCGCGCTGACGCTCTTGTTGGTGACGACCGAGGTCGTCCGCGGCGCCACGTGGATCACCTTCGCGCCGGCGTCCTGATGCTGGCCCTCACCGGCAAACGCCATCGAGAGGATCTCGCCGCGAGCGCCCTCCCCCATCAGGTAGATCGAGGGGTATTTCATCGTCAGGCGCGAGCCGATGTTGCCGTCGACCCACTCGACCGTCGCGTTCGCGTGCGCGACCGCGCGCTTCGTCACGAGGTTGAAGATGTTGCGGTACCAGTTCTGAATCGTCGTGTACCGGATGGACGCGCCCTCAAGCGCCACGAGCTCGACCACCGCCGAGTGCAGCGACGACGTCGAGAATTTCGGCGCCGTGCAGCCCTCGATGTAGTGCACCTTCGCGCCCTTGTCGGCGATGATCAGTGTCCGCTCGAACTGGCCCATGTTCTCCGCGTTGATGCGGAAGTAGGCCTGTAGCGGCATCTTCACCTCGACGCCCGGCGGCACGTAGATGAACGATCCGCCCGACCAGACCGCCGAGTTCAGCGCCGCGAACTTATTGTCGCCCGGCGGAATGACGGTCGCGAAGTACTTGCGCACGATGTCCGGATGCTGCTTGACGGCGCTGTCCATGTCGCAGAACAGCACGCCCTGCTCCTCGAGCGCCTTGCTCGTGCTGTGATAAACGACCTCCGACTCGTACTGCGCCGAGACTCCGGCTAGAAACTTGCGCTCCGCCTCGGGAATGCCCAGACGATCGAACGTGCGCTTGATGTCCTCGGGAACGTCGTCCCACGAGCGCTCCGTCTGATCGGTCGACTTCACGAAGTAGTGGATGTCGGCGAAGTCGATCTCGCTCAGCAGCTTCGTGTCGCCCCACGTCGGCATCGGCTTGGCGATGAAGAGCTCGTACGCCTTGAGGCGAAAGGCGCGCATCCACTCGGGCTCGTCCTTCATGGCGCTGATCCGCGCCACGATTTCGGGCGTCAGGCCCTTGTCGGACTTGAAGACGTAGTTTTCGGGGTCGTGGAAGCCGTGCCGATAATCCTCGATGAGGGCCTGGGGCTTGACCGGCTCCGCGATTTTGACTGCCATGGCATTGATGAGCGTACCCGGCTGACGGGACATAGTCAAGATAGTAAAGTACGAGCTTCAATTACCGGTTTAATCCGTTTGCCGCGCCGGCTAGCAACCGGTAGGGTGGTTTAGGGTGGGTTGGTAATAAGGGGCGGGGCGGGCTGCCGCGAGTCAACGACGATTAGCGCCACGAGAACCGGGACGGCTACCGCCACGAGGCACCAGAACCAAAAGCTGAAGGGTCGGGCCATTAGGCAGCGGACTTCTTTGCCCGCTTTTTCCTCTTCACGCGGCTATGCTCGATCTCGTCGAGCTTGGCCTTAGGTACGGCGAGCAACGCCTTCAAAGTGGCTCGGAAGACGGATTCCGGCCCGAGGGGCCTGTCGTCAGATTCAGCCATGGTCGGATCATAGCACCTCGGCGGTTCTCATCCGCTTGGCGCACCGAGGCGTTTCGAAGCATGAAAGCGCCTACTGTCCTGCTCCAGGCGCACCCTAGGGAGATAGGCCAGGCCGGGCTTTTGCGTCCCGGCGCTCGGGTGTATAATTTGGGAATGAACGCCATGCGCGACGATCCAGAGAGGCGGCCGCGTAGGCGTAGGCAGACCAAGAAGGCCGCCGCCTAATGGTGCGCAACCGCAGACGGGCTCAAAAATGGAGCGTCCTCGGCGGCCTGCTCCTTGCGAGCTTGGTCGCCTACTGCGCCGCAGTTTTAGCGGGTGTTAAGAACGCACTGACCGTTCCGCTCGTTTCGTTCGCCGTGTTCGCCGCGCTGAGCTGGCTCTTTATCCAGACGGTCAATCGACTGAAGTCCTCGTAGGAAACTTTACGGCGCTCAGAGTATAGGCGCTCGCTTGTTACTTTTCGGGACAAAAGCGCCGTAGCGAGGCGCTCCAGCCCAGCCGTACCAGAGTCCGGGCGACCCTTCGGCGCCAGCCATGCAGGCGCGTCTCGTGCGCGACTTGGCCTGGATGCTTCGTTTCAGCCGCAAAGGGTGGCATAAACCGCCACCCGCTCAATTGCAGCAGAGCCGATCGGCGGCGCTTCAATTCGGCCTTAGCAAGCCGACGCGACACGAGGCCTTTACAGCGGGGGGTGCAGGGGGTATGATACCCCCCGGTCCTTCAGTATCCACAGGCTTCGAAGGGCTTCGGGTCCCGGGGGGACCCACCGGTTCTGGGGAGGGCGCGCCCTTACGCGCCATCGCGGCGAGTCGCTCGCGCACCGCTCAAAAGCGCCGGCAAGAGCTCGCCGATAGGTCGGGGGAGGAGGCTGCACCGCAGTCGCCAGCCGACGAAGTCCGGAGGTGGGATTCCTCGAGGGTCAAGGAGACCTGGAAAATTGAAGGCACTCGGCAGGCACATCGTGTGCGAGCTCTCGGGCTGTCAGCGCGCGGCCCTTTCCGACATCAATGGCATCGCGGCTATGATGATCGCAGCGGCGAAGGCCGCCCGCGCTACCATTATGGAGAGCGCTTTTCATCGTTTCGAGCCACAGGGCGTTTCGGGAACCGTGATCTTGGCCGAGTCGCACCTTTCGATTCACACCTGGCCCGAGAAGGGCTACGCCGCTATGGACTTCTACACGTGCGGCGACCATACCGACCCCTGGCTCGCTTTCCAGCATGCCGTTCACAGTCTGCGCGCCACGAGCGTGCTCGCTACCGAACTCAAGCGCGGTATCGAGAAGAGCGACGGCGAGTTCACCCACGTCTTGAGTCGCAATCACGATACTCGAGTACTGACCGCGTAGCGGTCGGTTCTTTAACCGGCATCATCAGCAATTATCACCTTAATTCGGCAGGCGCGCTGCTGACGCGAGTCCAATTCTGCACGTATCAAGTCTCTGCTTTCTCGAGTGAGGTCAAAACGAATTCCATGCGTTTCTCTCTCTTTCGCTCCGGCGTAATTTGTGCGGCGAGCGCACTCGCGCTGGCAGCCTGCGCGGGCCACGGCATCGTTCCGACGTCGCAAGCTCCGCTCGCCCCATCGAACGGGCTCGACACGCTGTCGCAGGACAGTCTTCTGTCGCCCGATCTCACCACGTGCGCGACGAAACCGCCGCAGGGCGAATGGGTGATGAAGGGCGCGTGCACCAAGATCACGTTGAAGCCCACCGGCGCGGACTTCTCACTCGAGAAGTACATGAACATAACGGTCACCGGCAGCATCGGCGCCAATAACCTGAAGGGCCCGGCGACCGTGTATCTTGCCGACGCCACCGACAAGGGGGATATCGAAGCCTGGAAAGGTCTGGCCTTTCCGAAGTACAAGGCCGCCGGAACGACGCTTATCTACGCCGCCGCGATCAATCAGAGCAGCAATCCGATCATTCCGAAGGTCGTGAAGAACAAGCCGATCCTCGAGTACGTGGTCACCGATTCGAAGGGCTTGCCGGGCACGGAGTGCAGCGCGGCCGTGCTGACGTTCTCCAAAGGCAAACCGGTGTGGAAGCCGCTTCCGGTTCAGGGTAAGGTCAAGGGCAAGACCGTCACGCTCGCGCAGTATACCGTGCCGCGCGGTTTCGAGCTTCCTCCGAAGACGCCGCTCTACTTCGCGGTGAACTGCTTCCACTAAGGCTGCGCGAAGCGCAGTCCTGAGCGAGCGCAGCGAGTCGAAGGGCCCCGCCGGAGCACGGCGGGGTTCTTCGTTCATGGCGCCAATGTAGCTCGCACATGCCGAAGACGCAGCATTGGCAGTGGTACGTCGAAGAATTCGCACCGACCGAGCAGCACCACCACGCGCTCGACGAGCTGTTGTTCTCGGGACGCTCGAAGTTCCAGCAGATCGCCGTCGTGCGCTCGCCGGTATTCGGCAAGATGCTCGTGATCGACGGCGACACCCAGAGCTCGCAAGCCGACGAGCGCATCTACCACGAGACGCTCGTGCATCCGGCACTGGCGGGGGTGTCCGATCGAAGCGACGTGCTGATCCTGGGCGGCGGCGAGGGAGCGACGCTGCGGGAGATCCTGCGTTGCCCCGATGTGACGCGCTGCACGATGGTCGACATCGACGCGATGGTCATCGAGCTGTCCAAGAAATATCTCGGCGAATGGTCCGCCGGCGCGTTCGACGATGAGCGCGCGCGCGTGGTCGTCGGTGACGCGTTGGATTTCATGCGCACGGACGCGGGCCGCTACGGCGCCATCGTCTCGGACCTCACCGAGCCGCTCGAGGACTCGCCGAGCAATCCGCTCTTCAACGAGGACGTCTTCGCGCTGATCAAGGCGCGGCTGCTCGAGGGAGGCGTCTACGTGCTCCAGGCGAGCACCGCGGCCGTGCACAACGCCGCCCTGCATTGCAAGATGGCGCGCACGCTTCGCCGCCACTACGCGCACGTCGTCTCATTCATTACGCACGTCCCCGCGTTCGACACGCAGTGGGCGTTCCTGGCCTGCAGCGACCGCGCCGATCTCTCGAAGCTGGAGCCGCGCCAGATCGACGCCTACTGCGCACGTCTGCGCGGCGAGAACTTTTTCTACGATTCGATCACGCACCGGCGCCTCTTCGCGCTCCCGCTCTACCTGCGGCGAATGCTGGCGGCAGGCGGGGATACGTTTTAACCGTCCGGAAAACCCCGCTTACCATGGCCATCGACTATTCGCGTGCCCCGCACGCCTGGGAGAAAGAAAAGAGCAACTTCGTCGCTCTCCTCGACCTGAAACTCGAGAAAGTCGAGCACGGCAGGGCGGTGATGCGGATGCCGTATCGTTCCGAGATCACAAACGGCACCGGAGCGGTGCACGGGGGTGCCATCGTGAGCCTCTGCGACACGGTGTTTTACGTGGCACTGGCCTCGATCTACGGCCGCGAGCAAGACACTACGACCGTCGCGCTGCAGTGCAATTTCCTAGCGCCCGCCGGGCCGCCGAACGATCTCGTCGCCGAGGCGCGCGTGCTGCGCGCCGGCCGGCGCATCTGCTACGGCGAAGTATACGTGCGCAGCGGAGAGAAGATCGTCGCGCACGCGACGCTCAACTTCCTCAACACGTACCCCGAAGAGAAACCCGCGAAGACGTGAGGCGGACTCCGCTCTACGACGAGCACGTAACCGCCGGCGCGCGGCTCGTTCCGTTTGCCGGCTTCGAGATGCCGGTTGCGTACGCGGGCATCCTGCGGGAGCACGACGCCGTTCGGCATCGCGCCGGCCTCTTCGACCTATCGCACATGGGCCAGTTCTACCTCACCGGCGATCGTGTCGCCGAGTGGGCGGATACGCTCACGATCAACGCCGTGGGGACGATGAAGCCACTTCAGGCGCGCTACAACGTCTTCTGTAACGAGGCTGGCGGGGCACACGACGACACGATCTTCTATCGCCTCGACGGGCGCTGGCTGCTCGTCGTGAACGCCGCGAACGCCGACAAGATGTGGTCGCATCTCAATGCCCACAAGCCCTCCGGCGTCGCACTGGCAAACGAGCACGGGCGCCGCGCGCTGATCGCGATCCAAGGGCCGCTCTCGGTGGAGATCCTGCAGCCGCACGTCGACGTCGATCTCGCGTCGATGCGCTATTACTTCGCGGCCGAGGGCCGAGCCGGCGGCTTCCCCGCAGTGATCGCGCGCACGGGGTATACCGGCGAGGACGGGTTCGAGCTTTTCGTCGACGGCGGATACGCGCCGAAGCTGTGGCGCGAGCTCCTGCGTGCGGGGGCCTCGGCCGGGCTCGAAGCGTGCGGCCTCGGCGCCCGCGACGTCTTACGGCTGGAGGCGGGGATGCCGCTCTACGGACACGAGCTCACCGAAGAGATCACGCCCGTCCAAGCCGGCCTGAGTTGGGCGCTCAAGCTCGCCAAGCCGGAGTTCATCGGCAGGGCCGCGCTCGCCGCGCAGCGCGACCGCGACGACTATTCGCGTATCGTCGGCCTGGTCATGGAAGGGCGCGTGCCCGCGCGCGAGGGATATCCGGTGCTGCTCGACGGCCGGCGGGTCGGCGAGATACGCAGCGGCTCGATCGCGCCCTCGGCCGGAAATAGGAACGTCGCGACCGCCCTCGTCGCGCCGGAGGCCGCAACCGACGGCACGGCGCTGGCCGTTACGATTCGGGGCGCTTCGCACGCGGCGCGCGTCGTGCCGCTGCCGTTTTACAAGCGCGCGAAATAAGGAAGGGAATACCAAGTGGCGCAGCCGGAAGATCTGCTCTTCAGCAAGGAACACGAGTGGGTGAAGCTCGACGGTGACACGGCGACGATCGGCATCACCGACTACGCGCAAAATGCGCTCGGCGACATCGTTTACGTCGAGCTGCCGAAGGTCGGCGCCACGATCAAGCAGTTCTCGCCGGTCGGCGTGATCGAGTCGGTCAAGGCCGTCTCGGATCTCTTCACGCCGCTCTCGGGCGAGGTGCTGGCGATCAACGACGCGCTCGAGAACGATCCCGCCGCCGTCAACCGCGAGCCCTACGGCGGCGGATGGCTCCTCAAGCTCCGCGTCGCCGATCCGAACGAGGCCAAGACGCTGCTTCCGCCGGCGGACTACGAGAAAATCGCAACGGAATAGCCCAATGTACGCACCGCACACCGAGCGCGACGTCGCGAGCATGCTGGAGACGATCGGCGTCGAGTCGCTCGACGCTCTGCTGCGCGTTCCGGACGCCATCGCCTT
Organism: Vulcanimicrobiota bacterium; assembly: GCA_019235995.1. Classification (GTDB taxonomy): domain Bacteria; phylum Vulcanimicrobiota; class Vulcanimicrobiia; order Vulcanimicrobiales; family Vulcanimicrobiaceae; genus Cybelea. Next base: position 103,055 of record JAFAJV010000078.1, read on the forward strand.
GAAGCGTAAGCTCGACATCGTCCCGGCGCTGCCCGAGTATCTGATCGCGCGCCGCTTCGAGAACCTCGCGGCGAAGAACGCCGGCGCCGAGTATCGCTCCTTCCTCGGCGGCGGCGCCTATCGCCACTACGCGCCGCCGGCGATTGCCGCGCTCGCAATGCGCGGCGAGTTTCTCACGGCCTATACGCCGTATCAGGCCGAGGTCTCGCAGGGCTATCTCCAGGCGATCTATGAGTGGCAAACGTACATCGGCTTGCTCACCGGCATGGAGATCGCCAACGCCTCGGTCTACGACGGCGCGACCGCGCTTGCGGAGGCGGCGATCATGGCGCTCGGCGCGACCCAGCGGCAGAAGCTCCTCGTCTCGCGCGCGATCCACCCAAACTATCGCGCCGTGCTGCGGACGTATTGTGACGGCTTGGACGTCGCCATCGAGGAAATACCGCTTACCGCTTCGGGCACGTCCGATCTCGACTGGCTCGCGCAGGCGGATCTCGGCGGGTATGCCGCGGTCGCGGTGCAGTCCCCGAACTTTTTCGGCTGCGTTGACGCGCTGTCGCCCGAGGCGGCACAAGCGATCGCGACGAGCGGCGCAGTGCCCATCGCCGTCGTTGCTGAGGCGCTCTCGCTGGCGGCGCTCGCGCCGCCGGGCGCCTGGGGGGCGCAGCTCGTAGCCGGCGAGGCCCAGAGCTTCGGGGTTCCGGTCGCCTTTGGCGGACCGTATGCCGGCTTCATCGCGTCGGCGAAAGAGCACATGCGACGAATTCCCGGGCGCCTCGTCGGGAAGACCGTGGACGCATCAGGGCGGACGGCTTACGTGCTTACGCTGCAGGCTCGGGAACAGCACATCCGGCGCGAACGCGCGACGTCGAACATCTGCACGAACCAAGCCCATTGCGCGCTGATCGCGACGATCTACCTCGCGTTGATGGGCGAGACGGGGCTGCGCAACGCCGCAGCGCTCAACCTCGCGCGCTCGCGCGAGCTCGCCAGCGCCGTCGCCAACGTCCCCGGCGTCCGCCTGACGTACGATGCGCCGTTCTTCAACGAGTTCGTCGCCGACGTGGGCCGGCCGGCCTCGAGCGTGCTCGAGGAGCTGCAGGATCGCGGCATCCTCGGCGGCATCGATCTCGGCAGATTCTATCCCGAGCTCGACACGTGCATCCTGATGACGGCGACCGAGCTGACGACCAGCGGCGACATCGAGGCGCTCGCCGCCGCGCTGCGGGAGGTGCTGCGTGCCCACGCCGCCGTCTGACTCGCGCGATGCAGGCGTTCCGCTGATCTTCGAGCTCGGACGGCGCGGCCGAGCGAACCGCTATCTCGAAGAAGGCAAGCCGCTCGACGCGTTTCTCCCCAGGCCCGTGCTGCGCGACGAGTTGCCGCTGCCCGACAACAGCGAGCTCGACGTCGTACGTCATTACACGAAGCTCTCGCAGCGCACGTTCGGCATCGACCTGGGATTCTATCCGCTCGGCTCGTGCACGATGAAGTACAACCCGCGCGTTAACGATGCAATCGTCGCGGTGCCTGCGTTCGCGCAGCTGCATCCGTTTACGCCCGACGATCTCGCGCAAGGCGCGCTGATGGTGATGTACGAGCTGGAGAGGTCGCTGAGCTCGCTGTTCGGCATGGCGGCATTCTCGCTAAACCCCTCGGCGGGCGCGCACGCGGAGCTCGGCGCGCTGCTGATCGCCAAGAAGTATTTCAAGGAGCGCGGCGAGACACTGCGCGACAAGGTGATCGTACCGGACACCGCGCACGGAACGAACCCGGCGTCCGCAGCGATGTGCGGCTTCAGCGTCATTTCGTTGCCCAGCGATGAGCGCGGGCGGGTCGGCGTCGCCGAGATTCGCAAGGTGCTCGGCCCCGACACCGCCGTCTGCATGATGACGAATCCGAATACGCTCGGACTTTTCGAGGAATCCATTGCCGAGATCGCCGCGGCGGTGCACGAGGTAGGCGGCCTTATGTACTACGACGGGGCGAACGCCAACGCGATCATGGGATACACGCGCCCCGGTGACATGGGCTTCGATCTCATGCATCTCAACACGCACAAGACGTTCACGATTCCGCACGGCGGGGGCGGCGCCGGCCACGGCCCGCTCGGCGTCGCCGCCCACCTGACGGAGTACCTCCCAACGCCGGTCGTCACGCGCGAGGACTCGATGTTGCGGCTGGACTTCGATCGCCCCAAATCGATCGGCCCGATGCGCTCGTTCTGGTCGAACTTCGCTCATGCGGCGCGCGCGCTTGCGTATCTGTATGCGAACGGTGCAGAGGGCCTCAAGCGCGTCTCTGCGCTGGCGGTGCTTAATGCGAACTACGTGCGCGTCAAAGTCGCGGAGTTTCTCGAGACGCCGTACGCCGAGCCGTGCCGTCACGAATTCGTCGCATCCGCACAGACGCTCAAGCGCGAGCACGGCGTGCGTGCGCTCGATCTCGCGAAGGCGCTACTCGACCACGGCTACATGGCGCCGACCATCTACTTTCCGCTGATCGTTCCCGAGTGTCTAATGATCGAGCCTACGGAGACAGAGTCAAAAGAGACGCTCGACGCGTTCGTCGCCGCGCTCCGTTCCATCGTCGAGACCGCCAAGCGCGATCCCGAGGCGTTGTTTGCGGCACCGCTCACGACGGTTGTCGGCCGCGTGGACGAGACCCGCGCCGCGCGGCAGCCCGACCTCCGCTGGCGGCCGAGCGCGGAAGGAGCCGCCACTCGAATCCCATAAAAGGTGACGTGAGTCATCTTCGCCGCTACTCTCGCGATCGGTAGGGGCCTAGGGAACCCGGGCGCTGGGTGGCTCACCCATTTGACAACAGGGGGTCGCCTTTTCGCATGAGACGGTGGCAGGGGAAGTGGCGTCCTTGAGAAAAGGTGACTCCGGTCAATAACTAAAGTCTTCTTTTTTGTGAGGGAAATCGAGTGCTTCGGCAGCTCGTGGATGACTTGCGGTCCGAGCCCCCTTCTGGGCGGGGCTTCTTGGAGATGGCCCGGCTGCTGCAGCGGGCGGGTGTCCGGTGGGGCGACCGTCTGCGGCTGATCTCGCGGCGGGACGCCTATACCCGCACCTGCGCATACCGTGATGACGGCTTCGAGGTGCTGCTGCTCAACTGGTCGCCGGGCGCAGCCTCGCCGATTCACGACCACGGCGATCAGGACTGCTGGATGCTGGTGCTCTCCGGCATGTTGCAGGTTGACGATTACGTGCGACTGGACGCGGGCGACGTGCGCGGCTACGCGCGCGTCGAAGAGGGCAGCTCGCGGATGCTCGCGGCCGGCGGACTTGACACGCGCGGTGGCCGCTTCGACCTGCACCGCGTCTCCGCTCCTACCGCGCCGGCCGTCTCTCTTCACGTGTATTCCGCGCCGCTGCGCGAGTACACGACCTACGACAAGCTCTCGCAGCGTTGCGAAACGGCGTTCGGTAAGTATGACGACGTCATCTCTCCCTATGCGGCGGCGCGCCGGCGATGATCGATCTCGACGTCGCCATCGTCGGAGGCGGTTTTAGCGGCAGCGCCGTCGCCGCGCAGCTCGCTCGCCACGCGCCCGATGGGTTTTCGGTTCGGATCTTCGAGCCGAGCGAGCTCGGCCGCGGGGCGGCGTACGGTACGCGTCACGCCGAGCATCTGTTGAATACGCGTGCCGCCGGGATGAGCATGTTTCCCGACGATCCCGAGCATTTCGTGCGCTGGCTGGGGCGGCGGGCGGATCGAGCGGCGTTCGTGCCGCGCCGGCTGTACGGCGACTACGTCGCCGAGATCGCGCGGCGCGCGCTCGAGCGGCCGCATTTTCGGCTCGTGAACGGGAGGGTTCGCGCGATCCGGCGCTCCGGCCGCGGCTTCGTCGTCGAATCGGCTGCGGGCAGCCGAATCGAGGCTCGCGCGGTGGTTCTGGCCACCGGTAACGCTCTCCCCGCCGATCACTTCTTGCCGGCCGAGGTAACGGCGCATCCGGGTTACGTCGGCGATCCGTGGCGATATGACTATCGGTCGGTCGGAGGGCACGTGCTGCTGATCGGCTCCGGTCTCACGGCACTCGACGTGCTCGTCGCGCTGCGCGCGAGCGGTCATCGCGGGATCGTTCACATCATCTCGCGACACGGACGCTATCCGGCGGTCCACGCGGACGTCGCGCCTTACGACGTGATTCCCGCGCTCGACGCACGAGATGCGCGGTCGGTGTTGCGCGGCTTCCGCCGGCATGTGGCCGAAGCGTGCCTGCGCGGGTTCGACTGGCGTAGTGTCGTCGACGCCGTGCGTCCCGAGTCCGAGTCGATCTGGCGGCGCCTCCCGCCGCTCGAGCGCCGCCGCTTCGAGCGGCATCTGCGCACGCACTGGGAGCGCCATCGGCATCGCGCGCCGGAGCAGGTGGATGCGGTGCGCGACGTGTACGCGCGCTCGGGCAAAGCGATCACCTATGCGGGCCGGCTCGCGGCGCTGCAGCGCGGCTGCGCGCGCATCGCGCTCAACGACGGCACGACCGTCACGCTGCGGCCCGATTGGATCGTGAACTGCTCGGGTGTGGGTGGCGTCCGCGTGATGGCGCGCGATCCGCTGATCGAAGGCATGCTCGCCGACGGCATCGTCTCAGCCGAGACGCGCGGCCTCGGCTTGCGCACGACCTGGGAGCTTGCCTCCATCGACGCGTCCGGGACGCCGGTGGAAGGGCTTTGGATCGTCGGCCCCCCAGTGCGCGGCTCCCGCTTCGAGGCCACCGCCGTTCCCGAGCTTCGCGTGATGGCGGAGCTCGCCGCTTCGGAGATTCTCGCGAGCCTGCGCGGCAACACCGCACCTATGTCATTAGCGGCTCAGGCGTGATTCGCACCAACTGACTTTCCGGTCGGGCCAAGGCCGGGCCGGCATACCCGTCCCATGCACTTCACTCTCAATGAAGGATCATTCACATGAAAAAGAGCCTTGTCACCTTGGCCTTGGCCGCCGTGCCGGCGCTGGTGCTCAGCGCCTGCAACGGGGGTGGTTCAGGTACGTCCGCTGTCGCACCTTTGCCGAATGCGCCGCAGCTAGCGAACCACGGCCGCGCGCATCCCAACGACAACGGAACGCAAGATCTGCACGCCGGCGGCGCCGACTTTCCGGGCTACGCGTACAACCTCGATAGCCAGCCCGTCGGTCTCTACAGTCAGCCGCAATCCCCGCCCGCAGGCGGGTCACTTTTTTACGCGGTGCCGACCAAGGGCACGATCTACTATTGCATCACCGGCAGCACGTACGGCCGCGCAGAGTTCATCCAAAACAACGGCACGGCAACCACGGCGTGCGCGGCGCTCGGTCAAGCCGCCACCGGCTTCGGTGGCCGTCAAGATCCGCTCGATTTCGTCGCCTCATCGGTGGGACTCAAGTCCAGCGAGTATACGACCTATAAGTCGAACCGCGAGTCCGGCAGCGTCCAGTGGGGCGAGCCGTTCGAGTTCCCGCAGATCGGCGGCCCCATCGTTATCCCGTTCCGTCCGAGTGACTTCGCGGTTTCGCAGATCAAGCTCTCGACCTGGACGTACTGCGCAATAGCCAACGGCACGGTCAGCGACTGGAACGACGGCGCGATCACCGCCGACAACGGCGGCACATCGGTGACCGGAGGCGTCTCGCAGACCATCAAATTCTTCTTCCGCGGGGACGGCGGCGGAACGACCTACGCATTCGAAAACCACCTGAACACAGTTTGTAACGTGTCCTTCAAGTCGCCCTATTCCAAGCCGCCGTACGGCGGAAACGGCCGCAGCGCGGCGTGGGCGTTCGGTGTCGGCACCACGTGGGCCGGGCCGGGCTCGTCGGGCGATCCCGACCCCAACTTCGTCGGGGAGCAGGGCGATCCGGGAATCGTGAACGCCGTTCAAACGACGGCATTCGGCACGGGGTACGTGACGGGCGCCTACGTGCGGGCGGGCACGAGCCCACGGCTCGCCCAGGCGCTCCTGCAGAACGGTACTAACAGGACCGGCGCTGCCGTGTTCACCGATCCGACCAACAAGAAACAGGTCGTCGCCGCGCTCAAGAGGGTGACGGCGCGCGCGATCACTTACGGCGAGGGCAGCGACGGACAGCCGCTCGGGACGAGCGCGCCATGGTGCGTCCTATACGTCGATCCGAAGAACTTCGTCAATCCGCCCAAGGGCGCGTATCCAATCGTCACGATCAGCTACCTGCTGTTCTACGGGCAGAACAACGGCGTCCACACCGCCGATAAAAAGACGCTCGTCAAGTGGCTCCAGGGCAAGGCTGCCAATACCGTCACCAACCGGCTCGAATATGCGCCGATGTCGTCGGGGATCGAGACCGCCGTCCTGGCGGCGCTCAACGGCAACGGGGGAAGCGAGCCCGCCTGCTTGCGCTGACCCAAAAAAGGGCTGCCCTGCCCGCAGCCGCTTCTTGGGGCGGGACGTTATAATGGAGGTAACAGGGGGCTCGCAAGTGGCCCCCTTCCCCATCCACGAGACGGAGCGCGATGCGGATCAAGTACGAGGTTTCGGCGGGCGGATTGCTGTTGCGCCGCCGTGATTCGACCTACGATGCGCTTTTGATCGGCCGCGGCGCGCCGCCGCGCATCTGGACGCTGCCGAAGGGTCACGTCGAGCACCGGGAGTCGACCGAGCAAGCGGCGCTTCGCGAGGTTCACGAGGAGACCGGTTGCTGGGGAGAGATCGTCACGCAGCTCAGCGAGATCGCCTACTGGTTCTACGTGGGCAAGGCCAAGCATCGGAAGTCCGTCACGTTCTTCTTGATGCGCTACCTCTCGGGAGATCCGGCGAATCACGATCACGAGGTCGACGACGCTCGCTGGTTCGACGTGGCGCATGCCCGCAAGACACTGAAGTACGTCAATGAGAAACGCTTGATCGATCTGGCTATGGAATTCTTGGCGGCGAACCCCGCGGCGCTCGGAGAGCCCGCGGTCGCCGCGCAAACGTCGCTGTCCTCGTAGCGTTGTCGAGCGAAACGGTCAACGACGCCGCGTTTTGCGTGCGGCTCGACGCGTTCGACGGGCCGCTGGATCTGCTGCTGAGTCTCATCAAGGAGCAGCAGCTCGACGTCGCCACCGTCCCGCTTGCCGTCGTGGCCGAGCAGTATCTCGCCTACGTGCGGACGATGCAGGCGCTCGATGTCGAGGTCGCCGCCGAGTATCTCGTGATCGCGGCGACGCTCGTCTTCCTAAAGTCGAAGGCGCTGCTGCCGCCGATTCCGGAGGAATTCGCCGAAGAGCCCGGCGAGACGCCGGAAGAGGTCGAGGAACGGCTGCGCCGTCGCCTGATCGCGTACTCGAAGTATCGGGATTTCGGCGAGGAGCTACGCGACCGCCAGGAAGAGGCCGCATCGTTCTTCTATCGCGAGTCGGGCGATCCGGCCGGCGAAGTGGTTCAGCGCTACGATATCAATCCCGAGAAACTCAAGCGGGCCTTCATCACGATGCTGAGCCAGGCGCGCCCCGAGAAGCGTTCGATCGCGCGCGAGCGAATTTCGCTGATCGCATCGATGGATTACATCATGCGCCGAATCAAAGACGCCGGCGAGGTGTACTTCTCGCAGCTGTGCAACGAACTGGGAATGACGCGCGACGTCGTGATCGTCACCTTCCTCGCGATCCTCGAACTGATTCGCCGCCGCCGCATCCGTTTCGAGCAGCCCGTTGCCTTCGATGACATCCGCCTCTGGGCGAAGGCGGCGGCGTGACCGCCGAGCTCGATGAGGCGATCGCGCGCCTGCAGCGTCCGGTGGAGGCGCTCCTCTTCGTCGCGAGCGAGGCGCTCTCGATCCGCGAGTTGGCGAAGCTTCTCCGCGCCGAAGAGCACGAGATCGCGGCGGTACTGCAGCGCATCGAGGCCGAGTACGCGGACCGGGGTGTCGTGCTGCGCGAGATCGCCGGCGGCTACCGTTTCGCATCGTCGCCCCTCGCGCGTGATGCCGTCGAGGCGTACCTGCTGCCGCCGAAAACGAGCCTCTCGACGCCTGCGCTGGAGGCGCTCGCGATCGTGGCACACCTCCAGCCGGTCACCCGCAGCGAGATCGAGGCCATTCGCGGCGTCAACTCCGACAGCGTCGTGAACACGCTGCTCGACCGCGGGTTGATCGGCGAGGCCGGCCGCAAAGACGTGGTAGGACGGCCGATGCTGTACGTGACGACGCCGTTCTTCCTCGAATCCTTCGGCCTCCGCTCGCTCGACGATCTCCCGACGCTCGAGCTGGAACCGGGCCAGGCCCTCGAGTTCGATCTCGAAGCAGCGAAAGTTTCCTAGGGCATTCGATGCGGATAGGGCTGCACGTGCACGTCGCGGGCGGCTATGTAAGGGCCGTCGAGCACGCAAAGGCGGCAGGGTGCTCCGCGATGCAGGTGTTCTCGTCGAATCCGCGCAGCTATCGCCCCGCGGCGATGGATCGAGCCGCGCTGGAATCCTTCGCGCAGTTGCGGCGCGACGCCGGGATCGAGCCCTGCGCGATTCACACGCCCTACCTGATCAACCTCGCGAGCGCGGATCCGAAGATCGCGCAAGGCTCGCTGCGCCTGCTGCAGCACGATCTTGCCGTAGCGGCGCTCGGCCGGATGCGCTTCGTCAACACCCACCTCGGCTCGTATGGCGGGCGCGATCGCGCCGAAGCGTTCGGCGCGACGTGCCGCGCGCTGGAGACCGCGCTGGGTGCGATCGAACCGGGCGTGTTCCTCGTGCTCGAAAACTCGGCTGGCGCGGGTCAGCTCATGGGCGGGACGCTCGAAGAGCTCGGGGCGTTCTCGCGCAGCTTGCCGCATCCGCAGCTGGGATTCTGCATCGACACGGCCCACGCGTGGGCATCGGGCTACGAGCTCAACTCGGGTGCCGGCGTCGATCGTTTCGTCGATGAGGCGGAGCGCCGGATCGGCGTCGAGCGCATCATGCTGTTTCACTTCAACGACACGCAGGTGCCGCTCGGCGCCGGCCGCGACCGGCACTGGCACATCGGCGAGGGCAACATCGGGTTCGAAGGCTTCCGGGCGATCCTCGCTCATCCCGAGCTGCGCGCGAAAACGGCGATCTTGGAGACGCCGGGTACGGACGAGGACGACCTGCGCAACATGCAGACCATCCTCGCAATTCAAAAGGGAGCCGCTTGAGCTCCCTTTCTTGCTACATCACCCGCAGGTGCGGGAGGCGCAGGTTGGACTCTACGAAGAGTGCGGAATCAGCCCGGTTGATCCTCAGGCGAAGATCGACGTCGCTGATGTCCGAGACGAACGGGGCGGTACGAATGGGATCGCGGAACATTGTGAACCTCTTGACGAACGGGTAACCTTCAATCATTATATAGTGGTGACAGTAACTTGTCAATCGGTTTTGGCGGTGAAAGCGCCGACCGGTCGGACCCCGTGAGCGCGGCCGCCGATCTGGCGCCGGGCGGCCTCGAGCTCGTCCGCCGGTTCGTCAACACGGTCGAGCTGCCAAGCGGGCCCGACGAGCTGGATTCGCTCGAGGGGGCGCGCGCGTGGTGCCTGAGCTACGGGCTAGCCCCGGCGAAGGATGCGGCACACCTCCAGCTGTTGCGGGGCTTCCGCGAAACACTCCGCGACCTGCTCTTCGCCAACAACGGCGAGGGCGATGCGTCCGATGCCTGGGAGCGCCTGCGGCCCTTCCTGGCGAGCACGCGTCTGAGCCTCGCCGTCGATCCCCAGCGTGGCCTCGAGCTGTCTCCCGAGGACAAGGGGCCGATCGCCTCGCTGCTGGCGACCGTCTACGAATCGCAGCTGTTGGGCACGTGGAATCGCCTGCGCGCGTGTCGCAAGTCGAGCTGCCGTTTTGCGTATTACGACCGCACGAAGAACGCGTCGCGCGCCTGGTGCAGCATGGCGACGTGCGGCAATCAAGCCAAGGCGCAGCGGCGCCGCGAGCGTGAACGCCAGAGATAAATTCGTCGCGCACTTCGACGTGGACGCGTTTTACGCGAGCGTCGCGGTGCGCGACCACCCGGAGTTGCGCGGCAAACCCGTCGCGGTCGCAGGCAGCAGCCGGCGCGCCGTGGTTCTGACGGCCTCGTACGAGGCGCGTCCCTACGGCGTGCGCTCCGCGGTTCCGCTGTACAAGGCGCGCATGGCCTGCCCCGACCTGATCGTCGTTCCGCCCGACATGCAGAAGTATCGCGCGATCTCGCGCGAGATCTTCGAGATCTTCGAGCGTGACGGGCGAACCGTCGAAGGCATGTCGATGGACGAGGCCTTCGTTGCCGTCGAGGCCGCGACGCTGGACGAAGCGCGCGAGAGCGCGGCGCAGATTCGCCGCGAGATCTTCGCGTGCACGCGGCTCACGGTCAGCGCCGGGGTCGCGAGCGGAAAGATGATCGCCAAGATCGCATCCGACTCGTGCAAGCCGGACGGCCTGCTCGCGATCGCGCCGGGCGACGAGGCCGCGTTCCTCGCGCCGCTGCCCGTCGGAAGACTCTGGGGGATCGGTCCGAAGATGCAGGCGCGCCTCGCAGTCTTCGGGATCGCGACGATCGGCGAGCTCGCCGCCCTCGACGACGCGCGCATGCGCGAGCTGTTCGGCTCGTGGTGGCGCGAGGCGCGCGAGCTCGCCCATGGCATCGACCGGCGTCCGGTCGAGGCGGAGCGCGAGACGAAATCGATCTCGACTGAGGAGACGTTTGAGTACGACGTGAGCGACGAACGTCAACTCGTCGGCGTGCTGCGCGCACAGGCGCTGGAGTTGGCCGAGGCGCTCGAGCGCGCGCACACCGTCTGCGCGACCGTCGGGGTCAAGGTCCGGCGCGCGGACTTTACGGTCGTCGGCCGCCAGGCGCACCTGAGCGAGCCGACGCGCGAGGCGCGCCGCATCTTCCGCACCGCGGTGCATTGTCTGCGCCGCGTCGAGCTGCAGGGTGCTCCGGTGCGTCTGCTCGGGACGCGCGTCGCCTCGCTCGTGGAAGGCGACGCGCGCCAGACGAGCCTCTTTTAGAAATGGAACGCGCCGTGGAGTATGGGCCGGTGCCGTTGCTGCTCGGCGTCGTAGGCCATCGCCGCCTGCCTGAGCCCGCCGACGATCTGCGTCGCGTCGTGCGCGGGCTGCTCGATGGTTTTCGCTCGCGCTATCCATCGACGCCGATCGCGGTGCTGTCGTCGCTCGCGGAAGGCGCCGATCGGCTCGTGGCGAGCGAGGCGCTCGACGCGGGCTTCTCGCTCGTGGTGCCGCTGCCGATGCGACGCGAAGAATACGAAAGAGACTTCGTCACGCCGGAGTCGCTCGCGGAGTTCCGCAGCCTGCTCGACCGCGCCGTCGCGGCGTTCGTCGTGCCCGCCGAGGCGCACGAGATTCGCGCCGACCGGCGCATGCTCTACGCGAATTGCGGCGCGTATATCGCTCGGCGCTCCTTCGAGCTGATCGCGCTCTGGGACGGAAAGGAGTCATCGAAAGTCGGCGGCACGGCGGAGACCGTCAGGTTCCGCCTCGAGGGGATTCCGCCGCCGTTCGTGCCCGAGGAGCGTGCGTACGACCCGTCGCTGTGCGGGCCGGTCATCGCGGTGCTAACGCCGCGGGGACCGGCGGCAACCGCCAGCGCGCCGCATCCGGTGACCGTGTTATACCCCCGGTCGGCGCTCCTCGATCCGGCGACCGCATTCGAGCGCGCGAAGTACGATCTCGACACCTTCAATCGCGACGCGACGCGCGGGCCGTTCGCGAGCCGCGTCCGCGGGCTCACGCTACGGCGGCAGACCGAGGGCCTCGCCAACGGCTATCAGCGCCTCACGGCTCGCTCGCTGTTCGCGATCTCCGGACTGGTCTTCATGGCGGTCGTCGCGTTCAACGCTTACACGATCTTCCCGAGCCATCCGGTCGCGCTGCTCGCAGCGTATGCGTTCTTCACCGCGGCGGCGTTCGTGGCATATCTGTTCGCGCGCCGCGGCGAGTGGCAGCTGCGCTATCAAGACTATCGCGCGCTCGAGCAGACGCTGCGCACGTGGGAATACTGGCGCCTCGCAGGCATCGAGCGCTCCGTGGCGGCACGCTTTGCAGAGACGGAGCGCACGAAGGTCGACTGGGTGGCCGTTGCGCTCAAAGCCGTCACGGAGCCGTTCGAGCCGGACGCCCCCTCGGCGCACCGCGCCTCTGCGGAGGACCTCAAGGCGGTCTACCAGGACTGGATCGTCGACCAGCAGCGGTACTTCACGCGAGTTGCCGGGCGCCGCGAACGGCGGCGCGAGCGCATCGCATCGCGAGTGGTGACGACGTGCGTCGCGCTCTCGATCGCGTTTACCATCGCGTCCTCGTGGCGTTTCTTCGGTGGGGTTGCCAACGCGGTGCTGTTCGGAGCGACCCTGTTCGCCGTCGCGGCGGCGCTCGTGCACAACTTCGGCGACAAGCGCGGCTGGAGCGAGCACGCGCGGCACTACGAGCTCATGGCCGCTCTGTTCGGCTACGCCGCGAATCGCATCGCGCCGCTGTTGGAGAACCCCGGGCTCGAGCCGGCAGACGCCGCAAAAGCACGGGCGATCCTCATTTCGCTGGGCGACGAAGCGATCCGCGAAGACGTCGCATGGCTGAACCTGCACCGCTCGCGCCCCGTGAACGTGCCGCGCGTGTGATGCTCAGCGTTCGAGCACCCGTACTTCATTGTCGTTGTCGTCGTTGAAGTAGACTTTCGTATCGGCGGCGCTCGTGCCGGTGGCGACGATGCCGAACAGCGCTCCGGCGGTCCCCGTGTCGACGTTGCGTACGTCGAGCACCTTGCCCGCCGCAGACAGCTCGATCAGCAGATTCTTCCCGTTGGGATCGAGCGTGTTGCCGACGACGAGGTTGCCGTTGGGGAGCAATGCGGTGCTGATGGGCCCGTTGAGCGGACTGCCCGCGAGGACGACCCGCGCGTCCTTGGCCGACGGTCCGCCGAACTTCATGCCGTCGCCTCTGGCGGTAACACCGCCCGCGGGGATCTTCGTCACGTCCTTGAACGCGACGACCGTGTTGTTCTGGCCGTCCGCGAAGTAGAGCGTGTCGAGGTTGGGGTCGTAGGCGAGTCCGGACGGCGCCAGAGCGGTTCCAGGCTTGCCGTGGTTCACCGGAAACCCGGTGGCGATCACGTCGTACGTGAATTTCGACCCGAGATTGATGCGCACGATGGTGCCCGTGCGTGCGTTCGTCTCGTAGAATGCCGGCGGGCCCTTCTTGGGCGCTGCGAAAATCTGTCCCCACGGCTGAGCGAATGGTTTGCCGGATATGTTGGTGACGAGCTTGCCGTTGACGTCGAGCACCGGATTGTCGTCGGCGACCATCGAGGCCGCCCAAATGGTGTCGTCGCTGCCGAGCGCGAGCGCGTCGCACCCGAAGAGCGTTTTGTCCGAGCTGACGTGCAGCGGCTTCGATCCCGGTGCCGGATGGAGCGCCACGATCGAGCGGCCCGTTCCCTGGACGTTGGATTTCGCGTTGAAGTTGCAAACGACGAGATCGCCGGCGGTGAACTTGCCGGCGGTGACCGGCGCGACGGTCAGCCCGTAGGGATTCTGAGCGCCGTTTGCCGGATCGACCGTGGAACCAATGACTTCTTGTTTGCGCAGCTGCTTCAGGATTGAAACGCCGCCCGCGCCGGCGTCCGCCGGCACGGCGCGCGACATCGCCTGCGGCAATGCCGCGGACGTTCCGCCGCCGGGACTGCAGCCGCTCGCGACCAACGTCGCGCCAAGCGCCGTGACGAATACATGCGTAGCTTTCATTCGACGCACGTTAACGGCGCAATGTAAAAAAACTCTGAACTTTACAATTCTGAATTTTGTTTCAGATGTGATCGGTCGGCCAGGAGAAGTCCGCGTTCGAGTTGCACGAAAGCTTTTCGATCAGCCGCTCGCCATCGCCGCTCAACGGAGCCATCATGAGCGTCGCCGTCTTGCGATGCCGCGTCGTGCCCTTCGGCAGCGTGTGCCGTGCGCCGTCGGGCGGCAGCCATCCGGCAACCCGGCGCAGATCGCCGGCGGCGGCGCGTAGCAGAGAGGGAAGCATCGCGGCTCCGGAATCGTCGGAGAAGCCGAACTCGTCGTACACGTACGTATCGCGTTCCGGAACGCGCACGCCGAGCACGTAGGCGCGCAGCGTGCGTCCCAGTCTCACGCCGATATTCGTCGCATGCCCGGCGGAGTGTTCGGAGACATGCGAAGCGCGCGTCGCTATCCAGTGCCACACCGCCTCGTCGCGGACGAACGCCGCGGCGCGGCGCGAGTCGGTGCGCTCGAAGCAGCGCCGTACGGCGGCCCAGTCGCGGGCGCCGAGCGGGGCGACCTGCAGCCGCTGGGATGGCAAGGCGTCCGCGCGCAGCGTCAAGTTGCGGGACGGCAGCGCGCGAAATCCGAGGGCTGCGTAGAATTGCGGCCTGATGTCTGAAAACAAATACGCGACGTCGTAACCGCCGCACCGCGCCGCGTCGAGCGCCGACGCCACCATGAAGCTCGCATAGCCGCGGCCGCGTAGCTCGTCCGGAGTGAAGACTGCGCCGAAGCCGATCGCACCCAGGCGGCGCGCTCCGTCGCGAAGATCGCGTTCGTAGCGCTTGAAGGACGCCAGAAGTCGGCCCCCGTCGTAGAGGCCCACGGTGCGGTAGCGGCGTCGTCCATACGCGCTATTGGCGAGCTCGATCGTCTGCGCGACGTACTGGTCGAAGCTGCGGCGTCCCGCCCACAGCGCCGCCGTGTGCGGAAGCACGTCGCGCGCGTAGGCGTTCGCGGAGATCGTTCGGAGCTTCATCGCCGAAGCTCTTCGAGAAACTCCGGAGCGGTAACGCCCTTGGTCGGAGCGCCGGACGCCGTGATCAAGACGCTGTCGCTGGCGCGGCGCAGCGCATAATTGAAGGCGCGGCGCTCGGCGTTGTTGTACCGCCGAGTCGCCTTCGATGCGAACATGTAGTAGCTGAACTTGGCGGTCCGCGACGCGCGCGCGGCGCCCGAGTTCTCTTTCGGAACGACGCCTAGCCGGGGGCTGAAGAGAAACGACTCCGGCGAGTGCCAGAGCGGAAACGAGCCGGGGCGAACGTTGCCGACGACGACCCGCTCGAAGTGCATTCCACGTGCCGCCTCGACGCTGAGCAGCCGCACGAAATCCGCATCGCCGTCCGGGGGCGCGCACCCCTCCAGGTCGCTCGCCATGCGTTGCTCGGCGTAGTGCAGCACCTCGCCGAGATTCGCGCAGGGGCTGCGCACGATGAACTCGTTCAGTCGCGCGAGCAGACGGCGCAGCACGGCCTGCTGCGCCGCGGCGGCCGGCGAACCCGCGTCGCCTTCCCGAGCGAGGCCTTCGCGCCACACAGCGCGCGCGAACGCCTCGAACGGCTCGCGGTCCGCTCGCCTCACCCACTCCTCGCGCAGCCGGCGAAAGCTCCGTATGCGCGCGCGGGCCTCCGCACTCAGCGCGTCGTCCCGCTCGCCGCGTATCACGTTCCATCCGAGCCGCAGGTCGCGCTTGGCATCCCATCGACCCGGGCGTACCGTCGGCGCGGGTTCTTCTTCGAACGTGAAGAGCTGCCGCTGGGGATCTGCCGGCTCGCCGCAGAGCGTCGCGAGCGACGCGTCGGAGAGTCCCAGCGCGGGGTTGGACAGCGTGCGCAGCAGCCAGTCGTGACGGAACGGGTCGTGAACGTTCCAGAGTAAGGCGAGCGCATCGAGCACCCGGCGATCCTCGAAGATATTCGCGTCGCCGCTCACGATCGCCGGCACGCCCCGGTCGAGCAGCGCGGCCTCGTAGACCTGCACGTTGCGCACCGAGCGGAAGAGCACGGCGACGTGCTCCGGTGCGATGCCGTCGGCGAGCCAGCCCGCGACGCGTTCTGCGATCAGCTGCGCCTCCTCGAACTGCGTCGGGAGCCGCGCGCAATCCAATTTCGCGAGGCGATCCGGCCGGCGCAGCTCGACGCGCGTCGCGGCGCGCGCGAACGTAGCCTCCGGCTGCGTCATGCGGACGAGCGAGATCGCCGACGACGGGTCGCCGCACAGCGTCACGCCGGCAAGGGCGTCGCCGAAGATAGCGGCGAGCAGCGCGAGCTGTGCGCCGGTGAGCTCCTGAGCGTCGTCGATGAAGGCGGTGCGATGGCGCTCGCGCAGGCGTGCCGCCAGGCTCGCGTCGGTCTGCACGCGGCGCGCCGCCGCGGCCGTGGCGTCGCGTCCCGTCATCTTGCCGGTGGCTTCGGTCAGCTCAACGTATGCCTCGTAGAGTCGCGTGAGGATCTTGGCGAGGTCGAGCTCGCGCCGCCGTTGGCGGTCGAGCTCCGAGTGCGAGACGTCGAGCGAGTCGTGGTAGGCGCTCTTCGTCGCGGCAAGCAGCGACGGGTCGGCGAAGTTCGGCGGTTTTGCGTAGAAGGCGGTAGCGCCCGTCTGCGCCGCCGCCAGGAATGCGGCCGGCGTCACGCCCGCATCGCGCAATCTCCGCAGCAGCCGGAACGCCGACGCGAGGAAACGCTCGGGCGAACGCAGGCCGGGCACCTCTGGGTCGAGTTGATCCTGGGCGAACTCCGGCCATTCGAGCGCGAACAGCGGAGCGCACGCCGCGGCGAAGAGCAGCTCGGCGGCGACGTCGTCCACGATCGTCACCTCGACACCCTCGGAGCGCAGCAGGTCCGCCGCGTATGCATCGAGTTCGCGCGCCGCGTTCACGTACAGCGGATCCGCGCCCGGAAACTCGGCACGCGCGCGCTCTACGCGCTCCGCCAGCGCGGTGCTCTTACCGCTTCCCGGGGCGCCGACGATGGCGACGCACTCGTCGATGCTCGTCTCGATCAACTTCCGAAGCGCCGGCCCTCCGGCGGCGGCCTCCGCGCGCACGCCGTCGCATAGTTGCAGAAGGCGCAGGCCGCGGGATCGGTCGCCACCTCGAACGCGCCGACGTCGCCCGACGACAGCCGATCGCTCAGCTCGATCATACGCGTGCGCGAACGCTGTAGCTCCTCGAGGCCGATCGAGCCGCGCACCGATTTGCCGTTGCGGGATCGTTCCGGCGCGCGCTCGGCGACGTCGAGGACGATCGGTCGCACGTCCAGGAGCGCGTCGCGCAGCGGTATGAGCACGAGCTTCGTGACGCGGTCGCCGGCGGCGGTGCGCGCCCAGTAATAAAATGGGAGCTGGAAGTCGCGAAAGCGGCGCACCTTGTCGCAATACTCCGCCGCGCTCATGGCGATGCTCCCCGTCTTGTAGTCGACGACTCCGATCCCGCCCGAGCGCTCGTCGCGGTCGAGACGGTCGATGAAGCCGACGAAGGCGCGCCCCTCGAGGTCGAGATCGGCGGCAACTTCCCGGCCGAGCACCTCGAAGGGAGCCTCCGTCTCTTGCACGAGCAGCCAGTCGACGTAACGCTGCGCAGTCCGCTGCGCGCGGCGAACTTGCAGCTCGAACTCGACCGCCGTCTCGAACCCGTCGCGGTTGCGTTCGAAGGCCCAGGTCACGCACTCGCGTATGCGCCGGCGCATCGCTGCGTCGTCGCGCGCCGACGGACGCGGATAGTCGGCGTGGAAATCCTCGAGCGCGAGGTGCAGCGCGGTGCCGTACGCCGCTGCGGCCGAGCCTGGGTCTTCGACGGCCGCGCAAGCATAGCGGTAGAACCACTTGCGCGCGCACTCGGCGTACGCATTGAGCGCCGAGGCGCTGAAGTGCCGTTGCCAGCCCTCGACGCCGGCCCGCGGCTCCGGCGGGGGCGCCTGTGCGAGCTCGATCTGACCGCCGGCAGCCGAGCGCTCATGCGCGTGAAACGCGCGCGCCGCGATCTTGGGCAGCTCGAAGATCTCTGCGATCAGCGAGTGCAGCCCTTCCTCTTCGACGTCGTGCGGAATCGCGCGGATGCGCCGCGCGCGCCGGGCAAACCGCAGCACCTCGTCGCGCTCCGCGAGCGGCAGCGCCAACCGGCCGCCGTCGATCGCATCGAGCAGCGCGCCGGTTCGCCGCGCGAGCGTCGCATACGCGGCGCCGACGTCGTGGCCGACGCCGGAATATGGTGAACGAATGAGGTTGAGCAGGGGTTCCTCTCCGCCGGACCGGTGCCACTGCGCGGCATCGGCGACGAAGGACTGCGGAAGCGTGGACTCGGGCGGCGCCACGCTCTGAAGTTACAGTTTCTACCAGGCGCCCCTGCAGGCAACGTATAACGGCCTTTCGATGCGGCGCATCATCATCGGTGTTAGTGGCGCCAGCGGCAGCCTTTACGGTTACATGGTGCTGCAGGCGTTGCGTGCGATCGGCGGCATCGAAACGCACCTGGTGCTGACCGCGGCTGCCCGCCGGACGATCGAGCTCGAAACGGAGATGACTGCTGAAGACTTCGAGGGTCTCGCCGACGTGGCGCACCGTGACGACGACCTGGCAGCGGCGATCTCGAGCGGCTCGTTCCTGACGGACGGCATGCTGGTCATCCCATGCTCGATGAAGAGCGCGAGTGCAATCGCCTACTCGATGAACTCGAACCTGCTGGTCCGCGCCGCCGACGTCTGCCTGAAGGAGAAGCGGCGGCTGGTTCTCGTCGTGCGCGAGACCCCGCTGCACCTCGGCCATCTTCGTACGCTCGCGCAGCTCGCGGAGATCGGCGCCGTGATCCTGCCGCCGGTGCCGGCGATGTACGCCAACCCGCAGAGCGTCGACGACATCATCGCGCACACGGTCGGCAAGGCGCTCGACCAGTTCGGCATCGCCAACGAGCTCTTCAAGCGCTGGCGCTCGCCCTAAGCGACACCGCTAAGGCATGACGTCGAATACGGTGCCGTTTCCCGACGTCCCACCCGTGGACGTCGTGCTATAGAGGTCGCCGCCGCTGCCGAAGATGAGATCGCCGGATGGACCCGCCCCGTCGGTCGCGCCGGAGGAGCCGAAGGTGTACAGGACCTTCTCCATATACGTGTCGCTTTTTGCGGGCGTCAGGACGAACACCGTGCCGGCGTTCGTGGTGCCGCCAAGCAGGGTAGTACCGTAAAACGCTCCGTTCGAGCCTCTTATGAGGCCCGCTACCGGGCCGAGCCCGTCGCTGCCCCCTTTGAACCGATAGATGATGCTCTCTGAGAAGCGCCTGCCCGCGGGAGTTAGCTTGAAAACCGTCCCGCAGCCGCTACTGCCGCAAGCGGAGCCGGTATTTCCGCCTCTGCCGGTCGTACCGTAGATCGCTCCCGTTGGATCGGCGATGAGGTCGCCGTACGGATTCGCGCCGTCGCTGCCGCCTTGAAACCGGTAGGCGATCGACTCGACGTAGTGGCCGCCTTTAAGCTTGAGGCGAAAGATAGTGCCGCAACCGGTCGTGCCCGAGAAATTGCAGGATGTTCCCCCGCCGTTGAGCGTCGTCCCGTAAAGAAGATTCGAACCCACCGCCAAGAGCCCCGCGCGCGGCGTGGTGCCGTCCGTACCGCCCTTGAAACTGTAGAGGACCTCTTCCGAGTATCCCGATCCAGCGGGCGTCAATCGGAAGACCGTGCCGGCACCGTTCGCGCCCCCCGCGGTCGTGGTTCCATAGAGGTTCCCTGCGGCGTCGTTGGTCAGAGCCCCATTAGGATTGGACCCGTCCGTTCCACCGCGGAAAAAGTATATGACGCTCTCGCTATACGCGCCGCCGCTCGGGGTCAGTTTGAACGCGGTGCCGTTATACGCGGGGCCGCCGCCGAAGGTGAGCCCGTACAGCGCTCCGCTCTTGTCTGCGATGAGGCTGCCCAGCGGTCCCGAGCCGTCCATGCCTCCGCCGCGAAACGCGTACACGATTGTCTCCGAATAGCCTCGGATCGAAGGCGACAACTTGAAAACCGTACCGGTGCCGCCCGATCCGGCACCTTGCGTCGTTCCGTAAAAGTCGCCGGCGATGTCGAGCAGGCCATCGAAGGGATGCGAGCCGTCCGTCCCCCCGAGAAACCGGTAAAGGACCTGCTCGGGAGAGAATACATTGGTACCGGCGCTCGCGTTCGATCGCGGCAAGACGCCGTTATTTTGCGCGCAAGCGGCGAGCAACGTCGCCGCCGCGAAGATCAGCCCAAGATGGATCGAACGTAAAATCCTCATCTGCCTTGCTCCTTTCGCCGACACGAATCACAATGACATCGCAAGACTTCTTTGGTGGCCGCAATCCCACGAGCCACGAGCGTCGGTCCGGGCAACCCTGGAATGCATCGTACCACGACGGTCCGGCGCCGTGGGATACTGGCCGCCCACAGCCTGCAATAGTCCGTCTGGCGTCTGAAGGGGCTTTCGCCGGAGCGGTGCTCGATGCGGGCTGCGGGACCGGTGAAAATGCGCTTCTGGTCGCCTCGCTGGGGTTGCCGGTCCTCGGGGTCGACGTGGCCGAAACGGCGCTGGCAACCGCGCGGAAGAAGGCCGCAGAGCGTGGGATCACGGCCGAGTTCGCGGCCGCCGACGCGCTTGCGTTGGAGCTTTTGGACCGCACGTTTGCGACGGTGCTGGACTGCGGCCTCTTTCATACGTTCGACCACGACGAGCGCGTGCGATACGTAGCCTCTCTCGCGAGCGTGATGGATGACGGTGCGCTTCTCTATGTGTTGTGCTTCAGCGACGAGGGAACCGACATCGGGCCGCATCCGGTCAGTAGGGCCGAGCTAAGGGCTGCGTTTGATTCCGGCGGTGCGTGGGACGTCACGGCGATCGAGCCGGAACGAGTCGAGACGAGATTCCACGGCGCAAACGGCGCGCCCGCCTGGCTCGCGACGATCAAACGCGTCTGACCAAAGGCCGCGGCGGCAACGGCGCGGAAACCTTCGCTCCGTCAACGCGTCTGCGAAAGGAGCAAAGCAGATGAGACCTTCGGCGCTGACCCCCTGCGCAGTCGTGGCCTGCTGCGTGACAATCGCGGCATGCTCGCAAGCGACTGAACCTTCGCGCTTGCCATATGCCCCGACGGTCCGGGTCGCTCCCGACCGCGTTGTCGAGCCGCTGAGCTACCGCGTGCTATTTAGCTTTGGCAGCGCCACGTCCGGTCCGTCGGATGGATGCAGCCCTCGCGCGGGGCTGATCGACTCGGGAGGCACGCTGTACGGCACGACGAGTGAGGGTGGTCATCCTGCCAGCCAGGGCTTCGGCACGGCCTTTAGCCTGACCGCGCAAGGTAAGGAGACGGTGCTGCACAGCTTCGGCAAGGGAATGGACGGCCGGGTACCCGAGGCGGGCCTGATCGACGTCGGCGGCACACTATACGGTACGACGCTGGACGGCGGCGCGAACGGCGACGGCACGGTCTTTACCGTTACGGCGAGCGGCACCGAGAGCGTGCTCTACAGCTTTGGCAAGAGCGGCGGCGACGGCCACGGCCCGGCTGCAGACCTGGTCGATGTCGGCTCCACGCTCTACGGAACGACGGACGCCGGCGGCACGCACGGCGGCGGCACGGTCTTCAGCATCACGACCGGCGGCAAAGAGAAGGTGCTGCACAGCTTCGGCGGCGGCAAGGACGGCCGCGCCCCCGTGGCAAGCCTTATCGCCGTGGGCGGCACGCTCTACGGAACGACGTTGAGCGGCGGCTCACAAGATGACGGCACGGTCTTTAGCATCACGAAGCGCGGTAAAGAGAAAGTGCTCTACAGCTTCGGCAGTTCAAGCGGCGACGGCGTGGGGCCGGCCGCAGGCCTGGTCGACGTGAGCGGCACGCTCTACGGCACAACCGATTCCGGCGGCGCGCACGGTGTCGGCACGGCCTTTAGCATCACGACCGGCGGCTCGGAGACGGTGCTCTACAACTTTGGAGTAAATAGATTGGATGGCAGGCAGCCCGAGGCGGCGCTAATTGTCGTCGTCGGCACGCTCTACGGGACGACCCAGGTCGGCGGCACGCACGGTGCCGGCACGGTCTTTAGCATCACGACCGACGGCTCGGAGAAAGTCCTGTACAACTTCGGGCTTCGGGGGACAAGTGGAGGGTTGCCGTCGGCGCCTCTGATCGAGGTTAGCAAGACGCTCTATGGCACCACCGCGGAAGGCGGTCAACATAGTTGCGGAACGGTCTTTGCCTTAAAGCCGTAGCGTCGCGGAGCCGCCTTCGGGTCGGTACGGATCCGGAAAGTTCGGATTCATCTGCCGGTAATACCGTACGGTGCCGTTAGCGAGCGTTTCGATACCGTCCCAAACGCCTGGGCCGCCGCGTGCACGGTCGTAATCGATGACTTCGCGCAGAGCGTTCCATACGCGGACACAGCGGGATCCCACTTGACAGTAGACCGCATCGGGGTCTATTAATCCGAATTTCACGAAGGAGCCGACCTTTTCGAAGAAGGCGAGTATCGGCAAGTAGCGGTGAATGGATTCATCGGTCATGCCGTCGATCACACGCTGGCGGAACTCAGGTTCTCCCATCTTTGTGGTTAGCTCATCCACAACGAAACGATACGAGCTGACGTACGCCGGAGCGTCCATTTCCGCCAATATACGCATCAGGCCGTCGAGTTGTGTGGAACGGCGGAGCAGCTGCACCTGATGGCGCGCCATGATAACGGTTGCGATCAAGACGACGGTCGTTATCGCGCTCGCAACGGCGGTCACCGCTTCCCACGTCATGCCGGCCGGCCCCTTTCCCAGGCTGTCTTGGGGAGGCTTCTCTGGAAGCCGCAGAGATACTCCATTGTAGCTTCGACGCGATCACCCATGCTGAAACATCGAACCGCGGTCGGCGCTAGATCTGTTGTGCATCTTTTCTTTTCCGCTTTGCTTTTGGCCGTTTCGATGATTCCGGGCCTGTATAACGACCAGAATGGGCGCTCGGTTTATGCGGCGCTGGACGTCGAAGACGGGGCGGCCGTTAACTGGATCGATCCCGGCAACCAGCACGACGGCGTGCTGCCCGCACTTCCCAAGACGTGGCGGCTGCAGCGACAAGTCTATGAGAAGCCCTTTACCGTCGAAGCGCCGCAGGGCCGCCTCGGCGTCTCCCTCTACTACGCCGATCGCGAGCGTCGAGCGACGGTCATCCTCATCCACGGCAACGATAACGAGACGCGCGACATGGGCTATTTGATTCCGATATTTGCGCTCAATGGCGTCAACGTGGTCTCCTACGATCAGCGAGGAACGGGCGAGTCCACCGGATCTTGGCGAGAGAACGGACCGGAGCAGCGTGCTTCCGATGTGAACGCCATTTACGACGCGCTGCAGCGCGAGCAGCTCGTCGACGCCAAGCGCATCGGTTTGTGGGCATTTAGCAATGGCGGCTGGACCGCACCGATCGTGTCGCTGCAACGGCGGGTCGCATTTATGATGCTCGTCGGTGCGCCGGCATCGAGCATCGCGAATAACATCTATTACGAGATTCGCCAGGAAGGGCCGCATCGCGGATTCGATCGGGCGACGACGGAGCAGGCGGTGACGACGATGCGCGCGCTGCTCGACGCCGTCGCAGGGACCGGCTCGTGGGAGAATGCAGCCCGGCAATACGACTTAGTGCGAAATCAGCCTTGGCTGGCTGCGCTGAACCTTTCGCCCACGATGAGGATACCGCCGCCGCGGCAGCGGATCGACGCGCTTCTCAGGGCGGATATCTACGATCCCGCGCAGACGCTCGCGCGCGTGACCGTGCCGACGCTGGCGCTGTACGGCGCTCTCGACCACGCGGTCGATACGGCGCACGACGCACCGACGTTGCAGAGTGCCTTCAAGAAGGCCGGCATGACCGACTTCACGCTCCGTATCTACCCGCAAGCCGGACATTCACTCTTCGTGTCGCAAACCGGTTACTCGGATCAACGCAGCGCACCGCGCCGCCGCGTGCCCGGTTACACGCAAACGATGCTCGGCTGGCTGGAGACGCGAGGCTTTACCAAAGCCACGGTACCCATCTAGCCGCGCACCAGCCGTTCCGCCAGGGGAACGTCGCTGACGCGGTCGACGTTGACGGCGGTCTCCGCATAGGGCGAAACCAGCGCGCGCACCGGCGCGCCCAGAATCTTCGACGCGCGCGCCTCGGCGGCGGCGATGCTCAGCTGGGCAATGGCGAAGCGCGCCAGCATGTCCCAGCCGAAGAGCGAGGCCACGCGGAATGGGTGCTTGCGCGCCGCGCCCAGCCGCTCGACGAAGCGCTCGAGCAGCGGCAGCGCGCGCGGCTTGATGCCGACGATTCCGCCGCCGCAAAACGTACCCTCGCGCATCCGCGCCCAGGTGTGCGGAACGTCGGGATAGCTGCGCAGGTGCGTGCTTTTCTCGACGCAGCCGTAAACGAGGTCGGCATCGAGCGCGCCCAGCCGCGCGATGAAGTCGTCGACCGCCTCGACCGTCAGCACCGGCATGTCCGACGCGACGATCAGCACGGCGTCGTCCGGCTTGAACCCCGCGAGCCCGTTGCGCAGGCTCTCGGTGATGCGCGCGCCGTCGGGCCGCAGCTCGTCGGCGTTTGCCAGATCCGGATGCCCCGTCACGCTCGGCGGTGCGACGACGACGATCCGGCCGATCGCGCGCGACCCGCGCAGCGCCGTCATCACGCGCCCCACCAGCGTGAGGTTATCGATCCGGACGAACGCCTTGTTCGGAGCGCCCGGCTGTAATCGCGCGATGTCGTCGAGCGGTCCGCCGGCGAGAACGACCGCGTCCATGCGTCAACGCCACTCCGGCGTGGCCGCGAACGCGGCGGCGTAACAACCATATGCGCCCGGCAGTTTCAGACGCTCGCGGATCGCTTCGACGCCTGCGCGTTGCGGCGCGAGCGTGAACACGCACGAGCCGGAGCCGGCCAGCAGCGCGTTGTGCGCGCCCGCGTTGCGCAGCGCGTCGATCGCCGTTGCGACCTCAGGCGTCTGCGCGGCGATGACGTCGTGAAAGTCGTTGCTCAGCAACGCCTCGACGCACTCGAAATCCGCCCGCTGCAACGCTTCGAGAAGCGCGATCGAGACGCTGCCGGTGCGCGTGCGCTGCGGCCGAGGCGCGGCGTCGAGCGCTTCGTATGCGCGTGCCGTCGAAATCGCGACCGGCGGCTTGAGGATCAGCGCGTGCCAGCGCGGTAGCGCTCCGGCCGGCGTAACTCGTTCGCCGGTTCCCTCGACGAGCGCGCCGGCGCCGCTGAGAAAGAACGGCACGTCCGATCCGAGAGCGCGCGCGACTCCGAGCCAGTTGCGCGGCCGCGGCTCGCCGAGGAGGCCCATCATCGCCGCGCGCAGCACCGCCGCAGCGTCGCTCGAGCCTCCGCCGAGGCCGGCCTGCGCGGGGATCCGCTTACGCAGCTCCATCCGCACGGGCGGCGCCTCGCCGAGCGCGCGGACGGCTGCGACTGCGAGGTTGCGCTCGTCGTCGAGATCGCGGACGTCGCACGAGAAGCTGAAGCGGTCGCTGGGTTCGATTGCCAGTTCGTCGGCCAGGTCGAGCGGCACAATGACGCTGCGAATGCCGTGATAGCCGTCGTCACGCCGCGCAAGGACCTCGAGCGTGAGATTGATCTTCGCCGGAGCCTGAAGGGTCGGCATCGCGGCTCTCGTTTGCCGCGGCGGGAGGAGGCGCCTTTGCGCTCGGCGCCGCACTAGGCTCTTAGAGACATGGGGTCGAGTTATGATGCGCAACGCAACGAGTTTTGCGCTTATGTCCTGCACGAATCGGAAACGCCCTACGGGCTATTGCTCGGTAACTTGAAGACCTACGCGCAATCGACCGCCAAGGGCGGCGTGCGCGGCCTGTGGGACGCCGACACAGACCAGATCATCTTCGGCACCCATCACATCGCCTATCGTCTCGGCGATCGCACGTTCTTCCCGCACCAGATCGAGCGCGATCTCACGTTTCTTCCGTACGCGCAGATCTCCGAATTCACGCTCGAGCATCGCGTGCACGTCACGGAGGCGTTTTACGTGCCGTTCGGCGCGGGATTCGATCGCGCCGTCTCCTTCGTCGTCGACGTCACGCTGTACAACCCCGGGGCGGAGCTGATCGAGGTCGCGCTCTTCCCCTGGGCGATGCTCGTCGGCCAGCGCTTCTACGGAGAGCCGGAGCACGAGGTGCGCGCCTGGAACGATGGGCGGTTCATCTGTTCCAGAAACCTCGAGACCGGAGGGGAGCGGTGGTGGGGCGGCTCGCGCGCGCCCGTCGCCGTGCAGCTCTCGTTGCGGGAGCAGGTGCTGCTCGAGGCCATGCGCCGCGCGACCCTCGCGACCGAGGACTCCCCGCAGACGCTGGGCGACGTCACGCCCCAGCAGGCCGAGCTCGTGAGCCGGCGGATCTTCGGCGCCTTCGAGTATCGCATCACCGTCGCGCCCGGCGCGCGCGAGTCGTTGCGCCTGGCCGTCGTCTACGACAAGGGCGGCACCGAGCGCAGCCGGCCGGTCCTCGAGTCGCTGATCCGCGACCAGCGCGCGCTGCACGACACGCAGGGATATTTCACGCAGCGACTCGCCGACGCGCGCTTTCTCACTCCGTCGCCGGAGATCAGCCGAGGCATGGCGTGGGCCAAGGCCAACATGCTGCGGATCGTCAAGGAGTATCCGCACGGATGGGGCGCGACGAACTCGCCGCCCTCCGACATCCTGGTGTCGCGCGACACGTCATGGCTCGTTCACGGTTTCGATTATTTCTGGCCGGAGTTCAGCCGCAACGCGCTCGAAGTCTTCAATCGCGCGATGGAAGACAGCGGGCTGATGGTCGAATACGTGCGAGGCGTCAGCGGCTACAAGACCGACTACGACCTCAACATCAACGACGACACGCCATTGCACCTCATCGCGATGCTGCATCACTACAACGCGACGCTCGATGACGAGTGGGTTCGCCGGCATAGCGCGATGATCGTAAAGCTCGCGGACTACATGCTGGCTCAGCGCGACGATCATGGCCTCATCTGCTGTCGAGCCAAGGGCGTCGATCTCTACGGCATCAGTTCGTGGCGCAACATCATTCCGTACTACACGCTCGACGGTGCCGTCACCGAGATCAACGCAGAGGCCGTGTTCGCGCTCGAGGCGGCCGCGATGCTGTGCGCCGTGATCGGCGACAACGATCACTGGGAGCGCTACGGTAGCGAGGCGCAGCGGATGCGCGAGGCGATGATGGACTTCCTCTACAACGACGACACAGGCGCGTTCGTGCTGAACTACGATCAGGAAGGAAACTATCAAGATAACTTCACGGCCGACGAGATCTTCCCGGTGCTGTTCAACATCGCCGAGGAGCCGCAGCGCCGCGCGATCCTCGCCCGGCTGCAGGAGGCGGACTTCGTAACGCCGGTTGGGCTGCGCACGATCTCCACGGCGGACGCGTGGTATTTTCCGTCGTACGGATCCGGTCTGCTGGGCGGCATCTGGCCCGACCTGACGCTATGGTGCAGCGTCGCCCTCGCGCGCAACGGCATGACCGACGCGTGCGTGCGCTTTCTCAACGTCTCGTACGCGGCGATGGAAGGCGGCAGCCCGCGCAACACCGTGCCGGGCGAATTCGCGGAATGGTTCGACGGAGGGTCGTTGAGCAATCGCGGCATGTACCTCTCGCCGTGGACTGGAGCGAAGTATCTGTGGGCGGTGGCCGAGACGGTCGGCGGGCTCAACGGCTATCGCACGAGCGGGCGTCCCCACCTCGCGCCGCTGCGACCGAAAGGATGGCAGTGGGTCGCCGCCGCGCGCGTGCACTGGGGCGGACGCCGCTGCACCTACGTCGTGGACCTGCGCAACGATACGATCTACGGCGACATGCCGGAGCTCTCGGCGGAGGAGCCGTTCAAGTGCATCTTCGCGGGACGCGACGTGAGCGACGAGGTCACGACGTCACCCGTGGAAGTGGGCGCGATCGCGTTTGAAGACGAGCACGGCGCGGTGCGAATCTTCGTTGGCAACCTCGCCGACCGCGCGCGCAACGTCTTGCTCGAGTTTCGCGGTCATACGGCGCGCGTGGACATGGCGCCCGGCGAGTTGCGCGAGGTGCATCTCATCGGTAAGCCGAGCGATCGCCGGGCACGCGCGGCCAAGCTCGACGTCGTACGGCCGCTGGCGCGCGTATGAGGCTGAGCCTGCCCACGATCCTCCTCGCGGTCGGCGCCGCGGTGCTGCTGATCGCGGTCGCCATCGGCGAGCGCATGGGCGACCGTGTCATCGGTCAGGCGACCGAGCAGACGTTGCAGTCGGTGGGTCCGGTTTCAGTGAGCCCATCGCCGAACGCGTCGCCGCAGCCGTACGGCCCCGATTGGAAGCGCTCGCAGGCCCTCTCCGCGGCCGGCGATCCGCACTTCCCCGATCCGCGCGTTCCACCGCAGCCGCTGCCGACGCTCCCGCCGACGCCGAAGCCGCGCCCGACGCCGGTCCCGACGCCGACGCCGATTCCGAACGTACCGATCTGGCGGCAAAAGCCGCTGCCGACCGTGCCTCCGACGGTGGCGCCGGTCCTGCCGGCCACCGAGGCGCCATCGCCGCAGGCCTCGCCGCCCGGCAGCACGGCTCCTGCACCGCCATAGCCTGCGTGGCGTTCCCAATGTTCTCATTGGGAACGGCTGATATCATAGGAACATGGAAAGCACCGGAACGATCGTCGTCAAGCGTGGGCTCGCCCAGATGCTCAAAGGCGGCGTGATCATGGACGTCGTCACGCCCGACCACGCCGCGATTGCCCAGGAGGCGGGTGCGGTCGCGGTCATGGCTCTGGAGCGGATTCCCGCCGACATCCGCGCGGCGGGCGGCGTGGCGCGCATGAGCGGCATCGATCTGATCCGCGGGATCATGGACGCCGTCACGATTCCAGTCATGGCCAAGGTTCGCATCGGCCACTTCGCCGAGGCTCAAGTGTTGCAACAGCTCGGCGTCGATTACATCGACGAGTCGGAGGTCTTGACGCCGGCCGACGACCGGTATCACGTCGACAAGCACGCCTTCAAGACGCCGTTCGTGTGCGGCGCTCGCGATCTCGGCGAGGCGCTGCGCCGAATTGCCGAGGGCGCCGCCATGATCCGGAGCAAGGGCGAGGCCGGCAGTGGCAACATCGTCGAGGCGGTGCGCCATATGCGCGCGATCGGCGATGCGATTCGCGACCTGAGCGTCGCTCCGAAAGAGGAGCTCGTCGCGCGGGCGCGTGAGCTCGGGGCTCCGCTCGAGCTCGTCAGGGAGGTCGCCGCGAACGGACGGCTTCCGGTCGTGCTGTTCTGTGCCGGCGGCGTGGCCACGCCGGCCGACGCCGCGCTCATGATGCAGCTCGGCGCTGAAGGTATCTTCGTCGGCAGCGGCATCTTCAAGTCGAAGGATCCCAAGCGGTTCGCCCGCGCGATCGTCGACGCGACCACGCATTTCAGCGAGCCGAGCGTCGTACTCGAGGCCTGCCGTTCGCTCGGCATGTCCGAGGCAATGCCCGGACTCGACGTGCGCCAGTTGAGCGAGGCAGAGCTCATGGCCCCCCGTGGGAATTAATCCTTCGACTCCACGGGTAGGCATACTCGCGCTGCAAGGCGACGTCGTCGAGCATCTCGCGGCGATGCGCAGTGCCGAGGTCGAGGCGGTCGAAGTGAAGAACTCGCGCGACCTCACGGGCGTCGACGCGCTCGTCATTCCGGGCGGTGAGTCGACGACGGTGATGAAGCTGCTCAATCGCTTTTCGCTCGACCGGCCGATCGTCGCGCGCGTCCGCGCGGGGATGCCGCTGTGGGGCACGTGCATGGGGATGATCGTCGCCGCGCGCGAGGTCGCCGACGTAGCGCAGCCCACCCTGAATCTGATCGACGTCACGGTGCGGCGCAATGCGTTCGGGCGGCAGAACGAGTCCGCCGAAATGGACCTCTCGATCGCGGTGCTGGGCGAGGCGCCGTTTCCTGCGATCTTCATCCGTGCGCCGTGGATCGAGCGGTGCGGCCCAGGGGTCGAGTTGCTCGCACAGCGTGACGGTCACGGCGTGATGGTGCGCCAAAATAACGTGCTCGCAACCTCCTTTCACCCCGAGCTCGCCGGCGATCTGCGCGTCCATCGCTACTTCCTCGACATGCTTGTCAAGCAAGGGAAGAAAACCGCAGCGGCGTAAGTCTGAGCCGAGATGTCTAACTCGGCCGCCTCTCCGGATATGCACGGAGGCTTTCAAGGCCAGATACCGCCCGTTGAGCCGCTGCTCGCCGAGGTGATCACGACCCTGGCGCTCGCCGCTCACGCGTATCTTACGGAAGGCGAGGGACGCGATCCGGATCACTCGTCGGCGGAAGTTGCCATCGACGTCGCGACCGCTGCGTTCGAACGGGTGAAGGAAAGGTTAGGCCCAGACCAGCGGTTAGCGATCACACAGATGCTAACCGAAACGCGGCTCACGTTCGTCCGGAAGCGAGGCACCTAGTTATAGAAACTCTAGGGGGACCCGCGCGGCGAAGTCAGCGCCAGGCGAGGCGCATCGTGCCGAGCCTTTTTAAATGAGCGAGGTGCTCGTTCTCAATTTCACGTACGAGGCGTTGAACGTCACGAGCTTTCAGCGCGCCGTGAAGCTGATTTTTGCCGGGAAGGCAGAGATGCTGCATGGACGCGAGCGGATCTTGGCATCGCCGAGCTACGAGATGCGCATGCCTTCGATCATCCGAATGCTGTATTACATTCGCAGACCGATGCAAAAGGTGGCGCTGACGAAGAAAAACGTCTTGATCCGGGACGACCACACCTGTCAATACTGCGGTACGCGCGGAGAACGCCTCATGACGGTGGACCACGTCGTTCCCCGCAGCCGGGGCGGAGATTCGACGTGGGAGAACCTCGTGTGTGCGTGCATGCGCTGTAATAATCGCAAGAACAACCGCATGCCGCAAGAGGCCAACATGTCGTTGCAGCGCAAGCCGCGCCAGCCGAAGTACATCCCGTGGATCCAGATCAAGCGCAACACGCTGCCGGACGAATGGGGCAAGTTCCTCTTCCTGTATAACGTCTCGATCGAAGAGCGCATCGAAACCTAACGGGCCGCATGGCTTTGCAGAATCGCGTGACCCCGTACGGGGAGATCGTCGCCGTGCCCGGCCGCGGCCTGATGATGGGCAACCGCGGCATCCTCCACGACGACGCTCGCCGGATCATTCGGACGTTTCAAGTGAAGCGCTGGATCGCGTGCGTGCTCGAGTTTCGCGGTCGCCGGCGCGAGGTGATGACTCCGCACCGTTACACCGAGCTTTTCTTTCTCGACGAGGCGGCCGCGTTTAGCGCCGGCCATCGCCCCTGCGCCGAATGCCGCCGCGCGGACTACAACCTTTTTATCGGCCTATGGGGGTCGTGGTCGGGCGCGCCGGCGACCGCGGACGCCATGGACGCGCGCCTGCAGGCCGACCGCATCGAGCGCAAGCGGAAGAAGACGTACCGCGACGAGCTCGCCAAGCTGCCCGACGGCGCGTACGTGGCCCTCGACGGCCAGGCCTGGCTCGTTTGGGATTCCTACCTGTTGGCGTGGTCCGACTCTCGATACACCCGGGGACGCCCGCGCTCGCGGGGCCAGGTTGAAGTGCTGACGCCGCGTTGCGCGGTCGCGATCCTCGCGGCCGGCTACCACCCGATGGTCCACCCGTCGGCCGGCGAGGTAGCGCTCCACTAGCACCGAAGCCGCGAGAGATGCCCCTGCTGCTCGCCGCTTTTTTATTAGGTTGTGTCGCCGGTCTGCGTACGTTCACCGCACCGGCCGTGCTGTGGCTGATGCGACACACGTCACTTCTCGCATATCTGCTCGCCGTCGCCGCGCTAGCCGAGCTGCTCGTCGATCTCCTGCCGAAGGTGCCGGCTCGCACGAGCAGCGGTCCGCTCGTGGCGCGCATCCTGACCGGCGCCTTCTGCGGCGTCGGACTGGCCTGGTCGACCGGACGGGCGATGATCGCCGCCTGCGCGGTGGCGGGCGCGCTCGGCGGCATCGCCGGCGCGTACGCCGGCTTAGCGCTGCGAATGCGCCTCATCGCCGCGATCGGCGGCGTTCCCGCGGCGCTCGCGGAGGATGCCGTGGCGATCCTCGGCGCGATCGCGATCGTCGCCTACGCATAGCCCCGCCGTAACGATGGCTCACCTTTGGCTGCCGTTCACGCAGATGCGGAGCTTTCGCCCACAGACGCGCACGTTCGTGCGCGGGTCCGGCACGATGCTCGAGGATGCGCGCGGCACGCGCGTCTACGATGCCGTGAGCTCGATCTGGACGATCCTGCACGGACACTGTCATCCGCGCATCGTCGAAGCGATCGCGCGCCAAGCCGCGACGCTCGATCACGCCACGCTGCTCGGCGCGAGCAACCCGGCCGCAGCGACGCTCGCGGAGCGCCTGTGCGCGCTGACCGACATGGACCGCGCATTCTTCTGCAGCGACGGCGCGAGCGCGATCGAGGCGGCCATCAAGATGGCGGCGCAATATTGGCAGAACCTCGGCCGGCCGCAGCGACGCCGCTTCGTTCGGATGGCCAACGCCTACCATGGCGATACGATCGGCGCCATGAGCGTCTCCGACATCGGCCTTTTCAAGTCGCGCTTCGGCGAGCTGACGTTCGAGACGCGAGCGTTACGTGACGGAGCGGCGCTCGGCCCGGACGTCGCCGCGGTGATCGTAGAGCCGCTGGTCCAGGCGGCCGCCGGGATGCAGCTGGTGGACCGAACCGCCTATGACGCGCTGCGCGACATCGAGCCGCTGCTCATCGTGGACGAGATCGCGACGGGGTTCGGTCGCACGGGAACGATGTTCGCCTACGAGCAGACGGCGCTGCGCCCCGACGTCCTCTGCCTCGGTAAGAGCATCACGGGCGGCGCCCTCGCGCTGTCGTGCGCGCTCGTACGCCGCCGCGTCTACGACGCTTTCCTCGGCGACGACGGCGCGCGCGTGCACTTCTTTCACGGCCACTCGTACGCAGGAAATCCCGTCGCATGTGCGGCGGCGCTGGCGTCGCTCGACCTCTTCGACGAAGAGACGACGCTCGAGCGCGCCGCAGGGATCGCGCGCCGCGCCGGCGCGCGTCTGCAGAATCTGCGCCACCATCCGCTCGTGCTCGAAGCGCGGCAGTGCGGCGCGATGATCGGCATCGAGCTGCGCGGCGACGCCTGGCGGGTCGCAGACCGGCTCTACGAGGCCGGCCACTTCACGCGCCCAATCGGCGAAGTGCTCCAGTTCGTCCCTCCGCTCTGTTCGACCGATATCGAAATCGACGCATTTTTCGACGCGCTCTCTGGAGCGTTGGCATCATGACGTATCTCAATCGCGTCGCCGCGATGCTCGACGGCATCCGCGCGCAAAAGCGCTATCGCGATCTGCCGGAGCGCCAGCTCGCCAACGTCATAGACTTCTCGTCGAACGACTATCTCGGATTGGCGGCGGAGCCGCAGGTGGTCGAGGCGCTGAGGCGCGCGACGCGCGTAGGCTCGGGCGGCGCGCGGCTGCTCGCGGGACGGCATCGCGAGCTGTCGCTGTTGGAAGGGGAGCTCGCGGAGTGGCTCGGGCGCGAGCGGGCGCTGATCTTTTCGTCGGGCTATCACGCCGCGGTGGGCGCGATCCCCGTGCTGGCGCGCTGCGTCGCGAGCATCGCGTCGGATAGGCTCAACCACGCTTCGCTCATCGATGGCATCCGGCTCGCGCCAGTCCCACACGCAATCTACGACCACGCAACGATCCCCCGGGCCGGCAACCGCCCAACCTGCATCGTCAGCGAGACGATCTTCAGCATGGAGGGCGACGCGAGCGATCCGCGCGCGTTGCTCGCGAACGCAGGCTCCGAAGACGTGTTGCTTTTCGATGAGGCACATGCGCTGGGCATCGTTGGCGATGAAGGAGCCGGCCTCGCGCGTGAGCTCGACGATCCGCGCGTCGTGGTGCTCGGCACGCTATCGAAGGCGCTCGGCGCGCACGGCGGCTTCATCGCGGGCCCGGCGCCGGTGATAGAGCTGCTGGTGAACGAGGCGCGCGCGTTCGTCTTCGATACGGCGCTGCCCGCCGGGATCGCGCTCGCGGCACGCATCGCACTGCTGCTCTCGCGCCGCGCCGGCGATCGGCGCGCGCGCCTTCACGCCAACGTCGAGCGCCTCCGCGAGGGCCTTCGCGCGATCGGTCGCTCGGTGCCGGCGGCGGCGGGCGCCATCGTTCCGCTGCCGCTTGGCGACGAAGAGCGCACGCTGCGCGCCTCGGCGATGCTCCTGGAACGAGGGGTCTTCGTGCCGGCGATACGGCCGCCGAGCGTCCCGCCAGGAACGTCGCGCTTGCGTATCTCGGTGCGCGCGGATCACACGACGGAGCAGATCGATCGGCTCGTCGAGGAGCTCGCGAGAGCTCAGTCGGCTGAGGTTACGAACGCTTAGGAATCCGAGTGAGCCAATACTCGACTCCGTCGATGGTGACGCGCTTGCGGCGCCGGCTGATCTGCGGCGAGAACATCGCTCCGTCGTCTCGGTAATAGAGGAGCATCCAGGCGATAAGCCGGGCGCGGTCCTCCGGCGTGAGGCTCTTTATGGCGGCGCGTACGGCCGTCGCATCGCGGGTTGGCTCGTCCAGGCGCGCGTACTCGGGAGGCCTCGCCATGAGGCGAACAGGTGTTCGAAGCGCAACGGACAAGCCCTCTTGATGCACCGCTACTTCGTGACAGGGACGGACACCGACGTGGGAAAGACGCGCGTCGCTGCCGCCTTGGCGCTGGCGTTGCGGCGCGCCGGTCGGCCTCCCACGATCGTCAAAGTCGTGCAAACCGGGGCCACGGCGGATGCCAAGGGCGATGCGGCCCGGGCCGGCGCGCTCGCCGGCGTGCCGTACGCCGAGCTCGCGCGCTTTGCAAAGCCGGCCGATCCGTGGTCGGCGGCGCTCGCGCAAGGCGCGACGCTGCGCGCCCGGGAGCTCGTCCGGCGAATCGACGCGCTCGAAGGCCCGCTCGTCGTCGAGGGCTCCGGCGGCATGATCGTGCCGCTCGGCGAGCGCGAGCATCTCGGCGACGTCGCGCGCCTCGCGAAGCTCGACGTCGTGCTCGTGGTCGGGCTGCGCCTGGGCTGCATGAACCACGCGCTGCTGACGCTCGAGTTTTGTCGCGCGGCGGGAATCCCGGTTGCCGGCACGATCCTCGTCGAACGCTGGGGCCCGACGCATCGGTCGTATCACGAGGACGTGACCCGCGCGTTGCAGGGAAAGTCGCCCCTCCTTGGCATTCTGCCGTTTGCGCCCGAGGAGGCGGATTCCGTCGCGGCGGGCGCAAACGATTTGCTGCCATTTATCAACGGAAGCCGATGACGCAATCTCACGCCATCCTCGACCGCGCCCGAACGAGAGTGCTCGGCCGCGGGCTTGCCGCCGACGAGCGCCTCCTGCGCGAGCTCGCGGCGCTGCCGGAGGAGGGAATTCCCGGTCTGCTCGCGCTGGCCGACGACGTGCGGTCGCGCCACACGGGCAACGCGATCGCCGTCGAGGTGCTCTACAACGCGAAGAAGGGCGGCTGCTCCGAGGACTGCAATTTCTGCTCGCAGAGCGCGCGCTACGCGACCGACATCGAAACCGAGCCGCTCTCGAGCGTTGAGGGTTTCGTGGCGGCGGCGCGCGACGCGCACGCCCGCGGCGCCGGCGAGTTCTGCATCGTGGTCGCCGTGCGGGGGCCGTCGGAGAGGCTGCTCGAGCGCGTCTGCACCGCCGTCCCGGAGATCAAGCGGGAGCTTCCACTTACCGTCGCCGTCTCGCTCGGCATTCTGACCGACGGCCACGTGGAACGGCTCGCGCAAGCCGGCGTCGACAAGGTGAATCACAATCTCGAGACATCCGAGCGTTACTTCCCGTCGATCTGCACGACGCATACGTACCAGGAGCGTTGGGAGACGTGCCTGCGCGTGAAGCGTCACGCACTCGAGCTCTGCTGCGGCGGCATCATCGGCATGGGCGAGACGCTCGACGATCGTATCGCATTTCTCGTCGCGCTGCAGGAGCTGCAGCCCGAGGAGATTCCCGTGAACTTTCTCAACCCGCGGCCAGGCACACCGTTCGGCGATAGGCCGCTGCTCGATCCCGCCGAGGCGCTTCGCTTCGTCGCAATGGTGCGGCTCGCGCTGCCGAGCGCGCTCGTGCGCTTCGCGGGCGGCCGCGAGGTCACGCTCAAAGGCCTGCAAGAGCTCGGAATGCGCAGCGGCGCGAGTGGCATCGTGCTCGGCGACTACCTCACCACGCCGGGGCGCGGCGACGCCGAGGACTTCGGCATGCTCGATCGTCTCGGGTTCGAAGTTCTGGCCTGAGCGTTGGACCAAGAGAAGACCCCGTACTTCCAGGCGCTGCTCGACTACGTCGACGCCGGCGTGTTGCCGTTCCATACGCCGGGCCACATCCAAGGCGTCGGCATGGACCTGGCGTTTCGCGAGTTCGTCGGCGACAATTTCTGCGCCATCGACCTGACCCCGATGCCGGGCATCGACGACCTGCTGCAGCCCACGGAGTCCATCAAGGAGGCGCAACAGCTGGCGGCAGCCGCGTGGGGCGCGGACAACACGTTCTTCCTCATCAACGGCTCGACGAGCGGCAACCAGTGCATGATGATGGCCGCGGTCAACCCCGGCGAGAAGATCGCCGTCCCGCGCAACTCGCACAAGTCCATGCTGGGCGGGCTCGTGATGAGCGGCGCGGAGCCCGTGTACATGCGGCCCGAGGTCGACGCGGAGCTACGCATGGACCACTGCGTCACGCCGGAGACGGTCGCGGCGACGCTGCGCGAACATCCCGAGGTCGTCGCGGTCTATCTCGTCTCGCCGACCTATTACGGCGTAGCGGCCGATCTCGAGACGATCGAGCGGACCGTTCACGAAGCCGGAAAGCTGCTGCTCGTCGACGAGGCGTGGGGCCCACACTTTCATTTCCACGCGGCGCTGCCCATCTCGGCGACGGCGGCCGGCGCCGATCTGAGCATCAACTCGACGCACAAGATGCTCTCCGCCTTCTCGCAGTGCGCGATGCTCCACCAGAAGGGGCCGCGCGTGCGGCTGGACCGGCTCAAGGCCGTGCTGAAGATGTTCCTCTCGACCTCGCCCAATCTCCCGATGGTCGCGTCGCTCGACGTCGCCCGCAAGCAGATGGCGACCGAGGGCGCGGCGTTGCTGTCGCGCACGATCGAGCTCGCCGAGCAAACGCGCAGCCGCCTCAATACGATCCCCGGCCTCTACTGCTTCGGCGAGGAGCTTCAGGGGCGCGCCGGGATCTTCGATCTCGATCCCACAAAGATCACCGTCACCGTAAAGGGCCTCGGTTATACCGGATACGAGGCCTCGGAGATCCTGCGCCGGCGCTACAACATTCAGGTAGAGCTCGCCGATCTCTTCAACGTCGTCGCGCTCTTCACGATCGGCACGACGCGCGAGGCGGCGCAGCGCCTCGTCGAGGCGTTCGAGGAGCTGGCGCGCGGGGAGCGCGATCTCGATATGTTTGCGCCGTCGGGTATCTTAGAGCAGCGCCTCAAGCGTGGAACCTTTCATCTCCCGGCCGTGCCGCCGATGCGGATGCGGCCGCGCGAGGCGTTCCTCGCCGACACCGAGCTCGTCAAGTTCCGTGAGTCGCGGGGACGCATCTGCGCCGAGACGATCACGCCCTATCCGCCGGGGATCCCGGTGATCGCGCCCGGCGAAGAGCTGACCGCCGACATCATCGACTACTTGCGTCTCGAGCTGAAGGCCGGCGTCCGCATTCAGGGGCCGTACGACGACAAGCTGCGCACGATCCGCGTCGTAAAGGAGTGAAGGCGCACCCCACATAAAACTGACAAAGCGCCTTTGGGGAAGGTGCGGAAACGGGGATCAGTATTGGCGGTCAGAGTTCATCACGTTTCCCCTAGTTGGGAACTCTCTCAGCTCCTCGACATTTTCCCACTCGCAATACGGCAAGCGCTCGTCCGTCTCAACAACATCGAAGATATCATCGAAGTGGTGCTCGATCTCGGGCGGCCGCCCGAGGCGCGTTTCGAAAGCGACTTCAAGTACCTCACCGATTCGCCGGTAAGCCACGAAGACATCGCGCACGTGTGCTCGCGCATATCGCCGTTTGGTGCCGACAACCGCGCGGGCATCGAGCAAACGCTGCATCGCATCAGCGCGATCCGAAATCGCACGGGCAAGATCGTCGGCCTCACGTGCCGGGTCGGCCGCGCCGTTTACGGAACGATCGACATTCTGCTCGACGTGCTGCGCAGCGGCAAGTCGATCTGTCTGCTCGGGCGCCCCGGGGTCGGAAAGACGACGATGCTGCGCGAGTGCGCGCGCGTGCTGTCCGAGGAGCGCAAGCGCGTCGTGATCGTCGACACGTCCAATGAGATCGCGGGCGACAGCGACATCCCGCATCCCGGCATCGGGCTCGCGCGCCGGATGCAGGTCGCCGACCCGGCGCTCCAGCACGCCGTGATGATCGAGGCGGTCGAGAATCACATGCCCGAGGTGATCGTCATCGACGAGATCGGCACCGCAGCGGAGGCAGAGGCGGCCCGAACGATCGCCGAACGCGGCGTGACCCTGATCGGAACGGCGCACGGCCAGACGCTGGAAAACCTGCTTATGAACCCGACGCTCTCGGATCTCGTCGGCGGCGTGAGCGCCGTCACCCTCTCCGACGAAGAGGCTCGCCGCCGCGGCACGCGCAAGACCGTGCTCGAGCGAAAGGCGCCGCCCACGTTCGACGTCGTAATCGAGATCCACGATCGCGACCGCCTCGCGATTCACAAGAACGTCGCCGACGTCATCGACGCGCTGCTGCGGGGCTACCAGCCGCAGCCTGAGATCCGCCAGCGCGAGGCCAGCGGCGCCGTCACGGTCGTCCAAGAAGCCGATACGGAGTCGATGCCGCGCCTGGCCGACCGCTACGATCACGAGCGCGAGCACGAAGAGCGCGATCGCCCGCTGTCGATTTTCCCCTACGGCGTCTCCCGCAACAAGATCGAACGCGCGATCGCGAACCTGCGCGTGAACGCGTCGATCGCCCGTAACTGGGACGACGCCGACGTCGTCCTCACCCTCAAGACGCTGGAGCGCAAGGAGCAGCCGAAGCTCAAGCAGATCGCCTCCGACAACGTGCCCATCTACTCGATCAAAACGAACACGACGACGCAGATCCAGGCCGCGCTGCGTGACGTCTTCAACCTCGGATCCATCGATCACGAGGAGCTCGCGTTGCGCGAGGCCGAGGAGGCGATCTATCAAGTGCTGCTGACGAATCAGGCAATAGAGCTCTCGCCCCAGACGTCGTACGTGCGGCGAATGCAGCACCAGCTCGCCGAGCGCTATCGCCTGCAGTCGCGCAGCACCGGACTCGAGCCCAACCGCCGCGTCAAGATTTACAAGACCTCAGACGCCTTGTCACCCTGAGCCTCTCGAAGGGTGTTCGTCGTCGTTGAGGGCATCGAGGGCAGCGGAAAGAGCACGCTCGTCGCCGGGCTCGCCGCTCGCCTGGGGAAGGAGCGCGGCGGCGTCGTGGCCACGCGCGAGCCCGGCGGGACCCAGCTCGGGGACGCCGTGCGCGCGATCTTTCTGGACCGATTCCTGACGATCGAGCCGCTCGCGGAGGCGTTTTTAGTCAACGCGGCGCGGGCCCAGCACGTCGAGGAGGTCATCCGGCCCGCGCTGGCGTCGGGCGGCCTGGTCGTATGCGACCGTTTCACGGACTCGACCCTTGCGTATCAAGGCTATGGGCGCGGCATGGATCTCGAGCTCCTGCGCGCGCTGTGCGATTTCGCGACCGGCGGAGTGAACCCCGACCTCGTGCTGCTCGTGGATCTGCCGGTGCACGCCGCCCGAGCGCGTCTCGGCGATCGGGCCGGCGCGCCGGATCGCATCGAAAACGAGGACGACGGATTCCACGAACGCGTCCGGGACGGCTTCCTCGAGCTCGCGCGCGGCCCGCGGCATCGCGTCCTCGATGGCGCGCTGCCGCCGCGGCGTCTGCTTGAAGAGGCGCTGCGCCAGCTGTGAACGAGCTGCGTTTCGACGTGGTAGGCGCGGAAGGCGCGAAGCGATTCTTTGGAGCGCTGACGCCGCAGACGCTCGCGCACGCATACTGCTTCACCGGTCCGTCCGGCGTCGGCAAGAAAACCTTCGCGCGGCGCCTCGCGCAGTCGCTGCTCTGCCTCGCGCCGCACAGCGGCGTGCTCGGATATGACGGCACGTGCTCGTCGTGCGCGCTCTTTCGCGGCGAGAATGCGCGCCACCCCGACTTCCTCGAGCACGAAGGCGTGCTGCGGATCGGCGAGCGGGACGCGCCTGCGGCGTTTGCCGACGGAGAGGCGCTGTCGGCGCGGGACCTCGTGCGACAGCTCTCGATGCAGTCGTACAGCGGCGGCATGCGCGTGCTGCTGCTCGGAGACGTCGAGTTCGCGACGCTGCACGCGGCCAACGCGCTGCTGAAGTTCTTAGAGGAGCCGCCGGCGGGGGTCGTGATGATCGTGACGACCGCGACCCCGGGTCGCCTGCTCGAGACGATCCGCTCGCGGGTGGTCGAAGTGCGCTTCCCTCCGTTATCGAACGCCGACGTCGCGGAGATTCTGCGCCGTATGCACTACGGCGACGCCGACGCACAGCTGGGCGCATCGCTCTCGGGCGGAAGCGTGACGCGGGCGCTCGCGGCGCTCGAGCAAGAAGAGGAATCGCTGCGCGCAGCGGTCGTGCGCTGGTTCTTCGAAAGCGTGGAGGGAAAGTCGCCCCAGGAACTCTGGGCGACGCGCGAGACGCTCACCGAGGGGCTGGAGACGATCAAGATGCTCGTGCGCGACTGGATCGTTGCGGGGGGGCACGACGGCGTCGCG
The DNA here is from genome assembly GCA_019235995.1 of Vulcanimicrobiota bacterium. GTDB lineage: Bacteria > Vulcanimicrobiota > Vulcanimicrobiia > Vulcanimicrobiales > Vulcanimicrobiaceae > Cybelea. Next base: position 143,617 of record JAFAJV010000078.1, read on the forward strand.
CTAATGTCGGTGGATCACGCCGATCGTTTGCGCAAGCTAAGACCGTTGGGCCGGCGCGAGGCGGCTGCGCTGCTCGCGAAGCTGGACGAGGCTGCGCGCCTGGCGCGCACCAACGTCAGTCCGGGGCTGATCGGCGAATTCGTGCGCATGGCGCTCACCAGTAGCCGGTGAACGCGATGTCGTCGTACTGTTTCGCGAATGGGAACGCGAGATAGGCCAGCGCCAGGGCGCGCGCCGCCGCAGTGACGAGCGACCAGATCGTCGGAGAGAGATGTACCAAGGCGTACGGCAACGCCAGCGGAACGGCGACATACCATATGGCGAAGAACACGATTGCGAGGACGATGGAGCCGATCGGCTCCGCGCGCACGCCGCGGATCGACCCCGAGATGGCGAGCGTGCCCGGCAGCCCGCCGATCGCCGCCGAAGGGATCGTGTAGATCAGGAAGAAGGCCGCGACCGCCCCGAGCGCGAGACCCAACGCGCCCCCGACGAACGATCCGATGTAGCTCGCGGCCCACACGACGAACTGGAATCCGATGGCGGCGAGCGCGATGCCGCCGAACTTCCTGCGCCCCTCCTCCCACGCCTCGTCGAACGTGCCGCGCTGGCGTCGCCAGATGTTGTTTGCCTGGATGATCGTCACGCCGAAGGCCCAGAGGTACACGAGTTGCACGAGCAAGCCGAACAGCCCGGCTCCCGCGCCGCCGAGGGGATCCGTGAAGAGATACGAGAGCTGCGTGAGCAGGAGGTCGGCGGCCGCCGCCAATAGCGGCATGGCGAAGACCGACGGATGGCGCAGCAGCAGCGGGACGGCGCGCACGTACATTCCGAGGTCGAGCCGCGGCCGCCGGCGCTGCATCGAGCTAGAAGCGAGCCCCCGTGAGCGCGTGCCGGCACGAACAGTCGGCGTTCATGTCGATCGTAGCGACGATCTCACCGATCGCCGCTTTCACCCGTTCGTTGTTTTTCGTAAAGACCTCGATGACTTCGTGATGGGAGACCGGTGGCATCCCCTCGAGCCCGACGTCATAATCGGTGATCAGCGAGATATTTATGTAACACATCTCGAGCTCGCGCGCCAAATACGCCTCGGGATATTGCGTCATGTTGATGACTTCCCATCCCGGAGCTTGAAACCAGTGCGATTCTGCACGGGTGGAAAAGCGCGGTCCTTGAATAACGACTACAGTTCCGGTCTCGTGCGTCTCGATGCCGAGCGATCGCAGCACGTCGATGGCGATCGGTCGCAGCGTCGGACAGTACGGATCGGCAAAACTGATGTGCGTCGCTCTCGGGCCGTCGTAAAACGTGTCTTTTCGCCCGGTCGTGCGATCGACGAGCTGGTCGCACACGACCATCGATCCCGGCCGCACGTCAGCCTTGAGCGAGCCGCTCGCGGTCGGAGCGATGATCCACTTCACGCCGAGCTGCTTCATCGCGTACAGGTTGGCGCGATAGTTGATCGCTTGAGGAGGGAACTGATGGTCTTTGCCATGTCGAGGCAGAAACGCCACGCGCCGGCCGGCGATCTCGCCGAGCGCGACCTTGTCGCTCGGCGCGCCGTACGGCGTCTCGATCCAGGCCTCATGCGGGCTCTCCATCAGCGCGTAGAAGCCGGATCCTCCGAACACGCCGATATCGGCGCGCAGTTCACTTGCCATAAGCCCCGGCAGGTTCGAGGCATCCGGGCGCCATCCTGGTAACGGTGTCATCCTGAGCGAAGCGAGGCGAAGCCGAGCGAAGTCGAAGGACGCGAATGTCGTGTCATCCTGAGCCTGTCGAAGGATGACTGAGGGAAAAATCGGAAGCGTTTTGAAGCGGAAACTCTGGTTTTACGGGCGTCTGAAGACTCCGACCTTGACGAAGAACTCGTCTATAACGGCGTCGATTTTATGGCGTCATATGTTTATGAAACGGGCCACTCCCTGGGTGCTCGCTCGTTCTTCGAAAGCGTAGCGGCTTCGAAGCTTTCTTTGCGCACGGAATGCGCATCACGCGGCTTGCGTCCCTCGGCTCGCTTCGCTCGCTCAGGACTTCGAGGCACGCGCGTCCTTCGACTACGGCGCTCCGCGCCTTCGCTCAGGATGACATGATGGCGCGCCTTCGCTGTAGGATGACACGGAGAAGCTTAGCGGTTAAAGTCGCTCGGTTTTAGGTCGTCGAGGAATTTCTTGAAGCGCGCCATCTCGGTCTCGTTGATGGGCTTCTTCTCGGCTGTGGCCTCCTCGAGGACGATCTTGTCGGAAACGAAGATCGGCGCGGGAACGCGCAGTGCGAGGGCGATGCCGTCCGAGGGACGCGCGTCGATCTCCTGCAGCTCTCCGTTCGTGCGCACGACGAGTTTGGCGAAGAACGTCGAGTCCTTGATGTCGTGAATCACGACCTGCTCGAGGTTGGCGTTGAGCGATTCGAGGATGTTGCGCATGAGGTCATGGGAGAGGGGACGCGGCACCGGCGCGCCTTCCAGTGCGAGCGCGATCGCCGTCGCTTCGAACGGGCCGATGAGAATCGGGAGGTAATGCGAGCCGTCCATGTCCTTGAGGATCACCACGGGGTCGTGGGTCAGGAGGTCGATGCCGAGTTTGTCGACCTTCATTTGGCGCATAACGACGTATCCGACGCGTCCGCGCCATTTTCTTGCCGCGGTCGTCGTGCCGGCCTGGAAGCGCAAGGGCGGGCAGGACGAGCGGCCGAACCGGCGGGCGCAGTGCCACTCTCCTGCGGAATCGTCGGGTTGCCGAACGTCGGGAAGTCGACGATCTTCAACGCGCTTACGCGCTCGGCGCACGCTCTGGCGGCAAACTACCCGTTTGCGACGATCGAGCCGAACGTCGGCGAGGTCGCCGTGCCGGATCCGCGGCTGCCGGTCCTGGCACAGTTCGTCAACGCTCGTAGGATCGTCCCGGCGACCGTTCGCTTTGTCGATATCGCGGGACTGGTCCGCGGCGCCAGCGCCGGCGAGGGTCTCGGCAACGCCTTCCTCAGCCACATTCGCGAGACCGACGCGATCGTGATGGTCTTACGCTGCTTCGAGGACGCCGACGTGTCGCACGTCGAGGGGCATCCGGATCCGCAGCGCGATTCCGAAATCGTGGCGATCGAGCTCGCACTCGCGGATCTTGCTACGCTGCGCCGGCGTATCCCGAAGCTCGAGCGCGAGGCGCGGGCAAACCCGAAGCTCCGCGAGCATCTCGCCGCGGCGCAGCGCCTGGAAGCGGCGCTCGAAGATGCGAAACCCGCGCGTAGCTTCGCGCCGGACTCGTTGGAGGCGGCGGTCGCCGCGGATTCGTTTCTGCTCACCGCGAAGCCGGTGCTCTACGTCGCGAACGTCGGCGAAACCGAGCTCGGCTCCGACGGCGCGCAGGTTCGGGCCGTGCACGAGATCACTCGCAGGCAAGGAGGCCGCGCCGTCGTCCTCAGCGGGAAGGTCGAGGCCGAGCTGGCGGGCCTCAGCGAGAGCGAGGCCGCCGAATTTCGGCGGGAGCTGGGCATGGAACGCAGCGGCCTGGATGAGCTCGCCGCCGCAGCCTACGACCTGCTTGGACTCATGACGTTTCTCACGGCCGGCGAGAAGGAGGCTCGGGCCTGGCCGATTCGCCGCGGCACGAAGGCCCCGCAGGCCGCTGGGACCATCCACGGCGACATCGAGCGCGGCTTCATTCGGGCCGAGATCGTCTCATACGACGACTACGTCGAATATCGCACCATGGAAGAGTTGCGGGCGGCCGGTCGCGTCCGCAGCGAGGGGCGCGAGTACGTCATGCAAGAGGGCGACGTGGTCAATTTTCGTTTCAACGTGTGAATCAAGGGGCCGCGGCGCGGAACCGACAAAAGATTAGGGCATGACCACTGCGCTGCGCCCTACGACGGGCTCAGGACCCTCCGTGCGCGATGTTTCCGTTTTTGGCGACGCCATAGCCTATTTCAACGAAGCCGCCGATCTGCTGGAGCTCGACGCCGGAATGCGGCGCATCCTCACGCATCCGTCTCGCCAGATCATCTTCTCGATTCCGTTTCAGCGCGACTCGGGCGAGTTCGAGGTCTACACGGGGTATCGCGTTCAGTACAACTTCGCGCGCGGTCCGGCGAAGGGCGGCATCCGCTACCATCCGGGCGTGACGCTGGACGAGGTGACGGCGCTGGCGTTTTGGATGACGTGGAAGTGCGCCGTGGTCGATCTGCCGTTCGGCGGCGGCAAGGGCGGCGTCACCTGCGATCCCGCGACGCTCTCCTCCAACGAGCTCGAGCGCATTACGCGCCGCTACGCGGCGGAGCTGGTCGAAGTCGTAGGCCCGGATAAGGACGTCCCCGCGCCCGACGTCAACACGACGCCCCAGGTCATGGCGTGGTTCATGGACACGTACTCGATGCACACGCGCCAAAACACGCCCGGCGTCGTGACCGGCAAGCCGTTGGAGATCGGCGGCTCGCGCGGACGCGTCGAGGCGACGGGGCGCGGCGTGACGATCTGTGCCCTCGACGAGATGTCGGAGATGGATTTACGTCCCGACAAGGCGACGATCGCCATCCAGGGCTTCGGCAACGTTGGCAAGCACGCGGCGAAGCTCTTCGAGGAACGCGGCTGCAAGATCTTCGGCATCTCCGACGTCACCGGCGCGTACTACAACGAGGACGGAATCTTCGTCGCGGGCGCGATGGAGCATTCCGCCAAGTTCGGCACCCTCGAGGGCTTCAAGGGCGGCGAGAAGGTCACGAATGCGGAGCTGCTCTCGAGCGACTGCGACGTGCTCGTTCCGGCGGCGCTCGAGAAGGTTTTCACGGCCGAGAGCGCCGCCAAGGTGAAGGCCAAGCTGGTCGTGGAGGGCGCGAACGGGCCGACGACACCCGAGGCCGATCGCATCTTCCGCGAGCGCGGCATCGTGGTGATCCCCGATATCATGGCCAACGCCGGCGGCGTGACCGTGTCGTACTTCGAGTGGGCGCAAGACCGGATGGGATACTTTTGGAAGGAGCCCGAGGTCAACGAGAAGCTCGAGGATTTTCTCCTGGGCAACCTGCATCAGATCCGCTCGATCGCGAACTCCCGCCACGCCACTCTGCGCACGGCCGCGTACACGCTCGCGATCGACCGGGTCGTCAAGGCCTCAAAGCTCCGCGGCATCTACGCCTAAAGAAGGGGTCCGCATCACATGAGACCACCGGAAAACGAGCCCGGCCCCGAAGAGCTCCGAGAGCTTCTCGATGAAGAGGAGAGCAAACTGCTCGACCAGCCCGAGATTCCGGACGACGTGAAATCCGAGCTCACGGAGCGGCTAGAGCGCCGGCGCGAGGCCGATACCGGCGAAGAGTCCTAGATCGATCCGCCGCGACTCAAGTGTGCGGCGCGTAAGGATCCGGGTAACAAAGTTTGCTGCAACGCGACCCGTCGTAGACGCCCTTGACGTCGACCTCGGGGATGTGCGCGCCGTACGCCTTGTTGATGACCTTGATGAAATCGTACGCGATCAGAGCATACCCGGTGTCCGACGGGTGAATGCCGTCGAAGCTTAGGATGCCGCCGGGCGCGGCCGTCGATCCGATGAAGTGGATGAAGCCCAGCGTGCAGCAGACGCCCGGAGCGATCGACGCGGCTGCCGCGAAATATGGATTCGATGGATCGCCGCTGGCGAGGCCGTGGAAGATCGCATTGACGTCCACGAGTGGCACCCGCGCAGCCGTCGCGGCGTTGTCGATGCCCTGGTTGATCGCGTCGTTGAGCGCCTGCACCTTCGCTGCGAACTCGGGGGTGATGTAGTTCCCTCCCAGGCCGCTGCCTTTCACCGCCTTGCAGTGCGGCGCCGGGACCGCGCAGTCGAGGTTTGGCGCGTTCCCATTCGCGCCGATGTAGTTGATGATCAGCACGGTGGCCGCGAGCGTGAGGTATCCGCACGGCTTCGTCACCGAAGCGGGCACGCACCCCGGCGCGTTGAGGTGATACTCCTTCGCGATGCTCGGTAAGAAGCTGGCTACTCCGGGCGATATGGCCATGAGACACCGGGCATAGCTCGCGATCCTGCACGCGTTCGCGCCGCGCAGCGGCCCGACGCGCTGAAAGTAGCCGGTCTCGAGAATGTTGGGCAGATTCGCCAGGACGACGCGGGCGCCGGAATGCTGTAGCGTCGAGATGGTCGCCCGAATATCGCCCTCGGCCTGGCCCGCGTTGCGGTCGCCGCCGACGAATCGGCCGCCGCTGCCCATGTACTTGAGCACGTCATTAGCGCCGAGCCACACCGTCGCGAGGCTTGGATGGCGCGACGCGGCGGCGTTGACTTCCGTGAGGTGCGGGCCGAGGTTCGTGAAGTTCCGCAACACTGGCCAGAACGTGCCGCTCTCCTCGTTGACGACGTCGCTCAGGAGTCCGGGAATGCCCGGGAGCGGGCTGCACGTGTCCGTTTCCGGCTGGTGAATCGTGATCGCTTCGTGGAGCGTGAGACCCGGGACGCCGACGTCGTGGACGGAAGTCGAATTCGGATCCATGCGCACGCGCGCCGAGGACCGCAGCCCGAAGCCCGCCTGATTGAAGCCGTGGTCGTACGTGCAGGAGTCGGTGCCCTTGAATTGGCCGAACGGAGCGAAGTTGCTCGGGCCGGCGGGAACGATTTGATTGTCGAGACCCGGACCTTTGATCAACGGAAGCGGACTGGTCGAGGGATCGTACATCTGGGCGATCGCGGCTTGCAACGGGAGGCTCGATGCCTGCTCGGCGAGGAGCGCCCACCACCCGTTCTCTTGCGTCGGCGGGATCGACGAACCGGGAAAGATCGGATTTCGCACGCCGGTTTGGCCTAAGATGCCGTCGGACTGATAGCCCGCAGTCAGGCTATCGCCGACGCCGACGATCTTCTGAGTTACCGCATCACGAGCGCGTCCCCCGGCTGCCGAGGGAACCACGCTTTGTGCGCCGGTGAGGTTCCCGCCGCCGCACCCGGTGAGTACGGCAAACGTAGTCGCAAGAGCCAATGCACGCGAGCTTTTCATATAGAACCTCTGAGCTTATAGCGGGAAGACACTGGGTGAACCGACGCCGAACTGAAGCTGCAGCTGCGTCGCCTTGAGGCCGCCGATCGCGAGGCCGCATGCGTTGTTGATGGCCTGCTGTACCGTAACGCACTTTATGCCTGTGATGCCGTCCGGCCCCATGTTCGTTGGATTGCCGCTGTTGAGCACGAGCTGCACGAAAGCGTATTTGCTCAGGCGCTGCGATGCACCGAGGAAGTACGCGATGAGATGCTCCGGATAAGGATCGGTCGGCAAGTAGTCGCGTGCGCTCTGCGGCTCGAAGAACAGCGTGGTGCCGCGAAACGGCGTGTACTCGAGGTAGATGACCTGCGGCAGCTGCATCGAGTTGCCGACGTTCGCGCCGGACGTGTGCACGAGCCACTGCGGCGCCACGGTGAACGTGCCGAACATCTTCGGCGTCTTCAGGAACGGCAGCGTGAAAGCGACCGCATAGTACTGCGCGGTGCGCACCGGGATGTTGATGACGGGGCCGTCCGGCAGGTCATACGTAAACGGAACGACATCATTGTTATGCGGCGCGAACCCGATCTGGCCGCCGCGCGCGACGTAGGTCGGCGTGACGACGATCGGAACCGGGCCCGGCAACTTGTCGGACTTGATGACGAACATTTTCTGCAGCATGAAGACGCCGAACGTGTCCTTCGTGCGCACGTTGATGTTCCGTCCGGCGCCCGGGCCGCACTTGTTACCGCCGCTGAGGTCGGCGCAGCCCACGGGATTCTGGAAACCGGCCAGGTACACCGGCGCCAGACCGCTGTTGAAGCCGTACGGCCAGTGCTGCAGCTGGAACATGCTCACGACCAGACGCGTCGACCAGTTGAACCCGTAACCCAGGGCGGCATCCATGCCGCCCATCAGCCAGCCCTTGCCGTACGAGCCGATGTTGCCCCACGGATAGGCGGCCGATACGTCGAGCCGATACTCGATCCGGTTGCCGGGCAACTCCATCTTGGGGCCGACGCGGTGTTGCTGCACCGGCGGCACCTGGGCGACGCTTCCGCTGCTCGGCGTGGGCCGCGGTTGGGACATGACGCTCTTGATCGCGTCGTTGGCGCCGGGAACGACGGATCGCTGATAGACGTCCTCGGTGCCGTCGGCAAAGGCCGGCAGCGCCGAAGCGCTCAAGAACACCGCCGCCGCGGCCGCTACGACGCGACACATTTTAACGAGCATGCAAGCAACTCCCAAATCCGACGGTGACGGCGGTTATTAAATCTATCAGACGTGCAGCTTGAGGGGTTGCGCTTACGCGATTCAGTTCCTTCTAACCAAAATCATCGTTTTCGAAATGCTTTCGTCGACTACACGCCGACGCGGGGTGCCGCGGGCTCCTGCACGATCTCGCCGCGCGTGTGACCGTCGCGTCCGGCCGCGCTGCCGCGCAGCTCGAACGACTTGATGATCACGTAGAGCACCGGCGTGATGCCGAGGTTGAGAATCGTCGACATGAGCATGCCGCCGAAAACGACGGTGCCCAGTGAGTGTCGCGCGGCCTCGCCGGCGCCCGTCGCGAAGACGAGCGGGATGACGGCGATCACGAACGCGATCGAGGTCATGAGGATCGGGCGAAGCCGCGTCTGCGCGGCGCGCATCGCCGCCTGCACGATCGACGCGCCCTGCCGCAACTGCTGATTGCCGAACTCGACGATTAGAATTGCGCTCTTACTTGCGAGGCCGATGAGCATCACGTAGCCCACCTGCGCGTAGACGTCCTGGGAGAGCGTCGGATCGAAGAGAAACGGCAGCGGGAAGTGGCGCAGGTTGATGAAGATCAGGGCGCCGAGCAGCGCGGTAGGCACGGCGAGGAGCACGATGAGCGGATCGATGTAGCTCTCGTACTGTGCCGATAGGACGAAGAAGACGAATACCAGAGCCAGGATGAAGATCTCGATCGTGAGCGGCCCAGCAGCGATCTGATCCAGCTGCAGACCGGTCCACTCGAAGCTCACGCCCTTGGGCATCACCTGTGCGGCGATCTGCTGCATCGCCGCAATCGCCGTGCCCGTGCTCGTGCCGGGCGCGTTGCTGCCGTTCAGCTCGATGTTGCGGTAGAGGTTGTAGTGCGAAATGATCGGCGGTCCAAGCACCTTTTCAATCGACATGAGCGAGGAGAGCGGCGTCATCACGGCGCCGGTCGCGGTGGTCGAGGTCGCTCCGAGGCCGGGGGCCGGCGTCGCGATTGCCGACGGCAGCACCGCCGTTCCCGGCGCAGAGCTCGAATGCACGTAGAGGTTGCCGAGATCGGAGACTCGCGCGCGATACGGCGCGTCGGCCTGCACGTCCACCTGCCACGAGCGGTTCAGATACGTGAAATTATTGACGTAGAGGGAGCCGAGGTCGACCTCGAGGGTGGTGAAGACATCGGAGAGCGAGACGCCGATCGATTTGGCCTTATTCCGGTCGATGTTGGATTCGATTTGCGGCGAGTTGATCCTGAACTGCGTGAAGACGTTCTCCAACCGCGGATCCTTGGCGGCGGCGCCCATCATCGCATACGCGGTCTGCATCAGGGCGGGCAGCCCGACGTTCCCGCGATCCTCGAGCTCGAACTGGAATCCGCCGAAGTTGCCCACGCCGTTGATCGCCGGCGGGTTGAATGCGAAGATCTGCGCCTGCGGAATCTGCATGTAGAAGGCGCCGTTGAGTCGCTGCTCGACGGCGAACACGTTGTGCGGAATGCATGCGTTGGGATGGGCGAAAAGGAAGATCAGTTGGCACCACGCGGGCGATTTTCGCTCGCCCCAGGGCTTCATCAGCGTGAACATGATGCCGCGGTTGGGCGCCGACCCCGAGAAGCCGAAGCCGCCGACGTCGAACAGATGCTCCACCTCGGGCTGAGCCCGGATGATGTTCTCGGCCTTGAGCGAGATGGTCCGCAAGCCTTGAAGTGACGTACCCTCGGGGGCCTGGACGAGCGTGATGAAGTAGCCCAAGTCTTCGTCCGGCAAGAAGCCCTGCGGGGTCCTAGCGGCGAGGAAGAGCGTGACCAGCAATGCGGCCGCGAAGATCCCCGCCACGAGCCAGCGCCGCCGGAACATGGTGGGCAACACTCGGCCGTACCAGTCGCGGAAGCGCCTGAAGTTCGCGTTGAACCAGCGGAAGAAGGCGAGCTTCGATTCGTACTCGCCGGAGAGAAGCCGTGCCGACAGTACCGGTGCGAGCGTAAGGGCCATGAAGAGCGAGATCGCGATCGAGGCCGCGATCGTGAGCGCGAACTGCTTGTAGATCTGTCCCGTGGTTCCCGGTAGGAACCCGACGGGGAGGAACACGGCGAGCAGAACGAGCGAGGACGCGACGACGGCGCTCTGGATCTCCCGCATCGCCTCGGCGGCGCTCGCGACACCGCTCTGCTTGCCTTTGTTCAAGTCCATGTGACGCGCAATGTTCTCGATGACGACGATGGCGTCGTCGACGACGAGTCCGGTCGCGAGCGTCAAACCGAAGAGCGTGATGGTGTTGATCGAGAAATGGAAGAGCTGCATCACGAAGAACGTGCCGATCAGCGAAACCGGAATGGTCGCCGCCGGAATCAGCGTGGACTTCGGATGCTGTAAGAAGACGAAGATGACGAGGATGACGAGCACGATCGAGAGCAGAAGCGTCAGGAGCACTTCCTTGATCGACTCGTTGACGAACGTGGTGACGTCGAACGCTACCGCCCAGTGCATTCCGGTTGGGAACTGGGGGGCGAGCTTGGCCATCTCGGCGTTCACCTGGCGCGAGACGTCGAGCGCGTTGGCGGTCGGATACTGCAGGACGCCCAGGCCGACGACCTGGCTGCTGCCGTCGAAGCGCAGGTCGGTCGTGTAGCTCTGCGCTCCCAGTTCGATGCGCGCGACGTCGGAGAGGCGCACGTAGCCGCCGTTGGGGTTCGCCCGCAGGATGATGTTGCCGAATTGCGCCGGATCGGATAGCTGCGTCATCGCGTTGACCGTGTAGGTATACGGTTGACTTTTCGGCGCGGGTGGGGCGCCGATGCTGCCAGCCGCGACCTCCGCATTCTGTTCCTGCAGCGCGCTGACGACGTCGCTTGCGTCGAGTCCTTGCTGCGCGAGCTTCACCGGATTGAGCCAGATGCGCATCGCATACTGGCGCTGACCGAAGATGATGACCTGCGAGACGCCGGGCACTCGCTCCAGGTTGTTGACGACGTTGATCTGCGCGTAGTTGCTCATCGTCAGAGTGTCGAGGCTCTTGCTGTCGGACGTCAGCGCGATGCCCATGACGAACGAGCCGGAGTTCTTGGCCACCGTGATCCCGAGCTGCTGCACGGTGGCGGGCAGTTGCCCGAGCGACGACTGGACTGCATTCTGCACGTCGGCAGCCGCGATGTCGAGGTTGACGCCGAGATTGAACGTGCAGGTGATCGTCGAAGAGCCCTGCGAGCTCGTCGAGCTGAGATAGCGCAGGCCTTGAACGGTGTTGACGGCCTGCTCTAACGGCGTCGTGACCTGCGCCTCGACCGCTTGTGGGCTCGCGCCGGTGTAAACGGCACTCACGGTGACGACCGGCGGAGCGATTTGCGGATACTGTGCGATGGGGAGCGCCGGGATCACGACGAGTCCCGCGATCAAGATGAGCAACGAGCAGACCGCCGCGAGGACGGGCCGGTTCAGGAAGAGCTTCGTCACGTTAGCTGTTCCAACCTAAGGAGGATGCGGGCGGTTTCAGGCTCCGGGGAACGCTTGCTCTGCATGGTACGAGCTGCGCGAGAGCGGGCTCGACACGACCTGATGGAAGCCTTTCCCTTTGGCGATTCTTCCGAGCTCGTCGAATTTCTGCGGCGTGATGAACTCGGCGACCGGCAAGTGCTTCTTGCTTGGCTGCAAGTACTGTCCCATGGTGAAGATGTCGACGCCGACGGCGCGCGCGTCGTCCATCGCGGTTTCGATCTCCGCGCCGGTCTCGCCGAGCCCGAGCATGAGCGAGGTCTTGGTATAGCGCTGCGGCGCGCGGCTCTTCGCGTGGGCGAGCACCTTTAGCGACTGATCGTACCCCGCGCGCTTGTCGCGTACCGACGGCGTGAGGCGCCTGACGGTCTCGAGGTTGTGCGCGAAGACGTCGGGCTTGGCGTCCATGACGATGTCCACTGCCGCAAGGTCGCCGCGGTAATCGCCGCTCAGGATCTCGACGCGCGACCCTGGGACGCGCTCGTGAATCGCGCGCACCGTGTTGGCGAAGATCAGCGCGCCGCCGTCGCAGAGATCGTCGCGATCCACCGCGGTCAGCACGAGATACCTCCAGCCGAGATCGCGCACGGCTTCGGCGACGCGCATCGGTTCCAGCCAATCGACCTCGCCCCGCGGATTGCCCGTCTTGACGTTGCAGAAGCGGCAGCCCCGCGTGCAGGTGTCGCCGAGGATCATGATCGTCGCCGTTCCCGCGCCCCAGCACTCCGCCAGATTCGGGCATGCCGCCTCGCGGCACACGGTGTGTAGCCCGAGCGCGTTCACCTTGGCCTTCACGCGCTCGTACTCGTCCCCGATCGGCAACGACACCCGCAGCCACGGAGGCTTACGCGGCCTCGCGGCGCCGATCAAGTCGATGGTGGTCAAGCTACCGCCTGGTACTGCGACGGAGTGAATTCGACATCGAACGTGCGTCCAAGATCTTCCAGCAGGCCGCGCTTTGCGAGTTCCACCGGGACCGTGCTGCCGCTCTCGGCGGAGAGCGAGGTGATGCCGCGGTCGCGCATGCCGCAGGGGTTGATGAGCCGGTCGTAGTCGAGGCGCGTGGAGACGTTGAGCGCGATGCCGTGCAGCGTCACCATCGCGCGAACGGCAAGGCCGACCGCGCAGATTTGGTTGAGGCCGACCCACACGCCGGCGTGCTCGGAGCGGCGCTCGCCGCGCACGCCGAAGCGCGAGCAGGTGTCGATCACCGCAGCCTCGAGGGCGCGCACGAGCGGGACGACCTCGCGGAAGCGCCGCATCCTTCGGATGGGGTAGACCACGAGCTGTCCCGGCCCGTGGTAGGTGACGTCGCCGCCCCGTTCGATCGCGACGCGGTCCACGCCCAGCCGCGCCAGCTCTTCCTCGCTCACGAGCAGGTTCTCACGCTTGGCTTGCCGGCCGAGCGTGATCACGGGCAGATGTTCGACGACGATCCACGTGTCGGGTTCGCGCCCCAAGCGGACGGCCTCGTGCACGCGGTGCTGGAGATCCCACACCTCACGATATCCACGCACGCCCAGATCGAGCAATCGCGCCCGCATCATTTATCCTTCAAACCTTTGCGGGCACCGGCGGCTTCGGTTTGGGGTTGAGGATGTGGATCGCCTTGCCGTGCGCCGCCTCCGACGCATCCATGATGCCCTCGGTCAGCGTGGGGTGCGGATGCACGGAGAGGCCGATATCCTCGAGGGTCGCGCCCATCTCGAGCGCCATCACGCCCTCGCCGATCAGCGACTCGGCCTGCGGTGCGACGATGTGCATGCCGAGCAGTAGGTCGCTCTTCGCATCGCCGACGAGCTTGATCAGCCCTTCGGTCTCGTTCATCGTGCGCGCGCGCCCGCTGGCGGTAAGCGGAAACTTCCCGATGCGCACCTCGTAGCCGCCGGCCTTCGCCTCTTCTTCCGAAAGGCCGACGGTCGCGACCTCTGGGTCGGTGTAGATGCAGTTCGGAACGGCGACGGGGTCGAACGCCGCCGACTTGTCGCCGTTGATCACCTCGGCGGCGACGACGCCCTGCTTCATCGCGCGGTGCGCGAGCAGCGGAGCGCCGGTGACGTCACCGATCGCGAAGATGTTGGAAACCTTCGTGCGCTGCTGACGATCCGTCGCGATGAATCCGCGCTCGTCGGTGGCTAGGCCGGCGGCGTCCAAGCCGAGCTTGTCGGTGACGGGTCTGCGCCCGACGGCGACGAGCACCATATCGAAATCGCGCGCGTCGTCGGAACCTGCCCTGAGCGAAGTCGAAGGGCCGCCGGTTTCCTCACCATCGATCGTCGCGCGCACGGCGTTGCCGCGTTTTTCAAGCGCGCCTACCTTGGTGTTGAGCATGATCTCGATGCCCTGCTTCTTCAAAATGCGCCCGAGCGTCTTGCCGATCTCGGCGTCGGTTCCGGTAATGATCTGCGGCATCATCTCGACGACGAGTACCTCCGCGCCGAGACGCGCGTACACCGTCGCGAACTCCAGGCCGATCACGCCGCCGCCGATGACCAAAAGCTTTTTTGGAATGCGCGCGAGGCCCACCGCGTCATCGGAGTTGATGATCGTCTCCCCGTCCCGCGGCCATGCCTTGACGTCGACCGGCGCGGAGCCCGTGGCGATCACCACGTACTTTGCGGTGACCTTCGCGCTGCCGCCGTCCTTCGTCTTGACGGCGATCTCGTTCGCGCTTCGCAATGTCGCCTCGCCGGCCAAAAACTCCACGCCGTTCGCCTTGAACAGCGTCTTCACGCCTCCCACGTTCGCGTTCACGACGTCGCTCTTGAATTTCGCGACCGTCTCGCGCTCGATCTCGGCCTTCGGCACCTTGAGGCCGAGCGAGCCGGCGCGCTCGATGTGCCGGATCACCTCGCCGACGTGCAAGAGCGCCTTGGTGGGGATGCAGCCCCAGTTGAGACAGACGCCGCCAATCTCGTCGCGGTCGATGCAGATGACCTTCTTTCCGAGCTGGCCGAGACGGATGGCGGCGTGATAGCCGCCGGGACCGGCGCCAATGACCGCGACGTCAACCTGGTGTTCTGCAGTGCTCATGGCGCCAGGCTTCGCCGGGACGGAAGCGTTCCCCAGGAAGATTCGCGAAATGGAATCATCCATGTCGAGGATTGGATGGGCGGGAATCCTGCCGGAGCTCGACCGCGATTCCATCGTTCCGCTGTATCGGCAAATCTACGAGCACCTCCGCGAGGCGATCCTGGCCGGAACGCTGCCCGAGTCCACGCGCTTGCCGCCCGAACGCACGATGGCGGAGCGCCTTTCCGTGAACCGGAGCACGATCGTCCATGCCTACCGCGAGCTGGTTGGCGAGGGACTGATCGAGCAGCGGGTCGGCTCCGGCTCACGCGTCGTGCCGCAGCTGCGCGGAGGGCAGCCCGAGCGAGCGGCCGGCGTGCCGTGGTGGGTCACGCTCCCGCCGTGGCGGGTCGGTGAATTCCCCAACGTGCTCGGCGAGCTCGCGGCCAAGCACGAGGCCGGACGCATCTCGTTCGTGCAGGGCGTCGCGCCCGACGAGCCGTCGCCGCTCGCAGAGCTTGCAAAGTCGTTCGCGCGCGTCGCGCGCGATCCGCGTTTCGTGCTCTCCTACGGCGACTCGGAGGGTTACGAACCGCTGCGCGCCGCCATCGCGGCACGCATGAACGCGCGCGGTGCCGCGTCGATCGCGCCCGGCAGCGTCATCGTGCTAACGGGCTCCACTCAGGGCATCGCGATCGTCGCGCAGAGCCTCGCCGAGCCGGGCGACGAGATCATCGTCGAATCGCCGTCCTATCCCGGCGCGCTCCAGGTCTTTCAGATCAACGGGCTGCGCGCGATTCCCGTCACCGTCGACGACGAAGGAATGCGCGTCGATCATATCGAGGCGATCCTGCGCACGCGTCGGCCTCGCTTCATCTACACGATGCCATCGCTGCACAATCCGACGAATGCGAGAATGAACGAGGACCGCCGCGAACGCCTGGCGACGATCGCGCGGCGCGCCGGCGTGCCGATCGTCGAAGACGACCCCTACGGTCCGCTCGGGCCGCCGGGAACGCCGCTCGTCGCGCTCGCGCCGGACCACGTCGTCTACATCTCGACGTTCTCTAAGACGATCGCGCCCAGCTTGCGCGTCGGTTGGCTCGCCGCGCCGCGGACGGTCCTCGAGCGGCTGCTGCTCCGCAAGCAGGCGTACGACATGGCGACGAGCCTCTACGTCCAGGCGGCTGTGGTCGACTATCTGGAGCGCGGCTACGACGCCCATGTGGAGCAGCTACGTAACGAGCTGCTCGTGCGGCGAACGATCGCCGATGACGCCATCGCGGAGCATTGGCCCGCGAGCCTGAAGGTGAGCCGTCCAGCCGGCGGATTCTACCTCTGGACGTCCACGCCGCGCGAGCTGCGTGCCCGCGCGCTCCTGGACGCGTCAGAACGGCTGGGGGCATCGTTTCTCTTCGGTGAGGCGTTCTTTGCCAACGCCGGCGGCGATCACTATTTTCGCCTCGCGCTGACCGCCGTGGCTCGCAGCGAGATTGCCGAAGGCATCCGGCGCATCGGCAAAGCGATCAAGAGCCTGCGCTCCTAACCCTTAGCCTTGCGCGTAATCCTCTTGGCGATGATGGCGGGCGTCGGGCAGATGTGGTTGACCGGACACTGCGGACACTTTGGCGTGGGCGCCTTGCAAACGGCGCGGCCGTGCAGGATGAGCCAATGCGTCGCGTCGCCCCACTTGTCCGCTGGCACGAGCGCCGTGACGTCTTCCTCCACTTGACGCGGCGTCTTGCCGAGCGTGAGGCCGAGCCGATGCGCTACTCGGAAGACGTGCGTGTCTACCGCCAGCGCCGCCTCGCGAAACGCCGCCGCCATCACGACGCTCGCCGTCTTGCGACCGACGCCGGCCAGCGATTCCAGCGCCTCGCGCTCCCGCGGCACCGTGCCGCCGAAGCGCTCGACCAGATCGCGCGCGCAAGCGATGATGTTCTTGGCTTTCATGCGGAAGAAGCCGCATGACTTGATGATCGTCTCGACGTCGGTTTGGCGAGCGCGTGCGAGCTTCTCGGGTGTGGGATATTTGGCAAAGAGTTTGGGAGTCGTCATGTTGACGCGTGCGTCGGTGCACTGAGCCGAGAGGATGACCGCGACGAGCAACTCGTATTCGCTACGATACTCGAGCGCGGTAACCGGGTTCGGGTACGCCTGCTCGAGGATAGCGAGCTCCTCGACCGCGACCTTTCGGGGTACTTTCTTCTTCGGAAACGGGATTGCTGGCACGCGGGGTCATTCGCGCAGCGCGATGCCGTCTCCGTCGCTAGTGACGAGCCCGTCGCGCTCCAGCGCCCGCACGAATTCTCGCACGTCGTCGACGCTGCGCTCCGGTATCACTGGAGCGACGGCCCGATGCAGGTCGAGCAGGGAGATGCGGCGCCCGGGAGGCAGGTCGCGGAGCCGGTCGACGATGCGGCCGCGCGCATAGCGCGTCGTGCGCTTGAACGGCAACGCCCCTTCGACGGAGCCTGGTCTGAGCGGAGTCGAACGGCGAAGCTGCGCGGGCTCGATCGGCGCCGCGGCGCAATCTACGCGCAGTGGGCATTTACCGCATTGAGGCGAGCGGGCCGTGCAGACCGCCGCGCCGAGATCCATGAGCGCGGAGTTCCAATCGTGCGCGCGCCCCGGCGGGACGAGCGCGCGAGCGCGCTCCGCCAGCTCCCGCGCGGTCGCACGGGGCGGGTGCTCGACGCCGAGGCCCAGGCGATGCAAGACGCGTCGCACGTTGGTGTCGACCGGCGCGTCATCGATGTTGAAAGCGAACGCGCGAATCGCCGCCGCGGTGTACGGCCCGACGCCGGGCAGCCCTCGCAGCGCCGCGCCGTCGCGCGGGAGCATGCCGCCGTGCCGTTCGACGACGACCTTCGCCAGGTGCTGCACGCGAACCGCGCGCGAGTTGTAGCCGAGCCCCTTCCACTCGCGCAGGACATCGGCCGCCGAGGCTCGCGCGAGCGCGGCGAAATCCGGGAAGCGCTCGACGAACGCCTCGAACTTCGGCACGACGCGCTCCACCTGCGTCTGCGCCAGCATGAACTCGCTGATCACTGTGCGATATGGATCGCGCAGTGCGCGCCACGGCAGGTTCGCGCGCCCGTGCCGCTCGTACCATCGCAGCAACCGCCGCTGCACCCTTAGCGGTGTCATCCTGAGGTCGTCGAAGGATTAGAAATCGTCGTCGGAATTTTTGTCAGAGGGCGGCGCGTTGAGGAAGTAGCTCGCCGGCAGCGCGGCTGGAATCGTCTCGAACTTACGCGGCGCGCGAGCGAAGTTGAAGCAGTCCGACAGGTCGTCCGCGCGGACGTCGGTCGTGCCAAGCGACGGCAGGCCGAACGTCTTCTCGGCGAACTTCAAAATGCTGCCGAACTCGTGCTGCTTGCGCGATATGTAGCCCGCGCGCGCGTAAGGAGAGACGACGACCAGCGGTACGCGGAACCCTAACTCGTAGCTATTGTACTGCGGCGGCTTCACGTGATCGTACCATCCGCCCCAATCGTCCCACGTGATGAAGATCGCGGTATTGTCCCAATATTTGCTGTGGCCGATCGCATTGACCACCGAGGCGACCCAAGAGGGGCCCGATCCGTCGGTCTGTCCCGCATGATCCGACGATTTGGCCGAGGGCGTGACCCAAACGACGTTGGCGAGCTTCTCGTGCGAGATATCCGTGAGCACTTGCGACGACGGGGCGACGACGTCGGTTGCATATTCGCGGCTGAACCGTACGTGCCGGATCGCATCGGGCCCGCTCCAAAGGCCGGGCCCGAGATGCTCTTGGTAGTAGTGCCAGGTCAAGCCCTTCGCCGCTTCCACGAGATCGATCAGCGCGTGCCGATCGAAGCATGGGAAAACCCTGCGGTTTTCGTTTCCCGCCGCGTCGATCGTCCACACGCGGGAACCCGCGGGCGAGTCGCACCCGCCGGTGAACTTGCGTTGCGGCGTGTAAGCGTTCTCCGCGGCTCGGAGCGCCGACCCGTTGCGGATCGTCGACGTTCCGCTCAAGATGTACTGGTGTGCCGGCAAGCTCGGACCCTCGTTCGTTTGGAACATTCGATTGGCAAAAGCATAACGCTCCGCCATGATGAAGTACGGCTCGACTTCGTGCCGGGGCACGTACCCGTAGGCTCGGATATCGGGCGGTGGGCACGTGGCTCCTTTCTTGCAAACGGAGACGACGTTGTTGAAGCCGTCGAGCCTGCCGTTGTCGTACTCCACCTCGAATGCATCATGTTTGTGGCTGATGTCGTATGGCGCGGTGAGGGGCTCCGGAAGCAATTTGACGGTCTGCCCAAACGAATTCTTTCCCTCGCGCACGGTGTCGGCCCCGCGCAAGCCGTTGAAGAGATCGTCCGGAGTGCGATTCTCCTGAAAGATGATGACGACGTGCGTGATCTTACCATCGCCCAAGAGCAGACGGCTCGCGCTGCCTTGAACCGGTACCGCCGCAAAGGGAATTGACGCGTTCGGCTGCTGACCGCATCCCGCGGATAAAGCAAGCGCGCCGGCGAGGAGAAGCTCTAGCTTTTTCAATATGCCGATATCCTAAAAGTCGTCGTCCGGGCTCTCGTTCGAGGCCGGCTGGTTGAGGAAGTAACTCGCGGGCAGCTTGGCGGGAATCGTCTTGAACTTGCGCGGCGTCCGCGCGAAGTTGAAGCAGTCCGACAGGTCGTCGGCGCGGACGTCGGTCGTGCCGAGCGACCCGAGTCCGAGCGCCTCCTCCGTGAACTTCAAGATGCTGCCGAACTCGTGCTGCTTGTGCGATATATAACCCCCGCGCGCGTACGCGGAGACGACGATCAACGGCACGCGGAATCCCAGCTCGTAGCTATTGTACTGCGGCGGCTTCACGTGATCGTACCATCCGCCCCAATCGTCCCACGTGACGAAGATCGCGGTGTCGTCCCAATACTTGCTCCTGCCGATCGCGTTGACGACGGAGGCGACCCAGGAGGGACCCGATCCGTTCGTGTTGCCGGCGTGATCGGAGGCCTTTCCCGTCGGCGTCACCCACGCGACGTCGGCTAGGTCCCCGCTCGCAACGTCTTTGAGTACCTGCGCCGGCGGCGCGACGACGTTCTTCGCATATTCCAGACCGAAGCGAATGTGGCGAATGGCGTCCGGTCCGTTCCACAAGCCCGGCGCGACGTTTCCTAGGTAGTAACGCCACGTGAGCGATTTGGCTTCCACGAGATCGGATAGCGCGGGCCGGTTGAAGCACGGGTAGGCTTCGCTGTTTTCCCCTCCCCCGGCGTCGATCAGAACCACCAGCGAGCCCTTCGGCGAGTCGCAGCCGCCGGTCAGGGTTTGATTCGCGGCGTACGGATTCTCCGACGCGCGAAACGACGAGCCGGCCCTGATGGTCGAGGTCCCGCTCAAGATGTATTGATGTGCGGGGAAGCTCGGCCCCTCGTTCGTCTGGAACATGCGATCGCCGAACACGTACTGCTCCGCCATCGTAAAGTACGGCTCGACTTCCGTGCGCGGCACGTAGGCGTACGCGCGAGTGTATTTCAACGTGCATTGGCTGTGGCCGCAGTTGGATCGCTCGAGGTTGAAACCGTCCATGAGCCCGTTGTCGTACTCGACGACAAAGGCCCGGTGCTCGTGGTCCACGTCGTACTTCGCCGTGAGCGATACGGGCTGCAGCTTGACGTGTTGGCCGGCGGAGTTCAGGCCGAAGCGCTTGGTGTCCGCTCCGGGCAGGCCGTTGAAAAGATCGTCGGGAGTGCGATTTTCTTGAAAAATGATGACGACGTGTTTAATCTTTCCCTTGCCGAGCAATAACGGGTTCGCCGATCCGAACGACGCCGCACCCTGCATCGCACCGGAATGCGGCGACAGGGCGGGAGTCAGCCCCTGATAAGAGCTTCGATTGGCGCTCGGCGTAACGCAACTCGCGACGAAAACAAATACAAGACTTACGAAGAGCTGCCCCTTTCGCACCCCTGGCATACCTCCGAGCCCAAGCTTACGCGTTCGGCGTCGCTTTCCCCGCGGCCAGGCGACTCAGGCTCGCCCGACGAGATTGCGCGAGATGACGAGGCGCTGAATTTGCTGCGTGCCCTCGTAGATCTGCGTTATCTTTGCGTCACGCATCATGCGTTCGACCGGATAGTCGGCCGAGTACCCGAAGCCGCCGAGCACTTGAACGGCATCCGTCGTTACCGACATGGCGACGTCGCCGCACTTCAGCTTCGCCATGGCGGCCCAGAGCGTGACGTCCGGCGTCCCGGCGTCGCAGCGGCGTGCCGCCTCATACAGTACTAACCGCGCCGCCTCGACCTCCGTCTTCATGTCGGCGAGCATGAATCCGACGCCCTGATGCTGACCGATTGGCTTACCGAAAGCGATGCGCTCCTTAGCGTAATTCGTAGCGTATTCGAGCGCGCCGGCCGCGATGCCGAGGGCCTGCGCCGCGATGCCGGGCCGAGACTTGTCGAGCACCTTCATCGCGATCTTGAAGCCTTCGCCCTCGGCCCCGAGGCGATTTGCCGCCGGGACCTCGCAGTCTTCGAAGACGAGCTCGACCGTGGGAGAGCCCCGAATGCCCATCTTTTTCTCGACGTTCCCGACCGAGAAGCCGGGCGTGCCCTTTTCGATCACAAATGCGGTGACGCCGCGCGAGCCCGCCGTCGGATCGGTGACGGCGAAAACGCACACGACGTCTGCCACGCTTCCGTTCGTAATCCAAATCTTCTGTCCGTTGAGCACGTAGGCGTCGCCGCGCTTTTCCGCGCGCGTCCGCATGGAACCGAGCGCGTCTGAACCGCTCGACACCTCGGTGAGCGCGTAGGCCACGAGATGCTCGCCCGAGGCGATCTTCGGAAGGAAGCGGTGTTTTTGCTCGTCGTTGCCGCCGATGACGATCGGCAGCATGCCGAGCTCCTGTACGGCGACGATCAATGCGCTCGAGGCGCACGCCTTCGCGATCTCCTCCACGACCTTCACGTAGGTGAGGAACGTTCCGCCCAAGCCGCCGTAATCGGCGGGGATCGGAATGCCGAGCAGGTCGTTCTGCGCGAACAGCTCCTTCACGTCCCAGGGGAACTCGCCGGCGGCGTCGATCTCGGCGGCGCGCGGCGCGACTTTCTCGGCAACCAGCTCGCGGACGACCGCGAGAATCATTGCCTCTTCGTCGGATGAATCGATCTCGGTCGGTGCCGTCGTCATGACGCGAACGTTTCCACGGAGGCGGCGCTCGTTCCGTCGGCGCATTAGGGCTCATGGAGAAGGTCTACGCCTCCTGCGCGGAGGCGGTCGCAGATATTCCCAATGGAGCCTCGATCGCGGTCGGCGGCTTCGGGCTCAACGGGATTCCGCACAATCTGATCGAGGCGCTGCTGGAGCAGGGAGCCACGGACCTGGTCACCGTTTCGAATAACTGCGGGATCGACGGCTGGGGCCTGGGCGTGCTGCTCGACCACAAGCGGATACGGCGGACCACCGGCTCGTACGTGGGCGAAAACCGAGAGTTCGAGCGGCAATACCTGCATGGGGAGCTCGAGGTCGAGCTCGTCCCGCAGGGAACGCTCGCCGAGCGCCTGCGTGCAGGCGGTTGTGGGATCCCGGCCTTCTACACGCCGGCCGGCGACGGCACGCTGATCGCGGAGGGCGGATTGCCCTGGCGTCACACGCCGGACGGCGGCGTCGCGATTGCGTCGCCTAAGAAAGGGACGCGCGTCTTCAACGGGCGAGAGTACGTGCTCGAGACGGGGATCGTTTGCGATTACGCGCTCGTGCGCGGGTCGGTCGGAGATCGCACCGGCAACTTGCTCTTTCATAAGGCGACCCGCAACTTCAACCCGCTCTGTGCGATGGCGGGCCGGATCACCATCGCCGAGGTCGAGGAGCTCGTCGAACCGGGCACGATCGATCCCGAGACCGTGCACCTGCCCGGCGTGTTCGTGCAGCGCATCGTGCTCGTCGGAGCGCAGGGCAAGCGCATCGAGCGCATCACGACCAGAAAGCGACGCGGATAGTGGCGTTGACGCGAACGCAGCTGGCGGCGCGCGTCGCGCAGGAGCTGCGCGACGGGCAGTACGTGAATCTCGGGATTGGCTTGCCGACGCTCGTTCCGAACTACGTTCCGCCGGACGTGACGGTGACGCTGCAGAGCGAGAACGGCATCCTCGGCATGGGGCCGTACCCGTACGAAGGAGAGGAAGATCCAGATCTCATCAACGCCGGTAAGGAGACGGTCACCGTGCTTCCCGGTGCGTCGTTCTTCGATTCGGCGCTCTCGTTCGGGATGATTCGCGGCGGCCACATCGATCTGGCGGTGTTGGGCGCGATGCAGGTCTCGGAGGACGGGGACCTCGCGAACTGGATGATTCCGGGAAAGATGGTCAAAGGAATGGGCGGCGCGATGGACCTCGTGCATGGGGCGAAGCGCGTGATCGTCATGATGGAGCACGTCGCCAAGGGCAACGCCCACAAGATCGTCCGCAAGTGCTCTCTTCCGCTCACCGGTCGTCGCGTCGTCCATCGGATCATCACCGACCTCGGCACGATCGACGTCGGCGACGGGCTGATCCTGCGCGAGCTCGCCCCGGGCGTCACGGTCGAGCAGATCGCCGCGGCAACGGAGCCGAAGCTGCACGTCCCGGTCGCCCCGATGACAATGGAAATCCCAGAGGGAGTATAACTATCTGTTTATCATCTCTTGCTACGGAGGTAACCGCTAATATGTATGTTTCCAAGCTAAGATTAGGCGTGTTCGCCCTGATCTTCGCGGTCTTCTTCGGGTTCGTCGGGGCCGGCGTGACGCTGGCGCAGCAGTACCAAAGCCACATGGCGCAGGCGCGTACGTATCTGAACTCGGCGCTCAACGAGCTCTACGCGGCGAATGCCAACAAGGGCGGACATCGCGTGAACGCGATCAACTACGTAAAAGAGGCGATCAACGAAGTCAACCTCGGAATCAAATACGCAAACAGCCCGTAGCGCTTTTAGCGTTACGCGGATAGGGGTTTGAACTGCGTGCGATAGAGTCGGGCGTAGAGGCCGCCGCGCGCGAGCAACGTCGCGTGGCGGCCGGACTCGACGATCCGGCCCCGGTCGACGACGAAGATGACGTCGGCGGCCAGCACGGTTGAGAGCCGATGCGCGATCACGAGGCTGGTGCGCCCACGCATCACGACCTCGAGGGCCTTCTGAATCGCCGCCTCGCTCTCGTAGTCCAGCGAGCTCGTCGCCTCGTCGAGGATGAGAATGCGCGGGTCCTTGAGCAGCACGCGCGCGATCGCCAAGCGCTGACGCTCTCCTCCCGAGAGCTTGTGTCCGCGCTCGCCGACGACCGTCTCGTAGCCGGCGGGGAGCGATGCGATGAAGTCGGCGATGTTGGCCGCGCGCGCCGCCGCATCGATCTCCGGTTCGGTTGCATCGGGTTTGCCGTAGCGCAGATTGTTCGCGACGGTGTCGTGGAAGAGGTAGGTCTCCTGCGTGACGATACCGATGTCGCGGCGCAGCGAGTCGAGCGTGACGCCGCGCAGGTCGTGGCCGTCGACGCGCACGCTGCCGTGCTGCGGGTCGTAGAAGCGCGGCACGAGCGAGGTGATCGTCGTCTTGCCGGCCCCCGACGGGCCCACGAACGCGGCTACCTCGCCGGGACGCACGTGGAACGTGACGCCGTCGAGCACGTTGCGTGAGCCGTCGTAGGAGAAGACGACGCTGTCGAAGCGGATGTCGCCGGTAACCTCCGGCAGCGCGACGGCGCCGGGCGGCTCGTACTCCTCCGTTTTCATGTCGAGGTAGTCGAAGATGCGCTCGAAGACCGCGAGCGCGCTCACGATCTGCACCTGGATCCCGGCGAGGGTGGCCGCCGGCCCGTAGAGCCGGCCTTGAATGAACGAGACGAACGCGACGATGACGCCGACCTTCAGCGTCGAGGCGATGGCGAGCCATCCGCCGCCGAACCACACGAGCGCTGGACCCACGACGACCATCGCGGTGACCGATGCGATGAACCAGCGGCCGACCATCGCGAGGTCGATCTCGAGCTGCATGAGCCGAGTCCCGGTGCGGTAGAAGCGCGAACGCTCGTACGCCTCGCGCGCGAACGACTTGATGAGCGTAATACCGGAGATCGAGAGCGTCTCTTGCGTGATCGACTCGATCTCGTCGCGCTTCTCGCGCGTCCGCTTGCGAATCTCGTACATGCGCCGCCCGACCGGACCGAGCGGGAGGACCATCAGCGGCACGATGACCACTGAAATCAGGGCGAGGCGCCAGTCCCACACGAACATTGCGACGAGGGTTGTGCCGATGAGCACGACGTTGGTGACGATCGTCGTCAGCGTGCCCGTAACGACGTTGTCGACGTTGTCCACGTCGTTGCTGACACGGTTCATGATCTCGCCGGTCTTCGTACCGGTGAAGAAGTCGAGCGGCATGCGGTGCAGATGCGCGACCAGACTCGTCCGAATGTCGCGCATGATTCCTTCGCCGACGACGGAGTTCAGGAACCCCTGCAGCACTCCGATCGCCGCGGCCAGCAGCGCCGAGCCGAGGATGACCGCGACGTCGATGCCCAGTGCCGTGAGGTTACGCTTCGGGATGGCCGAGTCGATGATGTGCGCCGTGATGAAGCCG
Organism: Vulcanimicrobiota bacterium; assembly: GCA_019235995.1. Taxonomy (GTDB): domain Bacteria; phylum Vulcanimicrobiota; class Vulcanimicrobiia; order Vulcanimicrobiales; family Vulcanimicrobiaceae; genus Cybelea. The sequence continues at coordinate 168,915 of JAFAJV010000078.1, forward strand.
GGGACGAGGCCGAGCGCCGCGACGACGACGATGCATGCGAGCACCGTGGCCTGTTGGCGCCAGTACGGCGCGAACAGGGCCGCCATCCGCCTCCAGTCGACGCGGCGCTTGACTTTGGGTTTATCGGGCTGATAGATGTTTGACCACATCAGCCCGTGGCCGGCCATCATCCCGTTTTAGTGAGGGACCGTTATCTGGTGGAGCGAGACCTTGTTGCCTTCGAGGTCGGTAAAGGACGCGATCTTGCAGACCGGCGTCGCGTAGGGGTCCTCGATCTCGATGCCCTTGGCGCGCAGGTCTTTGACGGTATTATCGATGTTGTCGACTTCGAAGACGACGCCTGAGGCGCTTCCCGGGTCGCGGTCCGCCCACTCCTGCGTGAGCACGCTGAAGTAGCCGCCGCCGACGTTCGCCTCGTTGTATTTCTCGACGCCGTCCTCTTCATACGGGCCGCTGAATTTTAGGCCGAGCTTGTCCTCGTACCACTTGCGCAAGCCGGCGACGTCCTTGGCCGGATACGCGGTGAACGCAATCTCTTTAATCACGAAATTTCTCCTGGAGGGTGATGTGGGGTCTGGGTGCTTCGATAAACCCCGTCGCGTAACCCCAGGTTGCCGAGCTAGGGCAGCCTTGAGCCGCGAGGCCGGTTGCTTCGAAACGCCCTACATCTCGAGACGGCCGTCGAATTCCCGTTAAGGCTTCTCGCGTTCGGCGAGGTCGAAGGCCTCGCGCAGGAACGGGACCACCGCGCTCAGGTCCTTTGGTGTTCGAACGAGCGCAACGTGCGAGATACGCTTGCCGTTCGCGCCGCTCTTGACGAAGATCGGACTCCCGACTTTGCGTCCGAGGTGAATCACGACGCGCAGCGCGTCGCGCATTACGGTGAGGTCAGCGAAGATCCGCGTCGTGCGGAATAGAGCGTATCGGTCGCGCGTCACGACCTCGACGTCGCCGAAGCCGCGCACGGTGCGCTCTAGTCTGTGGTAGACGTCGGCGAGCGCCGGCGGCCGATCCCGCAGCACGCCGGCGACGCTGCCGGTGCCGCACGCGTGTCGCTGATTGGCTTGGCGAAAGGTGCGTTTACAGCGCGGGCACGCCCACATCGCCGCGGCCTAGGCTTTACCGTTGCGTAGCGCGGAAAGCTCCTTGAAGAGCTTCTTCTCCTTGTCCGTGAGATTCGCAGGCAGCTGACCGATCAGGCGCACGTACTGATCGCCGCTGCCCTTGCCTTTGACCTGCGGCAATCCGCGGCCGGAAAGACGGAGCAGCCGATTGTTCTGCGTTCCCGCGGGAATCGTCATCGCGACCTGCCCGCTGAGCGTGGGCACGTTCACCTCGCCGCCGAGGACGAGATCGTAGATACTGACGGGAAGATCGACGTAGAGGTCGTCGCCCTTGCGCTTGTACGTCGGATCGTCTTGTAGCCTAACGATCAAGTAAAGATCGCCGTTCGGCCCGCCGTTGAGGCCGGCGCCGCCCTGCCCGGCGAGCCGGATGCGCTGACCCTCGCCGATCCCCTTGGGGATGGTCACCTCGAAGCGTTTGTTGAGCAGCACCCGCCCGGTGCCGTGGCACACGGGACAGAGATGTCGCTCCACGGTCCCGGTTCCGTGGCAACGCGGGCAGAGATCCTCGATCTGCAGCGACACGGCCTTCGTGCCGCCTTCGTAGACGTCGTGCAACGTCAGCTCGATCGTCGTTTCGAGATCTTGCCCGCGACGCTCGAATCCCGGACCGGCCGTCTGCCGGCGGCCGACTCCCGAGAAGAACGTGTCGAAGAAATCGGAGAAGCCGCTCGGGCCTCCCGGGCCTCCGAGGTCGAACTCGAACTCTTGCCCGTTGACGGTGGTGTGGTAACGGCGCTGCTGTTCCGCTTGCTGCGCGGCCTGCTGCCAGTTGGGGCCGAGGACGTCGTACTTCTTGCGCTTCTCCGGATCGCCCAGGACCTCGTAGGCCTCGGAGATCTCCTTGAACTTCTCCTCCGCCTCCTTGGTGTTCTTGGGGTTGGCATCCGGATGCCACTTGCGCGCCAGCTTGCGATACGCGGACTTGATATCTTTCTCGGCAGCGTTTTTCGGAACGCCCAAGATCGAATAGTAGTCCTTGAAATTCATTCGCGAGAAGGTTTGGCGACGATGACTTTGGCCGGTCGCAACAACTCGTCGCCGAGCGTGTACCCCTTCTGTGTGACCTCGACGACGGTATCCTCGGCTGCTCCGTCGGAGTCGGATGTTCCGATCGCCTCGGCGACACGCGGATCGAACGGCTCGCCCTTGATCTCGATGGGCTTGACGCCCTCGCCGGCGAGCACGGCCTCGAATCCTCGCAGCGTCTGTTCCAAGCCTCCGCGCAGGGAGTCGCCGTCTGCGTTGGATTGCAGCGCGCGTTCGAGGTTGTCGAGCACGGGAAGGATGCGTTCCAACAGCATCCGGCGCCGCGACGCAACTATCGCGTCGACGTCGCGCGACAGGCGCTTCTTGAAATTATCGAAGTCCGCCGCCGCCAGCAGAAACTTCTCGTAGTTTTCGTCGGCGCGCGCGGTCGCCGCGGCGAGCTGCTCCTCGAGGGAGGGCTGCGCCGCGGCGTCTTCGATCTCGGCCTCGCCGGCCTCGGTCTTCAACAGCGGATCGTTCGACATCGGCTGGCTCGGCGTTACTTGGCTTCCTTGAACTCCGCGTCGATGACGTCTTCACCGCCCGCGCCGGCCGCCGCGCCGTTGCCGGTCGGCGCCCCGTCGCCCGGGGCCTGTTCGCCCTGCGGCGATGCGGCCTTGTAGAGCAGCTCGGCCATCTTGTAGCTCGCCTGCTGCAACGCGTCGATCGCCGGTTTGATCTCGGCGACCGTGCCGTTGTCGCTGACGCGCTTGAGCTCCGTCAAGGCGCGCTCGACTTCGCCGCGCGCATTCGCGTCGAGCTTGTCGCCGACTTCCTTGAGCGACTTCTCGGTCGAGTAGATCAGGCTCGACGCGCTGTTACGGACCTCGGCCTCGTCGCGCTTTTGCTTGTCGGCCGCGGCCTGCAGCTCGGCGTCGCGCACCATCTGCTCGACTTCCTCTTTGCTGAGGTTGGTCGAGGCCGTGATCGTGATCGCCTGTTCCTTGCCCGTGCCGAGGTCCTTGGCGCCGACGTTCACGATGCCGTTCGCATCGATGTTGAAGGTCACGTCGATCTGGGGCACGCCGCGCGGCGCCGCCGGAATCCCCTCCAGCCGGAAGCGCCCGAGCGTCTTGTTGTCGGCCGCCATCTGGCGTTCGCCTTGCAGCACGTGGATGTCCACCGAAGTCTGACCGTCCTCGGCCGTGGTGAAGATCTGCGACTTTTTCGTCGGGATCGTCGTATTGCGATCGATCAGCCGCGTCATGACGCCGCCCAGCGTCTCGAGTCCGAGCGACAGCGGCGTGACGTCGAGCAGCACGACGTCGCGAACCTCGCCCGACAGCACGCCCGCCTGGATCGCCGCGCCGATGGCTACGACCTCATCGGGGTTGACCGTGAGGTTCGGCTCCTTGCCCGTCAGCTTGCGCACAAGCTCTTGAATGACCGGCATACGCGTCGCGCCGCCGACCATGATGACCTCGTCGATCTTCGAAACGTCGAGTTTCGCATCGGCGATCGCGTTCTTAAACGGACCAACGCACCGATCCGTCAGGTCGCTGGTCAGCTCCTCGAACTTCGCACGCGTCAGCGTGAAGTCGAGGTGCTTCGGCCCCTCCTGGTCGGCCGTGATGAACGGAAGGTTGATCGTCGTCTGCACGACCGACGAGAGCTCGATCTTTGCCTTTTCGGCGGCCTCCGTGAGCCGCTGCATCGCCTGCTTGTCTTTACTCAGGTCTATGCCTTGGTCGCGCCGGAACTGATCGACAAGCCACTCGACGATGCGGTGGTCGTAGTCGTCGCCGCCGAGGTGCGTGTCGCCGTTGGTGGCCTTGACCTCGAAGACGCCGTCGCCGACCTCGAGGATCGAAACGTCGTACGTTCCGCCGCCGAGGTCCCAGACGAGGATCGTCTCGTTGCCCTTCTTTTCGAGGCCGTAGGCCAGCGCCGCCGCCGTCGGCTCGTTGATGATGCGCAGGACGTCGAGGCCGGCGATCTTGCCGGCATCCTTCGTCGCCTGGCGCTGCGAATCGTTGAAGTATGCGGGGACGGTGATGACCGCCTTGGTCACCCGCTCGCCCAGATAGTTGCTCGCGTCGTTGACGAGCTTTTGCAGGATCATCGCCGAGATCTCTTGCGGCGTGTAATCTTTACCGTCGATCTTAACGTGATAGTCAGCCTCACCCATATGCCGCTTGATCGAGCTGATCGTGCGATCCGGGTTGGTGATTGCTTGACGCTTTGCGAGCTGTCCCACGAGACGCTCGCCGGTCTTCGTAAACGCGACGACCGAAGGCGTCGTGCGGGAGCCTTCGGCGTTGGGAATTACGACGGGCTGCGGGCCCTCCATTACGGCCACGACGGAGTTCGTCGTGCCCAAGTCGATGCCGACCGTTTTAGCCATGAATTTCGATACCTCGTTGTGATGAGTTTTTGATCCGACCGCTCCGGACCAGCTATGCCGGCGGTCGCGTCGCGCAGGCCGAGGTTGCAAGCCGTGCGCCGCACCGCCGGCGGCGCCTTGCCGCTTACGAACGGGTCGGGGAAATGGAATACCGCATCATCATACCTGATACGCGGCAAACTTGTTCTACCCACTGAGGACACAACGAAGGGCCCCGCGGTTGCAGGGCCCCCCTTTCGTCCTTCGACTCCGCCGCAGCGGCGGCTCAGCTCAGGATGACACAGCAGTCTACGGCTGCTGTTCCTCGGGTTGCTGCTGCTGTTGCTGTTGGACCGAGAGCGGCTGCTCGGCGGGTGTCTCGCCCAGCTTGATGGCCACGAACTTCTTCAGGCCCTGGGACCAGACGTTCAGGCGGATCGTGTCGCCTGGCTTCTTCCCGCCGATGTAGTCATGGAGGGACTTGACGCTGTCGAATGACTTGCCGTCGGCCTGGAGAATCACGTCGCCCGGCTGGATGCCCGCCTGGTCGGCCGGCGAGCCGGAGAAGACCTGCTGCACCGCGATGCCGCCGTTGCCGGTGTAACCGATCTGGTTTTTGACCCCGGCCGTCAGGTCTGCCATGTAGATGCCGAGGAAACCCGTGTCGGTGCCCTGGTGTGCACCCGGGTTCTTTTCGAGTGACGCCACGACGCTCCGAACGGTGTTGGACGGAATCGCGAATCCGATGCCCTGCGCGTAGGCGGACTTCACCGTCGACTGGTTCATGCCGATGACCTGTCCGTCGATGTCGATCAGCGGGCCGCCCGAGTTACCGGGGTTGATCGGCGCCGACGTCTGGAGCAGGCCTTTGAAGTCGATCTCACCGCCGTTCTCCGTGGGGATGGGCTCCTGGCGGTTGAAGCCCGAGACGACGCCGACCGTCACGGTCTGCTGGAGCTGCAGCGGCTCGCCGATTGCGATCGCCCACTGGCCCTGCTCGAGGCGGCTGGAATCGGCCAGCTGCAACGGGGGCGGAAGCTTCGAGTAGCCGTCGACTCGGAGGATACCGACATCGGCAGCGAGGTTATAGGCGATGACGTGCGCCGGCACGTGATCGCCGTTCGCGAACACCACCGTGAGCTTCGTCACGTGACCGCCGTTGGGCGGCTGCAGCACGTGCGCGTTGGTGACGATGTCGCCGCGGCCGTCGATCACGAAGCCGGAGCCCGATGCCTCACCCCGATACGGCTGCACGATTCCGGGGCCCTGGCCGCCGAAGAACTGCTGAAAGAAAGGATCCGCCGGTATGACTTGCTGGCCGTTCACCTGCTCGGTGATGGCCACCACCGACGACTTCGTGCGCTTGACCGCGCTGACGATGCGATCTTGGTCGCTGACGCCGCTGAGCGGCACCGCGGCCACCGCGGGCGGCGTGCGATCGGGTCCCGTCGCGCCGCCGAAGTGGCTGCTCGCATAGAGCATCATAAGGAAGCTGCCGATAACGGCGCCCACAAGACCCACGATCAACGTGGGCAGTATACGATTCTTCACCATCTCAAACGTATTCCGTAAGCTTGAAGGGGTTTTCTTTCTCCATCTACCCGCCTAACGGAAAAAAGTCGCAGATGGTGTCAACCGCTTATGGCGGCAAGCAAGCGTTCTGGGTGGCGGTCCAGGTGGTCGGCTCCTGCGGCCGAAGCGCCGGCGGCAGCTGCCGCGAGAGGGCGGCGCGCACGCACTCCAAGCGCTCTTCGCGAAACTGCAGCATCCGCATTTGAATCAACAGCCGCGCGCGGCGCAGTGCGCGGCGAGAATAGAGCGCATCGGGGGTGAGCGGCGGCGCCGTGGCTGCGGGGCGAGCGGCGGGTGACGGCGAGGCGCCGGAGCGCGCGGCGAGCAGGACCGACAAAAGGGCGAGAACCTTCATCATTATGCGACCTCCGCCGCGTAATTCACCGCCTGCGCGCGGGGGAGCAAGGATGAAGGGCAAAAAGCACCGCTCGTGAGCACCGACGCCCTGACCGTCCCGGCCCCGCCCTCGCACCCCTACGTGCGCATCGTGCCGCTCGGCGGCTGTGGCGAGATCGGCCGTAACATGACCGTGATCGAGACGAATGACGACATGGTAGTGGTGGACTGCGGCTTGATGTTTCCCGACGACGAGATGTACGGCGTCGACATCGTGATCAATGATTTCACCTACGTCCGCGAGCGCGCCCACAAGTTGCGGGCGCTGCTCGTGACGCACGGACACGAAGACCACATCGGCGGCATACCCTACTTCGCGAAGGAGTTTCGCGACACGCCGATCGTCGCGACGCCGTTGACGATCGCGCTGATCAAGGCAAAGTCGCGCGAGCAGCATCTCGGCGAGGCGGAATTCACGGCGGTCAAGCCGGGCGACCGCATACGCTACGGCGAGGTCGAGGTGGAATTCATCCACGTGAACCACTCCGTGGCCGGCGCGTGCTGCCTCGCGCTGCGGACACCGGTAGGCACGGTCTTTCACACCGGCGATTTCAAGTTCGATCAGACGCCGATCGACGGCAAGCCCGCGGACTTCGCGCGCATCGTGCGCGTGGGCGACGAGGGCGTGCTCTGCATGCTGTCGGATTCTACCAACGCCGAACGCCCCGGACACACGCTGTCGGAGCGCACCGTCGGCGAGGCCTTCACGTCGATCTTCTCCCACGCGAAGGGACGGATCGTCATCGCGTCATTCGCATCGAACGTGCCGCGGATCCAACAGACGCTGGACCATGCCGTGCGCTTCAATCGCAAGGTCGCGTTCTTGGGCCGCTCGATGCGCAATGTCGTGCACTTCGCCGGGTCGCTCGGACACCTGCGCATTCTCCCGGACACGATGATCAAGATCGAAGACGTCGACCAGTATCCGCCGGAGCAGGTCGTGGTGATGACGACGGGCTCGCAGGGCGAGCCGATGAGCGGCCTCGCTCGTATGTCGGTGCGCGATCACAAGCAGTTTCGGATAGTGCCGGGGGACACGGTGGTGATCAGCGCGACCCCAATTCCCGGCAACGAGCGGAGCGTTCATCGAACGATCAACAACCTCTGCAAGCTGGGCGCCACCGTCATTCATGGCACCGACGGCCGCTCGCACGTGTCCGGCCACGCCTCACAAGAGGAACTGCTGCTGATGCTGAACCTCGTGCGGCCCGAGTTCTTCATGCCTGTGCACGGCGAGTATCGCATGCTCGCGGCTCACGGGAGGCTGGCGGTCGAGACCGGGGTCGAGGCCGGCAACGTGTTCGTCGCCGAGAACGGTGACGTGCTCGAGTTTACCCACGAGTACGGTGACAAGGTCGGCAAGACGTACGGCGGCCACGTTTTCGTCGACGGCTCGGGTATCGGCGACGTCGGCGAGGCGGTGCTGCGCGATCGCAAGGCGCTCTCCAATGACGGGATCATCATGGTGGTCGTCGCGATCGACGCCGAGGAGGCGCGAGTCATCGCCGGTCCCGACCTGATCTCGCGCGGCGTGTTCTACCTTCCCGAGGCCGACGGCGTGCTCGACGAGCTGCGCGCGGAGCTGGTGACGACGATCGAGGGCGTCTCGGTCGACGCGATGCGCGACGTGAACACGGTCAAGGAGCACATCCGCGGCGCATTGGCCGGCGCGGTGTACTCGCGCACGAAACGCCGCCCCGTGGTCATTCCGGTGGTAATGGAAGTTTAGCCCGATGACAGCATGACGCGGGAGATGACCGCGTCGGTGAATTCGGTCGTCGTCGCGTGGCCGCCGAGGTCGGCGGTAGCGATGCCGTCGCCTACCGTGGCGATCGCCGCGTCGTAGATTGCGCGTGACGCGGCCGCGGCACGGTGGTCGTGGACGTACGCGAGGACGGCGGCGGCCGCGAGAATCATCGCGAGGGGATTGGCGACGTTCTTGCCCTCGAGGCGTGGCGCGGTGCCGTGCGGCGCCTCGGCCATGACCGTCGAGGGCGCGAGGTTTTCGTCGAACGCGAGCACGACCGATTCGGCGCCGGCGATGGAGCCGAAGAGCTGCATCACCAGATCGGAGAGGCAGTCGCCGTCGCGGTTGAGCGCCGGGACCACGAGCGGCGCGTCGCCGGCCGCTGAGAGCAGTAGCGCATAAGTAGCGTCGATGAGCTGCGGATCGTAGGCGACGCCCGGATGACGGAGCGCGGCCGCATCCATCTCCTCTTTGAGCATGCCCTCGTACACGGGACTCACCGTATATTTTGGCCCGCCGAAGACCGTCGCGCCCGTCTTCGCGGCGTGCTGGAAGGCGTACTCGGCGACGTAGCGGCAGACCCGGCGTGAGATCGTCTCCGTGCGGTGCGCGACCTCGTCCAATCCGTCGCCGTCGCGCCACTCGCGTGCGCCGTACGCGTCGCCGACCGCCATGCGCACGACTGAGATCGGCGCGTGAATTCCTCCGACCGGAAGCACACGCGGCAGTTTTCTTCCCGTGCGCGCGATCACCGACGCTCCGATCGCCTCCCGAATTATGCGGTTGGGCGACCCGACGTCGTCGGGTCCTTCGGGCGTGATCGTGGCCGCCTTGAGGCCGAGATGATGCCGCGTCATCGCGCCGGCGGCGTCGAACACCACCTGGTTGGCGGTCGCGCGGCGGTTGCGCAGCGACAGGTCGAAACGCTCGAACGCCAGCGCAAAGCCGATGACGGAGGGGTCGAGCACTCGGAGCGCTTCGCGCAGCAACTCTTGTCCGGTCTGATCGCCCTCGAGGACGACGAGCGTAGCCAAAATGAACTCCCGGAGTGACGAAGAAGAGATAGATTCCATGGCACGGGCGCGGCGTAGAGCGAATGCCAGGGCGAGGCTCAACCTCGAGATCGTTGGGATTACCGCGATTGTCATCGCCGTCCTCTGCGGGATCGCCCTTGCGTTTCCGCATCACGCCGGAGCCATCGGCGCCTGGACCGCGGGCGGACTGCGCCGGCTCTTCGGATCGGCTGCCCCGCTCTTCCCGATACTCTTTGCGCTCTTCGGCGCGATCGTTTTCTTAGAAGTCAACGTGCCGCGCATGATCGCCGGTCTCGGCAGCAGCGCGCTCGCGTACTTCCTCATAATCGACGCGATGTTCGGCGCTCGCGGCGCGGCGCACGGCGGCGTGGTCGGCACGAACATTTGGTGGGCTCTTCGCGCGCTCTTCGGCCCCGCCGGCGCCTGGATTCTGCTCGGCCTCGCCGCGCTCTCGCTCACGCTGTGGCTGACCAACGCGAGCTTGAAGCAGCTGATTGGACGCGTCATCGTATTCTTCGGGGGCTTGCGGCCGCCCCAGCTCCCGCGGCTGCCGCGCCTGCGCGAGGCCTTCGCGCTTCCCATGCAGCAGAGTGTCGCCGAGCCGGTGATCGAGCCGGAGGTCGAGGCGGAAATCGAACCCGAGGTCGAGCCCGAGCCGATTGTCCCGCCGCGCCCTTTCGAGCCGAAGCAGCTGAGCACGTCCAAGGGCGCGTATCGTCTGCCGGATCTTTCGCTGTTTGACGTGCCGCCGAGCCAGACGGTCGACGACTCCAATCGCGCGCACATCCTCGAGGACACGTTGAATAGTTTTGGCGTCGGTGCGAAGGTCGTGCACATCGAGCGCGGACCCTCGATCACGCGCTACGAGCTGAAACCCGAGCGGGGCGTGAAGATCTCGCGGATCGCGTCGCTTGCCGACGACCTCGCGCTCGCGCTGGCCGCGACGAGCGTTCGGATCGAGGCGCCGATTCCGGGAAAGTCTGCGGTCGGAATCGAGGTTCCGAATCAGACGGTCGCCGTCGTCGCGGTTCGCGAAATCCTCGACTCGCTTCCCAATCGAGGCCAGGTGCCGCCGCTCTGGATGGCGCTCGGCAAAGACATCACCGGCCGCCCGGTCTTCGGCGATCTCTGCAAGATGCCGCACATCCTCGTCGCCGGCGCGACCGGCGCCGGCAAGTCGGTCTGCCTCAACACGATCATCGCGTCGCTGCTGGTCGGCGCGACGCCCGATCAGGTGCAGATGCTGATGATCGATCCGAAGCGCGTCGAGCTCGCCGTTTTCAACGGCATCCCGCATCTGATCAAGGAGGTCATTGCCGACCCTCGGCTCGCCGCCGGCGCGCTCTTCGAGATGACGAAGGAGATGGAGTCGCGTTACGAGCGCTTCGCGAAGGGCGGCGTTCGTAAGATCGAAGAGTACAACGCAAAGTATCCGCAGGAGCGGCTGCCCTACGTCGTGATCGTGATCGACGAGCTGGCCGACCTCATGCTGGTGGCGCCGGCGAAGGTGGAGACCACGATCATGCGCCTGGCGCAGCTCGCCCGCGCGACGGGCATCCACCTCGTCGTCGCCACGCAGCGCCCTTCGGTGGACGTAATCACCGGGCTGATCAAGGCGAACGTGCCGTCGCGCATCGCATTCGCCGTAAGCTCGCAGGCGGACTCGCGCGTCATCCTCGACATGAACGGCGCGGAGCGGCTGCTCGGGCGAGGCGACATGCTCTACCTGCCGATCGACGCGCCGAAGCCGATTCGCGCCCAAGGCGCGTTCATCACGGCCTCCGAGGTGAGCCGCCTCGTGGAGTTCTGGGCGCGCCAGGCGCGGCCCGACAACTTGCTCGACGTCGAGGTAGTTCCGGTCGGCGACGACGAGTCTGCGCGCCGCGACGCCGATCCGCTGTGTTACGAGGCCGCGAAGTTCATCATCGAGACGAACTACGCCTCGACCGCGGCGCTGCAGTCCCAGTTTTCCATCGGCCATCCGCGTGCCGTGCGCCTGATGAAGCAGCTCGAAGACTTCAAGGTGGTCGGCGCGCACGAAGGCACCAAACCCCGCAAAATCCTGATCGGCCTGCCGGAGCTCGAGCTGATGGCGCCGAGGCTCGGCAAGAACCCGGGCGGTCAGCAAGACCTCTTCGCCAGCGGCTGAGTGCAGTGCGCTACGATCTCGCATACGCCATTCTCGCGATGATCGTGATGATCGTCGCAGCCGCGCTCTTTGCGGTGCTCGGCGTGCAGGTCGTGCACTTTGGCGAGCCGGCGTGGCTACAGGCCTGGGAGCGCTCCTTGGTCGGCCATTCGACACTTATCGCATGGTGGCTGACATGGTCGTGCTACGTTTACGCCATGCTCCCGATCGCGGTGATTCTCCTGATCGTCGCGTGGTTGGCGCCGGAATGGCGCGTGCGGATAATTTTCAGCGTCGTGGTGCTGCTGCTGTGTTGGCGCGGCGCCGATCTCTTCCAGCACGTCTTCGCGCGGCCCCGGCGCCTCGATTGGGTGGTCAAGCACGAGACCGCGTTCTCGTATCCCAGCTCGCACGCGGCGATCGCGACGGGATTCTACGGGTTGTGGGCGCTGATGCTCTACATCTCCGAGCTGCCGAGCGCCACGCGAAGGATCGCGGCAGTGCTGCTCGGGCTGTTCGCGATCGCGATCTGCTGGGCGCGCCTGGCGCTCGGCGCCCACTACCTCACCGACCTCATCGGCGGGGCGCTCCTCGCGGTCGCCATCGTCGCGGCGGGACTCTCGATCGTTCCGCACGCGATCTCCGCCGGGCAGGCTGCGGGGCGGCTCTCCCGCTCGGCCGAATAGCTGACGTGATGCCTTTTTCGGATCCGATGTTCGCGGAGATCGAGCGCAAGCTCGACGCCGGCGTGCCGCTGTCCTTGGACGACGGGCTCGCGCTTTATCGCACGTGGGATCTCCACACGCTCGGGCGGCTGGCGCGAAAGCAGAAGGAGCGCAAGAGCGGTAAGAAGGTCTTCTACGTCCTCAACCGTTACATCAATTCGACAAACGTTTGCTTTGCCGGCTGCACGTTCTGCTCGTTCGCCGCCGACGAGTTCAAGGAGCCGCACCGCGTCTTCCGCATGACGGCGGACCAGGTGTTCGCCAAGGCGGTCGAGACGGGAACGAACTTCAATCAGATTCACATCGTCGGGGGCCACGACCCGCGCCAGCTCTCATTAGATTACTGGCTTCCCTTGATGCGCCGCTTCAAGCAGGCGCTTCCGCACGTGCAACTCTCGCTCTTCACGGCCGCCGAGCTGGAATACATGGCGAAGCGCCACCGGCTCTCGTTCCCCGCGATCATCGGCATGTTGAAAGAGGCCGGGCTCGACAACGTCAACGGTGGCGCGGCGGAGATCTTCGCCGATGCGACGCGCTCGAAGATCTGTCCGAACAAGGTTTCCGCGGCGAACTGGGTCGCTATTCACGAGGAGCTCCATCGCCAGGGCGTCGCGAGCAACGCGACGATGCTCTACGGGCACATCGAGTCGCTCGAGGACCGCGTGGATCATCTGATCCGCCTGCGCGATTCGCAGGAGCGCTCGCCGGGCTACAACGCGTTCATTCCGCTCGCGTTCCACCCCGACGGCAACGAGCTGTCGTACTGCGGCTGGACAACGGGACTCGACGACATCCGCACGTTCGCGGTCGCGCGCCTGATGCTGAACAACTTCGATCACATCAAGGCGTACTGGATGATCCAAGGCCTGAAGGTCTGTCAGGTGGCGCTGCAGTTCGGGGCCGACGACATGGACGGGACGCACGGCTCGACCGACGAGGAGATGATCTATCACGCGGCGGGCACCCAGTCGGGCCAGTACGTCGACGATCGCGAGTTTCGGCGGCTGATCGAGGAGGCCGGTTACGTGCCGGTCCGCCGCAACTCGACCTACGACGAATTCGCGTACGACTGGACCCCTAGCCGCGCCCTCGTGACGTCATGACGCTGCGCTGCGGCCGAATCAAATACACAAACGACCTCCCGATCTATGCCGCGTTCGACGCGGGTGCGATCGGGTATCCGGGCGTGCTGCATGCGGACGTGCCGGCGCGCCTGAACGCGATGCTGCTGCGCGGTGAGCTCGACATGAGCCCGGTAAGCGCCTTTGCGTGGGCGGCGAAGGCCGAGCGCCTGGTGCTGCTGCCGGACCTCTGCATCGGCGCTCGCGACGAGGTCGTGTCGGTGGTGCTCGTGTCGGAGAAGCCGCCCGCGCGACTGGATGGCGCGCGAGTCTACGTGAGCGAGGAGTCGGCGAGCGGGCGATATCTCTTACGGATACTCCTCGAGCGCCGCTACGGCGCGCGGCCGTCGTACGCGGACGAGCGGGATCCGTTTGCACGCGCGTCCGCGGGCGATCCCACGCTGCTGATCGGCGACGCGGCGATCGACGCGATCGAACGATTCCCCGCCGAGATCGTCTACGATCTGGGAAGGCTCTGGCACGAGTGGAGCGGCCACCAGACCGTGTTCGCGGTCTGGGCCGCGCGCCGCGACGCTTACGACAGCGATCCCGCCCCGTTTCACGCGTGCATGCACGCGTTGACCGATGCCTACACGTGGTCGCGCTCGCACTCCGTAGAGGTCGTCGGGCTCGCACAGCGCACGATCCCGCGCCCGGCGGGATTCTACGAGAGCTACTACGGCAAGCTGAATTTCATGTTCCACGCCGCGGCGCGCAACGGGCTCGCGGCGTACTGCCGCGAGCTGGTCAAGATCGGCGCGATCGCCGAGCTTCCGGCGCCCATGCGCGAGGCCGCGAGTGTCCTCGCTGGCTAGCCTGCTGGACCGCGCCGCGTCCGGCGGCCGGCTCCAGTTCGACGAGGGCCTGCGCCTTTACAACGAGGCCGATCTCCACGAGCTCGGCGCGGCGGCGCACGCGCGGCGCATGCAGATGCACCCGCCCGACGTCGTGACCTACGTGATCGACACGACGATCAACTACACGAACGTGTGCAACGTGCACTGCACGTTCTGCGCCTTCTTCCGACCCGAGCACCACAAAGAAGGCTACACGATGTCGCACGACCGGGTGCTGGATCGCGTGAAGCATGCGGTCGATCAGGGCGCGACGCAGATCATGATTCAGGGCGGCGTGAATCCGGAGCTGGGCATCGAGTGGTTCGAGCGGCTCTTCGAGCGGGTGAGCTCGGAGTATCCGCAGGCGGACATCCACTCGCTGTCCGTCTCCGAGATCGTCGGCCTCGCGCACATCGAGGGGATGTCGGCGCGCGATGTGCTCGCGCGCCTGAAGGCCGCGGGGATGAAATCATTGCCCGGGGCCGGAGCGGAGATCTTGGTCGAGCGCGTGCGCAAGCGCATCTCGGCCCGTAAGGTGCAGCCCCACGAATGGCTCGGCGTCATGCGCGAGGCGCAGCTGCTCGGCATGCCGACGACCGCGACGATGATGTTCGGCTCAATCGAGACTGCGGCGGAGCGCATCGAGCACCTGCACGTGCTGCGGGAGCTGCAGGATGAGACGGGAGGCTTCACGGCGTTCATCCCCTGGTACTACGTGCCGTTCAAGACGCCGCTGCGCGGAAAAGAAGCGACGGGTCTCGAGTACCTGCGCGTGCTCGCGATCTCGCGGCTGTACCTCGACAACTTCGCGCACCTTCAGGCATCCTGGCTCACGCCCGGCTTGAAGATGGGGCAGCTAGCGCTTTTCTATGGCTGCGACGACATGGGTGGCACGATCATCGAAGAGCAGGTGGTGCACGATGCCGGGAGCACCAACGAAGCGACGCGTCGCGATTTGGAAGAGGTCATCATCAAGGCCGGATTCAAGCCCGTGCTGCGCGACACGTACTGGAACCTCCGCAACGACTTCGCCCTGGCGACTGCTGGATAATCCCCGGGAGTGACTACACGACAAGACGCGGACGCAGAACTGACCGCGTACTTAGCGGCTGCCAAAGAGCACGGCATCAGCGACGACTTCGTCGTGGCGTTGTTGCGGCAGAACGGTTGGCCGGAGCGGCGCATCTACCGAGCGTATTCGGCGTTTTACGCCGACCGTATCGGATCGCCGCTTCCGAAGCGCCTCCAAGCCGCAGCCGACGCGCGCGACGCTTTCTACTACCTTTTGAATTTCATCACGCTCGGCTTCTGGACGGTTGCGCTGGGACAGATATTCTATCGCCTTATCGACCATTGGCTGCCCGATCCAACCGCGTCGACCACGTACGGCTCTCTGCGCGACGATCTCGCATGGCAGGTCGCCATCGTCATCGTCGCCTTTCCGGCGTTCGTCTACGTCCACTCGCTCATTGCGCGCGAGTTGCGGAGCCGCCCTGACCTCTACGAGTCCGGCGTGCGGCGATGGCTCACGTATCTCACGCTCGTCGTGGCGGCGATCGTCGTGCTCACCGACGCAGCCTGGGTGATCGAGGCGCTGATTCGCGGCGAACTGACGCTGCGCTTCGTCCTCGAGTCGCTCGTGCTCCTCGTGATCGGCGGCGGGGTGTTCTGGTACTATCTTCGAACGATGGAGCCGGCGCCCGCGGCACAGTGACCTTCAATCGACTCTTCGGAGCCGTGGCCTTCGCGACCGTGCTCGCGGGCGTGGCGCTAGCGTTTTCGTTCCTGGGAACGCCGGCGCACCAGCGTCTCATATCACTGGATGACGTTCGTGTTTGGCACCTCCAGCGAACGGCTTCGCAGCTGCACGATCGCTATCCGAACGGCGGTCTTCCGGCGCGCTTGCCGGAGGATTTGGCGCTGAAAGATCCCACCACGGAACAGACGTTCGAGTACCACCGCGTCGACGCGGAGCGCTACGTGATATGCGCGGTCTTCGCGACGAACGAGAGCTCAGACCGCGGTCAAGTTTATCCGGCGGGAGCGCAGTGGGTTGCGCGCGACTGGAAGCATGGCGCCGGCCGCGCCTGCTACGAACTCGATGTCACGGCCTCGCCACCCGCAGCACCGCGTTAGCGCGCCGCGGTTATCGTGGCGGCGCCGAGCACCTCGTCGGTCTCCGAGTCGAGCAGCGCAACGAGCTGGCCCGGAGAAACGGCCCGCTGTGGCCGCTCGAAGCGCAGCCACAGACGCGCACCGTCGATGGTAGCAAGCGCCGGCGAAGGGGCAGCCCGATAGCGGATCATCGCGCGCACCGGCGTCGCGCTCGAGGCGAAACGCTCCGGGCGAATCACGTTTAGCTCGTTCGCCTCGACGTCGTTGGAGAGCAGCTCGTCCTCGCGTCCGACGACGATCGTGTTGGTCGCGGCGTCGATGCGCGTGACGTAGCGTGGACCCGCATCGCTCGCGGGAAGCCGCGCGCGCTGTCCGACGGTGTAATGCGCGATGCCGGCGTGCTCGCCGACGCGCTCGCCCGTCGTCGCAACGATCGAGCCGGCCGCTCCGATCCCGGGATGCAGCCGCTCGAGGATGTCGCGATAGTCTCCGCCCTCCACGAAGCAGACGTCCTGCGACTCCGCCTTGTCGTGCACCGGCAGATCCATCCGCGCCGCGTGAGCGCGCGTCGTCGCCTTGTCGAGCTCGCCGAGCGGCAGCAACAGTCGCGCGAGCTGCGTGGGCGCGAGCTGGGCGAGCGCGTACGCCTGGTCCTTCCCGTGCGGGTTGCGGAAGAGGTGCGGCCCGTCGTCGCGGTGCTCGACGCGCGCGTAGTGTCCCGTGGCGACGTAGCGCGCGCCGAGCCGGTCCGCGTACTGCGCGAGCGTCCCGAGTTTGACGAAGTTGTTGCACGAAACGCAGGGATTCGGTGTGCGCCCGCCTGCGTAGTCGGTGACGAAGCGTTCGATGACGTTGCGGCGAAACGCCTCCTCGAAGTCCAGCACGTAGTGAGGTATGCCGAGCACCGCGGCGCTGCGCCGTGCGTCGTCGAAATCGTCGATGCCGCAGCAACTCCTCGCGTGTGCGGGCCTCGACGGCGTGTACATCTTCATCGTGATTCCGACGACGTCGTAACCGCTTTCCAGCAAGAGCCCGGCCGCAACGGCCGAGTCAACTCCACCGCTCATTGCGGCAACGACACGCTCTTTTGCCATATGACTTTCGCAGAACAGGATAACACTTGGACGAATCTAACTCAAAGCCCAAATGTCAGGAGCGTCTGAGGCGCCGGGTGAGCGGTTTCGCGCGGCCCGCGAGGCGCGCGGGATGTCGGTTTCTGACGTCGCGGAGCAGATCCGAATTCGCTCCGTCTACCTCGCCGCGATCGAGGACGAGAACTGGAACACGATCGGCGCTCCGGTCTACGTCCGCGGCTTCCTTCGAACGTACGCACGCTTCCTCGGCCTCGACCCGGAGGAGGCCGTCGCCGCCTTCAATCGCACGCAGCCGCTTCCGCAGACCAATACGCCCGGCAGTGAACCGCCGGCGCGGGCGGGGCCGTCCTGGGCGGGTCCGGCGCTGCTCTGGGGGGCCGGCATCGTCGCCGTGCTGCTCATCGCGTTCGTCGTCTTCACCGAGCTGACGATGCCCCGCGGGAGCGGCCAGCCGGCGGCGGTCGTGGCCAGCGCCGTGCCGGTCCCGGCCGGCCCCGCGGCGACCGTACCGCCCGCGACCAGCACGCCCGTCCCGGCCAAGTCGCTCGCCCTCCTGCTCTCCGCCCCCTCCTGGCTGCGCGTCACGGTTGACGGAAATGTTAGTATGGAAGGCACGTTTCCGGCGGGGACCTCGAAGACGTTCCACGGGAAGAGCGCGCTCGTGCGCATCGGGAACGCCGGCGGCGTGGAGATCTACGTCGACGGCAGAGACGTCGGAAAGCTCGGAAAGCAGGGCGACGTCGTGGAGCACGCGTTCACACTATAATAAGGAGAGAGTAGGTTTGGCGAGCGAATCTTCGTTCGACGTGGTCTCGCGCGTCGATCGGCAGGAACTCGACAACGCGCTCAATCAGACGCGCAGGGAAATAGAGAACCGGTTCGACTTCAAGCACTCGAAGACGAGCATCGACTTCGACGGCAAGAAGATCACGCTGGTCTCCGACGACGAGCTGAAGATGAAGAACGTGGTCGACGTCCTCCAGGGCAAGGCCGTCCGGCGTGGCATCGACATCAAGGCGTTCGAGTTCGGCGAGGTCGAGCCGGCCGCGGGAAGCACCGTGCGGCAGACGGTCACGCTGCGCAGCGGCATTCCCAAGGAGCACAGCAAGGCCCTGATCGAGCGGATCAAATCGCTGAAGCTCAAGGTGAACGCGCAATATCAAGACGAGCAGCTGCGCGTCTCGGGCAAGAACAAGGACGACCTGCAGAAGGTCATCTCGTCGCTGCGCTCGATGGAGTTCGAGCTTCCGCTGCAGTTCGTCAACTACCGGTAGCATCTCCATGCCGAGCGTCGCGTTCGTGAGTTTGGGCTGCGCAAAAAATCTCGTCGACACCGAGGTGATGATCGCCAAGCTCGGCGGTGCGGGGTGGCGCCTGGAGCCCGACGCGGAGCGCGCCGACACGGTCGTGATCAACACGTGTGCTTTCATCGATCCCGCCAAGGAAGAGTCGACCGAGACGATCCTCGAGCACGCGTCGCGCAAGCGCGCCGGGCAGCAGCTGATCGTCGCCGGCTGTCTCGCGCAGCGCTATGGCGACCAGCTGCAGAGCCTCGTCCCGGAGATCGACGGCGTCGTCGGCACGGGCGCCTATGCCGGGATCGTCGAGCTGCTCGCGGACGTCGAGGCCGGGCGGCGTCCGGTGCGGCTCGAGCTCGAGCCGGAGCCCGAGCACGACTTCCTTCCGCGTCTGGTCACCACGCCGCGAGCCACCGCCTATCTCAAGATCGCCGAGGGCTGCAATCATCCGTGCACGTTCTGCATCATTCCGGCGTTACGCGGGAATTTCCGCAGCCGAAGCGCGGAATCGATCTGCGCCGAGGCACGCGCGCTGGTCGCGGGCGGAGCGAAGGAACTCGTGCTGATCGCTCAGGACACCTCGATGTGGGGCCGCGACCGCGGCCGGCGCCGCGGCGGCCTCGCCGGGCTTCTGGAGCGGCTCCACGAGATCGACGGCCTCGAATGGATTCGCCTCCTCTACCTCTATCCGGCGACGGTGGATTGCGAGCTCATCGACGCGATCGCTCGACTGCCCAAGGTCTGCAAGTATATGGACATGCCGCTGCAGCACGCGCATCCGCAAGTGCTGCGCGCGATGCTGCGACCCGGCAACGGCGAGCGCTATCTCGAGCTCATCGAGGAGTTTCGCGCGCGCATTCCGGGCATCACGATGCGCTCGACGTTCATCGTCGGGTTCCCCGGCGAGACCGAAGAGCACGCCGCTTACCTCGAAGAGTGGATCGGCCGTGCGCAGCTCGATCGTGTCGGATTCTTCGAATATAGCTCCGAGGACGGCACGCCCGCGGCCCGGCTCGGCGATCGCGTGGGGGCCCGGCGACGTCGCCGGCGCCTGATTCGCTTGCGCGAGGCGCAGCGCCACGCTTCGGAGCGAGCGCGAAGCCGGCGCTGCGGCACGACCGTACGCGTGCTGGTGGAAGAGTCGCGGCAGCTGCGGGAGCGCGACGATTTCCGGCGACACCTGGGAGAATCCCGAGCATGGTTTGGCCGCTCAGACGGTGAAGCGCCCGCAGTTGATGGCGGCATTTACTTCACCGGCCGTGCCAGCGTGGGCGAGTTCACGCGCGTGCGGCTCGATGGACACGGCCCATTCGATTTCTTTGGCAGAGCGATACCAGCGGAGCACAGCGCCGGTTGAATAGACGCATCCTTACGATCGCCGGCATCCTGATCGTGGGCCTCGTTGCGACGGCGGCGGGCTACGCGGTCGTCGAGCACAAGAATCCCGTCACGGAGCTCAGCCAGATCTTCGTGCCGGCGCCGCAGCAGGTGTTCGGAAAGAACAACCTGTTGGTGCTCGTCGAGGGCCTCGATTACGACTATACGGAGAAGGACGAAGAGTATTCGACCAATTCGCGCAGCGACGTGATCTGGGCCGTCAACCTCGACTTCGCCGGCAAGAAGATCTACGAGCTCTCCATTCCGCGCGACATGATCGCCACGCTGCCCAACGGCACGCAGGCCAAGATCAATCAGGCTCAGTCCGACGGCGGCGTCAAGGAGGCGAAGAGCGTCATCTCCCAGTGGCTGGGAATTCCTGGGTTCGACCGCTACGCGGTCTTGCGCATCGACGCTACGAAGGAGTTCGTCGACGCGATCGGCGGGGTGAGCGTGTACGTGAAGTCGTCGAACTGCCTGCGCTATAAGACCGGCTGCACCGGCGACACGCTCGACTACGACGACACGTGGGGCCATCTGCACATCCATCTCAAGGAAGGCCTGCAGCATCTTGACGGCGAGCGCGCCGTCGCCTACATGCGTTTCCGTCACGATTGGTGCAGCGATCCGTGCCGCATCATGCGGCAGCAACAAGTGCTGCACGCGCTGGTCGCCAAGGTGAAAGGCGACAAGGTCAACACCTTCTTGCACATCGGCGACATGCTCGGCGTGTTCCGCAAGTACGTGCAGACCGACTTCTCCGACCCCGAGCTGCTCTCGATCGCGAACTACTATCAGGGCATGCCCGACTCGTCGGTCGTCGTGGCCCAAGTCCCGTACACCGACGACATAAATCTGCCGACCTACGGCGACTCGCTCGTTCCTGACACCGTCGCCCGGGCGCACCTGGTCGCGACCATGCTGACCGCGCCGCCGGCGCCGGTAGCATCGCCCGACGCGATGGCGCTGGCGGCGATTGCGCCGGGCACGCTGCGCGTCGACGTCGAGAACGGCAGCGGCGTCAGCGGGGCGGCGCGACACGTCGCAACCGTGTTGCGGCAGGCGGGTTTCACCATCGGCGACGTCGGCGATGCCGACCGCTCCGACTACGGAACGACGGAGATCCACGAGCACTCGAACGTCACGTTCGCCGGCGCCAAGGTGCGCAGCGCGCTGCCGCAGAGCCTGCGGAGGGCGGTCGTGGTGCCCGAGGCATCGGCGACCAGCTCTCCGGCCGCGACGGCGACGCAGACGAGCGACGTAACGGTGATCGTGGGCAGCGACCTCTCGAGGAAATCGGCGGCCGAGGCGCTGCCGGACCACTCGTAACCTGATCGCGCTCGTGTCGGCACAGATCAAGGGCCTCATCGCCGTCGCTGCGGCCGTCGTGCTGGCCGTCGGCGCCTGGCGTGCCGTCGTGCATCGCAGCGCCATTGCGCCGGCGCTGGTCACGCCGAGCACCAACGTGCACCTCGAGTTTTCGGGCGACATCGGCGCTCGGCTCTACCGCGTGATGCACGAGCTTCCGACCGAGGATCGCTCGCGCCGCCCGCGGCTCATCGCGCTGACCTTCGACGACGGGCCGTATCCCGTGTACACGCCGATGCTGCTCGACGTTCTGCGCGATCTGGGCGTGCCGGCGACGTTCTTCTTGATCGGCGCCGACGCGCAGCAGTGGCCCGAGCTCACTCGCCGGATCGAGGCCGGAGGCAACGAGATCGCCGACCACACTTACACGCATCCGAATCTCGATCAAGAGTCGCCGGACGCGGTGCGGCGCGAGATTCTCGAAGGGCGCGACGCGTTGTGGGCGCTCAGCCACGATCCGGCCGTGCGCACGCTGATGCGTCCCCCGCACGGTCGCTACACGGAACGGACGCTGGAGATCGCGCAGGGGCTCGGCTACTCCGTCGTGCTTTGGACCGACGATAGCGGCGACTGGCGCACGCTCACCGTCGATCGTCTCCAACGCCATCTGCTCGCCTACGCCACGGCGCCGGAGATCGTGTTGATGCACAGCGGCAAGCTGGCGACGATCGAGGCGCTCCCGTATGTCGTCGAGCGCTTCAAGCGGGCCGGGTATAAATTCGTCACCGTGGGACAAATGCTCAAGCTCGTGCAGACCGACGAGCTCAACCATCCCCTGCGCCGCGCGGTTTAAGGGGGATGCCGCGCCAGATCATCGACACCGAGTCGAGCCGGCCGGCGTACGTGCGGCGGCGCGTTCGCAGGCTCCTCGTGACGCTTCTCCTGCTGGTTCTCGCAGGGGTTGCCTGCTGGTGGTTCCTTGCTCAGCGCGCAAGGGGCCAGGAAACTGGGGCCGCTGGGGGAAGCGCACCTCCGCAGTACCTGTCATGCCTAACAGAAGAGAGAGGAGTCCGCAGCGTGATGACGTTGGGGGTAACGAATGCTGCCTAAGCTGACCGTAGGCTTTTTCGCGCTCGTCCTGACGGCGGGCGTGATGGCGTGCAGCAACCTCGGCAATACGACCGGGGTGAACGTCGGCCCGAACTTCCCCTCCAAGACACTCTATGCGTCCAACAGCAATCAGAATGCGATCAGCATCTACTCGAATGGGACGAAGAACGGCGGCGGCCCGGCGTTCGAGATCGGCGGATCCAGCACCACGCTCAACGGGCCCCAATACCTCGCGTTCGATCACCGGCAGAATCTGTGGGTGACCAACTACAACCCGAGTACGAACAAGGCGCTCTTGATCGAATTCGAGGCGCTGGCGACGGGTAACGTGCTGCCGCTGACGACGGCTCCGCTGATCGGCCGCCCGCGCGGCGTCGCGATCACGCCGCGCCAGCCGAATCCCGACGCGTCGAGCACGGCGAGCCCCGTGCCCAACTTGATGGTGATCGCCGACAACGATCCGACGATCACGTATCCGAACCGCGTGCTGCTCTATCGCGCCGGCACCATCGAGCCGTATCAGTCGCTGGCGGGACCTCGGCCCCATCTCAACCTGCCCGGCGGCGTGGCGCTCGACGCTTCGAGCGCGCTGTACGTGACCAACATTCAGGGCGCAAACGTCGAGAGCTTCGTCCTGCCGACGCCGACTCCGACGCCCAAGCCGACGCCGACGCCCAGCTCCACGCCGAGCCCGACGCCGACGCCCACGCCCACGCCCACGCCGGTCAACATCTTCCCGCGCTTCGCGATTACGACGGCCAACGGCATCATCACGCCGGTCGGCATCTCGCTCGACACGAGCGGAAACATCTACATCGCGGATCAGGGCAAGCCGAACGCGGGCTGCAGCTCGCCCAAGGGCCCCTCCATCCTGGTCTTCCCCGCATACAAGAAGGGCCTTCAGTACAAGAAGCCCATCCGGAAGATCCACGGCTGCAACACCGGGCTGAACGCTCCGACCGACGTAAAGGTCGACTCGGCAGGCATCATCTACGTGGCGGACGAGACGCAGGGCGGATCGGGAATCATCTTGATCTTCCAGCCGGGCGCTAACGGGAACGCGACGTCCACGACGTACAAGTCGCCGGGAGCGGTGACCGGATTGGGGATAGTGCCCTAAGAGCCCATGGCATTTCTCAAGGGAATCATTGACGGCAACGAGCGAGAGGTCGCGAAGCTTCGTCGAACCTCTCGGGCGGTCAACGCGCTCGAGGCCGAGATGTCGGCGCTTTCGGACGCGGATCTCCAGGCGAAGACGGCGGAGTTCAGGAGCCGGCTAGAGCAAGGCGAGTCGCTCGACGACATGCTACCCGAGACGTTTGCCGTGGTGCGAGAGGCCAGCAAACGTACCATCGGCATGCGTCACTTCGACGTGCAGATCATGGGCGGCGAGGTGCTCTACGAGGGCCGGATCGCCGAGATGAAGACCGGCGAGGGCAAGACGCTCGTCGCGACGCTGCCCGTCTACGCGCGGGCGCTGGAAGGACGCGGCGTTCACGTGGTGACGGTCAACGACTATCTAGCACGTCGCGACGCGGAATGGATGGGCCCGATCTACCAGTTCCTGGGATTGAACGTCGGCGTGATCCAGCACGGTCTCGACTCGGCGCAGCGCCGCGCGGCCTACAACTGCGACGTCACGTACGTGACGAACAACGAGGTCGGCTTCGACTACCTGCGCGACAACATGGCGTGGCAGGTGGAAGACCTCGTGCAGCGCGAGCTCTACTTCGCGCTCGTCGACGAGGTGGACTCGATCCTCGTCGACGAGGCGCGCACGCCCCTGATCATCAGCGGGCCGTCGCAAGAGTCCGGCGAGCTGTACGACAAGTTCGCGCAGATCCTACCGCGGCTGACGAAGGGCGAGGACTACACCGTCGACGAGAAGGCGCACGCGGTTCCGATCACGGAAGCCGGCGTCGCCAAGGTCGAGAAGATGCTCGGCATTCAGAACCTATACGAGCAGCGCAACATCGAGCTGACGCATCAGCTCAACGCAGCGCTCAAGGCGTGGAACCTCTTCCACCGCGACCAGCAGTACATCGTCAAGGATGGCGAGGTGATCATCGTCGACGAGTTCACGGGGCGCCTGATGTACGGCCGGCGCTACTCCGACGGCATCCACCAGGCGATCGAGGCGAAGGAAGGCATCAAGGTGCGCGGCGAGGATCAGACGCTCGCCACGATCACGTTCCAGAACCTGTTCCGGCTGTACGACCACCTGGCGGGCATGACGGGCACGGCGAAGACGGAAGAGCGGGAGTTCCGCGACATCTACGGCCTCGACGTCGTGGTCGTCCC
This sequence comes from Vulcanimicrobiota bacterium, assembly GCA_019235995.1. Classification (GTDB taxonomy): domain Bacteria; phylum Vulcanimicrobiota; class Vulcanimicrobiia; order Vulcanimicrobiales; family Vulcanimicrobiaceae; genus Cybelea. The sequence continues at coordinate 193,553 of JAFAJV010000078.1, forward strand.
GACGAACATGCCGATGATCCGGAAAGACAACTCCGACATCGTCTACAAGTCGGAGAAGGCGAAGTTCGATGCGGTCGTCGACGAGATCATCGCCGAGCATCAGAAGGGCCGTCCGGTGCTGGTGGGTACCCGCTCGATCGAAAAGAGCGAGCTGCTGGCGGCGATGTTGCGGCGTAAGGGCGTCGAGTGCAACGTGCTCAACGCGAAGTACCACGAGCAAGAGGCTGAGATCGTCAAGGACGCAGGCCAAGAAGGCCAGGTGACGATCGCCACCAACATGGCGGGCCGCGGCACCGACATCAAGCTCGGTGAGGGCGTGGCGCGCAATGGCGGGCTGCACATCATCGGGACCGAACGGCACGAGTCGCGTCGAATCGACAACCAGCTGCGCGGGCGCTCGGGGCGCCAGGGCGATCCCGGCTCGTCGCGCTTCTACGTGTCGCTCGAGGACGAGGTGATGCGCCTGTTCGGCGGCGAGCGGATGACGAACATCATGGAGCGCGTCGGGTTCACCGACGAGCAGCCGATCGAGTCGGGACTGGTGACCAAGTCGATCCAGCGCGCGCAGGGCAAGGTAGAGAACCACAACTACGAGATCCGCAAGCACGTTCTCGAGTACGACGACGTGATGAACAAGCAGCGTACGATCATTTACGCGGACCGGCGCGCGACGCTGGAAGGCAACTTCGACTCGCGCACCTTCATGCTGCAGACGCTCGAGGCCAAGGTGGACGAGGCGGTCGAGGAAAACGCGCCCGAGAACGCGCACCCGAGCGAGTGGGATCTCGACGAAATGCTCAACGCACTCGAGCTGATCTTCCCGATCAAGCGCGACTTGTCGGCTTCGGATCTGGCGGGCAAGGATCGCGAGGAGATTCGCCGCCTGCTGCGCGAGCGCGCGCAAGCGGCGTACGAGACGAAGGAGAAGGAAGTCACGCCGGAGATTCTGCGCGTGGTCGAGCAGCGTTATCTGCTGCTGCCGATCATCGACCGGCAGTGGGTGGATCATCTGTACGTGATGGACCACCTTAAGACCGGCATCGGTCTGCGGGGCTACGGCCAGAAAGATCCGCGCGTCGAGTATGAGAAGGAAGCCTTCGAGATCTTCGAGTCGCTGAAGAACAACATCGCCGATGAGGCGATCAAGGGCGTATTCCGCGTGGTAATCGAGCACGGTCCGCCCCAGCCGCAGATGATGCCGGGGCAGCAGTTCGAGCCGATTCCGTCGGGGCAGCTCGTTCCGCAGCCGGTCGCCGCAGGCGCCGCGGGCAACGCGCTACCGCCGGACCAGGTCGAGCAGATGCTCGGGCCGATGCCAGGCAGCGGCCGCCGCGTGCAGCAGTTCCATACGAACAAAGACGACGAATCGCCGGCCAAACCGATGCAGCGCGAACAACCCAAAGTCGGGCGCAACGAAATGTGTCCGTGCGGCAGCGGAAAAAAATACAAGCGCTGCCACGGCGCCGCTGCGTAACGGGATAGGAGTTGGGGCGACCAAGACGGGACAGCTGGGCTCGCGCCGCCATGAGCAGGCGCTCCGATCCAAGCCGTAACGCGTTAAGCGCTGGGTTCTAGACCTCGCGTCGATCGGCGCCGTTCTGCGCAGCTGCGGTGCTGCCAGCCGCTAAGATCCGAGCGCGATGCGGCCTCGCGGGAATCCGGGTTCTCGACTTATTAGAACCTCGTTCCACAGACTTCACCGCTCAACGAGAGCGATGCGACCTTAGCGGTCATCGAGCTTGACTGCTGCGGCGTAACGGTTTGCTGCGCCGCATTCGACCGAGTGAATGCTGTTGGGTTCATGCCTAGCCCGATTGGCATCCGCCCACAAAAACCAGTGCACCGACGGAAATTCCCTGGGCTAGTTGGAGAAACCATGAGCGGGCTTTCATTTCATTGCCTTTCTTCTAAGGATTCATGGGCGGAGCACAACAGTGCCTTTAGTGGGCACCCTGCGTGCAGGCTTTTGGCAAAAGGTCTTTCGGATCGCAGCGTATCGCTAAGAAGGGCACCGATACCCCGGTAGCCCGATCGTACGCCTGACCGACGATGTCGCCGTGTTGGTTGATTCCTCCCCAATGGATGAGATGGAGTGATGACGCAGGACGAACGAGCGTGTTGAGATCCGTCATAGCGCCGTTTTCCCAGATGAACATCCTGCAGTCGTGCGGATAGTCAGCTACGCTCTTACACGATTCGCCCACAATTTGGCCGGCGTTGTTGATGCCACCCGCTGAACTCAGGTGGTCGCCCGGGAGCACCCCTAGATCGCTCATCGCGCCGTTCTGCCAAAGGAAGGCGTGCGCGGTTTTATTACCTCGCAATGCCGAAGCGCCCACAACCTGATCGTGATTGTTTATCCAGTATGCGTTATTAGCGATCGTGCCTCCAAGATTGCCGAGATCGATCGGACCGCCGCGCTTCCAGAGCACCGCGTGATAGGAAATGCCAATGCTGAATATCGGGCCGCAGACGCCGGAGTATCCGACCGTATCGCCACGCTCATTGATACCAGAAGCTTCTGAGACGGTGTCGCCTTTTAACGGAGGCAACACCTGGTGAATCTTTTTAGTCGCCGATTCCCAAGTGAAGCCCTCGTAGTCCAGAACCTGAGGCGGAACGCACGACCGGTCTCTAACCTTAGTTTCGGCGAACGCGACAACGAGCCCATTATTGTTGACGTCGGCAACGTCGTTGTTATTTCCCCCAAGGGTCGGAAGTCGCGTCCGCTTCCCTCGATCCCAAATAAATGAGAGGCATGTTTGATGCGTGCCGTAGCCGCAAAAGTCTTCACCCAAAGGATCCGGCGTGCCGGTGTCAGACCCGCCGACCGTTACGATGCCGTGGTCGTTCATGCCGCCGACGTTTGCGTGCGGGCCGCCGAGTGTACCCAGATCCAGCATAACCCCGTTTCTCCAAAGAAATGGGTGGTAAGTCTTGTTTCCCGGCAGATTCGACTCGCCATCAACCCAGCCGATGTCGTTGTTTAGCGTAGGTCCCTGACAGCAGCCGCGGCCGCCGAGCGAGCCCAGGTTTTGCACGACGTAATAGAGCTTCTTCTGCGCGCCCGGCGGTGGGGGCGTTACCTGCGTCGCTGTCCCACCGCAGCCGGCGAAGGCTGCGAGCGCCGCCAAGGCAAGGAATAAGTAGCGACATATCATTTCTTCACTCCCTCGGGCGGCAGATAATAGGTCTGCTCGCCATGCCCTCATGCTACTACGACTCAGCCCGGCGCGCCACGCACAGGCACCCGCACAAATTGCCGCCGCTCGACCAGCGCGAGCAAAGCACCCCAATGCCGCGGATGCGGGACCCGGGTCCCCGCACGGATCCGGGCCGGTGCGATAGTTCCGCATGAGAGGCATTGGGACGCACTTGCCGAGCTCGTCGCTTTGTAAAAGGAGAATGAGGCGATTCGCTGGCAAGGGCAGAACCGTGGCGTCGCTGAAGCCCGAGATATCAAAGGGATAGCGCTGACATTGCAAACGTCGGCAACGGCAGAAAAAGACATGCGCCGTTTTCGTTCAGACCTTGTGATAAGTATTGATTTCTTATTAACAGGGGGCGGCTTGTTTCACTAAGAAGCGTTTTACGCAGCAGCTGTTGGAGGACGATGATGTTTGCTAACGTTTTGAAACGCCTTATTTCATCTGGCATTTGCGTCATAACGGCGATCGCGCTCGCAGCGCCGGCGCACGCGACGGAACGGCAGTACGTGCAGATGCGCGATGCGATGCGGAGACTTTCACCGCTGGAAGGCGCATGGCGGTCGGTTTGGCGATTTTACGACAAACACGGCGTGACCGAGTTACCAGGAACGTATACGATCTCATTCGTTCTCGACGGTGCGTATCTGGAATGGCGAGCCGAGCATCGGCGAAAGAACGATCCTCACCGAAATTACTCCTGGATCCTCATGACGACGTTCAATCCCGACTCAAACCGGTACGAACAAACCTATTTTTTCAATACTTGGCCGTATCGCGTCACCGAAAGCGGAGTATTTGATAGCAAACGGCGAGAGTTTCGAACCAAGGCGGTCATACCGCGTGAAGATGGCGTTCATGACGAACACGTTCGGTCGATTGTGGACCTTAGGGATGTCAATAAGATCGTCTATACCCACTACAGTCGCTATAGTTATGAGAATCGTGAGCGGCTCCAACTCGTCGTAACGCTAACACGGCTCAAATCACGGGCGACTACCCGGGATCGATAGCTCTGTTGGGATCAAGGCGCAGCAACGGTGTTATCGCACCAACGGCACGCGCGAACGCCAGAGCTCGTAACGGCAAGCTGTGTCGGTTACTCCTCGCGCCGATGAATTACTGATAGAGCTATTGGGTGCCTCGAACGAGCGCGAGAAGCGCGTCCCAGAGCCTCGCGTGCGTCACGGCGCCAGCGCAAATACCGTGCCATTGTTGTACGTGCCTCCATCGCTGGCCGTAGAGCGTGCCGTTTGCATCGATCACGCCGGCGTTTGGGATGCTACCATAGGTTCCATCGCCAAAGCTGTGGAGCACTTTCTCCGCGCCGTCCGGCGTGATGCTAAAGACCGTCCCGCAGCCGTACTTGACGGATCCGCAATTATACGCCCCGCCATGACTTGTCGTGCCGAAAGCGGCCGCATTCCAATATCGCAGCCCGATAGTAATTACTGAAGCCGCTCAGACACCAAAAAGCGCGCGAGTCAGATTTAAATTAGTCATGGTTTGTCCCTTGAGTTATCGTTCCGCGCGATGCCGTACCGACCGAAGAGCGATCGATCCAAGAGCGCGCTCCGCACGTAACTTGGCAGGCGTGGTCGGGTTTCTGCCGTCGATTGTTTAAAAGCGCCGGTCCGTGACGAGGGAATCGCCAAGAAACCGAATACCCTGTGGGTTTCCTTATTGAAGCCCTGGCCCACAATCTCTCCGTCGCTGCTTATGCCCTTCGCGTAAAGCAGCTCGATTGGCCCCGGTGCGATGAGCGTGTTGAGATCGGTCATCGCCCCATCTTGCCAGATGAAAGCGCGGCAGTTGCCGGAAGCGTCGCACGACTGTCCCACTACCTGTCCCTGATCGTTGATGGCATTTCCCGAACTGGAAATGTCCCCGGGCAGCGTACCGAGATCAGTCAGGACTCCGTTTTGCCAAATTGTGGCGTGTGCTGTCGTATCGCCCGTTAGGTCGGACTCCCCGGCAATCTGTTCGTGATTGTTGATAGCGTTGCCATAGTTGTTCGTCACGCCGCCTAAGGTGCCGAGGTCGATCGGCGGCCCGCGGTGTCTCCAAAGAACTCCATGCGCACTGTAATCACCGGATGAGAGACCGCACTTCGGCCCGGAGCTTCCCACCGCATCGCCGAGGTCGTTGTTCCCCCAGGCAATGGCGACCTTGTCGCCCTTGAATGGCGGCAGCTCTCGGATCTCACCGTCCTGAGGCCCCCAGACGACCGCCTCGGGTACTAGCACTTGTGGCCTTGCGCAGTGTCCCCGATACGCGGTCTCGGCGACGCCAACCGCTTCGCCGCGATTGTTATTCGATAATGCCCAACCATTGTTGCCGCCGAGCGTCGGCAGCTGCTTCATCACGCCATTCTTCCACTGGAACCCGAGCAGCAAATTCTGCAAGCCTCGGCATGGGCCGCCGTTTGCCTTACATACGAGTGAATACGCCCAGCCCTCTCCAAAGGGATCTCGCTTCGCTGACTGCGCGGCCCCCACGACTACGCCGCTGTCGTTGACCGTCGCCGACCCTCCATTGGCTCCTCCGACCGTTCCGAGATTAATAATCTTGCCATCCCGCCAGAGCGACGGCAGCTCGTGGTGATTCCCGGGCAAGTTCGCGGCACCGGCAACCCAGTCCCGATCGTTTATGCTAACACCGCTATCGTTAACGGTGCCGCCAAGGCCGCCAAGATTGACTATTCGGTAGAACTGTTGCGCTTGCGATGTGCGAGGTTGCGGCAGACTCGACTGACCGCTACACGATACGAGAAGCACGCCAGCTATTACTAAGCCCAACGTGTGCGGGAATCCACTGAGTGAGCTCGGAGACTGGGCAAAAGGCACTGTATGATTCCGACCGTCTCGGAGCTGTCCGGATGGGCGGATAGCACTCAAGCGCGAACGGCTAGACTTCACTGGGCACCCCTCCTGGTGAGGCAATTATAGGCCCGCCTGGCTGGGTGTCAATCAGATTCAACCAGCGAAAACGCGATGGCCTTAGCTAGGCCGGGATAACGTCGCCAAGGCGGCCCAGAGCCTCGCATGCGGAACTCGGCTGCCGGCCCGGATGCGCGAGCACGCTGCGAGCGACAGGCCCGTCGCGGCCGCGATCTCGCTGAGCGAGAAGGCGTCGAGCTTCGGCGCGATCTTTCATGCGCTTCCTTTCGACGAAAGGCGATCGGCTCACTCGATCGCTACAGGTAGAAGAACCCGTTGTGGAAGCGGCCGAAACCGTTGTGTATCAGTCTTTGACGGATCCATTGCGGAGAGGATGACGTTGCATTCTCGCGTCTAGTTGGGCGCGAGACTGACGACGAGGTCGTCCGCCCCACCGCCGATGCTTCGCACCGGGCGCCCACCGGCGGGATACTTGAAGAGTTTGATCCAGTCACCGCTAAGGACGCTGATGATCGAGCCTTGGATCCAATAGTCAGAGGCTGTGGCATGCTCGACGAGCTTGACCCGGCCCTTGGCGATTCCGCGTGAACCCGAAATTGCAAACCGGTAGATGGAGCTCGTGCCGTACTCCAGCACCGCCCAGTACCGGCCATCCCACTGAACCTCGCGTTCACCGCCATAGGTCCTGAAGCGATGGTTCAGCGTGAGCGCCGTGAACGCGTGGTGACCGCTGTGAAGCAAGGCGAATGCAACCCCGCCCGGGCTGCCGTATTTGAAGCCCATGACGAAGAGATTGCCTTTATTGTCATAACCACAGTAGCTATACACGTCCATGTTGGCGGCATAGAAATGTTTTGGCCGTCCACGCCCGTGCGAAAAGATCGCGATGCCCTCGAGGCCAGCGGGGAACGCGATATCGCCGCTAGCCCGATCGACGGCGCACGACGTTAGAGATTGGTATGCTGCGAATCCGATCTTTCGGCCGTCGTGCGAGTACTCGTACGAACCAGGCTCTCTCATCACCCAAACGTCGCCCGCTTGACCACCGCACATCCCAAAGGCTGGCCACACGTTCCCATGCAGCCCCCCCGCCGGCTTTCCCGCGGGCCACGAATAGAACGCAACCCATTGATCAGCATACGTGCCGTACAGAACGTACAGCAGATTTTCGCTCTTTACGCTGTCCGGAGTTTCCCGCGAAGGCACTCCCCCGATCGGCGCCTCGGCAAACCTATTATGTTGCCACGCAGGCGGCTGTAAAAGCGTCGACGGAGGCACGCCCTGCAATGAGGTCCCCCCGCAACCTTCCAGAAAAACCGCCAGACCTAGCGCTGCAGCCCAGCAGTCAATACGTCGAAGCCCAAGCATAAGCCACCCTCCGTTCCCGGACCAGGAATGCCGTCTACCGCTAGCCTACGGCGCGAGCACGCTGCAAGCCAACGTAATCGTTACTTTGTAACGAAAAGTATATCCACAGGTTAACCGCTACCAGCGGTACTCGCGAGAGCACATTACCCGACGATGTCAAGGCTTCACCTTGTAGACTATCGATGAGCCGCCGAGAGGCGCGGCCCAGACCCCGTAAAGCGCGCCGGTTGCGTCGGTGATGGGGCTGAAGTACGGTCGCACAGGAGCGTAACGACGCTCAAAAAAGTAGACGGTACTCTCTTTTTGCGTTAACCGATCAAAGGCGAAGAGAATCCCGTTTCCGCCCCCACCCCCGTTGGTCACCCCATATAGCATCCCGTTTGGCCCCGCGGTCAGGCCTGTGGGGCCAGCCCCGTGTAACCCATCGAAGCTATGGAGGATGTGTTCATCGAAGCCGGAGCGGCTAGGGGTAAGATCGAAGATCGTGCCGCCTCCGAAGACGCCTCCTTGCACCGTGGTGCCGTACAATACGCCTTTAGTGTCGACGACGATGTCGCCTAAGGGGTTGTATCCATCGGTGCTGCCTTTAAAGCTGTATATGGTGTGCACGGAAGAGCCTTTTGGCGTTAACTTATACACGAAACCAAACCCGGTGTAGCCTTCAACCGTACCGTAGAACGAGCCATCGCCGCCTTCTACGAGTCTAGAAAGGCCATTGAAGATAACGTGCTTGATCTTGAAGCGATGGAGGATGGTGTAAGCGTATGACTTTCCGGTCGGAGTGAGTTTGAATACGATCCCGCCATCAGTTGTACCATAAAGGGTGCCGTTGTGGTCGGCGACCAAACCGGTCATGGGTCCGCCGCCTCCTACAAACCTGTGGAGAACGCGTTCAGTGTAGTCGTTCCCTGACCGCTCCAGCTCGTACGCCGTTCCAATGCCTATTCCGGTAGTACCGAAAAGATCTCCGCGCTTATCGGCAATCAGCGCTCCAGATGGGTTATGGCCACCTTGGAACGTGTATATCGTTTCCACGTGCGACGCACCACGGACGAGCTTAAAGACCGTGCCGCTGGTGTCTGTAACACCGTAGAGCGCACCGCTGGCGTCCATGAGTAGGCCTCCAGCCGCCGGATTGCGAAGGCGCGCAAGCAACTGCTCTTTGTCCCGCTGAATTACGACCGCCGCCGATGCGGAATAAATACCGGAAGTCGCGTCGATCCCGTAGATGCCGAACTCAGAGCCAGAGAAAATCGCACGCGTACTGCGATCTTCTACGTGGAGAGAGCCGCTGGTTGCGCTCCACTTGGCCGGCGGGTGACTCCGCGACACAACCACGCAGCCACGACGATACTCCAACTGGCGTTTCTCCAGTGCCTCGGTCAGTGTCAGATCGCGCTCTGCTACATCGGAGAACGTCTGTGCGGGCGATATAACAAAGATGGTTGGGCATGGCGACGTACTCGATCCGTTCGGCAGCAGTAGCGGGCTGGTTAGAGGAATGAGCGGGCCCACTGTGCGGCCACTACTGCAAGCAGCGAGTACAGCCAAGGCTGCACAAGCGATTAACGCGTTGCGCTGAGCAGAGCTTTTCATTTGTCCATCCTCCTCCGGAACGCAGACGCGTGCTTTGGTTCCTAAACACTCAACGCCAGAAGCCCCCGTGCCCGAGCTGCGAGGCTAGCTTCTCTATTAGACTACCAAGCGTTGCCTCGTGGCAAGGGTCTAACCCCGAAGATGCGCTCGCGCCACCGTCCTTGGTCGTGCCGTACAGCGTGCCTTTTAGGACGATCACGGGCGCTTGCGGGTGCGCTCCGTCGGAAAGGACGAAGCGGTGCAAGACCTCGTACGACGACGCAGGCAGGCGCTATTTTACGTTCCACTTACTTGGTAATAGTAATGCAACTTCCGAATTTGAGGGCGGGCGGCGCCGTGGGCGTCGTAAAACCGAACTACATGCCGCGTCAAGCCTCGGCACAACCTCGCGCAGGAACCGCTGGAGCAGGCTACTGCGTAATGGGAGCTCCGCCGGTGCGAGTCACCTGTTTAATATTTAGTTGCGGCAGGCGCGCCGTCGTGGAACCTACGGGATGCGCAACGACACGATAGTCGAAGTAAATCGACGACCGTCCATGCTCGGCCTCGCGCACCACGAACCCGCCCTCGTACTTCTCCGCTATGTAAAGCCATCCACGCGTCTCACCATCCGCAGTTAGGAAGACCTGGTATCCCCGATGCAGATCAACCGTGCGCGCAAAAGTCGCGTCGAATCGCACGACGCCCTCTCCGTTCATCATTCGAGCCGTTCCCGTATCCTCGATCGTAGCCCCCGTCGACTGTACGTTGAACGAACCGATGTGGTTGCCGTCGCGCGTGCGAAGATCCGTTACGAACCCCGTCGCATAAACCGCGCCCGAGAAGTTGCCGTTTCCGGAGTTATCGACATAGAAAAATGCGCCCGCAGAATTAGCCGCCTCCAGTGGATCCGAATTTGAATCAGCCCAGGCGAACAGTGTTACATAACTGTTGCTGTTGTTTTCGAAGTAGCCTCCGTTACGCTTGGTCGAATAGCCGTAGACGCCGTTATATCCAGTACCTTCTCCGAGTAGACCTCCGTTGTTGGCGGCTAGTGGAACCGACGTGTTAAGCGAGACTCCCTCGACTCCAATTCCCGTACCTGAATTCGTTCCCAGAACGCACGCGCCGACGGTGTTGCAAGTGTAGGTAATCTTTTTGGCAGGTTTTGCTTGCTCGGCTCGCACGATACCGAAGCTGGAGAATGCCACGGCTGCGCCGACGGCGATCATGCTTACTGTCGCGACTCGATTCAGTCGATATGCGGATTGAAACATCGTGCACTCCTTTCAGAAGTTGCCTCGGCTTACGCTGACGGTTCGTATGACGTTTCCTCGGTCCACTCTGCGCCCTTCCGTTAGGTTTGTCAATGTGCTCAAGGCCGATCGGGTTCGCCCGCGTCAAGAGCTACGGCGACGTGTTGCGCGAATACGATCGCATGTCACCAGTCTTGCGTCTTCAGATGCGCGCAAGCGCCGGCGCCGCCGCTTCGGGTCGCGTCCGAACTTCGCAGTCGGTCGAGGTCTTGTAACGGGCCGGAGGAGCTTCGCAGAAACGCTGATGAATGCGCGACGTCGGGGCTAAGGTATCTGTCCTTGTCAAGGAAGGAGACGATCTGGCGATAGGACCGAAGGAACGGTCGCGTGCCCCGGCCGAGTGGCAGCGCCGGGTTTGCGCGCAGGCGGAGGTCGACGGCTTGGGCGGCGTGCATGAGCTCCACGCCGAGGATCGAGTAGGTGTTGTCGACGATCTTGCCGAGGTTCGTCGCAGCTGCCGCCGCATTGGTCGCGGTGTCCTCGATGTCGCCAGCAACGGGGATCACGTTGAGTGACACATCGCCTGCGAGCTGGCGGTTCTGCGCGGCGAGATCGGCGGGAACCTTCTGGATCGCGGCAAAACCGATCGAATTGGCGTCCGCAGTCAGGAATCTGGACAGGTGGGTGATGTCGGGCGTCCCCAAACGAAGAGTCCTTTGCATCGAGGTGTCCGAAACGTGGGCGAGCGCGACCGAGAGTGACTCGAGCTGGAGGACCCACGAAAGCGGCTCAAAGTTGGCGGTCGGCACTACGGCACCCTGGACGCCGTTGCCGTGAACGAAGTACGCGAGCTCCTGCGGCATAGCGCCGGTCGGTGGGGTAGCCCCGATGAGGACCGTCGGGTTGTCGTCCGAGGTGTTGATCTGTATGACGAGCTGGCTTTCGAGCCGCGCGAGGATGTCATCGGCGCTGCCCGCGACCTGGCTGAAGGTGCGGTAGCTCAATGGATCTTGAAGCGCACGGGCTGGGTCGAGCGAGAACAGGTAACTGCCGTCGAGGTCGTAGCGAGCTGCGGCAGCAGCGGCCGCCTGCCCCGGAAACGCCCGCGTGTTCTGGACCTCGGCGAGAAACGGTGCGATGTTGCCGTTGATGCCCTCCAGACTCAGTGCGAACACTTGGCGTGCGCGCGCGAGCATGTGCTCGGCATCGACCGCCGCAAGGGTCGCAATTGCAGCCGAGTACGCATTCGAACTGAAGATCGACAACGCGTCCTTGCCAAATGGAACGAGTGGTGTCAGGCCACTCTTGCGCAGGGCGGTCGCAGCCGGGACTGTGCTCCCGCCGTAGTAGACCTCACCCTCGCCCATCAGCGCCAACCCGATGTGCGAGAGGATGTCGATATCGGCCTCGCCGACGGTACCCTGTGTTGGGACGACTGGTGTGATCCCGTGATTGAGGAAGTCCTCAAGCCCACGGATGACGGTGGGTTGGACGCCGGTGTGACCGATCAGCATTGCATTCAAACGGATGGCCATGGCGGCGCGGACAACCTCTACAGGTGCGCTCGGACCGGTGGCCGCAGCTTGGACCCGCAGCAGGTTGGCGTTGAACTGCTCGGATAGTCGCCGCGCAGCGGGCGTGATCTGGCCGCCGAGAAACACACGTTTGTCCTTGTTTTTACCGACTCCACGCGTCAGGCCATAGATCGGCTTGTCCTCGCGAGCAGCCTCGAGCAGGACATTGAACGACTGCTGGACCCGCTCCATCGCCGCCGGCGGCACGCTGATAGCAGCGCTGTCACGCGCAATCGAGGCCACTTCGGGAAGTGTCAGATCCTGCCCGTCGAGAACGATCGCAAGGTCGCGCGGGGGTGCGACGGAAAGCGTCGACCCGTCGCCACCCGCTGCCAGTGCGAGCGACATTCCGAACGCCAAGCCGACACAAGACCCGAGCCGTATCCACTTCATGTCCGACCCCCCAATGCTTGCCCGCCCGTCAGCCGATGGCTGACTAGTAGAAGAAAACGATGCCACGGGACGTGAATCCTGGGCCGCCCTTCGCGCGCGGCTCGGCGGCGTCTTGGTGCGCTTGTGGTTGACTATCCAGCCTTCGCGGCGCACGAGCGTCGCGCAGTTGTCGCGTAAGAGGAGGCATTCTGAGCACCTGTGAACTGACTGCGTCCTATACTATCTCGATGGGGGCCATAGTATGCGTTCAAAAACAAACGTCAAACGTGCTCGATTCCTTGAGGCGAGCGCGGCAGCGATCGGCGCCGCCGCGGTGAGCTCCTCCTTTGCATCGGCGCGAACGGAAGTGGCCGCGACGATGAGCGGCGCGGGCAAGCCGAGCATAGTTTTCTGTCATGGTCTTTGGGCCGACGGCTCGTGTTTTACCAAAGTGATGGCGCCGTTGCAGGCGCAAGGCTACGATTGCATTGCTGCGCAGTACCCGCTCAACACACCCGAAAACGATGTCACTTTTGCCAAGTGGGCGATGGACGTGGTGAAGGGGCCTATCGTGCTTGTTGGACATTCATATGGCGGCACGGTAATCACGGCCGCGGGAACCGACCCGCGGGTGAAAGCCCTCGTGTATATCAATGCGCTTGCTCCCGATACTGCTGCCGGCGAGACATCGCAGAGCATACAGCAGAAGTTCCCTGCGACCGACGTGCTCAAGCACATCGAAGTCGTCGATGGGCGTATCTGGCTGACCAAAGAAGGCCTACAGTATTTTTGCGGCGATCTCTCGGCGACTGAGCAGCGGCTCGTGTGGGCGACGCAGGGCGCGCCGGCCGCCAACATCTTCGCGCACGATGCGCCGGGCGTTGCCTGGAGGACCAAACCGAGTTGGTACATAGTCGGAAAGAAGGATCATACCGTCAACCCGGATCTTGAACGCTTTCTTGCGAAACGCATGAAAGCCAAGACGACCGAACTTGATTCAAGTCACGTGCCGATGCTCTCGCAACCAAGCCGCGTGGTCGAAGTAATTCTCAGCGCTGCGCAGTCGGTCTGAAGTTGGGGAGCCGCGTGGCGTGGGGCGGCTAAGGAGTGAAGGCGAAAACAGTTCCGCAGCCGCTGAGACCACCTCGATGATTGCATCTGGGGCCGCCGTAATCCGTCGTGCCGTACAAGGTGCCTTTGACGTCGATCAGGTCCGCAAGGGGCTTCGACCCGTCGGCGGGTGCGCCGGCGAAAGTGTGCACTACCTCCTCGGCACCCGTCGTCGTAACGCTAAAGATGGTTCCGCAACCAAAGTCACATCGGGGGCTGTACGTTCCACCGTAAGTGGTCGTGCCGTAGAGCGTGTGGTTCGCGTCGATCAACTTAGCCTCGGGGCCACTGCCGTCCGGTTCGCCGGTAAAGCTATAGAGCACGCGTTCCCTGCCGGACGTCGTGACACTAAAGACCGTTCCGTGGTTGGACGCTCCGCCGTTAGCCGTAGTCCCGTAAAGCGTACCATCGACGTCGACCAAGCCCGCGTCCGGCACCAACCCGTCCGAGCCCCCACCGAATCTGTGCAGTACCCGCTCTTTGCCGGCCGCTGTTACGCTAAAGACTGTTCCCATGCCGCCGAATACGCCGGTCGTGGTGCCGTACAGCGTGCCATTCACGTCGAGCAAACCGGCCGATGGTTCGGCCCCGTCGGAGCCACCAGCGAACCTATGGAGCAGTCGCTCATTGCCGGTCGTTGATACGCTGAAGATCGTTCCGCACGTACGGCTACCGCATCCCGTCGAGCCGCCGAAGTAGGTCGTGCCGTAAAGGGTACCCTTGACGTTGACCAATGGCGCCAACGGCGTTGCTCCGTCGCCTGGACCCCCGAAGCTGTACAAAACCTTCTCCGTGCCGGTCGTTGTAATGCTGTAAACGGTTCCGCCACGGTACCGGCCGCCGCCGGCCGCGGTGCCGTACAGCCTGCCGTTTACGTTGATCAAGCCGGCCGATGGATCGGCGGCGTCGGGGCGCTTGCCGAAACTGTACAGCACCTGCTCAGTTCGGGTCGTCGTAATGCTATAAAAAGTTCCGTGGCCGTACGCGCCGCCGGAAGTAGTCGTGCCATAGAGTGTGCCGTTCACGTTGACCAAGCGCGCCTGTGGATACACTCCACCTCCCTTTATGTCGCGGAAGGCGTGTAGCACTTCGTATTCCGATGCTGTAATCGGCGGTTGCGCGGCAGTCTGACCCTTCGACGAGCTCAGGGGAAGGGCGCCGCACCCCGCGAGCAATGCCGCAGCGGCGCCAGTGTTAAGCGCGTAGCGAGCAAAGGTTCCCATGTGCTAAGCCTCCGGGAAGCGAAACGGGGATGCGGCTAGGAACGTTCGGCGCAGCGGCGCATAGTCCCAGGCGGACCAAAACACCGCGGCTGCGGTGATCTCGCGTTACGGTTTCAACGCGAAGACCGTTCCGAGACGGTGCGTGCCGCCACCCCATGTCGTCCCATACAGGGTGCCGTCCACGTCGGTCAAGGCGGCCTCGGGATAAAAGCCATCGGTTCCTTTGCCGAAATTGTGCAGGACCTGCTCAGTGCCCTCCGGCGTGATACTAAAGACGGTTCCGCAGCCGTCGCCTTGGGTGTTGCACTTGTCACCGGTGCCACCAACCTGCGTCGTGCCGTACAACGTGCCGTTTACCTGGACCAGCGAGCCAAGGGGATCACGGCCATCGCTTCCATGGCCGAAGCTGTGCAGCACTTTTTCCGCGCCCTCCCTCGTGATGCTAAAGACCGTGCCGTGCCCGTACGCGCCGCCGCGGGTTGTCGTGCCGTAAAGTAGGCCGCCTACTTTGATCAGGCCGGCCGCGGGATTAGAGCCATCTGCTCCCTTGCCAAAGCGATGCAGCACTCTCTCGCTGCCGCTTAGTGAAATTCGAAAGACGGTGCCCAGCTGGCGTTTGCCACCGTAAAATGTGGTGCCATAGAGCGTGCCGTGTACATCGAGCAACTCGGCCTTGGGAGCAGCGCCGTCGCGGCGGCTGCCGAAGCTGTGCAGCACCTTCTCGGTGCCGCCCGGCGTGATGCTAAAAACGGTGCCGCACAGCATGCCTACCAGGCCGCAATGGTACGCGCCGCCTCCGGCTGTCGTGCCGTACAATGTGCCTTTTACGTCGACCAAGGACGCCTCAGGCTCAGCACCGTCGTGTGAATACGTGTCAAAGCTATGCAGCACATTCTCCGTGCCGCCCGTCGTTATGGTAAAGACCGTTCCACACGTCGTATAGTCCGAATAGGGGCAGTGGTGCAAGCCGCCTGTGCTGGTCGTGCCGTAGAGCGTGCCCGCTACGTTTGTCAGCGATGCGGTGGGCAACGAGCCGTCGCTGCCGTCGCCAAAGCTGTGCAGCACTTGTTCCGAGCCCCCCGTCGTGATGCTAAAGACGGTGCCGCAAGGGTTGCCGGAGGATCGGTTACAGGAATATACGCCGCCTGCAGTCGTCGTACCGTAGAGCGTGCCGCCCACGTCGATGAGACCGGCGCCCGGGTTGTTTCCATCGGGGGGTACACCAAAACTATACACTACGTTGTAGTTCGCGCCGCTAGTGCGTGCCGCGAGCGCTAAGGGTTGTGGCATCGTACCCGGCGCGCCGATCGGCGATTGCGATTCGCAGGCTGTGAGCAATGCAGCAGCGGCGCCGATGCTAAACGCGTAGCGGGCCAAGATCCTCATGTGCGACACCTCCCGGAAGAACGGACGAGCGGCTAAGAACGTTCGGCGGGGCGAGGCTCCAGTCCCAGTCGGGTCTTGGAAATCGACGCCGTTCGTCAGGGGCGCTTCGTTGTGAGCCGTTGCGACTCAAGCTGTTCGTAAACGAGCTGGAAGGAGTCGGGTCCGATGCTCACTCCACCGCGGAAGGGGTGATCGACCGCGGCAATCATGAAGATGAGGAGCGACACCAATATGCTGGAAACGATCGTCATCGTGAGATGAACTCTGAATCGCTCCAACGCGAGGAAGTAGGTGAGAAATATCGTTAGGATCCCGCCAATGATCACGACGGCCCACAGGGCTTCGGGCAGGCCCGCGTCTTTGTCGTGCAAGCGCAAGCGACGCAACTCAATCATGCGCTCGTACTCTTCGATGGCCGCAGCATGAATGATTCGTTCGCGTTCGTTCTTTGGCTCAAACGAGTAAAACGTTGTTTGAAACGTGTTCAGTAGAGCGGCGGGCTGCGGCGGAACGACACCGTGTTGTAGGAGCGGCCAGCCTTCAATGACGGACCGCGTATAGACTCGCAGTTCTTCGCTCAGTCGTGAGCCGTAAGGCTCGGGATAGGTAGCGACGTCGCGGTACAACACCGCAATGGTGCCGGCTTCCTGCGTTACCTTATCGTCGTAGCTCGCGTATTGCTCCCAGGCTGCAACCGCGATGAGGCCTGCGACGATGCCGTAGAAGACCGCCGCGGCCGCGATGTACGCATCGACGCCTTCATTATGGCCTGGCCGAGGCCCGGTTATTGCGAGTATGGCGCGCCGCGTTGCGTACAGGCCGGCGACGGAGAGCGCCGTGAAAGCTGCCACGATCAGCAGACCCATGAGCCAAGTCGGGAGATCGTACATCCAAAGCACGCGTTAGCTCCCGGACTTTATGTCGCTTCCAAAGGGCTTCCGAACCACCACCGATGGCCTTCGATGTCTCTGCTTGCGTACTCGCGCGCCCCGTAGGGGCGGTCCTGCGGTGGGCTTTCGACCTGTGCTCCTTTCGCTTGCGCGTATGAAGTGAGCATCGACGTCGTCAACCTGTACGTAAAGCCCGCACGTCGCCGTTCTCGACGATCTAGCCAACACTAAGTCATGCTTTGGATCAACGCGATGGAGCCAGATCGTCGACTGGCCGGCGCGGACCTCCGCATGAATGGCCGTCCCGTCTTCGGCTCGTTCGACGCCACCCGGCTCGAACCCAAACGCTTGAACGAGGAGAGGAACGACTGTCTCAATGGTCGGCATTCATCTCTGCGTTGTACTTAAGAGGTAGCCCGCCCTTTCTTAGGGACGTGGCGAAAGAATCGCGGTGTACCCCTCAAGGGCGATTTGCACACCGATGCACAGCAAGATGAACGCCGAAAGCCGCAGCAATACGTTCACGCCGGTCGGCCCCAGCTTTCGTAAGACGCGCTCTCCTTGGTTGTAGCAGAGATAGATCAAGATGCAGATGCACGCCAGACCCGCCAAGGCGCCGAGGCCATCGAGGAGGAGCGAGCCCCCCGGAGCGGCGAGCAAACTGGTGCCGACCGTTACCATGATTGCGATAGACCCGGGGCCGATCGTCAACGGCAGCGTGAGCGGGTAGAACGCGCCGCCGAGCACTTCATCTGCAGAAGCGGCCGGCGCGCGATGCTTCGAGTCTTCCTGTCCCTGGTTGAGCAGCCGCCAACCCGCGGCGGCGAGGACCAGGCCCCCCGCGACACGCACCGCCGAAAGGCTCAACCCGAAGAACTTCAGCGCCAGCGGACCGACGATCAAGGACGCCGCCGTGAGAATGAAGGCGTTGATCGCGACGCGCCGGGCGAGGCTTCCCGCGACGGCGTCGTCAAGGGACTGCGTATAGTTCAAGAAGATGGGCGCCATGCCCGGCGGATTGACGATCGGGAACAGGGACAGCGTCACGAGGAGGAATCCTTGAACGAATGGCCACGCAGCGACGGTCCTAAGCGAGTCCACGAGACGCGGGTCCGTTACTTTTCTGCGGCTACCGTCCCGAGCGGCGTGATGAAATTGCCCGAAAACACGGCAACCGGTGAACCGCCCGCAGGGTACTTGAAGACCTCAGCGCCGACGGTGCCCGAGTCCGCGCAATAGACGAGCCCGTGAACGATCCAGGTTTGCGCGCAGTCACCCGAGCCGGAGAGCGATACCGTGCCCTTCAACGTCGCCGTCGTTCCGCTGATGCTGTACCGATACATGGCGTTTGCGGTCTGGTCGGTGACGGTCACGTACTTGCCGTCCCACTGCACGGAGCCGGGGAATCCTACCTTGTTGCTCGTCGTGATCGTTTGGAATTTAGTGCTGCCCTTCCGGAGCCCGATGAGCGTGAAGCCGGAGCGCGGATTTATCATGCCGTCGGCGAAGAGATTCCCTTGGTTGTCGTAGCCGTCGAAGAATTCTGCGTGCAACGGCGTGGTGTAAACGGTGCCCGAGCCGCTCGCGTTCTTGAAGATTACGACGTCACCATTGCTCAAATTCCCGACCGCAAGGTCGCCGCCGGCATCCATGGCGCAACTCGAGGGCTGACCGGTGGAGATAGAGAGCGTCTTGATCGGTTTGTGAGGGACCTCGTACTCCGTGATCTGGTTTCGGGCCGCGACGATCCAGAACGTTCTCTTCCCATAGCCGTAGAGGACGTTCGTGCAGCCTTGGCCGCCCACGTTATTGATCGTACCGATCTGCTTCGTGCCCTTCGGGTAGTCGAAGATGCTGGCGTATGTACCGTAGAGGTTGATGATGTACTCGTAGGTTGTGATACGCCGGTCAGGAACGATCGTCGCGTAACGGGGCAGCGGGCTCAGATTCGCGCGCGCCGCGGTGACCGGAGTCCCGTTCAACGAGAGCATCCCGCCGGAATACGTGCCGCCGAGCGCGGCGCCTGACGGCGCGACCGCCGCGCCGCCGCACGCCGAGCATATCGCGAGCGCAGCCAGAGCGCCGGCGTATCTAATGAAGCCCGTCGTAAGCATGAACGCTACTCCCTTTCCTCGGCACCCGTCGCTGTTCGCGCAGGCTTGGTACATGCCTGCGGCTTACGCCGCCTTGAAAGGTGGACAGACGGTCGCTCGCTCTTGCAGGCGACGGAAGAGGGACTTCGAAGCCCGCTTCGTCCTCACTGCGTTAGGAGCGAGATCTAGGATGCCGACTTTGAACAACCGAGTGCTCGCGTTGGCCGCGGGAGCGCTTTTTGCGACT
Organism: Vulcanimicrobiota bacterium; assembly: GCA_019235995.1. Lineage (GTDB taxonomy): Bacteria > Vulcanimicrobiota > Vulcanimicrobiia > Vulcanimicrobiales > Vulcanimicrobiaceae > Cybelea. The sequence goes on from JAFAJV010000078.1 coordinate 212,753, forward strand.
GCGGCCTGCGCGGGAAACGCGACGGTACCAACCGGGGCGGACTCGCGGGTCTCCCTCCCGGACACGAGCTCCATCGTTCCGAGCGACACGACGTCGATCCTGAAGAAGCTCACGAAGGACGTCGAGATCGGCTCGACGGTCGATCTAAAAAATGGCGACACCGGCCCTCGCGCAATTTCCTTGGTCCGCTCGACGTTCGGACTCAAGAAGGGGCAGATGCTCGTCTGTAACTTCGACGACGCTGCGGGCACGGCCGGGAAAGGCAGCACGATCGAGGTGCTCAATCCACGCCCGCACTCCAAGCCGGTGACCTTCACGCAAAGCAGCAGAATAGAGGGCTGCGACGGCGACGCCGTGACCGCGGAAAATCAGGTGTATGGCGCGGGGCTGAGCAGCCACCTCGTTTCGCAGTTCACGCAGGTCGGCGCTCTCAAGAAGAGTTACCACCGTTCTCCGATCCAGGTTCCGTTCGACGACGCCGACGCATTCTGCGGTTTTCCTTACGCGCCTGAGGACATCTACGTTGCGGATTCCAAGGCCGGCTCGATCGTCAAGGTGTCGTTCCTGCCCGTTAGCCGCTCGGGTAAAGTGAAGATGACCGAAGTGATTGCCGGTTTTGGGGTCAATAAGGGCTCCGGTTGGAGCGTCTTGGGGCCCTCCGGAATCCAGTACAATAGCCACAGAACCGGCAGCCTCTGCAACGACACGCTATATATCGTGGACGGCGCCGATAACACGGTCGTCGCGGTTTCGAACGCCAGCCAACTGCTCGAGAAGGACGAGATCGTGGTGCAGTCCGGTGGAAAGAAATTCAAGTGCGCGCACCCGAAGGCCACGTGTGCGACGCTGGTTTATAGCGGCGCTCCGCTCGATGCGCCCGTAGCTTCTGCGCTACTGCCGAACGGCAACCTCATCGTCGCCAATACGAGAGGCGGAAACAAGCTCGTGGAGTTGACGCCTGCGGGGCGGATACTCGACACCAAGACGATCGACAAGAGCGCGACCGCGCACGTCTTCGGGCTGCTCGCGACCGGCACGAGCGACAGCGATACCGCGCTATTCTATACCGATTCCGGAACGAACACGCTGCAAGAACTCGAGCGGTAGCGCTACTCTGCGTCGGCTGGCCGAGTGTCGAGGGGTTGAGCGAGGAAGTATCCTGGTTCGTGCGCGAGCGGCACCTTGGTGAAGGGTCTCGGCGCTTTCCTATAGTCGAAGCACTTAGGCGAAATCGGGTTCGCGCGGGTGTCGCTCGCGGAGAGTCTCGCTAATCCCCACCGATCCTCGATGAATTTAAGGATGCTGCCATGCTCGTAGTGGACGTGCGAGACGTAGCCCCGTCTAGCGTATGCGGAGATTACTAGCATCGGGACGCGAATGCCGAGCCCGTCATAATCCACCATCGCGGGCGGCACGTGATCGTACCAGCCGCCGTAATCGTCCCAAAATACGAAAATCACGGTAGAGTCCCAATACTTCGACTCGCCGATCGCGTTCACGAGCGAGCCCACCCAGTCGGGACCCGTCTTCCCACCGCACCCGGAATGGTCGGAGTTGACGCACGTCGGCGTCACCCAACTTACCGCGGGCAGATCTCCGGCCGCGACGTCACTAAAGAACTTCGTCTGCGGCGTGGCGATGTCTTTATGCCAGTCGGGGCCTTCGTAGATGTGTTTGATGGCCTGGTACGCGCTCCATAGCCCCCCGCCGGCTCTCAAATTCGATGTGTAGTAGCGCCAGGATATTCCGGCATCGTCGAGCTCGTCGCCGAGCGTTTTGCTGTTGAGGCAGTCGGAGACGTAGGGTCCGATCGTCCGTTGTCGCGTTACCGTGGGGATGTGGCCACCACCCTTACAGCCCCAAGGGCCGATGGGAAAGTTGACGGTGGAGCCGGCTCGAGCAGCGATGATGTACTGGTGCGACACAAAGCTGCTCGAATCGAAGTTCGATGGGAAGAACTTGTCTGCGAAGACGTAATGCTTGCCGATGAAAAAGTAGGGTCGCGTTTCATAATGCGGCACGAAGCTATACGCCGGATTCGCGCCGGGGCATTTTGGCGCGCAGCGAATGGCCTCTCTGGCGAAACCGTCCATTCTGCAGTCGGTTCCGGGGAAACGGCCACGGCCGTCACAGGCCGCGAGAAAGCTCGACGAGGAGTGTTCGAAATCCCAGCGCGCCTCGAGACCAACCTGCCGAAGCGCGATCTTCTGCCCCTTCTCATTGAATCCGTACGGCACCGTGTCCGCTCCGGGAAAGCCTTGAAACAGGTTATCGACCGAGCGATTCTCCTGGATCATGACGACGACGTGCTGGATCTTGTGATTGCGTGAGGCATTTCCCAGGGAAAGAAACGCCAGGGGTTCGCTCCAAGGCAGACCACCCGGCGTACGGGAAGCGCCGAACGGCGCGGAACAGCCACAAAGTGCGAGCAGCATCGCGGCAATAATAATCGCGTCGTGTCGTGAGCGAGGATCGTGCACGTGCGTCTTAACCGGGTTCTTAGACTTATGTCGCGAGTTCGGCTACCACCCACGCCGCGCCGGCTATGAGGAAATTGAGGGCGAACTCTGACCAGTTGCCGTGCGCCTCCGGGTGAGCGATCAGGAGCGGCACCCAAACGAGGAGGCCGAAGAGCGTTAACATCAGTGTCGTCAGCCGCAGCGCGAGCCGCGCCCTAAGGTTGATCAGCGTGGCGATCGCAGCGAGCGCGAACGCGACCGTCGTGAGGATCGCCCAGAACGTCTGGCTGGGCGGAATCCAGGTCGGGACCAGCTCGACCGTCACCTTCAGATAGATCACCTGCGCCAGTGTAAACGAAACGAGGCTCAACCCGAGTCCGAAGCGCGCCGCTCGGCGCAGTGCCGGGCCCGACCCCGCGTTCGCCGCCGCGTACACTGCGAGCGCGCCGCAGAGCAAGGCGAACTGCTCGAAGAAGCCGTCGTATTGCGCGAAGACCTTCGGCGCGGCGAATATTCCCGGGATACAAACGAGGGAGAACAGCGCGTAGACGACCACCAGAACGATCGACGCCGGACGCACGACACGCGGAAGCGCTATTCCGATGCCGCCGACGATCAGCGCGATCATCAAGCCGGTGCCGACGATCGTGCCGAGAGGGAGCCTCAAGATTCTATGCAGGCTTTGCCAGGTGTCGGCGTCGTGCCACATGAGCGCGATGACGCCGAACAGCACCGCCGAGGCGCCAAAGAGAATCCGCGCGTACAACGCTGTCCTCATCGGGACGCCGGCGGCAGCGTTTGTGGAGCGAGGGCGTCCGCAAGAGCTCGGAAGAGGTCTGCCGCCCCGAGTCCGGTGTTGCCCTTTGCGTCGTAGGCGCCCGGGCCGTTCGTCGCCTCGACCGCGATCGTCAGCTTCCGCGAGGGAAGTGTACCCACGGCGCCCGAAGCGCCGGCGAATCCGAGCGTCTGGGTGATCCACGGGCCCGCGAGGATCACGCCAAGTCCGTAGCTGAAGGCAACGCTGCCCTCCGTGCAGGCGGGACAACCGTTCTGCTTGTGTCCGAAGCCGATCAGATGCGGTGTGATCTGCGCGGCGGAAGAGGCCCGCGATAGCAGCTTGCCCGACGCGGTCGCTTCGAGCGACACGCTCAGGTCGGTGAGGTCCGTCGTCTCGACCGCGCCGTCGTTCGTCGTCCAGGACGGATTCCAATACGTGGCCTCCTCGTAAAACGGGACGCCGGGCTTGATGCCGAGGACTTCGCGTCGCTCGGAGGTGAACGCATGAAGCACGGGCGCAGGCACGACCGGCGTCGTTGAGGCCGTGGTCTGCTTGAGTCCCATCGGCTCCAAGACGAACCGTTGCAGCGCGTCGGCGAGCGGCATCCCGGCGATCTTCGAGAGCACCTCGCCGAGGATGACGTAGTTGGTATGGCAGTAGCCCCAGTTGGTTCCGGGCGCAAACTGTTCGGGGCCGGTCACCCCGAATCGAATCAGCTCTTGCGGCGTCCACTGGCGGAACGGAGCCCGATAGAGGGCGTCTTGAAACGCGTTCTGATACACATAATCGGCGTATCCCGACGTCATCTGCGTGAGATCTTTGAGTGTGACCTGGTTCGCGCGCGGGAGGTTTGGAAGATACTTGGAGAGCTTGGTGTCGAGCGTAACCTTTTTCTGGTCGACGAATTCAAGCAGCAGCGTCGCCATATACGTAAACGCCAGCGCGCCGTTGCGGAAGTGCATGTCGGCCGTGGCGGGCACGCCCGTCATCGACTCCCCGAACGCCCCGGTGTAGACGTCGCGTCCGTTCGAGCGCACCTGCACGATGACCGCCTTCTGGTGATTCTTCACCATGAAGCTGCGGACAACGCCCTGAATCGTCGCGGCGGATAGGGAGCCGGCGGCGCGCGCGGCGAGGGGGCTGAAGAACGTGAATGCGGCGGACACCACGATGACAGCCGCCGTGTCCGAGACGCGGCGCATGGATTTCATGTTCGCTACCTGCGCGGCGAAGCGGCGCCGGCCCTCTTTGCGGAGAAGAGGGCCTGCAGGATGCCCGCCAATCTTGAGTCCACGGTCCGCGCCTTTGTGAAGAGGATGACGAGCATCCGCGGCCGCCGCGTCCAGCGCCTGCTCTTGCGCGATTTTGCTCGATTCAATGACGTCTTCCCGGTTGCCGCTGAAGACGGCGGCCCCGCGCTGCTCGGCATCGGCCAGGACGGCCGCGTCGCGATCTGCCGGACGGACGGGCGCGGCGCGTCGGCGCCCGTGGCGGAGTGGGCCCGGCTCGACGGCGCGACCGTCACGATCGCCTACGACCTGCTGAAGGACTCGCTCCCGATCATAAGCTGGACGCTGTGGCATCCGAGCTTCACGCGCGCGGCCGGTGCGCTGACGATCTCCGCCGGGGACGTCGCGCGGAGCGACCACGCTCGCGTCACGGAGCTGCTTCGGTCTCTCGGAAAGTGACGCCGACCCTCGACGCGATCGAAGCGGCGCGGTCTCGCATCGCCGGAACGATCGTGCGCACTCCGCTGCTCGAACTGCAGGGAACGACCGGGCCGAAGATCTTCCTCAAGATGGAGAATCTCCAGCCCATCAACTCCTTCAAGTTGCGGGGGGCGGCGAATGCGGTTGCGATGCTCGATTCGCAAAAGCGCGCGCTTGGCGTGTGGACGATCAGCGCGGGCAATGCCGGTCAAGGCGTTGCATACGCGGCCCGCGCAGCGGGCGTGCCGTGCACGGTCGTCGCGGTGGACCTGGCGCCCGAAACGAAAATTGCGCGCATGCGCGCGTTAGGTGCCACCGTCGTCAAAGCCTCATGGGACGAGTGCTGGGAGGGTCTCGAGCGGCGAACGTTCCCCGGGATCGAAGGAACGTTCGTCCATCCGTTCGACGACGACCATTTCATCGCGGGAAACGCCACGGCGGGCCTCGAGATCGTGGAGGACTTGCCGGACGTCGCGACCGTCATCACCGCGCTCGGCGGAGGAGGCCTCGTCACCGGCGTCGCGGCGGCGGTGCGCGCGAAGAAGCCACGCGTTCGCATCTTGGTAGCCGAGCCCGAGACTGCGGCGCCCTACGCGCGGTCGCTGGAGCTCGGCCGTGCGGCAGCCTTCGAAGAATGGCAGCCGTCGTTCGTGGACGGCGCGGGCGGCAAGAGCATCTTTCCGCGCATGTGGGAGCGCATGCGCGGTCTGGTGGACGGATCGATCGTCGTGACGCTCGACGAGACGCGGCGCGCGATGCGGCTGCTCGCGGAACGTTCCCGGGTGATCGCCGAAGGCGCGGGCGCGCTGCCGCTCGCCGCCGCGCTCAGCGGAAAAGTCGACCAGGGTCCGATCGTTGCGCTGATCTCCGGCGGCAACATCGATCTCGCGACGTTTTGCGAGGCGATCAATTCGGTTCGCATATGACGAAGAGCCGATCGAAGCTAACGGTTTTGAGCAGGCGCGCCACGTGGTCGCTGACGCCGGCGAGCGTGATCGAGCGGTTCTTGTCGCTCAGCCTCAACCGGGCTAGCTCGTTCAGAAACGTCGAATCGACGTAGGTGACGTCGGCCATGTCGATCACCAGGGGAGCGCTCCCGTTGACCGATTGCAGGAGCTTCGCGAATTCGTCCATCCGCGCAATGTCGTACTCGCCGGCGAGGCGTAAGGTTGCCGAGTGCAAGTCGTCGTTTTCGTCCAAATAAAAACCCGCCCGAAGAAAGCAAGCCCAAGCGTTTTGCGCTGCCCATGATAGCGGCGTCGCCTCCGTATGTCCACGAGCCGCAGCCTGGTTGCCAGCCGGTCCGAGCGAGAGCCAGTGAGTTTATTCATACGTCTTTAACGGAAAGACTTGGTGTGATCGTGCCGAGGACCAGCGCCTACGAAGGCTCCTTCCCTTGTTCGCCGGTCGGCGCCCGCCAGGCGCGCTGCGCGATTACGGCTTTTGCAAGGGGTTCTCTCTCCGGACGCGACCTCACCGATTTCGAGGGAGCGATCGGCGAGGTATTGGCGAACGCGGTCGAGCACAGCGGCGGATCGCGGATCACGGTCGAGTGTTACGTCGATTCGGGGCGTGTGATCGCGGAGATCCGAGACTATGGCGCCGGCTTTCTTCCGCCGGCGGCGGTCCAAGCGCCCGCGCGCGGCGCTCTACGCGGATACGGCCTCTTCATCGTCAACAGTTTGGTCGACGAGATCGAATATCTGGACAACGGACGCCGGCTGCGGCTGACAAAGAGGGCGCCCGACGAGCCCGGCTAGGAGAGCTGATCTTCCCAGTCGTCCGGAACTCTGCCGCGCGGGCCCGGCACGGGTTGGTCTGCGGGATGCGAGCGCGGCGGCGCAAGGCGCGGGCCTCTTATGAATTCGCGCGTGTTGTAATCATAGAACCAGTCTTCTCCCGGCTCGAAGCTGGCGATGACCGGGTGTCCCGTCGCCCGAAAATGGCCGGTTGCGTGCTTCCCCAATGATTGATCGCAGCATCCGATGTGGCCGCACAGCGCGCACCGGCGCAAGTGAAACCACCAGCCGTTTTGCGCCGCGCACTCGACGCACGCGTCGCCCGAGGGTGCGGCGCTTGGATCGATGTCGCTTCTCGTGCTGTCCACTTTTTCAACTCTTCGGGTGACGCGACGGCTGACCCTAGGGCGGCCGGGTACCGGCGCTCCAGCGACGTGCGGCCGGATGGTAGACGACCGCGATGCTCGCGCGCGCGTCTCCGGGATCCACCAGCCTGATCCGGCTCTTTCCGTGTAGGTAGAAGAGGCCGCGCGTGGATATGCCGTCGGGGCCCTGCCCGTCGTAGGCGATCCAGTCTTGCGGGGGGACCATGGTGATGAGCGTGCCGGAGCGCACGCCCAATAGCAAACCCGCGTCGAGCTGGGACTCGAGCGCGCTGCGGGCGTCCCGCGAGGCCTGATCCTCGCGCACGACGCGCACGTTGGTCGCCTGCGTCATCGTGCCGACGATCGCGATAGCGGCGATCCACGCGAGGCGGTACCAGCGGCCTCGGATGCGTCGCGTCGTCTCCGCCGCCAGCGCGGCGAGCGCGAGTGCTACGCCGAACGCTTCGTAAAGGACGGGAAGATAGCCCAAGCCGGGCAGCAGCTCGTGCTGATATTTCACGACCGCCGCGATCGGAGCGGCGGCGAGCACGAGCACCGCGATTCCGACGGCCGCCGGACCGCGCGAATCGCCGCCGTCCCCAACGGCCTGGGCGAGCGCATACGCCGCGGCCAGAGCGAACGCCACGAAGATCGCCGGCTGCATGGGGGCGTTGTTGTAGAAATCGTGAAAGTCGTTGTGACTGAAGATGTGCGACGGGTCGAAGAGATAGTAGCTGAGCGGCAGCGCGGCGGCGATCTGTTCGCCCAACGTTCGGAGCAGCGGCGCCGGAGCTGCGTTGAACGCGTAGAGGGAGCCCGCCGGTACGCGTACGACGGCGCGCGCCGCGAGGCTGAAGGCCGTCAATGCTCCGGCGATCGCGAGATACGGCCAGCTCTCCCGCAGCGCGTCGCGCCAGCTCCGGCCTTTCGCCGCCGCGACGATGGGATAGAGCAGGCAAAGCCCGTACGCCTCCTCGTAGGTCAGCGCCGCGGCGGCGTAGAGCACGGTCGATAGCACGCGCGGGCCCGTCGCGCCGTCGTCGAGGACGCGCCGAAACGCCAGCAGCGAGCCAAGCAACAGAATCGCGACGAATTGCGGCATCGCGTTGTAGGAGAGGATGGAGTCGTGATACCCGCGTTCCGCGAAGAGGGTGATCGCGATGAGCGCAGCCAGATTCGCGAGGCCTTGCGTCGCGTAGGCGGCGACGCAGCGCCGAAACATCTCGAGCGTCGCGAGGGTCGCCGCGACGAGCAGCACCTTATAGGCGAGCAGGTTCGTGAAGACGTAGAAGACCAGGTACTTCTCCAGGATGAGGCCCGGATAGAAGCGGCCTTCGCGCAAGAACCAGAGATCGAAGGAGTGCCGCATCGCCTGCCACAGCGAGATGTGGTCCGCGCCCAGTATCCCGTTGAGCACCGAATAGAAGGCATCGTCCCCGAGCCATCCGCTCCACAGCGCCGGAGCGATGACGACGAAGCCGAGCGCGGCGACGGCGACGCCTTCGTAGAGGGTACGCCCAGAACGCTGCCGCCGCACGGCTCGGCATGTTCGGTCTTCCGAACGTTCAGTCCGTCAGGTCTTAGCCTCCCGCGCCCTCATTCGAGGGATCCATTTGCAAGTCGTACACCTGCGTTTGATCGGCAGAGACCGTATATCCCGATATGGATCGCGTCGCGTAGCCGGCCTTCTGTGCCGTCAGCGTGTAATCGTCGGGCTGAAGCGAGAAGGCGACGAAGTGGCCGTGGGCGTCCGTCGTCGTGGTGGTGCTCTGGGACCCCGACGCGATCTCTAAGCGCACGCCGGCGATCGGGGCGCCGCTCGCGGAGTCGCGGATGGTTCCTTGGATGTTTCCCAGCGTTCCGGCGCGGGCTACGCTCGCCAAGCTCGCGAACGCGCCGAGCAGAGCGACCAGACTCAACGACCGGCGTAGCGATGATTGGATCGTCATTTGTGATTTAACCTCAGTAAGGACTAGTGTTGCTCCTGAGGCTAAGCGTGCGCCGGCGATGGCTCAATTCGCAATAGACGTCTTATCAAAAGCGCTTGTTGCGCGCCTTTTATGTGCATCAAACCGACTTCAACGACGATAATGACAACAATCGGCGGACAGCCGCCGTTCACGGTTTTAGCGCGAAGACCGTGCCCTGACCCGAGACGCCGCCGGCGACCGTGGTGCCGTAGAAGGTATTCTTAGCACCCTTTGTCAGGCCGTAATAGGGATATGCGCCGTCGCCTCCGCCCCCGAATGCATGGAGCGTCGTCTCCGCGCCCGACGCCGCGTCGACTTTGAAAACCGTCCCGCAGCCGCAGCTTCCGCCGCCCGCCGACGCCGTGCCGTAGAGAACCGACCCGGCCAACGTCAGGGTGCTCGTCGGAGAGCTCCCGTCGCTGCCGCCGGCGAAGCTGTAGAGCACGCGTTCATGGTAGCCACCCTTGCGGTCGGGCGTTAATTCAAAGACGGACCCCATGTTGTTGGCTCCGCCGTAGTACGTCGTGCCGAAGAGATCGCCCGACGAATCGGCCACGAGCCCGCCGTACGGTGAAGCGGCATCGGGCGTGCCCTTGAACGCGTAGAGGGTGGTGAGCCGCCAGCGCTTTCCGACTGGCGACAAGCGAAAAACTGTGCCTGCACTGTGAGCGCCGCCTTCCTCGGTCACGCCGTAGAGGCTTTTCGACATGAGCAGCAGGAGCCCGAGCGAACCGCCGGCACCGTCTTTACCGCCGGTGAAGGCGTGCGCGATGCGTTCGCTTCCACCACGTGAAACCGAGTAGACGACGCCTTGCGAATACTTGCCGCCGTCGGGCGCAGGTGTGGTTCCGTACAGGGTGGGACCGTCGAACGTAACGCCGCCCCCAGGTCCGAACCCGTCATCGCCGCCGATGAACGAGTGCAGCACCTTTTCGGTTCCGGTGGAGGGCGTCAACGAAAACACGACGCCGCAGCCGGAGCTTCCACACGATCCGCCGGATCCACCCGACACCGTCGTGCCGTCCAAATTCCCCTTCGGATCGAACGTCACGCCGCCGTGGGGATTCTTTCCGTCCGCAAAACAACCGAAGCTGTAGAGCACGCTCTCGGTCCATGGCGGCTCCGCTTGCGGCGCGAGCTTGAAGACGGTGCCGCAGGCGTTCGTCCCACCGACCACGGTCGTGCCGAAGAGGTTTCCCTTTCGATCCAACGCGAGCCCGGTTGCGGCATTACCGCCGTCGGTTCCACCGCTGAAACTATAGAGCACCTGCTCGGAAGCACTTACGCTCGCGAGGTTCGGCAACGCTGCGCTGCTGCTGCGGCGTGCGCCATCTGACGCGGCGCACGCCGACAACACGCTCGCGAACGCGCAGAGAGCGAGCGCGCGGAAGGTAAAACGGGAAACGATCATATGCTTGCTCCTAACTTCGGCAATTACTTTTTTTGTGATAAGCGAGCGATCACACCTGCAGGACGGCCGTCGCGCTAAAGAAAAGAAGACGCGGTTCCTCTACTTCTCAGGAGTTTTTTTTTGATGCAGACTAAATTTTATTCTTTCGGCACCGCAATATCCGCGGTGCTGTTGCTTGCGGTGTCCGCGTGCGCAGGCGGTTCCAATCCGACGGTTCCCGCGACGGGGCTAACGTCGAAAGCGCCGGTGGGAATCAAGCACTTCTCATCCATACAGCAACTGGCGGTTAGCAGTTGCCAGCCGTGCGCGACGTTCAAGAGTGGGCCGAGTTCGGAATACTACTTCAGCACGACGAGGCCGAAGGTGCGCCGCCACATCGTCAACGGCATTGCGGCGCCGTGGGTGGGCCTCACCTTCGATCCGTCGGGCGATCTGTTCGTCGCGAACTGCATGACCTGTGTGACCGGTCAATCGGGCACGAACAACGTCGTGGAGATTCCGCCGCACAACAACACGCCGTCGGTGACGATCACCAACGGCATCACATATCCCTTCGATCTCGCGATCGATAGCTCCGGAACGCTGTACGTCTCAAACCTCGGGTGCTATTCGCCGAGCTGCGAGAGCACGGTGGCCGAATATCCGCAGGGGTACACCACCGGTCCACCTTCGAATGCCATTACCGTGAAGTACCCGCTCGGGCTCGCGCTCGATAGTTCGCAGGATCTTTACGTTGCGAACTGCGTCGTCTGCTCGACGGGGACGACGGGCAGCGATCAAGTGCTCGTGTACGCGCCGGGCGGGACCACCCCGATCCGGACGATTACGACCGGCGTCAACGAGCCGGTGGCGCTCGCCGTCGACTCCAGCAACAACCTTTACGTTGCCAACTGCATCAACTGCGGCCTGGGAGCCGGCGCCTACGTGAACGGCACGGACACGATCACGGAGTACGCGAGCGGTAGCACGACTCCGGTCAAGACGATCACCTTTACCAACGCCGTCGACGTGCCGTTTTCTATCGCAGTGGATCCGTCGGGCGACCTCTTCGTCGCGAACTACGCGGTGAACACCGTGACCGAATATCCACCGAACGCGGTCAACCCGTCGGAAACGATCAGCCACGGGGTCAGCAGCCCGGCGAGCCTCGCGATCGACCGGGACAATAACGTGTTCGTCTCCAACGCCGGAGCGAACACGGTCACGAAGTACGCGCCCCGTCATCCGGGCAGGCCGCAGGAGACTCTGTCGGTCGCGTTCCCCTCATCTCTCGCGGTGTCGCACTAGCGGTCGTCGTCGGGATCTTGTGTAGTGGCGGGCTGCCGTAAGAAGTAGTCCGCCCCGTGCGGTGCGGGGATCGGCTCGAACGTGTGCGGTCCCTTCGAGAAGTCGAAGCAATCGGAGAGATCGTCCGCACGGACATCCGTCGTGCCGAGCGAAGCGAGTCCGAAGGTCTTCTCCGTAAACTTCAAGATGCTGCCGAACTCGTGCCGCTTCTTCGAGATGTAATGCTGCTTTGCGTAAGCTGAGATCACCAGCAGCGGCACGCGGAAGCCGAGCTCGTAGGAGTCGTACTGCTTGGGCGGCACGGAGTCATACCAGCCGCCCCAGTCGTCCCACGTTACGAAGATCGCCGTGTCGTTCCAGTAGCCGCTCTCGCCGATCGCGTTGACGATCGACGCGACCCACGACGGACCCGTGCCGTCGGTTATTCCCGCGTGGTCCGACTCCGCCGCGGTCGGCGTGACCCAGGACACGTTTGCCAGTTTTCCGTTCTTGACGTCGAGGAGCACCTGTGACGGCGGCGTGACGACGTCCGTCGCGAACTCGGGGCTGTGGTAGACGGGCGCGATCGCGTCAGGCCCCTTCCACAGGCCGGCCCCGAGATGCGATTGATAGTAGCGCCACGTCAGAGCTTTCGCCTCGATCAGCGCGATCAGCGAGACGCGATCGAAGCACGGGTACACCTCCGAGCTCTCGCTGCCCGTTGCATCGATGACCCATACGAGCGATCCCTTCGGCGAATCGCAGCCGCCCGTCAGCCGGTGTTTCAACGTGACGGGATTCTCCGCTGCGCGCAACGGAGACGTGTTCGAGATCGTCGAGGTGCCGCTTAGAATGTATTGATGGGCGGGGAAGCTAGGCCCCTGATTCGTTTGGAACATGCTGCGCCCAAACGCGTAGCTCCGGGCCATGACGAAGTACGGCTCGACCTCCGTTTCCGGGACGTAGCCGTACGCGCGAACGTTCGGAGGCGGGCACGTCTGGTGCCGAGCGCATTTCGAGTCGACGAGGTTGAAGCCGTCTAACTTTCCGTTGTCGTACTCGGTGACGTAGGCGTAGTGCTTGTGGCTGATGTCGTACGGCGCCGTCAGCAGTTCGGGAAGCAGCTGAACCGATTGCCCGAGCGAATTCTTGCCGACCTGCACCGTGCCGGCTCCCGGCAGACCATTGAAAAGATCGTTGACCGTGCGATTCTCCTGAACGATGATGACGACGTGCCGGATCTTCGACGACGGTCCAGGCGGCGATTGGATTCCGCGTAGCGGCTGCGCCTCGGTTGATGCCGGCGGGGCGTCGAGCGTCACGCCGTGACCGCATGCAGCGAGCACGACGATCGCGGCGAGCAGCAGGAAACGATTCGCAGTCATCATGCGACAGGTGATTGGAGCCGCTTGGCAGAGTACCCTGGTGAGGATGGAGCCGGGGACCGGCGACCTTCTCCGGAATCGGTGGGCCGTCGTAGGCGCGTTCGTGCTTCCGACGCTAGCGCTCATCGCGGTCGGGCTTTTTCAGCGTTGACTTTCGCATGCGAGGCGCCGTATGGGCCTGCGCTTTGAGCGTGATGGGTTCCGCGTGCGCCCTGAACGCGTGGAACGTGTTGTCCCCGAGCGGATCCTCGGAAGCTATCGGCGGCGCGAACCGCTCTGATAACGAGCGCCGCGCCGCCGAGACGAGCGACGCGTGCTACATCTTGACTTTGGCGACGGTGATCATCGTCTTACCGCCGGACGTGGTGAGCGTCACCGACGTCTGACCCTGGCCGGGTTGGCCGACCATGAAGACGGCGCTTTCGACGGGCGCGGTCACGTGCGACTTCTCCGAGCCCGCCGGCATATTTTGCTGATACCAGGTGTAGACTTTGTCGAACGAGTCGTCGGTCGTCATCACCTGGCCGGCGGCGCTGGAGCCCATGTTGGAGCTGCTGCCCGAGGCCTGCGTCACGGCGCCCGGATAGGCCGGTACTTCACCGGCCGCTGACGAGGTGGCGGCCGCGCTGGTCGTCCCCGCAGCCGAGGTTGCGGCGGCCGTCGTCGCGGACGCGTTCGACTGGTCCGACGAGCTCGACGAGGATTTGCTGTTACACGCCGTGACGGCCACGAGTGCGGCGACGATGATCAGCGATGGGGTGAGGAAACGCATTGAAATCTCCTTGCAAAGGCGGGAGGGTTGAGACTTCGGGCGAGCGCCCGTTTGGTGTGCGCCCTGACTATAGCAACAACGGGCGGGCTAGGGAAGGGTGCGCGGTCAGAAGCTCATGCGGACGACCTTAAGCCCAGGCGTGACGGCGGCGGTGGGCCGAGCCCGGGCCGACTCCAGGTAGATGTAGCGGCGATCGTCCGGTCCGAGGCCGTCGATCTCCCACTGAGCGACGCGCGCATCGGCGTAGTTCGACCGCTTGATTGCCTCACGCACCGTCGCCGTGAGCGCGGCGAACGCGATCGCCTTCGGATCGAACGCGCGCGCGTCGACCGAGGCGGCCGTGATCGGGCCGCCGTCGAGCGACATGAGCTTCACCGGCGTCGGCCCCGCGATGTTGCCGTCCGCGGCAACGACGTAGTGGTCCACGTTCATGTGCCGTTTGGGCTCCTGCACGTCGAGCATCAGTCCGTTGACGCCGTCCGCACTGATCTGCGTGACGCGCAGCGGGGTTCCGGAGCGCGCTGCGACGGCGTCGAGCGCACGCAGCACCGCCTGCCCATTGGTGAGAAACGGATCGATCGGGCCTCCGGCAGGGTTCGGGGCCGCTAAACTCGGGTCGCCCGAGCCGTACGAAGAGCCGCCGTGCGATGACCCGGAACACGCCGCGACCGCGAATGCGAAAAGAAGCGTGACGGAAAAGCGTCGGGCGGTCACGCGGGCAGGTTCGTAAATAGCAGTACCACGTACACGATCGTCAGCAGCATTGCCTGCGCTGTTATCCATTCCTGCGCTCGGCGCGATCGCAGCGCGAACGCCACGACGATCACGGCGTCAAAGAGCACCAAGAACGCGAGATTCACGCCAGAGCCGATCCGCCCCGTGCGCGCGACTTCGGCCGCAATGCTCAGCAGCGGCAGGAAGAACATCACGGCGAAAAACCACGCGCGGTTGTGGAAGTACCACGCGCCGAGATCGATCTTGCCGGCCTCGTCGCGTTCCGGCAGCACGAGCGCGGACAGCAAGAACAGGTCGACCGGCACGAGCAGCTCCAGCCAATACGTGCCGAAGTTCCATCGAAGGGTGTGGCGCGCGCCCCACTCCGCCCACCAGTGCTGCACGCAGATGAAGAAGAGCCAAATCGCCCACGCGATGGGGGGCCAGTAGAAGTCTACTCGTTCGCGGGCCGTGATGACGGTCGCGATTCGAGCGAGGACGTTGGCGATGGCCAAGCCCAACACGATCGACATCAAAATGGTCAAGTAATCGAACGCGCCCGTCACGCTGGGACGGTTCGTCGCGCAACCGGCGACTCCTCAAAACTGCTACGCCGGAGAGGGTGACGCCGACGGAGCGAGGGTCGGGAGGGTCGTCGGTGCCGGCGACGGCAGCGCAGTCGGCGCGGGCGCCGGCGTGGCGCGAGCCCATGCGGGATAGGGCTTTACGGAGACCCCCTGGTGGAGCTGCGCGCGGCTCTTCTGCGCGTACGGCGACTTCGGAAACGTCGACGCGACGTACGTCAGTAGGGTCACGGCGCGAGCTCGCGCCGTCGCCCCGGGAAGCTCTTCGTAGAGCTGCGCGATCGAGAACCCCGTCGACGGCAGCCAGGCATCCCGCGGATAGTGCCGGGCCCACTCCATGTAGGCGTCATCCGTCAATTGCAGCAGATGCTCGGCTTGCTCCGGCAACAGCTGATGCGTCTCATAGCGTTTCTTGAGCTGCATCGTCTCGTAACGGATTCGCAGCGTGCTCATTTTCAGCCGGCCAAAATACGCGTCGCCGGGGGCATTGCCTGGTGACCCTTGCGCGAGCAGCAGAAGAACTGCGATGAAAGGTTTCACGAAGCTCCAACGCGCGGCTTAGGCGATACCCGGCGCTTTACCCATGTAAGCGAGGCGCTACGGCGCAGCGCCTCGGCAATCGAAGGAATTTCAGACAGCTCTAATGTCGCTGCTAGGGTTGACTGTTTGAGCTCGACGAGGAGCTGCTCTTCTGCGTCGAGCCGGAAGACGACCCAGAACCCGAGTTCGTTCCCGGCTGCGTGATCGTCGTGCTCGAGTTCGTGGTGCTCGACGTGTTCCATGGGTGCCAGTAGAACAAGACGAACAAGACCGCCGCGACCACGATGACCACCCCAATGATCCAGGCGACCGGCCCGGATGAATCCCCTCTGACGACTACCGTTCGATCATCTCGCATGCTTCATACCTCGGGGAGCATTGTTCCCTACGCTCGGGCCATTCTAATCACCGTCGGCCTATTATGAAGAGGGCCGCCGAATTCGGCGGCCCTCTCGTTGGACGCTAATTTGCGCCTCGCGGCGCGATGCTCGGTCCCTTACGGACCGGATTGTTCGCACGCTGCGGTCTTGTTGTCGAACATCGGCTGCGACGTGTAGGACTTCGTGCGGAACGGATCGTTTTGGATGTTCTGCCAGGCGCAGAGGTCGCCGATCTCGCCCTGGGAGCTGTTCCAGCCGTTGAATAGCACGGGATCCGTGACCGATTCGCCGTACTCGTGACCCTCGACGATGGTCACGCCTTCGTCAGTTCCGCTTTCGTCCGAGGGCGGCGCGATGATGTTCGCCCCGCAGTTCGAGGGCGGGTTCGCGTCGGGCATATACGGCAGGTTCGTAAATGAGATGACCTTGCCGCCGACCGACTCGTCGTTGTGATAGGCGCACCACTGGGTACCGAAGCCCGCCGGACTGTGGCCGTGCGCGATGGCGACGATGTACTCACCATTGGGGTCGTAGCCGAAGTGCGCTTCGCCGATGGCCGCTTCCGCGGCGACCTGAGCGTCGGTCGGGCTCGCCGGCACGGAGTCGATGTCGTCTATCCATGCGCCTCCGAACTGCCTGTGCGGGTTCGTGATGTAGGTGGTCTTGCTTCCGACCGTCTCATAGTACTGGGTGTAGATATTGTTGTGGCCGCTGCCGCCCATCACCTTAAGGTACTTGGTGAGCAGGGGCTTCACACCATCCGGGTCGCCGGCGATGCCGTAACCCCAGTAGATCACGTAGGCCTTGGGTGCGACGAGCACCGGTCCGCCGCCATATGTCAGTAGGATATTCGATCTCGCATTGTGATTCGCCATCCGGCTCGTCGCCATGTAGTGGGGAGCGTGGAACGGCACAATCATCGGAACACCGACTGATTGCTGCTGCGTCGACGTCCCGCTGACCGGGGTAAGGCCGGAGTTAGCCGAGCAGCCGACTATTGCGAGCATTGCCGTGCAGCCTAAGATGCCGGCGATTCGCGACCGCTTGAACATACGCAAATGAACCTCTCGTTAAAAGGGAGTGCTAGAGGGGGTGCCTAGCAGGGAAAGCAACCCTTTTCTTCGCGAGGGATGCCTTCCCTGTTAATTCCCTGAGAATAACGAGAGGCCGGGTCGAAAAGTTCGGCGGTCCGCTTGCTTTTTAGGGCAGGCGACTAACCGGCGAAATACTCTGGCTGGTTGACAATCGGGCTGACGATCGGGTTCGAGACGATTGGGCTGCCGGAGAGCGGCTGCGGGTCGGGGTCGTGACGCTGCTCGAAGCCGTTGACCAACGCGCCGCCGAGGTCGACGTCGTGCGCGGTCACGTCGACGTTGACGCCATCGGCGTGCGGTGTCAGCGTCGTGTCGATGCGGCCACCCTGGCCGTTCTGCGCGCAGACGCGGAGCGAGCCGTTCTGTTCATAGGTAACCGATTCGCCGTCGCCGAGCTGGATGGTTTGCCCGCGAGCGATCGAGAGCTGCTGGCCATTGCTCGTGATCGAGGGCTGGCCTTGATCGTTCATCGCGATCGTCGTCGCGCCGTTGTTCAGGGAGATCGTCGCGGATTGGTTGGATGTGACGCCCTTGGAGTTCGGCGGCGTTGCCTGCGTGGAGATCTGAAAGCCGCCGGGAATTGAGTCGGAGCGCAGGAGATCGGGTTGCGAGGCCATGCTGTTCCACTTCTGCCCGTTGAAGGACAAGTGTGGATCGCCTTCGCTCGAGCCCTTCGCGTTTTGGAAGTACTGCTCGTTGCCGCCGGGGCAGTTTCCACTGCCGAACGGCGAGTTGCAGCCGGAACCCATCAGTGATTGCAGCATCTGCATCAACTGCTGCAAGACGCCCATCAACGGAGCGAACATGCTCTGCATGGAGCCGTCGCCGTCGTAGGCCCCAGCATACGGCGCAGCGGCGCTGCTTTGGCTAGACCACGGTGGAACGAAGCGCGAGATGTTGTCGCCGGCGGCGGGTGCGGCACCGCCTTGAAGCAGTCCGCCTGCGCCGAGGGCGTTTCCCGTCGTCGCCTGGAGCGGGTTTTGCCCGAGCGGGCCGTCGAGCGGTTGAACGAACATGATAAACCTCCGTCGTAATAGGTGCTGCTCGATCACGACGAGTAGCGCTGCCGACAAGGGGAGCGGCCCGCCGAGAGAAAACCGATTGCGACGATATGAGCGACACGCAGTTGGCGGCGATCGCACGCCTGCAGGAACGCCTGGAGTCGCTCAAGGAGCGTCTTTGACGACGCCTCCACGCGGCGCCGCATAGCCGAACTCGACGAACGCTCCCGCTCTCAGACGTTTTGGAACGAGCCAGAATCGGCGCAACGCGTGATGAAGGAGCTCGCAGAGCTGCGGGATCGTGCGGCCGCCGTCGACGGCATCGCCTCCGGACTGCGAGAGGCGCGCGAGCTGCTCGAGCTCTTCGAAACCGACCCTGCCGCGGAAAGCGAGGGCGAGCGCGCCATCGCGTCGGCGACGGAGTCGATCGAAGGGCTCGAGATGGCGGCGAGCTTCGGCGGCGAGTTCGATTCGCACGATGCGATCGTGAGCGTCTTCGCGGGCGCCGGCGGCGTCGATGCCGCCGATTGGACGCAGATGCTGGCGCGAATGTATCTCCGCTGGGCGGAGTCGAAAGGCTTCTCTGCTCAGATCGTCGACGAGTCGCCGGCCGACGAGGCCGGTCTGAAGTCGATCACCTTCTTCGTTCGCGGACACAACGCATATGGGCTTCTCGAGAGCGAGCGCGGCGTACATCGCCTCGTCCGCCTCTCGCCCTTCGATGCGGCACACCGCCGGCACACGTCGTTCGCGGCGGTCGATGTGATTCCGGAAGTGCAGGCGGGCGATGCCGGTGCGGTCGAGATCAAGCCGGACGACATCCGCATCGAGACGTTCAAGTCGGGTGGCGCGGGCGGTCAGTACGTGAACAAAACCGAATCGGCGGTGCGGGTGATTCATCAGCCCAGCGGGGTCATCGTCACGTCGCAGCAGGAGCGCTCGCAGGCGCAGAACCGCGACGTCGCGATCGGCATCCTGCGCGCAAAGCTCGCGGCGCGAGCCGCCGAGGAGCGCGACCGCAAGCTCGAGGATCTGCGCGGTGAGCGTCAGGCCAACGAGTGGGGATCGCAGATCCGTTCGTACGTGCTGCAGCCGTATCAGCTCGTGAAAGATCATCGCACCGGCGTCGAGACCGGCAACGCCCAAGCCGTACTCGACGGCGAGATCGACGGCTTCGTCTGGCCGTACCTTCAGCAGCGCCGGTCGCTGGTCTAGTGCGCGACCGTT
>JAFAJV010000033.1 GCA_019235995.1 Vulcanimicrobiota bacterium
GCTGCGGGGTCCCCACTGCACCACGCCGCAGTATACCGCTGCGCGAACGTGCGAACGTTCACCATATTACCCTTAGGCATAACGCCCTCCTCAAAGCGCACTGCTTTTTAGACTCTGTTCGACGCTCCTACGTTAAGCAGCGCCATCTCGGAAAAGGTTGGTACGGGCCATAACACGTTCGGGATTGGACGGGAGCGTCCGGAACCCCCGAGCGTAGGTTCGACTCCCGGCCATCCCAAAACCATGTCATCCTGAGCCGCGCGAAGCGCGCGTCGAAGGGCGATTTTTACTGGCGTTTCTGCCGCATTAGCCGCCGATTTGTCGCGCCTTTGTCGCAGAATCCCTACCCCAGCATGGGAAGCGCCCGGCCGCCAGTCGAACCGTCAGGCATCCGGTGGAGGGCAATCCCAATGACCGTAGGCATTGCAATCGCGCTCCTGGCCCTCATTTTGATCAGCTCCTGGTTGGGCTTCTACGAGATCGTGAAGCAGCAGGGCCGAATACTGCTGCGTCTCGACCAGCTGGAACAAGCCCTAGAAGCAGCCGGGAACAGTCCGGCGCACCTCGTTGAGGAAGCTGGACCGGTTGGACTTCCTCTTGAATCGCCTTTCCCCGCGTTTACCTTCCCCGATCTGGCGGGAAACATGGTCGCCCTTGCGGACTTTCGCGGCAAGTCCGTCGTGCTGGTGCATTGGAACTTCGAATGCGGATTTTGCGACCTGATTGCGCCGGAGATAGCGCGCCTCGACGCGGACTTGCAACAGCGTAACGTTCAGCTGGTGCTGCTGTCCTACGGCGACGCCGAATCAAATCGAAAAGAGGCGGCGGAACATAACCTGAAATGCCCGATTCTACTGATGAAGGACGACGACAAGATCGCACCCTTTGAACAGCTGGGCACCCCGGCAGCCTATCTGTTAGATGGAGAAGGGCGCGTGGCGGCGCCGTTGGCGATGGGCGCAGACCAAGTCCCGGGATTAGCACGAGAGGCGGCCGGCCTAGAGGCAAGCGCTTCCGCCGCCGGCAACGGTCAGCGCAAAAAGCTTTCCAGTGAGCGATCGCTCTCGGAGAGCCGCATCGAGCGCAATGGACTCCCCGCCGGCACTCCCGCGCCGGTCTTCAATCTGCCCGACTTACAGGATCGCATGGTCTCGCTGGAGGCCTATCGCGGCCGCCGCCTATTGCTGGTCTTCACTGATCCTCACTGCGGACCGTGCGACGAGCTTGCCCCCGATTTGGTACGTCGATATCAACGATGGCAGCGTGACGGCTTGGATATGATTCTGGTCGGGCGTGGGCGGCCGGAAGAAAATCGCCAGAAGGCGCAAGAGCATGGGTTTCGATTTCCGGTCGTGCTCCAAGAGAAGTGGAATCTTTCGAAACAATACGGGATTTTCACGACGCCGGTCGCCTTCCTGATCGACGAAAACGGCGTCATCGCCGAAGACGTGGCGGTCGGCAGAGACCCGATAGTAGCCTTAGCCGATCGGGGCCTTGCGATGAAAGCGAGTGCGTGATGAGCGTTCTGTTTGACGACGTATCCCGAATCGTTGCCGGCTCGAGCTCCCGGACTCACGCCCTGAGGTTGATCGGCGGCGCGCTGGGCGGTGCGGCATTAGCGTTCCTGGGCGTCGGATGTTCGGCCCCAGGCTTGGGCACAAGCCCGGAGCTACAACACCCTTCGGCCGTGAGCCTTAGATGCCCGAAGCGCCGAAGATGCAGCGGCCAGTGCTGCAAAAAGGGTCAAGCGTGTTGCGGTTACAGCCAGCATGCCATTTGTTGCAACCGCGGAGCTTGCTGCAGCTTCGAGGTTTCGACACAGTGCTGCAGCAGCGGGCAAATCTGTTGCAACGGCGCTTGTTGCAACAGCGGGCAAACCTGCTGCAAGGGGAACCGGGGATCTGGGCATGGGGCTTGTTGCAACAGCGGGCAAACCTGTTGCCCGGGCGGGCTTCACAGCGTTTGTTGCAGCACGGGGCGAATCTGTTGCAGCGGCGTTTGTTGCAACAGCGGGCAGAAGTGTGTTAGCCGAAAGTGCGTTGCGTGAGTTCATGAACGCAGCGGCTCCTGAGAGCAGCATTTCTCTGTCTATATCAAGCCTGGGAGGATGACGGTTTGGATCGGCTTCTCGTCGAGCGTGGCCGCCCGGAAGAGAACTGTCAGGAGGCCGGCGACCGTGCGTTCCGTTCTCCGTTCGCACTGTGCCTTAGGGCCAGAGACCAATCGGTGACCAATGCAACGAGTCACACTGCTAGCGCTTCGGCGACGGCCTGATCTTCGGATAGCCTCGCGCCCTCGACGGCGAGAGTCTCGATCTGCATGCCGGTGAGCTGGTCGCGCAGCGCCGTCGTCAGGATGCCGTACGTGCGCTGCTCCGTCGGCTCCCGCTCTAAGCCTTCGCAGCGATACCATGTATCGACGTATCCGCGAAGCCGTGCGCCGCGGAGAGGATCGCCAGTGCACGCGGCGACCGTAGCAAGGTGCTGAATCGCTATCATGAAACGCTGCACGTATGCCCCGCGTCCGAGCCGCAGCACATCGCGGGCAGCGGTGCGCGCCCCCGTGAACTCGCCCAGCGCGATGCTGTACGCAGCGCGGTTCACCAGAGAAACCATGACATTGTAATCTGCGCGCCGCCCGTGTGTTTCGGCCACGACCGCATTTGCGAACTCGAGCGCCTGCACGGGGTTCCCCGTTTGAAATTCTAGCTCGCCCATGTTCAGACGGAACGAAGTCGCCAGGTAGTCGTTGCTAAGTGCTGTCGCAAGCGCGAGGGCCTCGGCGTAGAGGTGGCGCGCGTCGTCTAAGCGGCCGCAAAAGTGCGCGATTATCGCCGCGACGTTCAGCGCATTTAAGTAGACGGAAGAACGAGTCAAATTATGCTCCTTCGAAATTTGCACGGCCTGATCGATAACCGCTTGTGCCTCTTGCGCCTGACTCGCTAGCATTAGTCCATACGCCATGTGGGACAGACCTAGCGTTGTGATCGCCGGCTGGCTGCAGCGCTCGCTGAGCTCGACGGCGCGCTGCGCCGCCTCGATCTTACGGGGCCCTACCGTTACCAACGCTAGTCCGTTCCACGTACGCGCCGCCAGCGCGGGCTGTGCAGTCGTATCGAGCCGCTCGAGCAGCGTCTCAAACCACCCCCGAAGGTCAACCTCTCCACCGAGCGTCCAATAGAACTCTGAAATCCCTGCGACGCGTGCCGCAAGGACGACCTCGTCGTTCGAAATCGCCCAGGCGATCGCTGAGCGCAGGTTCTCAAGCTCGGGCGCAAACTCCGCGCGAAACTGCGACGTCGGTACCGTCCGCCACGCCTCGTACGCGCGATCCCCAAGATCTGCCGCCCACTGCGCCTGACGACGCGCCAACGCCTCGCCCTCGCCGCTGTGTACCAACTTCTCCAGAGCAAACGCGCGCGTCGATTCCAGGAACCGGTAGCGCGGATTCTCCGTAGCCTCGGCAACGACCAGCGACTTGTCAACCAAGGACGCGAGCAGATTAATGACATCGAGTGCATCGAAGGTTTCGTCGGTGCAGACCGCATCGGCGGCTTCGAGCGTCCAGCCGCCGACGAAGATTGCAAGGCGCCGGAAGAGCCGTTGCTCATGTTGGGAGAGTAGATCGTGGCTCCAGTCGATGAGGGCGCGCATGGTTTGCTGGCGCGGCAGGGCCGCGCGGCTGCCGCCGATGAGTAAGCGAAAGCGTTCGTCGAGCTTCTGCGCGAGCCGGCGCGGCGGCAATACCCTCACGCGTGCCGCCGCGAGTTCGATCGCTAGCGCAATGCCGTCCAGTCGCCGGCAAATCTCAGCCACGAACGGCGCGCTTTCATCAGTCAGCCGGAACTTCGCGTCCAGCGCGCTCGCGCGTTCGGCAAACAATGCAATCGCGCCGTATTGCAGCGCTTCTTCGGACGTCGGCGAATCGCCGCGCGGGACGGCAAGCGACGGCACGCGGTAGACATGCTCTCCTGGAATCCGCAGCGGCTCGCGGCTCGTCGCTAGTATTGCCACCTGCGGAGCCGCACGAAGTATCGCAGCGGCGACACGCGCCACCTCTCTAATGAGGTGTTCGCAGTTATCTAAGATGAGAAGCAGACGGCGCGGGCGGAAATACTGCAGCAGCACATCGAGCAGTGGGCGATTCCCCTGCTCGCGCAGCCCAAAGGTCGACGCAATAGCATTGACAACCGATGCTGCGTCGCTTAATGGCGATAGCTCAACGAACCAGACGCCGTCCGCCGAACCGTCGAGCAGGTCCGCACCGGCTTGCAGTGCGAGGCGCGTCTTGCCGATACCGCCCGTTCCGACCAGCGTCACGAGCGGATGCTCGATCACGAGGCGGTCGATCTGGGCGAGCACGTCGTTGCGGCCGATAAGCGGTGTCACTTGACGCGGCAGGTTGTTGGGCAATGATCCTAGCGATTGAAGCGGCGGAAACGCATCGGGCAGACCGGGCGCAAGGAGTTGCCAAACATGCTCGGGCTCAACGAGATCCTTCAGCCGGTGCTCACCGAGGTCGCGTAAATCGGTCCGCTCAGGCATCACGCCGAGTAAGAGGTGCGCAGTTGCACTTGAAGCGACAACTTGGCCACCGTGAGCAATAGCCAGCAGTCGTGCGATGCGATTAACCGAAGGGCCAAAGTAGTCGCCGTCGCGCTCGTCGGTTGCGCCGCTGTGCAACGCCATCCGCACCGCCAATCCGCCAATGGCACTCCAATCTTCGCGCGCAAGTGCGCGCTGTGCGTCAGCAGCCGCCACAACCGCGTCCAACGCCCGCGAGAACGCGGCGCAAAACGCATCGCCCACCGTCTTGAAGACGTGACCTCCGTGCGCCACGATCGCCGCTCGCAACAGCTCGTCGTGGCGGCGAAGCGCCTCCGGCATCGCGGCAGGCTGCTGCTCCCAATGCTGCGTGCTGCCGTCGATATCGGTGAAGAGCAGCGTCACCGTCCCCGTCGGTGGTGGGGCTGTCTGCGCCATGGCCAGGTGTTCAAAGAGTGTCTGGCGCTCGCCTTGTACGTCGTGAAGCTTTAGACTGGTTCGCTTCGGGAGCTCGGCTCCGGTCGGCGCACCGATAGTCAGTGCGTGGTTACGCGTCACATTTTGTCATGGACGGGATCGGCTGGAATCCCCGAGCCGGAAAAGCGAGGCGAGGAACATCTAACGGCATGAAAGAAGCGCCTTCAATGCATATTCGCCGCGCCTTTCTGCTATCGTCCATCGCTGCTGCCTTGACGCTGGCCATTCTAACACCGGTTCCCGCTAGTCCCGCGGCTTCGGGTTTCCTCACTATGACACTCAGGAAGATGCGGAGCCTCACCGATTCCCAGTTCGCAAGCCTCGTGCACTGGGCGCGCGCCGGCGCTCGGTCACCGAAATTCAGCGATCCGGCATACGACGTTGAGTTTGATATCAGGAACACTTTGGTCGAACGCGACCAGCATGCAATGCTCGTGTTCTTGCGCGGCGGCGGCCGCTCGGATCTGTATGCGCGTGGCGCAACGGACGCAGATATCGGAAGCCGCAGACCGGTGGACGTGGGGCCTGCGACGCCCGCCCCGACCCCGACGCCGAATCCTTATCGTTCGCTCGAGTTCGGAAGCCCCACCATCGGCGGCGCTCCCCCGGGGAACATCGTCGTATCCGGCGGCTGGGCTGCCGTCAAGCGTGACGGCCGCGGCGCCCATGCGTGCATCTCATTTAAGAACACCGACGCCCGCACGGCTACGCGGGTGCTCTTCCAGTTTCCGCTCTCGGATGACGCCGGCGCCGCGCTCGCACAGCTGGACCTTGATCGTCGCGGCACCTTTTCGACCGGCATTGACATCCACGGCTGGGACAGCATGGCGAGTTGGCAAGGCGGAATGGGCAACCGCGCCTACAGTGAGAACTGCACGAGCGTCAGCACGGGCGTTGCGGCGCTTCCGCTTTTAGCCGCGCGCTTTGCCACATATCGCATTCTGCGTGTCGAGTATGCGGACGGAACATCCTGGACGCCTCCGGTACCTTAGATTCTTCACGGAGGCTTTAAACTTGGCGATCGGCTGATGCGAGGTGCGGCGCGACCGGCCCTGAATACCTCTAGCGTCTAGCGGGCATAGGCCCGCTAGCCAGCCCAGGTAAGGAGGCCACTCAATGCTTCGCTTCGCGATAATCCTTTTTGTCGCACTTAGCCAGATCCCGACGGCCGCTTCGGCCTGCTACGGCGCGGACACGGCGATGACGTCCGTAGTGGTGCAGTACGTCACGCACACCCAGTACGCGAACGTCTACCACATCGCGGCGACCGTCGAAAACGTCGGCGGCCAATCGCAGTCGTCGGACGTTTTGCAGTTCGTCGACGTGTCGCAGTACGGCATGCGGCTCGACGCGCGCGGTCTTCCTCCGCTCGCAGTCGGCGCATCGCACAAGGTCGCGTACCTCTTCGTCCGTTCGCGCGACGCCGGCGCGAACACGACGACTCTAGACTTCTCGATTCGCTTCGTTCGGCCCAATCCACCCGGATTTCAAGACTGCAATCGCAGCAACGATCGGTTGAGCGTCACGTTCTAGCTCGGCGGCGTACCATCAGGATTGGTCGTGACCGTCGACTGGCGACGCAGCCGACTCCATAGACCATGCGCCGAGATGGTGAGCGACAAGAGAGAAACAACCGCAAGCGCTAGGAGCGTCCAGACGAAGAAAACGGCCCCGCTCATTTTGCCGATCTCGATGCCTTGGAGGCCGCCAGCGCCGGTTACGTGGACCAAGAAAATGGTCAGCCCGAGTAGCGATCCGAGCAGCATGATGATATATCCGGCCGGACGTTCGGGCAGCATCAGGGTTCCGTACAGCCAAACCGCAAGGATGGCTACCATTAGGAGGTTTGATGCCACGCCTTTGTCCGACCCATACACGATGTCATCCACCAGGTGAAATGATGCGAGGAGGATCGAGAGCAGCGACGTTACCGTTAATACGAGGCTTCGCTTCACGCAGAAGGCTGTCTTAACGCTGCTCGCGCTTTTCCCCTGGGCCGGCTGAGAGCTCGGTTCGCGCCATTGGCCTCACACAGGTCGCGCACGCTCGGGACGCGCGCTGCCAAAAGTGCTAGACTGGGTTCATGGCAACGGCTTCGGATCGCGAGCCGCAAGCCAGTGTCCGATGACCAAGCCGAGTCCGGTCGGCAGAGAGGCTGCGACATGTTCGACATCGAGGAATTCATAGCCGAGTGTCATGCCGCATTGGAACGGGATGGATCGCCCGCGTCCGTTCGTGAAGTCGTAGCCCGAGCCGTCAGCGCGCCTTCCGCGGTAATCAAGGCGCTTGGTGAACCGACACGCGCCCAGATTCAGCGCGTCCACCATTCGCCTGAGCTGACGATCTTGAACGTAATATGGGCGCCCAAGATGACGATCTTTCCGCACAACCACGACATGTGGGCTGTTATCGGCATCTACTCGGGACGCGAAGACAATATCTTCTGGCGACGCCTGCCAACCGATTCTCACCGCGTTGAGGCCGCCGGCGCGAAGTCGCTTCGCGACAAAGATTGTGTGCAGTTAGGGCGCGATATCATCCACTCGGTGACAAATCCGGTCGGACGCCTGACCGGCGCGATCCACGTGTACGGTGGCGATTTCTTCAACGCGAATCGGAGCGAATGGGATCCGGAATCGCTTCTCGAGCGGCCCTGCGATCCGGAACGCATCGTTCAGATCTTCGACGAGGAGAACTACCGGATGGCCGCCACGGCCAGAGGCTAACGCCGAGGTGCGCCGGTCCCGCCGCATTACGCCGTAGCCAACGAGGCGGCATAACGCTGATCGACTTCGAGCCATTCGTCTTTGAGGACGATGCGACGCACGCCGGTGGGATAGCTCCCCGTGGGATGAGCGTCTCGCCAATCTTGCGCCAATACCGTCAAGTATTCGAAGTTTTCCCAAAGCACATTGCCCGTTCGGCGCCGCATTATTGCTGCGGCAGGCGCGATCTGTTCCCACATCGCGATCACGTTGTCAACCCACATTTGGATGACCAAGTTGCGGTCGACTAGCCCGGTCTTGACGAGCACACCCATGCCTTCGTAGAAGTTTCCGATCGTCCTTAATGAATCCCAAAAGTGTCGCGTTTCATCGTTCCTGGCGGACGGGGTCGCGATTTGGTAGCGAAATGCGGCGTCCTGCAGCTTTGCGGCGAGTTGCGAGGAAACGATGTGCCGAGCGGTTTGAAAGTCCGGGGTTTCCGCGGTTTCGCGCAGCTCGTTGAGGGCGGTAATTTGATTGCTGGTACGAGCGTGGCGAAGTTGCACGATGGCGGCAACCGCCGTTGCGGCTATGACGACAAATGTTCCGAAGGTGGCAAGCGTATTTGCAAACTCTAACGACATTATGGGATCCTCCAAAGTGCGGCGGCGAAATTGTTCGAATTGCTCGGCGATTTTCTCGACAGGAACCTTCTCAATAGCCGTTAAATTTGGGTCCGATCGTGTCCCGCGTCACACCGTGGCTCGTAGCCGGATTTTGGGTCATCTCGGTCGCACCCGTGTGGGCGGGCGACTATGGGAGCGCGAATGACGTGGTCGCCATCCGGACAGCAGTTCAGAAAAGCGTGCCTTCCGGGGCCGGCCCCTGCGCGGTGCACGCCAATGATATCGTCATCGTCGACTCGTACGCCCTGGTCAATACATTTTTCGGGGACCCGTGCGGCGGTGCCGGCGACGAACAGCTGTGGGCTAAGCGCAATGGGGCGTGGAGCCAGGTGCTCGCCGGAAAACCGGGCGTGACCCCGTGCCAGATGAAATCGATCGCCATTTCTCGGACCCTCATTCTACAGCTCATAAATCACTTCCACGGCCCTGCGACTGCCGCTCAAGCGCAGAGGGAGCTGAAGAACTGCCAGCGCTAGGGAGGAAGTTCGTTTTCTTGACCCGAGCAGGAAGCCTCGGACTCCTGGCGCTCGCGTTCACCGCCTGCGGCGGAGGCCGGGAAATTATCGAGGCCGCTCCACAGCCGCAACCGCCGGCTCCCGGAAGCCCGTTAGCGAAGGGCAAAATACAGCACATCGTGATCGTCATTCAGGAGAACCGGTCGCTCAACAATCTCTTCTACGACTATCCGGGTGCCAAGACCGTCGAATATGGCCGCGATTTGTCGGGAAGCTCGATCAAGCTCAAGCCGATTGGTCTCGAAACCACTTGGGATATCGACCACAGCTCGACTTCATTTTTCGCGGCCTGCAACGGTACCGGAAGCATTCCGGGTACGAACTGTCGGATGAATGGCTTCAATCGTGAGATGCACTATTGCGGTCGCTCGAGCGAACCGCCATGTCCGATCAAATATCCACCGTATGCTTACGTGCCGCACAGCGAGACGAAGCCGTACTTCGCGATGGCCAACCAATACGTTTTGGCGGATCAGATGTACACCTCAAACTTCGATGCGAGCAGCTTCGTCTCGCATCAGTACATCATCGCCGGGCAATCCGAATCGGCGTTGGACTATCCCGACGGCCCGTGGGGCTGTCCGGGTGGATCGGGCGATACGATCACCGAAGTCGGACCACGGCGTAAGATCCCCGACGGCTCCGAGGTCGCCTGTTGGGACGCGAAAACGCTCGGCGACGAGCTTGACGCGGCGAAGATCTCGTGGGCGTACTACGCTGCTTCTTACTCGGGGAACTTAGGTATGTGGGACGCATACCAGGTCATCAAGCACATCTATTACGGGCGCCACTGGAGGCAGAACATGCGCACTCCGCCGTCGCAGTTCCTGAACGACGTCGCAGCCGGCAGGCTGCGGGCGGTCACATGGGTGACGCCAACCTGCGGTAATTCCGACCATGGCGGCTGCGGCTCAAAGACCGGGCCGGCCTGGGTCGCCTCGCTCGTCAACGCAGTGGGGCAATCGAAGTACTGGAAGTCGAGCGCGATTTTCGTCTTCTGGGACGATTACGGGGGATGGTACGATTCCGAGGCGCCGGCGTACGTGGACTACGACGGCCTGGGCATCCGAGTTCCGCTGCTCATCATTTCGCCGTACGCCAAGAAAGGCTATGTATCTCACGTCCACTACGAGCACGGCAGCATTTTAAAGTTCGTCGAAGATCAGCTCGGGTTAGACCGGCTCTCTGTCAGCGATCGCCGTGCGAGCTCCCCGGAGCGCGATTGCTTCGACTTTAATCAGTCGCCACGTAAGTTCCAAGTGATTCCGTCGGCGCTCGGCGAGCAGTATTTCCTGCATCAGCCGCTCGACATTCGCATCCCAGATCCGCAATAGACCGGAGAAACAGCTTAACAGCCGGGATAGCATGCCGGCAGTGGGGGCGGCGGGTACGGACCCATTTGCGGCGGAGGCTGTTGCGGATCTTCCTGGCGGTATTGTGTCGGAGACTGCGCGAACGCGCGCGCGTTTAGCAGCGGCACGGAGGCGGCGACGTCGTCTTTAAATTTGCCGAAGGTTCCCCTGTCGCCCGTCAGGAGGGCGATGAGAGCGGTGAGGCGCTGATCGTCGCCGGGATGATCGGCATTAGAAGCCATTTGCTGGCCCTGCTCCGTCCCACGGTGAAGCCGCATGTTCCAGACCATGCCCCACGGATTGAACCCCGCCTTCGCGCAGGTGTACGCGCCCGCTCGGTCCGCTTCCGTCTCGGCGGCACGTTCGTAAGCAATCGGTTGCGGTCCGCGCTGCGCAATTTCGTAGACATTATACATATCGTGGTGGATGTCGTGATTGACCTCGTGACAAAGCACGCCGGCCAGTTCGTCTCTGTTCCTCAGATACGAAAGCATCGCCGTCGTCACGTATACGTCGCCTCCCGGCATCGAGAACGCGTTGGGTTCGGACTCGTACAACAATATAAACCGAAACGGCGTGTAGTATTGATGGTCCGCGACCGATGCGACGGCGTTTGCTACCGAATCGAGAACGGCATACAGTTGGGATTGGTGCGGTACGATCTCGCCCCGCTGGGCGTACGTCATGTACTCCTGTTGGCCGACCTGGACTTCCCAGTTCCGCTCTTGCGGCGATATTGCGAGCGGTGACGCCGCGGCACGGGCAGTGGGAGACACAATAAGCCCCATGGCCGCTACGAAGGCAAGCATTCGCGAAGATGGTAAACTCATAGGGTTCATTACGCTATACTCCGGATGACGCCGCTACGATCTCGCCGGTGTGAGGCTAAAGGAAGATGAGAATAGCCACCACATCGCACGGTGAGCGCTTTGGCGACGGCCTGGTCTTCCGATCAGCCGGCCCGGGCCTTCCCGGGTGACGAGATCGCAGACGGCGAACCGCAGTAATCAAGTAAGCGAGGAAATATGAACGGGCGAAAAAGTGCAATAGTCGTCATCTTTACCTTTATTACTCTCGCCGGATGCTCCACCGCCCCCCAAACCCTGACTCCGAGCGCGGCGCGCAGCATCGCGGCCCGAACGGCGGCCTACACGTACGCCGATCTCGGGCACGGACCAAACGGCAAAGATGCGTATGGCTACGGTGAAAGTCCCAGTGCGCAGACCGGTACGTACTACGATCACAGCATCTCGTGCGGCAAGGATTGCTCGTCGAAGGTCTATTACCCGCTGGCATGGTCGGGAGCCGGCTCGAAGCCGGTGGTCATCCTGCCCAATTACTACGTTGAGGGCTGGGCGTACGGCGCCGGCGGCACGCTGATCGTCGGGGCCCTCATCACGAACGACGGCGGCTACTTCGG
>JAFAJV010000085.1 GCA_019235995.1 Vulcanimicrobiota bacterium
TGATTCCCGCAGCAGCTGACGCTTCTGCGAAAGGAGCATTGCCGATGAAGCGTTTCGTTTTAAGCCGCGGTGCACTAAGTGTTTGCACAGCGACGTTCGTGCTTTTGGGCTGCGGTGGATCGCAGGGGCTGATCGGCCAGTCGGCCACAGGCCAGCGCGCGACCGCGAAACAACTGGGCTACAATCCGACTGCTCCCGACTTCTCTGGCTCAGAGGTCCTAAGTGCGTCGTACAGTAGGATTCATGCAAGGTGCTACCAAGGTTTAATAAGTTTTACTATCGGCCGTTTCCGAGCCCAAGGGAACGCCACGGGACCGTTCCCGGGGACCTTTACCGCGGAGGGAGGCTGGGACGACGTTTTTTCGTTTCCCTATATAACTTACTTATTTCGCGAGTCATTCACCATCACGTCTGGCCCGTTTCAGATTTCAGGGAGAGTTCTCTCGCGTAGAAAAAACTATGCGGGGTGCGCGCCCGCCGAGTTCGGACCCGCCACGTTAAACTATAGGGTTCACAGCGGGATTTACAGCGGACACAAGGGCCAGGTTCAGATCAGCGTCATCAAACGAAATGACTTTAGCGAGACTCTATCACGTTTCAGGAAGTAGTAGCGCCTCTCAACCTCACCGCCCGGCGCCCCGCAGAGGGGGCCTCGTTAATTCCACGACCCTTTTGTAGTTACCGCCAGGAATTGTGCGCGGCTGTAAACCTAGTAGATCGGTGAGCCCGGCGCGCCGGGGGCGACGCTGCCGTCGTCGGGCGCGAAGATCAGCTTGAGCGGGAGGCTCGAGCCGGCTTCGGGCATCGTGACGATCGCGACGCGTACGAAGCCGTGCGCGGGCACGACGTACTGGCGCACCTTGTAGCGCGAGTACGGCGGGACTTGATGCGACTGGACGAGCACGCCGTCAATCAGGTACGTGCCGGTAGAACGGCCGCCGCGCGGATTCTCATAGATTGCCACCGACTGCGGCGTCGAGAGCGGGTTCTCGATGTTGACGACAAACGATTGCAGCACGCCGTAGTCGCCCGAGAGCGCCTGCCCCTGCATGTGGTTCGGCAGCGGCAGCTGCCCGATCGGCAGCTCGAGATAGTCCTGGTCGACGCGCCACTGCGACGCGAAGTGAAACTCGGCGATCGGATAGATGCCGCGCGCGTGGATGTGGCCGTACTGCAGCAGCTCGGTTCCCGCGACGACCGCGTCGGGGCTGTCGGTCGCGTCCTGCGAGAATAAGGTGAGGTGCACGTTGCCGCCGGAGAGCACGCGCAGCTGCAACAGGTTGCAGACAATGCTCCCCGCCGGAAGGTCCTGCGTTACGATGTTGAGCGAGGTGTTGCCGCCGATCGTCAGCAGGCGCCCCTGATTCTGCACGACGTTGACGAGAAACCGCCGCGTCGCCGAATGTCCGACCTCCATTTCATTCGAAGACGGTCCCCCCCGGCCGCTGATAAACTGCACGATCGAAGGCTCGCGCGAGAGGTTCTCCGCCCGCAGCACGATGCGCCGGTCCGGCTGTCCGCGCGGATTGTAGTGGAAGTAGAGGAAGCGCGACGGCTGCTCGGAGCGCAGGTCCGCGGTGAAGAGCGTGCCGTTCTCGGTGAGGCGCTCCGGATAGTCGCTCACCATGAGCGAGTTGGGCGAGATGCGCGGCACCGCGACGTTCTGCACGTCGACGTGCGTCGAACCGTCGACCTCTATGTCGTTGGTGCCCTGGACCAGGACGGGGACGTCGAACGACGCGACGTCGTCCTGCTCGAGATTGCCGCGAAATGCCATGTCGTCCGACGACACGATCACCTGTGCGTCGGGGCGGCGCTGCGCGGCGTCCCGAACGGCTTGCGCCGCCTGCTCGCGGACGAACTGCGCCGAGGCCGGGTTGCCGGTCAGCTGCAGCGTCACGCGCCCGGCGATCGAACCCGCGTAGAACGCGACGCGCACCGGCACGTCGGCGCTGATGTTGCGCGCGTCGGTCACGTGAACGCTCGTGACGCCGGGTGCTTTGCCGACGATGACCACCCGTTGCGAGGCCTGATCCACCGACGCCGCCGCGATCGACGGGTCGCGCACGGTCGCGGCGATCGGGCTGATCGCCGAGCCGACCGTTACGTTCACCGCGCTCCCAACACCGACGGTCGCGGCGGCCGGGGCGATGGAGAGCGGCGGCGGCGTCGCCGCGGGCGAGCCCGCGGGAGCCGGAGGCGCAAACGATGGGCCGCCCGAGGGATTCGGCGAGGCGGACGGGGTCGGTGAGGGGCTGGAAAGCGGGTCGGCGGCGAGCAGGGCCGCGCAGGCCGCTATCGGGAGCGCGGCGCGAAAGAGCGCCGCGCTAGGCAATTTGCGCTGCTTCGGCGTGGCTAACGGCCGAAGCCAGCAGCGTCTTGTAGCCCACGCTCGGGAAGAGCACTGTGACGAGGTCGCGCTCCGCGCGCTCGACCGTGCCGGAGCCGAACTTGGGATGCCACACGACGTCGGCGATCTTGAAGCCGCCCGTCGCGGCCCGCTCGTCCTGTCCCTTGCGCACGGCGCGCAGGCAGTTGCCGCACGCGCCGCAGTTGATGCGATCGAAGTCTTCGCCGAAGTAGTTCAGGATGAAGCGGCGCCGGCAGGATGCCGTCTCAGCGTATTGCAGCATCATCGCGAGCTTGCTCTGATCGTACGACTTCTTGGTTTCGTAGTTCGCGAGGTTGAGCATGAGGTCGCGGTGCTTGCGTACGGCTTCCGTCAGGCCGTAGGCCGACTTGCCGACGTGCTCGATGTATCCGGACTTCTTGAGCAGCGCGAGGATGACTTTGAGCTTCGTCAGCGGCAGCTGCAAGATCTTGCGCAGATCGACCATCGAAACGCCGTTGGCCTGATCGCAGAAGACTTCGATCGTGCCGAAGACGCGCTGCACCTCTTCCACGTCCGGATACTTTCCGGTGAGGAAGTAATTCTGCACGCGCGTGTCGCTCATGCGATAGATGAGGATGCAGCGCGAAGGCAGCCCGTCGCGGCCGGCGCGGCCGGCCTCCTGCGTGTAGGCCTCGAGCGAGCCCGGCAGATCGTAGTGCACGACGAAGCGGATGTTCGGCTTGTCGATGCCGAGACCGAAGGCATTCGTCGCGACGACGGCGCGGATCGCCTCGTCCATGAAGAGGTTGTGGACCGAGGTGCGGTCCTCTTTGCGCAGCTTCGAGTGGTAGACGGCGGCCGGGATGCCGAGCTCGTGCATTAGGTACTGCTGCACCTCAAGCGCGTTCTTGATCGTCGCGGTATAGATGATTCCCGTGCCCTCGAGCGCCTCGTCGCCCGTGAATAGAGACGTGACGATCTTGAGCTTGTCGGCCTCCTTATCGGCCTTGCGTGCCTCGTAGATCAGGTTCGGGCGATCGAATCCGCGGACGATCGGCTTCACCTGCTCGATGCCGAGCTGATGCAGGATGTCCTCGCGGACGGAGGGCGTCGCCGTCGCGGTGAGCGCCAGCACCGTCGGGTGTTTCAGCTTCGCGATCACGCCGCCCAGCGCGAGATAGGCCGGCCGGAAATCGTGTCCCCACTGGCTGATGCAGTGCGCCTCGTCGACGACGAACAACGGCACACGGATCGCGCGCAGCAGGGCGAGGAAGCTTTCGTCTTCGAGCTTCTCCGGCGTCGTGTAGACGATGCGCAGCGTGCCCGAGCGAATGCGCTCACGCGCCCGGACCTCTTGATCCTCGGAGAGCGTCGAGTTGAGCGCGACGACGTCGGTGATGCCGCGCTCGCGCAGCATGTCGAGCTGGTCCTTCATCAGCGCGATCAGCGGGCTCACGACCACGGTCGTGCCCTCGAGCAAGAGAGCCGGAAGTTGGTAAGTCAGGCTCTTGCCCGCGCCGGTCGCGAGGATCGCGAGCGTATCTTGACCGCGGAGGACTCGGGACACGACCTCCTCCTGGCCCGGATAGAATCCGGCGAAGCCGAATTTTTCTCTAAGCGCTGCGCGCAAATCCGCCGGCATCATGTACGTATTTCCGATCCCAAAATTAGCCAAGCACCGCTGCTTGGGAAGCAACTCTCATAACCGCTCTCGTGACCGGCCCGTTGCAAGCATACCCTCCGGCAGGCGCCTCGAAACGGCCTGCTAAAATTCAACGCCGTGTCCCTATACCGCACCTGGCGCCCCCGCACGTTTGCCGAGCTCGTCGGCCAAGACGCGGTCGTTCGCACGCTCACGGCGGCGATCGAGAGCGGTAAGCTCGCCCACGCCTATCTGTTCTCGGGGCCAAGGGGCTCAGGAAAGACCTCGGCCGCCAAGATTCTCGCACGCTGCGTCAATTGCGTCAATGGTCCGACCGCCCAGCCGGACAACACCTGCGATAACTGTCGCGCCATGCTGGCCGGCACGGCGCTGGACGTCCTCGAGATCGACGCCGCGAGCAATCGCGGAATAGATGAAATTCGGGCGCTGCGGGAGGCGGTGAAATTCGCACCGGCGAGCATGCGCATGAAGGTCTACATCATCGACGAGGCCCACATGCTCACCAAAGAGGGCGCAAACGCCTTTCTGAAGACCCTCGAGGAGCCGCCGCCCCACGCCCTGTTCATCTTGGCGACGACCGAGCCCGAAAAGCTGCCGGTGACGATCCTGTCGCGGTGCCAACGCTACGCGTTCCGGCGGATCGCCGTGCCGGTGATGATCGAGAAGCTGCGCGAGATCGCGGGCGGCGAGAAGATCGAGGTGGACGATGCGGCGCTCGCGGCCATCGCATATC
>JAFAJV010000122.1 GCA_019235995.1 Vulcanimicrobiota bacterium
AAGGCATATTCGTGACAGGTCGATCGGGTCGGCGATGAAAGAGCAAACCGTACGAGCACCGGCGGACGTAGACGCGCTCGGAGCCGCGTGGGCGGTTCGAGAGGCCCTGCGCAGGGCTGTCGTCCCGGCGCTGTTCGTCGCCCTCGCACTGCTCGCCGCGTTCGGATACGGCAGCGGGGTCCAGCTCAACGACGGTCAGGCGGCGCTCCATATCGATCCGCTGAAGTTCTTGTGGCAGCTGCTCCAGGCGTGGAACCCGGCGCTACACCTGGGCGAGCACACGGGATACTGGTATCCGTACGAGTCGCCCTACGGTTGGGCGTACGCGGTCGCGCAGGCGCTGCGCATCCCCCAAGACTACGCGCAGCACGCCATCGTCTTTGGCGTCTACCTCGCGTGCCTCTTCTCGATGCACTACTGTTTGCGCCACGTGACGCCATGGCTCGGCGAGGTGTCGCGCGTAGCCGGCTCGTGCGCGTACCTCTTCAACATGTACGTGGCGCTGAATTCGCAGGCGCAGATCGTGTGGCTCCTCACCTACGCGGCGTTGCCGGCGATGGTGGGTGTCACGGCGCGTGCGCTCCGAGGCGAGATCAACCTCTGGCGCGCCGCGCTCTTCATCGCGCTGCTCGTGCTGGTTGGCGGCGGCATGAACCCGCCGCTCGTCGCGATCAACGCGATCGTCTTGGCGATTTTCGTGCTGGTCACGATCGCATTCGACCCTGCGCCGGCCGCCGCCGCACGGCGCGTGTGGCCGTTCGTCGCGGTCACCGCCGCCGCCACCGTCGCGATCAACCTGTACTGGCTCGTGCCGTTCGTCGATTTCTTTCGGAGCGTCTATCTCAACGGAGTGCTCAGCGAGTCGCCCTCGATGCACAACGCGGCGACGTCGTTCGACAACGTCCTGCGAGGAATGGGACATTGGGCGACATTCGTCTCGTTCAACGGCCGCGCATACTTTCCGTGGGCGGCGTCGTACGCGGCCGGCATCTTCGGCGCGCTCCTCTGGTTCGTCCCGATCGTCGCACTCGGCGGCATCGCGTTCAAGCGAAACCAGCGGCCGGCGACGCTCTTCTTTCTGATCGTTACGATCTTGTCCGTACCGCTGGTCGTGGGCTACTACCACGACGCGCTCGGGGACGCGGTGACGGCGCCGATCTACAACGTCTTCTACAGGAACTTTCCCGGATTTCAGATGTTCCGGTTTTCCTACAAGTGGGTCGCCGGGGTCGAGTTCGGCATCGCGGGCCTCTACGCTATAGCAGTGAGCGCGATCATTGCGTGGCTGCGCGAGCGTTTCGCGGATGCGGCGGTCGCGCGCCGCTGGGACTGGGTTGCGCCGTCGGCGGCCGCCGCGGCGATCGTCATTCCGGTCGTCGCATTCGTGCCGGTTCTCGTCAACAAGATGAACTACGCCGGCCCGGTCATTCCGCCATGGGAATACCGTGAGAAGTCGCTCGTCGGCGACGACGCCCGCCATCGCGTCGCGCTCTTCCCGACGCAGTACCTCGAGCAATTCGACTGGGGATCGCCGCAGTTCTACATCGAGGATTCCTTCGTAGACCGTCCGATGATCTACGGCTTGCTCGGCGGCGAGCCTTCGGAAGGCACGGACGTCTGGGTACGGCGCAGCTACCGCGCGGCGCGGGAGGGGCTCCCATTTGCCGCGGACATGCTGCGCGTCTTGGGCGTCGATACGATCTTGCAGCGTGACGATTTCATCCCGGCGATCGACTTCAGCTCGCCCGGAGAGTGGCGATTCAACACGACGACGCTCACCCACGATCTGCTGCATCGCGTGGTTGGGGCGTCGCCGGTGCGCTCGGACGGACCGTTGCGCGTCTACCACCTCGCTAAGGCGCTGCCGCTCGTCTATGGCGTGACCCATCCGGTCGTCAGCACGCTGCCGACGTATTCGGACGGATATCTCGGCGACGTGGACGCGATGGCCGCGGGGAAGGCCGAATTCCAACCGCCCAGCCGCTCGGCCGATGAATTTTCGGCGGCGCTGACGGAACTCTCGCCGATTCTGCCCGCCTCCGCCGCGCAGATCCGCGATCTGGCCGTCAACGAGGCGCTCGCGCACGGAGGCATTCGCATTCAGCCGCCGCCCGCCGACGTCGGCTGGACGACGCCGTTTTCGGTGCGAACTGCCGGCGTCTACGAGATCTTCGCGCTCGAGCAGTCGCTGCTGTTCGCGGCGGCTCCGGCGCAGAACCTCGGCATCGACTCGAATTACTTCTCGCCGCTGACCGCGGATGGGGCCTGGACCGAGTACGGCCAGATCGATCTCCCCGCGGGCGGTCACTTCGTCACCGACGGCTATCCCGACCCGAACCTCGTCGTGGCGCTCGTCAACGTCGACGACCTCCGCAGCTGGCAGGACCGGATCGCGGCGCTCGACCGCGTGCTGCCGCACAATCGCGCCACAGCGAGCCTGGTCTACGCGCGCAAGACGACGGTGACGCTGCCCGCCTCGGGCAGGTATCGGATCTCCGCCGGCGCCGTCGCTCCGTTTGGACCCGACGGCCAATCGCGCACGCATCTCGTCGCCGGGGGCGCGTATCGCGGCGCGTTTCCGGCCAACTTGTCCGGAACGCTGCCCTACGTGTTCGGCGGCGGCGTCATCGGGACGGCGGCGGTGATGATGCCGGAGGAATGGTATCGGGACGACCCCAGCGCGTATCAATGGCAGCGCGGCGATCCCACACCCTGGTTCCTCTTTGCGCACGAAGCGCACGTGCGTGTCTACGTTCCAGGATCGAAGAGCGTCGAAGCGCGTGTCGCGATGCGGCTCAGCAGGCTGCAGGTATCGGGCGACGCGAGCGCCTCGGTCGACGGGGCCGCGCCGCAGCGGTTCTCCTTGCTCGGAGAGGCGGCGCCCGCCCAAACGTACGACAGCAGCACCAACCTGGCCGGCCCTCTCGCGCTGCCGGCGACGTTTACCCTCGCGTTGCATCCGGGGTGGAACGACGTCGCCTTTCGCTTCCATTCGGCGAGCGGCGAGCGCAACGACCTCGGCTCGGGCGAGATCGCTGCGGCGGTGGCGCCGGATCTCTCCTTTATCGTCGCCGGGGCATCGCGTGCCTCCGCG
The DNA here is from genome assembly GCA_019235995.1 of Vulcanimicrobiota bacterium. Taxonomy (GTDB): domain Bacteria; phylum Vulcanimicrobiota; class Vulcanimicrobiia; order Vulcanimicrobiales; family Vulcanimicrobiaceae; genus Cybelea. The sequence continues at coordinate 3,095 of JAFAJV010000122.1, forward strand.
CCGCGGATGACCGACGGCGCGTTCGCGGCCTTCCGCGTCGCCGATCCGCCCGAGGCGCTCACCGGCGATCCGGAGTTCACGGGCACCGTGGAAAATGCCGGCGATCACGCCGTTTGGCTGGCCGTCGCGCTCTCCCATCGTGGGCAGTACGTCTATCGGCTCTACCCCATTCCCCAAACCGGCGCGTTCGACATCAACTTCATGCACGCGTTTCCCAATGACTGGGGCGACACGTCGCAACGCGTGGCCGGCATATGGTTCCTCGTGCGAGGGGCGCACCCGAAATTCTCGGCAATCTCATACACGGTCCACGCGATTCCGGGACGCGCCTTGCGCCGTCCGGAGTCCCTCGGGCGTCTGCCGATTCGCATCGATGGGAAGCCGGTCGGGACGCAGCCCGTGTCTCTGAGTGCGGGGCGGCACGTCGTCGTCAGCAGCGACAAACAGCTCAAGATCACGCTGCTGAACGTCGAGCCCGTCAATCTGCCGCGTACGAGCTCCTTCGCGCTGCAATGGAACCGGCTGTCGCCGACGGCGCTCGACGTGAGCGCGCAGAAGACGGCAAATCCGTTCCTGCTCGTGTTCGGAGAGGCATTCCATCCCGAGTGGCAGGCGACGCTTAACGGAAGCGAGCCGCTCCCGCATGTAGTCGTCGACGGCGTCGCGAACGGCTGGCTCGTTCCGAGCCTGCCCGATGGCGGCGAAATTTCGCTCGTGTTCGTCGGGCGACGCTACTACGTCATCGCCGCGGGGCTCTCGGTTATCGCACTGATCTTGATGATCGTTCTTGCGTGTGCTCCCGCCCTCTGGCCGATTCGCGTATCGAACCGTTGAAGGCGTGCGACTGGGCCTTGGGACGAGGGCTCCTGTACGCGATCGCGACTGCGGTCGTAGCGATCGTCATCGCCTCGTTCGTCTCCGGAGCTGACGCCGAGCGTTTCGCGACGACGGCATATCTGGCCGCGCTCGTCGTCGCCCTGCTGGTCGCGATCAGGTGGTTTTTCAGGGACGTCCCCGAAAACGGCGTGCGTCGCGAGCCGGGCCCGCCGTTCCCCGCCGCGCTCGCGTTTGCAAGCAGCCTCGGGGCGCTGCTGCTGATCGGTGCCGGGTTCGCGGCGGAGCCGGGCAGCGAGCTCATCGCCATCGGCGCGTGCTTCGGCCTCATTGTAGTGGCCGCGCTCGCGCGCGGCGGCGCCTTCGCCGCCGTCAACGCCTGGCTCCGGCGCGGAGACCGGCTCTCCGCCGCGACTCGCTACGCCGTCGCCGCCGCGGTCGTCGCATTGGCCGCGCGAGCGTTGTTCTCGGCGCACGCGGGCGACGGTTTCGCGAAGCTCGCCTATGCCGCGGCCGTCGTAGCCGCGCTGGCGGTCGCTGCCTCACTAGCCGCCCCGACCGCTGCGGGCGCGGCGGTACGCCGCCAGGCTGCCGGCCTTGCCGCGGCGCTGCGTGGGCCGGAGAGCCCGCGCGTGTTCGCGCAAACCACGCAGTACGCCGCCGCGACGCTCACAGCCGGGCTGATCCTGGCAAGTCTCTTGCCGGGCGCGTACGCGGAGCGATTCACGACGGTCGCCTACGTCGCGATGCTGTTTCTCGCGCTCGCCGTCGGCATGAGCTGGCGGCTTCGCAACGGTGCCCACGCCGGCTCGGGCGACGGCGCGACGATTGCCTGGCCACGCTTCACGCTCGTCGTCGGTGCGCTCTTGGTGGCCGGAGCGGGGCTGGCGTTCAATCCGATCGCCGAGGCGCTCGTCGTCTGCGCATGCTTGTACGTGATCGTCGCCGCGATCCTCAAGGGTTCTAGGCCCTCCAACGCAGCGGCGTAAGGAGTTCCCGCCCTTGAGGCTCGTCGCGATCGCGGGCGGCCTCGTCTTCGCGGCTTTTGTATGCGTCAAGGGCGTTCCGACGCTGCGGCACGACTGGAACTGGCCGATCGATGCGAGCGCGATGCCGCCGTTCCTGAACGAATTGATCGGCGGTTGGCTGTCGGCGGGCTTCGGCCAGTTCCTCTCGCATCCGACGACGTACGCGATGGCGCTTCCCACCGGGGTGTCGATGTGGCTCGTCGGTCCGCTCGGAGCGCTCGCGCTCGTCACGTTCGCGATCGGCTGGCTCTGCATTCGCAACGCGGCCGACGTGGCGCAACGCTGGGGCGCCGGCGTGCCTGCTGCCTCCGGCGTCGGATTGTTCGCCCTCTTCAATCCGTGGGTCTATAACGAGGTCGTCGCGGGACACCTCGTGATGGTCCTAGCATATGCGGGCAGCATCGGCCTCATCGGTGAGATGCTGCGCGGTTCGAAGGCTTCGCCCGTGCGCCTCGCGCTGTGGCTCGTGCTCGTCGAGTCGCAGCTGCAGTTCTTCATCGTTGGGATGCTGGCGCTCGTGCTCTTCGCATCACGCACGCGGAAGTGGCTGCCGCCGGTCGCCGGCGTCGTCCTCGCGCTTCCCACCATCGTGGGGCTGTTCGCGGAGCGCGGCACGATCGCGCGGACTCCATACAGCCTGGCGTGGCAGGTCTATCAGTCCGTCGCTCCGGGCGCGCTTTCGGCCCTCGGCGGATACTTTCCGGGCTACGCGGACAGGCTCGGGCTCGCCGCCGAGGTCGCGGTCTGGGCCGTCGTGGCGCTCGGGATCGCCGGCCTCATCATCGCGCGCCACTCGCGCGCCGTGATCGCCGCGGGAGTCGCGATTGCGGCGCTCTTCGTCGGCATCGCCGGGACGCAGGGCCCGCTTGCCATTCCGTACTCGTGGGCCGTGCACAACATCCCGGAGAGCGGCGTCTTTCGCGAGCTGTACGACTTAGTCGGACTGCTCGCCGCGGTCCTGGTCGTGCCGGCAAGCGCCGCCCTCGGTACGTTGCGTCCGGCGCGATACGTCGCGCTCGCGGCGGGCCTCGCGCTCGTGGCGACGTGGGCGGCCGCCCCTCCGAGCGATCTCTGGATCGGCGCATCGTCGTATCCGCATCCGCTGATTGCGTCGCCGCCGTTCACGCGGCTCGCGCTGTCGCCGGCGTTCCAGCCGCTCGGGTTGCGCGACAGCGGCGGCGACGGCGCGGATCCCGACGCGCACGGTTATCCCGGCAACGTCACCGCGCTCAACGAGTATTTCCCGGAATATCCGGTCGACATGGCCCTCGCGCGATTCGAGCAGCACGGAAACGTCGAGGCGCTGCGCGCCCTCGGCGTCGCCGAGGTCGTATCGCGCGGCTGGCTGATATCGCGAGCGAACGAGCGCATCGTGTTGCTCGGTCCGCCGCCGCCGCAGTACTCCGGCGTGGCGGCACGCGTTCGCTACGTGTCCGATCCGCTGCCACTCGTGTCGACGTGCGCTGCGATGAGCGTCGTCGCGCTGCCGAACGGCCTGGACGCGTGCGGCGTCTTCTTCGGCGATGCCGGTGCGCCGTATCCGACGGCTCGCCCGCTGTCGGCGCAGGGCGACTCCGTCGATCCACGAGCCGACTGGATCGACGCCCGCCTCGCCTTCGCGAACGCGCCGGCTCTCGCACAGGGCCTCGGCGGAGTCTACACGCGCTCGGCCGCGCCCTACCGGATCGGGTCGGGCCCCTTCGTGCTCGCATCGGTACGCGGACGATTGAACGACTCGAAAGGGCGTACGATCCGCCACGGGCGAGGGGAGTTCGCGTGGCTGTCCATTGCCGCGGGCGGCGAATCGGTCACATGCGCGGGCGAGTGCGAACTCGTCGCAAGCGCGCCGTCGCTCCCGGCGCTCGCGCCGGCGACGGCGACGAGCGCGACGCCGGCGGTGCCGTTTCGCGCGGTCGCTCCATGGCTGCTCGTCGTGAGCGGCGCGGGCGTCGCGGCGGTGCTGCGCTTCAACGAACGCTACGATGCGGCATGGACGGCACTTCGCGCGTGGCGCGTGTTGCCGCACGTGCGCCTCAATACGGCGGCGAACGGTTGGCTCGTCGGCGGGTCCTCGCCGGCTCCGATAATTATCGTACATTTGACGTCGATCGCGCAGATGCTGACCGAGCTCTGCGGCATCGTGTGCATCCTCTGGCTATTGAAGGCGGCCTATCGAGCGCCGACGAAGCGCGGCCCGTGACAGTGGCCATGAAGGTTCCGTTCGTCGATCTGCGCGCTCAGTTTGCCGGTTTACGCGAGGAGATCGTTCCGCGCGTGCAGCGCGTCATGGAGGATGCCAGCTTCATCTTGGGTCCCGACGTCGCCGCGTTCGAGGAGCGCTACGCACGCTATGTCGGCGCTCGCCATTGCCTCGGAGTGGAGTCCGGCACGGCCGCGCTCCAGCTTGCGCTGCAGGCGCTCGGCATCGGCGACGGCGATGAGGTGATCATACCGGCGAACACATACATCGCCTCCGCGATCGCCGTTTCGGCAATCGGCGCGCGGCCGGTGCTCGTCGACGCCGACGAGAATTATTTGATCGACGCCTCGTCGCTCGAGTCGGCGCTGACTCCGCGCACGAAGGCCGTAATGCCGGTGCATCTCTACGGCCAGGTGGTCCCGATGGAGCCCATCTTGAGCTTCGCTCGGCGACACGATCTGCGCGTGGTCGAAGATGCGTGCCAGGCTCATGGCGCGCGCCGCGAGGGCAAGGCGGCGGGGAGCTTCGGCGACGTCGGCTGCTTCAGCTTCTATCCCGGGAAGAATTTGGGCGCCTACGGCGACGCCGGCGCCATCGTGACGAACGACGCGGCGCTCGCGGACACGTTGCTGCTGCTGCGCGACTTCGGGCAACGCAGGAAATACGAGCATCTCGTCAAGGCCGGCAACTGCCGGCTGGACTCCATTCAGGCGGCCGTCCTCGACGTGAAGCTGCGTCACCTCGATCGATGGAACGACGCGCGGCGCCGCAACGCTCGCCGCTACGACGCGAAGCTCTCGGAGATCGGCGTCGCGCCCCCTCCGCGCTTGACGGAGGATGGGCACGTGTACCATCTCTACGTGATCGAGGTGGAGAACCGAGCCCACGTGCAGCGCGTCTTGTCCGAACGCGGCATCGCGACCGGCATCCACTACCCGGTGCCGATCCATTTGCAGCCCGCATATGCCGACCTCGGACTGGGGCGTGGCGCGTTTGGCCGCACGGAACGCTCAGCCGAGCGAATCCTCTCGCTTCCGATGTACGCCGAGCTCACGGAAAAGCAGATCGACTTCGTGGTCGGAGCGATCGACGACGCCCGTCGTCTCGTGCCGGCGTAGACACTAGCGCCCCATGGCTCGGCAACTTCGGGCGGCCGTCGTCGGGGCCGGATATTGGGGGCCGAACCTCGTCCGCAATTTTCACGCCTCGGATACCTGGAGCGTGGCGGGCATCGTCGATAGCGATGCCGCGCGCTTAGAAAAACTCGCGCGGCTGTATCCGCACGTCGCCGTCCATCGCAGCATCGATGCCGTGCTGGAAGACGATACCATCGATGCCGTGGCGATCGCGACCCCGCCGCGCACGCACCACGCGTTGGCGGCTCGCGCGATTGAGGCCGGCAAGCACGTGCTCGTGGAGAAGCCGCTGGCGGAGAGCTACGAGTCTGCTTGCGACCTTACCGAGCGCGCGCGGCGCCGCGGCGTCGCGCTGATGACCGACCACACCTTCCTGTACACCGGCTCGGTCGAGAAGCTTCGAGCGCTGTGCTCCGGCGGCGAGCTCGGCCGCATCTATTACATTGACTCGGTGCGTGTCAATCTCGGCCTCTTCCAAGAGAGCAACGTCGTGTGGGATCTCGGTCCTCACGACGTTTCCATCATCAACTACGTCTTGGGTGAAGAGCCGCAGGCGGTCTCGCTGCAGCTCGCGGCGTGCGTGCACGCCGAGACGCCGGACGTGGCGTTCCTGACGATGTGGTATCCCGGCGGATGCATCGCCCACGTTCACCTGAGCTGGCTTTCACCGGTGAAGGTTCGCCGCACGATGATCTCAGCGAGCCGAAAGATGGCGGTCTGGGACGACGTCGACCCCAACGAAAAGATCTACATCTACGATAAGGGCGTCGTGCTGGATCCGACGAGCTCGACGCTGCAGCAACAGATGGTCTCGTACCGGCTCGGAGACTTGAACGTTCCGCTCGTGGATAACCGCGAGGCGCTCGGCAAGCTGGTGGAAGACTTCGCGCGATCCATTGCCGACGGCACTCCCACGCGCTCGGACGGCCGCTTCGGAGCCGGCGTCGTTCGCGTCATCGAGGGGGCGCTGCGCTCGGCGCAACGCGGCAGTGCTCGGATCGAGTTGGTCGGCGCGACGGTATAGTGGAACCCGAGGCCCATTCGCCGGGCGTGCGTTTCTCGATGATCGTGCCGGCTCGCAACGAAGCGACCCGCCTTCCCATTCTTCTCGGGTCGATCCGCCGGCAGCGCTACCCGAGCGATCTGATCGAGATGCTCGTCGCGGACGGCGGCTCGACCGACGACACGGTCGCCGTCGCGCAGTCCTACGGGGCAACCGTCGTACCCAATCCGATACGACGCGCCGAGCCGGGCGTCGGCATGCTCATGGAGCGCGCTAACGGGGACGTCGCGGTCGTTCTCGCCGCCGACAACGTGCTGCACGATGAGTTTTTTCTCGAGCGGCTCGCTCGTCCGTTCGCCGACCCGAGAGTCGCCGCGGCATTTCCGGCCTTGGTAAACACGCCCGCCGACGGCGCTACGACGCGCTACTTCAACGCGTTTAGCGATCCGTTCAATCACTTCGTCTACGGCGGGGCCACCTCGCCCGCGTCGTACCGCCGCACCTATCGGGTGAAGCGATGCACCGACGATTACGTCGTCTACGACTTCGGTTCGGGACCGACGCCGCTGATCGCGCTCGCTCAGGCGTTTGCGATTCGGCTGCCCTATCGAAAGCCGGCCGGAACCGATGAAGACGACGTCGCGCCGGTCGAGATGCTGATCGCCGCCGGGCGCGAGATCGCCTTCGTCCCGCGCGCGACGCTCGAGCATCACACGGTGGGCGGAATCGCCGATGCGCTGCGCAAATTCGGGCCGCGGTTTCGCGCCCGCATGTCCGACGCGGGACAGCCGATGTGGGGGCGCCTGCGCTCGTCGGGCCGGGCCCAGCGCTCGCGGGCCTACCTGTGGCCGTTCTACTCGATCAGCTTCGTGTTTCCGCTCGCGGCGGCGGCGTACGGCCTCCTGCGCGACCGCCGCTCCGAGTGGCTCTCTCACCCGTTCGTGAGCGCGGCCTTCGGATTCGAGTTTTGGAAGCAAGCCACGATCGTCGCGTGGCAACGGCTGAGAACGGGGCCGACGCGTGCCCATTGATGCGAGCGTCGTCCTCGGCAAGGGCGTCGCGATCTTTCACGAGAGTCTCGTCAATCTCTACGGCTGCCGCATCGGCGACGATACGAAGATCGGCGCGTTCGTCGAGATTCAGAAGGACGCAGCGGTCGGGAGACGCTGCAAGATATCGTCGCACACGTTCATCTGCGAGGGCGTCACGATCGAAGACGAGGTCTTCGTGGGCCACGGCGTGATGTTCGTGAACGACCGGTATCCCCGGGCGACGAATCCGGACGGCTCGCTGCAGACGCAGGAGGATTGGAGCGTCTTGACCACTCGCGTGTGTCGAGGCGCGTCGATCGGCAGCAACGCGACCATTCTGCCGAACCTCACGATCGGGGAGGGCGCGTTGGTCGGCGCCGGCGCCGTGGTCACTCGCGACGTGCCGGCCTTCGCGGTCGTCGCCGGCGTGCCGGCGCGCGTGATCGGATCGACGCGGCGCTTATAGCGCCGAGGCGTCGTGGGGCAGCCAGCGCATCCGCAGGTCGTTCTGACGGACGGTGCCCGCATGATGGAAGATGTAGAATTGGTTATCCGGACCGACGTAAACGGTGTCGCTGGTCAGCGGAACCTGGCCGTAGAACACGATGTCATTCGTCGCGGGATTGTACACCGCTCTCCACTGGTATCCGGAGGGAAGGTGAGCGTAATCGTAGTGCGAGGAGGGCGCGCAGCTCGCGAGAATCGTCGCGAGGGTAGATAGGAAAAATCGCTTGAGGCGGCGGGCCGTCAGTAGGACCGCACGTTGCGCAGTCCGGCGGCCCGAAAGGCCGTTGCAACCGCCTGCGCATCCGCTCCGGCGCCCGGGTAAAGGACCACGGCTCGTCCGCCCGCGATGGCCTCGTCGAAGTTGTCCACCTCGTCGGGGGGAATGGCAAATCCCATGAGATATCGTGACGTCGCGTCTCGGTGGGTGAACGACTCCAGCGACTGCTGATGGCCGCCGATTCCCGGGACGCTGGTGCCGCCCGAGTCGCCCATGATTCCCATGCCGTGCGTCATGTCGTCCGAGAGGGAGTTCGATTCCATGTCGGTGGCGACGTCGATGAACTCGAGCGGTGAGGAGTCGGTTTCATCGCTGGCGGGGCCGCCGCTCACGACTTTGACCTTGCTCAGGTCGATCTGCTGCGCGGAAAGAGCGCTCGCGAGCGCCTTCGGATCGGACTGGGGAAAGATGCCGACGACCAAGCCTTCTGCCACGCGATGGAACTCCTTGTAGCGACCTACGACGCCACTAGCCCTTGTAGACCCGGACGGCGTGTGCCAGTCGTTCGACGCCGATGCGGATATTCTTCTCCGACGCATTGGAAAAATTCAGGCGCATTCCGTCATGCACGTTGCGGCCGGGATAGAAATTGACTCCCGGTACGAAGACGACTTTCGATCGAGCTGAGATGTGCAACAACTCGGCGGTGTCGACGCCGGGGACGGTTATCCACAAGAACATTCCGCCCTTCGGGTGCGTGCAGCGCGCCTGCTCCGGCATGACCTCCTCGAGCGCGGTCGCCATGACGTCGCGTCGGATCGCGTAGGTCGCGGCGATCCGTCTCACGTGTGCGTCGAAGGCGGCGCCGTCCCGAGCGTATTGATAGAAGACGTATTGCGCGAACGTGCCACTGTGCAGATCGGCGCCCTGCTTCGCGAGGACCACCTTCTCGCGGATCTCCTCGTCGGGAATGACGAGCCACGCGATGCGCATCCCGGGCGCCATGATCTTACTGGCTGTGCCCGAGTAGATGATCGGCGCCGAGCTCGGATGTGAGAGGAGCGACGGCAAGTCGCCGCCTTCGAAACGGAGCTCGTTATAGGGATCGTCCTCGAAGATCGGCAGCCCGAACTCCTCGCAGATGCGGACGACCTGCTCGCGCCGCGGTCCCGAGAGCGTCCGGCCCGTCGGATTCTGAAAATTCGGAACGAGATAGAGAAACTTCGGGAATGGGTCGGCGCGCTCGAGGACCCGCTCGAGCGAATCCGGTAGCAGGCCGTCTTCGTCGGTGTCGACGGTCAGATAGCGCGTCTGGTAGGCATCGAACGCTTGAATCGCGCCCAAGTACGAGGGATCTTCGAGCACGACGTGATCGCCGGGGTCCAGAAAGACCTTGCCGACGAGATCCAGCCCCTGCTGCGAGCCGTTGACGATCGTGACGCTATCCGCTTCGACGATGCGCCCCAGCCGCCGCGTCAGCCGCTCCGCGACCCATCGCCGCATCTCGGGGATTCCCTCGGTCAAGCTGTATTGCAGCGCAGCCGGCCCGTAGGTTTCCATGACCGCGCGCGCTGCCTCGGCGATGGCGGTCGTCGGAAAGAGCTCCGGCGCCGGAAGACCGCCGCCGAAAGAGATGACGTCGGGCTGTTGAGTGACCTTCAACATCTCGCGTATCGTCGAAGCCCGCAGGTGTGCCGTACGCTCGGCAAACTTCGCGGCCCGCGAGATAGTGGACATTTGGTGGTGTTAGCCGGCGGCCATGGGCGGTCCGCTTAGCGGGGCACGGGGCGCGGAAGAGCTCGGGCCCGCCGGGGCGCCGATGCTGTCGGCCGCAAACGAGAGTATCGTCGCACCCAGACCGATGAGTCCGACGAGAATGAGCACGAGCGTGCCGACGACCGGCACGAGCTCCGCGGCGGTGATCAGCACGATGCCCACCAGCAGCGCCACCAGCGGCGAGGGGGTCGTCGACGGGCTCAGGAGCTCGCAGAGCCGGCGCCCGATCAGCAAAGCGAGCGCGGCGGTGCCGAGAAAGACGCTTGCGAGAACGAAGACGAGCTCGAGCAGAATCAGCGGAATCAGCAGGATCGTGATCGCGAGCAGCACCGCGAGCGGCACGACGGCAACGCAGCCCAGCAGACCCGCCGTCACGGAGAGTCCCGGGTGGCGTTCGAGCCGGTCGAGCACCATGCGCGTGCGCAGCGGAAAGATAAGGAAGATGAGGAGCGCGAGCAGGTTCCAGGAGAGCCGCCACAGGAGGCGATGGTCCGGAACGAACGGGCTGTACGCGGAGTCGCTCGGCGCCCACGGCACCACGGCCTGCGTCACCGCGCCGCCGAGTTGATTGATCTGGCCGGTCACTACCCCGCCCGGCCGCGTGTCGCAGCTGCCGCCGATAGCGGTGCAGTCGCCCTGGACGATGCCGGCGATCGTCGCGTCGCCGAAGATCACGGTCAGATCGCCGTCCACGACTTGCCCCGGCTCGACGACGACCGAGCCGAAGTAGGTGCCGCCATGGTAGACGGCCTGGGGGTCGGCGAGCGCGGGTGCCGCGCAGAGCGACGCGGCGGCGGCGAGCGTCGCCAAGACGATTGCCAAGCGAAACTTCACGAACGGGATCCTCGCGTGAGATAGAGTGCCATCAGCGGCCGCATGCGCCGGTACCCGTAGGCGACCGCGCACAGCAGCAAAATGTCGAGCAGCAGCACGCCGGTCATCACCGCGGCCGCCAGCGGAGTCGCCGGCGCGAGCGCGCGCACCCCCGCCCCGAGCGCCGCAAAGACGTGGTGCTCGGACAGGGCAAGCGTCGGGCCGAGACCCGCGAGCAGCTTCGAACGCACGCCCACGACCACGAGCGTCCACGCAATCGCGAGATACGCCAGCAAGACCAGGCCGAGCGGAGCGCGCCGGCGCGCGCGCGGCGCCCTGATCCGTGCGGCGGTTACGACGGAAGCCGTGAAATCCGGCGCGACGCTGCCGGGCGGACGCGCTGTCTCGAGCAGGGCGTCGATCACCCGAAGCTCGTGCAGGAGGGCCGCGCAGTTGCCGCAGGCGCGCAGGTGCCGGCCGACGTCGCGGCCGCGCCTCGGGGTGAGGCTCGCCTCGAGGTAGGCGTCGAGCAGCGGCTCACACGAGGAGCAGCGCATTCGTGCCCCCCTTTGCGGCGGCGTAGAGTGACGCTTTGACGGCCGCCGCCTCGCGCTCGCGCATCTTCTTGGTGAGCGCGATCTTGCCCCGATGGATCAGCGTCTTCACGTTGCCGAGCGAAAGTCCGAGCGTGCTCGCGATCGTCTGATATTCCATGTTGTCGAAGTACCGCAGCGCCAAGACGGTGCGGGTGCGCTCCGGAAGCTCGGCCAGCGCCGAACGCAGCTCGCGCTCCGCCTCCTCGCGCAACACGCCGCCGGCGGGGTCGGCTTCCCGCGAGAGATCGGGAAACGTGCTCTCGATGCCGTGCTCGGCGGTGAGCTCCTGCAGCTGCGGCGCCCGCAGCGACTTTGAAAGGTAGGTTCGAATCACGTTTCGCGCAATTTGGTAGATCCAGGTCGAGAACTTTCCGAGCTGCGGGTTGAACGTACCGAGATGGGCGTATGCGCGCAGGAACGTCTCCTGCGACAGGTCCGCCGCTTCCGCAGAGTTACGCACCGTCGCCCCGATGAAGTTTGCGATACCGCGTTTATAGCGATCCACTAGCACGCCGAAGAGCTCCCTTTCTCCGGAGCGCACTCGATGCACCAGAGCCTCGTCGCTCTGATCACGGAATGCCATCCCTCCTCGATTCTGTTCCTCTGGCGGCTCTTACCTCGGCGGGTGCCTTTTGTTACGCCTTTAGCGCGCGCAAGGGGGGACTCGCGGCGTCGCGGGCGGAGAGGATGGGCCGGCTCCCGCCGAGCGGCCACTCGATTCCTATAGCGGGGTCATCCCACGCGACCGAAATCTCGTGCGCGGGGTCGTATGCGGCGCTCTGTTTGTAGGCGACCAGCGTTTCATCTTCGAGCGCGAGGAAGCCGTGCAGAAAGCCCTTGGGAACGTACATTTGCCTGCCTCGCGCGGAGTCGAGCACCGCACCGTACCAGCGTCCGCGCGTGGCGCTCGGGACTCTAAGGTCCACGATCACGTCGAAGATGCTGCCCCGGAGGACCCCCACTAATTTGGCCATTCGCGCGTCGCCGTGCAGCCCTCGCAAGACGTTGCGCCGCGATAGCGAAAGGTTGTCTTGCACGAACGTTTCTTCGATGCCGCATTGGCGATAACGATCGAGCGAGTACGTTTCCATGAAATAGCCTCGTTCGTCCGTGAAGACGCGCGGTGTCAGCACCAAAGCGCCGCTGAGAGGTAAATGCTCGATCTCCATGAGAACGAGGGTACCAGGGAACCTCTGATTAATCCCATGTACCGATCCTTTGCGGCCAAACCCAACGGACGGCGGCGCTCTCGCCGCATCTCTTTGTTGCGCCCTCGGTTCAGAGGTTCTCACTATGCTCCCTCGGCCGCGCCTTGATCTGCGGCGAAATCGCTCGCCGCGATCGGTGCAGCGGATTAATCAGAGGCTCCCGGTGAACGGAAGCGTGAGTCCGCCGGGCACGCTCGTGCTACGGCGTGGGCTCGAACGTCTTCGCGCGAGCGCGATGCTCAAGCAGAGCCTGCTCGTGTTTTCCGCAAGCATGGTGCTCAACGTCTGCGGTTTCGTCGCGCATGCGATCGCGAGCCGTCAACTGGGCGTGACCATTTACGGCGGTCTCTACGCGCTCCTCAACGCGGCGGTGATCGCCGCGCTCCCGGCCGCATTCGTCGCGCCGGTCGTCGCGCAGCTCGCCGCCGAATTTCGCGCGCTGCACGACGACGGGCACCTCCGCGGCCTGACGGACGGCGTCGCGGGCGCGTTCGCGAAGCTCGCGCTGATCTACGTCGTCGCCGCGACGCTCGGCGCGCTTCCGCTCGCACGGTTCCTTCACGTCCCAGTGTGGTCGATTCCGTTCGTCGGCCTCGTCGCGGGCGCTTCGCTGTTCGTGAGCGCGTTGCGCGCGGTCGCGCAGGGGACGCAAGACTTCTTCGGATACGCGATATCCAACTCGGTCGAAGGCATCGCGAAGGTCCTGGGAATCGGCCTGCTCGTGGCGATCGGGCTGAAGCTCGGCGGCGCGATCGCCGGCTTCTTCTTCGGTCCGCTCGCCGCGCTGCTGTATCTCGGCTCGCGTCTTCGCCGGCGCTATGCCGGCGCTCAAGCGCACCGCGTCCGCTACGATTGGCGGCGCATCCTCAATGCGGGGGCCGGCGCGGCGGCGGCGACCATCGCCGTCACCCTGATGGGATCGGCCGACGTCGTCTTGGTGAAGCACTTCTTCGACGCGCACGCGGCCGGCCTGTACGCGGCCGCCTCGCTCGGCGGAAAGATCCTACTCTATCTCGTCGGATTCATCCCCACGGTGCTGCTGCCGCAGGCGGCCGATCGCCACGCGCGCGGCGCCCAGACGCGCGAGGTCCTCGCGGGCAGCCTGCTGATGTTCGCGCTCGTGGCCTGCGGGGGTCTCTTCGTATTTCGTTTCTTCGGCACCGCGGTGCTCCACGCGCTGGTGGGGCATGCCTTCGATGCGGCTGCGCCGCTCCTCGTGACGTACGGCCTGGCGATGGTCATGCTCGCGCTGACCAACGCGTTAACGTATTACGGCATCGCGACCCACCGCCTTGGGTTCACGGTGCCGCTCTTCGTCTGCACGTTCGGCACGCTGGGCGCGATCGCGATGATACACCCGACGCTCGCGACGGTCGTGGAGATCATGGTCGTCGGGAATTTCGCGGCCGTACTGGCGGTCGCGCTCGCGCTGATTGCGCAGCGCCATTCCACGAGCCGACGGTCGACGGTGTGAAGCGCGTCCTGTTGATTGGCGGTTCGGGGCAGCTCGGAACGGCCATTCGACGACGCTGGGACGACTGCGAGATCACCGCGCCGACGCACGCCGAGCTCGACATCCGGCATAGCGTCGCGCTCGCGGAGGCCCTCGCGCGCTCTCGCGCCGACGTGCTGGTCAACGCCGCCGCATTTCACGACGTCGACCGGTGCGAGTCGGAACCGCTCGCCGCGTTCGAGACGAACGCGGTCGCGGTCGGCGTAGCGGCACGGCTCGCGCGCGATGCCGGCGCCCTGTTCGTGACGCTCAGCACCGACTACGTGTTCGACGGAGAAGGCGGCACGCCGTACACGGAGGCCGATGCGCCGCACCCCCTATCGGTCTACGGGACGTCGAAGCTCGCCGGCGAGCACCTCGTGGAGAGGCTGCGCGCTCCCGCCTTCGTCGTACGGACGTGCGGCATCTACGGTCCGACGAGCTCGGCGTCGCGCCGGCCGTCGCTCCTGGATCGCGTCCTGGCGTCGCGCGCCGGGGCGCCGCTGCGGGTCGTCGCCGACGTGTGCGCCTCGCCCACCTTCGCCGGAGACTTGGCCGACGCGCTCCGGCGCCTGATCGACCGCGACGTTTACGGGCTGTACCACGCGGTCAACGTCGGGCCCGTGAGCTGGTACGAGTTCGCCGCCGAGGCCGCCCGGCTGGCCGGTACCGACGCCCAGATTGAGCCGATTCGGGCCGAGCAGCGGAGCACGGTCGCCCCGCGCCCGCGCTTCTCCGCGCTCTCCAACGCGAAGCTCGGGGGCCTGGGCATCCGCATGCCGTCGTGGCGCGAGGGGCTCGCCGCGTGCTTGGGGGTTTCCCCCGCCATCGGATAAGATAGAGCACCGTGGAACTGAATATCGATCGGGAGCGGGTCGCGCGCTGCCGCGAGCTGGCTTCGGCGATCGTCGCACCGGTAGAAGCATTCATTGCGGCCCACTCGACCGTCTCGGTCGAGCGCGCGGTCCTGCGCCTGCTGGGCGTTGACGGCGTCACCCCGGACGAGGTTCCGATCCCCAACGCCATCGTCGACTCGCTTCCCGATCACGAGAGGCGGCGCGGCGTCGCTCTGGCCTTCGGAAAGGCGCTGGCCGAGACGGGGCTCGAGCCCGCGGCGCTCGGCGAAGCGCTCGGCCTGCGCCGCTGCGCGCTCGAACAGTTCACGCACGCCCCCGAAGGCGCTGCGCGGGGTGCGCTCGGCCCGCACGTCGAGGCCGCGCTGCGCCGGATCGAAGCGCAACGCGAGGAGCGCGCGCGCGCGATGGCGCGATTGCCGCAGCTGCCGCCGCCGCTGCTGTACGTGATCGTCGCGAGCGGCAACATCTACGAGGATCGGAGTGCGGCCGTCGCGGCCGCCGAGGCCGGCGCGCAGGTCATCGCGGTCATCCGCTCGACCGGGCAGTCGCTGCTCGACTTCGTTCCGTTCGGCCCTACCACGGAAGGCTTTGGCGGCACATATGCGACGCAGGCGAACTTCGCGATCATGCGGGCGGCTCTCGACGAGGCCGGGGAACGCCTCGGACGCTACGTCATGCTCACGAACTACGCGAGCGGGCTGTGCATGCCCGAGATCGCGGCGATGGCCGCGATCGAGCGGCTCGACATGCTGCTGAACGACTCGATGTACGGCATTCTCTTCCGCGACATCAACATGAAACGCACGTTCGTCGACCAGCACTTCAGCCGAATGCTCAACGCGTACTCGGGGATCATCATCAATACCGGTGAGGACAATTACCTGACGACGGCCGACGCCGTGGATCAGGCGCCCGCCGTGCTGGCGTCGCAGTTCATCAACGAGGAGTTCGCGCACCGGGCCGGCCTCCCTGACGATCAGATCGGGCTCGGCGACGCCTACGAGATCAACCCCGACCTCGAGGACAGCTTCCTGTATCAGGTCGCGCAGGCGCAGCTCGCGCGCGAGATCTTCCCGCATGCGGCTCTGAAGTACATGCCGCCGACCAAGCACATGACGGGCGACGTCTTCAAGGGGCACCTCATCGACGCCATGTTCAACCTGACGTCGGTCATGACGGGACAGAGCATCCATCTCTGCGGCATGCTGACGGAGGCGATTCACACGCCGTTCTTGGGCGATCGGGCGCTCGCGCTCGAAAACGCGCGCTACATCATGAGCACCGCACGCCACCTGGGCGACGAGATCGTGCTGCGGCCCGGGGGAACGATCGAGCGGCGCGCGAGCGACGTGCTGGCGGCCTCCGAGTCGCTGCTGCGTCGCGTGTCCGAGACAGGGCTGATGGCGGCGATCCAGTCCGCCACGTTCGCCGACGTCTCGCGCTCGCCCGACGGAGGGCGCGGATTCGAGGGAGTCTTCGCGCGCGCCGACGGCTACTTCAATCCTTTCGAAGATGCTTTGAGATTTGCCGTCGCCTCATGAGTAAGATCGTAAGGCCGTACGGCGACACGCAAGACGACGGCAAGATCCAGCTCTCGTTTACGCTTCCCGTGGAATGGAGCGAAGCGGCCGACGAGGCCGCGCGCCAGCTCGCCGGCAAGATGGGATTCAACGACGTCCAGGTCGTCGACGGCCGGCCGATCGCGACCGGCTTTTCGTTCTTCGTCGTCTATGCGAGCACGCGCGAGGGCGTGGACGTCGAGGGCATCGCGGCTCCGTCCGCCGGCGGGCACGCGATGTCGATGGAAGAGGTCGACGCCTATGTCGCCGAGCACGTCGGCCGCAAGATCCGCGTCGCCGGCGCGTGCATCGGGACCGACGCCCACACCGTCGGAATCGACGCGATCCTCAACATGAAGGGCTACAAGGGCGATTACGGCCTCGAGCGCTATCGAATGTTCGAGGCGTTCAATCTCGGCAGTCAGGTCGCGCCCGAGGAGCTCGTGCGTTACACCAAAGAGCACGGCATCGACGCGCTGCTCGCCTCGCAGGTCGTCACGCAAAAGGGCAGCGATATCAAGAACTTTACCCGGCTGAGCGAGCTGCTCGAGGCTGAGGGCCTGCGGGATCGCGTGGTCTTGATCTGCGGTGGCCCGCGCGTCACGAACCGCCTGGCGGGCGAGCTCGGCTACGATGCGGGCTTCGGCCGCGGCACGCTGCCGAGCGCCGTCGCCGCGTTCATCGCGGTCACGCTGGCCGAGCGCCTGCGCCCGCGCGTGGGCGCGCGGTAGCAAAACGGCGTGGCCAAGACCGCACTCGTCACCGGCATCACGGGGCAGGACGGTTCCTATCTCGCGGAGCTCTTGCTCGAGAAGGGCTATCGCGTCGTCGGGATGACGCGGCGCACGAGCACCGAGGTCCACGAGCGCATCGAGCACATCGTCGGCGACCTGGAGATCGTCTCCGGCGACCTGTTGGATCAGAGCTCGATCACGTCCATCGTCAACGACGTGCGCCCGGACGAGATCTACAACCTAGCTGCGCAATCGTTCGTCCCGGCATCCTGGACGCAGCCCGTGTTGACGGGCGAGTTCACGGCGCTCGGTGTCACGCGCGTCCTCGAGGCCGTCCGCCACGTAGATCCGACGATTCGCTTCTACCAGGCGTCGAGCTCCGAGATGTTCGGCAACACGCCCGAGTCGCCGCAGAACGAGCGGACGACGTTCTATCCGCGCAGCCCGTACGGCGTGTCCAAGGTCTACGGCCACTGGATAACCGTGAATTATCGCGAGTCCTATGGCCTCTACGCCTGCAGCGGAATCTGTTTTAACCACGAGTCGGCACGCCGGGGAAAAGAGTTCGTGACGCGCAAGGTCTCCGACGGCGTCGCGCGCATCAAATGCGGCCTGGCCAAGGAGCTGCGGCTCGGGAACCTCGACGCGCATCGCGACTGGGGATATGCGGGCGACTACGTGCGCGCGATGTGGCTGATGCTGCAGCAAGAAGCCGCCGACGACTACGTGATCGCGACCGGACGCGCCCACAGCGTGCGCGACTTCGTGCGCATCGCCTTCGAGGTCGCCGGCCTCGGCTCGTACGAGCCGTACGTGGTCATCGACCCCCGCTTCGTGCGCCCCGCCGAGGTGGACCGGCTGATCGGCGACGCGGACAAGGCGCGCCGTGCGCTCGGCTGGGAGGCCGAGGTGAGCTTCGAGCAACTCGTCGCCATGATGGTCGAGTCGGACATCAAGCGATGCGAGCGTTCGTAACCGGCGCAAACGGCTTCGTCGGCCGTTATCTGGCGGCCGCGCTGCGCAACGAAGGCGCGGAAGTGTTCGACGGCTTCGTCGACGTGAACGACGTTCGAGCGCTGCGCGGCGCTTTCGATGCGTTCCGACCTACCACGGTGTTTCATCTCGCGGCACAGACCTTCGTTCCCGAGTCTCTGCGTGCGCCGCTTCAGACGTACGAGACCAACGTAATGGGAACGGCGCGCCTGGCGGATGCGCTACGCGGGACCGCCGGAGGCGCACCACGCCTCGTTTTCGCGAGCTCCGCAGAGGTGTACGGCGCCCGCGACGCCGCCGAGTATCCGCTCGTCGAGACGCTGGATCCGCGGCCGCGCAATCCATACGCCGCCAGCAAGGCCGCGGCCGAGACCATCCTCTTGGGGGAGTCGCGCAGCTTCGGCCTCGACGTCGTGATTGCGCGTGCGTTCAACCACATCGGTCCGGGGCAAGACGAGCGCTTCGTCGTCGCGTCGTTTGCCGCGCAGCTCGCGCGCATCGCCGCCGGCGGCACGCCGCAGCTGTTGACGGGCAACCTGGAGGCGGCGCGCGATTTCCTCGACGTGCGCGACGTCGTCGCGGCGTACATCGCGCTCGCGCGACGAGGCGAGCGCGGCGAGATCTACAACGTTTGCAGCGGGCACGCCGTTTCGATTCGCGACGTGCTGCGCGAGCTGATCGGAATCGCTCGCGTGCCCGTCGAGGTGCGCGAGGATCCCGCCCGCGCGCGCGGCGGCGCCGAAATAGCGCTGCTCGTGGGAAGTCCCGCGAAGCTGCGCGCGCGTACGGGATGGGAGCCCACGATACCGCTCGTGCAATCGCTGCGCGAGACTTATGAAGCGCGACGGCGTGACGCTGCAGGCGTTCGTCTTTAAGAACCGCGGTCTGCTGCTGAGCGTGCCTGCCGCGGCGCTCACGCTCTTCGGGCGTCCGAGCGCGCGCAGCGTCGCGCTCGGCTTGCCGCTCGCGATTGCGGGCGAGCTCGTGCGCTGCTGGGCGGTCGGCTATTCCGGCGCAACGACGCGCAACGACGCCGTCACCGCCCCGAAGCTCGTAACCGACGGCCCCTACGGTTACGTCCGCAACCCGCTGTACATCGGTAACTTCCTCACCGCTGCCGGCTTCGCGTTCGCCTTTACCGGGCGCAACTCGTGCGCTGCCCGCTGCGGACTGCTCGGCGCCTCGCTGGCGGCAATGGCGGGCGTGTACGCGATCATCGTGCCGCACGAAGAAGCGTTTCTACGCGAGCAATTCGGCGACGCATTCGATCGCTACTGCGAGCGCGTGCCGCGCCTGATCCCGCAGCGTTCCTCGCGAGGCTCGGCGGAAGCTCGATGGGACCCCGATGCGCTGCTCGAGGCGGAGAGCAAGACGTTCGCGCTCTTCGGCGCGATGCTCGCCGCGCTGGTCGTCAAGGCCGGCGCCGCGTAGCCGCGCCGTGCCGACACAACGCCGGCTGACGCTCGCGCTCGTCGCGACGGCACTCGTCGCGGTGCTCGAGTTCTGGGGCGGCGCGGTCTCGCGCAGCCTGGCGCTGACGAGCGACGCGGCACACGTGACCATGGACACGTTCGCAATGGGCCTCGCGCTGCTCGCCGCGATCGGCGCCGCGCGTCCGGCGGATCTGCGCCGCACGTTCGGCTATGGGCGCATCGAGGTGCTCGGCGCGCTCGCCAACGGTACGCTGCTGCTCGTCGCCACGATCGCGATCGTCTACACGGCCGCGCGGCGCTTCGCCGCACCGGTCGAGCCGCACGCCGCACTCATGACGTACGTCGCCGTCGCGGGGCTTGCGGTCAACGCCGGCGTCGGCATGCTGTTGCGTCACGGCGGCCGCGCCGACCTCAACCTGCGCGCCGCGCTCTTCCACGTGCTCGGCGACGCGCTCGGCGCCGTCGCCGTGATCTTCGGCGGCGTCGCCATCGCGCTGACGCACCTAGCGTGGATCGATCCGCTGCTCTCGCTCTTCGTTGCCGCAATCATCGTCGTCGGCGTCGCGCGGGTGATGCGCGACGCGACGCGCGTGCTGCTCGAGAGCGTTCCCGAGGGCGTCAGCTCCGCGAAGCTGACCGCGCACCTCGAGAGGATCGGCGGCGTCACGGGCGTTCACGACCTGCACGTCTGGTCGATCGGCAGCGGTTCGCATGCGCTGTCCGCGCACGTGCTGCTCGACGACCGCCGCATCAGCGAAGCGACCGACGTGCTGCGCGACATCACGGCCTGCGCACAGACCCACTTCGGCATCTCGCACGTCACGATCCAATTCGAATGCGAGACCTGCCCAATTGTAGTAAGGCACTAGAGGGTTGCCGCGCGGGGGCCCCACATGCCGCTTGGGCGGCCGTTTGCTCGGCGCATCCGGCGCCTCGCTGCACTCGGCCTCTGCGCCGCTCCCGCCCTCCGTGGCTCCGCGGCGCATCCACACGCCGCCTACGCGGCACGTCGGCCCCCGCGTGGCAACCCTCTAGGCTTCACGGAGTTCCAAAGAGAATTGTGGGGGCCTTATGGCTGAAATGAATTCGAAGACGGTCGTGCTCGGGATGGCGCGCACGCCGTTCGGCAAACTGGGCGGAGCGCTCGCTCCGCTATCCGCGACCACGCTGGGCGCGGTTGCGCTGACCGCCGCCGTGGAGCGCTCGAAGATCGATCCGTCCGAGATCGAGCACGTGTCGTTCGGCGAGGTGCTGCAGGCCGGCGTCGGGCAGAACCCCGCGCGGCAGGTGCTCTTCAAGTCCGGGCTCGCCAAGACGGTGACGGCCGACACGATCAACAAGGTGTGCGCGTCCGGCATGGTCGCGGTCGTGAACGCGATGCGCGCCATCAACGCCGGCGCCGTCGCCGTCGTCGCGGCGGGCGGGATGGAGTCGATGTCGAACGCGCCGTACTTGCTGCGGGACGCGCGCTGGGGCTATCGCTTCGGCGACGGGGCGCTCGTGGATGCGATGATCTACGACGGGCTCTGGGATCAGTATTTCCCGATGACGATGGCGACGCAGGGCAGCAAGGTCGCCACTGAGCTCGCGCTGACGCGTGAGGAACAGGACCGGTTCGCGTTCGAGAGCCATCGCCGCGCCGCCGAGGCGCACTCGGCGGGTCACTTCGCCGACGAGATCGTGCCGGTCAAAGTCGCCAGCAAGGCCAAGGACAAGGTCGTCGTCGAGCGGCTGCCGCGGCAGGGGAAGGCCCGCATTCCCGTGTCGGTCGGCGCGCCGAGCCGCGTCTGGGAGCATGAGCCGTCGCAAGAATTCACGCTCGACTACGCCGCATACGCGCCGTTCTTGGAAGGCGAGCATCCGCACACCGTTGTGGATCGAGACGAGTCCGTGCGCCCCGACGCGAGCGTCGAGGCGATGGCGAAGCTGCGGCCGCTCGAGCGCAACGGCACCGTGACGGCCGGCAACGCGCCCGGCGTCAACGACGGCGCCGCCGCGCTGATTCTCGCCGACGCCGGTTACGCAGCGGCGCACGGCTACGAGGCCCTGGCAACGATCGTCGATCACGACACGGTCGCGTGGGACTCTCCTTACATCAGCTTGACTCCGGCGATGGCGGCGCACAAGCTGCTCGACCGGACGGGATACCGCGCGTCCGACGTCGCGGTGTGGGAGATTAACGAGGCGTTCTCCGCGGTGGCGATTACGTCGGCGCGCCGGCTCGATCTCGAGGAGGGCTCGTTTAACCGGTTCGGCGGCGCGGTCGCCATGGGCCACCCGATCGGGGCGTCGGGAGCTCGCATCGTCGAGACGGTCATCAACCAGCTGCGCCGGCGCGGCGGCGGACTCGGGATCGCCGCAATCTGCTCCGGCGGCGGCCAAGGCGACGCCCTCCTCGTAGCGGTCTGATCTCGAGGTAGGTAGTGCTTGCGCAGACGCGCGCGCAGTTCGAGCTGACGCAGGAGCAGCGCGCCGTCGGCGCACTGGCGGCCGAGATCGCGCAGCGGGAGATCGCACCGTTTGTGGCGGCGTGGGACCGCGAGCACGTCTTTCCTCGCGAGCTGTACGGCAAGCTGAGCGACGCCGGGCTCATGGGGATAATCGTTCCCGAAGAGTACGGCGGTGCCGGCGCAGATTACGTCTCGTATGCGCTCGCCATCGAGGAGCTCGCGCGCGTGGATGCCGGCACCGCGGTGACCGTTTCGGTGCACTCGATGATCTGCGCGGCGATCCTCAAGATGGGAACGCCGGCACAGCGCGAGCGCTGGTTGCGGTCGCTTGCGACCGCCGACTCGATCGCCGGTTTCGCGCTGACCGAATCGGACGCCGGGTCGGACGCGGCGGCGCTGCGCGCGACGGCGCGCCGCACCGAGCACGGCTACGTGCTGCGCGGGCGCAAGCAATGGTGCAGCACCGGAAGCTACGCGGGCGTGATCATGGGCATGTTCCGCACGGGCGGCGCGGGAGCACGCGGGGTCAGCGCCTTCCTGATCGAGCCGAGCCTGCCGGGCGTGACGGTCGAACGCGTGACCGAGAAGCTCGGCATCCACACCAGCAACACGTGCGATCTCGCCTTCGATGACGTGGAGGTTGGTGCGGACGCGCTGCTGGGCGAGGAGGGCGCGGGATTCGGCAACGCGATGACCGCCTTGACGGCGGGGCGTATCGGCATCGCGTCGCAGGCGATCGGAATTCTCGCGGCCTGCCTCGACGAGTCCGTCAAGTTTGCCAAGGAGCGGGTGGCGTTCGGCAAACCGATCGGCGCGTTCGAGGGCGTCTCGTTCAAGATCGCGCAGATGGCGATGGACCTCGACGCGGCTCGCATGCTCACCTACCGTGCGGCCGCGCTGGCCGACGCGGGTGAGCCCTTTGCGTTGCCCGCCAGCAAGGCGAAGCTCTTCGCCTCGACCGCCGCGCGCAAACATGCGGCGGAGGCGCTCCAGATTCACGGCGGGTACGGATATACGAGCGAATTCCCCGTCGAGCGCCACTACCGGGACGCGAAGATCACGGAGATCTACGAGGGCACCTCGGAGATTCAGCAGGTCATCATCGCGCGCTCGCTCTTGGGGCGCCTCGACTAAGATAAAAATTTGACCGCCTCGCCTGTCACAGACGAGGCGGCGCGGGCGCTATCTTGAAACACGTCGTACAATTGCGTTGGAGGCTCGGCATGAGGCACGTAACGTCCCTCGTTTTGCGTTTTTCCATTCTGGGCATCGCCGTCGTCGTGGCTGCATGTGCGTCGAACGGTAGCGCGCCGCTGCCCGCTCCGCCGGCCGCACTCTCGGCGGGAACCGGCGGCGCCGGCCCTCTGGACGAGCAGATCCTCCTGGTCGGTACGCGCTGGCAGGCGCCGTGGAACCTCGCCGTCGACCGCGCCGGTAACGTCTTCGTCACCGATCTGCCGACGAGAAAGCTGTTCAAGATCGAGCCTCCGTTTACAGGACCGACACACGGAACGATCCACAAGGTCGGCACCTACTACTGGTATCCCTGGGGCATCGCCGTCGACAACGACGATAACGCGTATATTTCCGAGGGCGCACCCTACGCCGGCTGGTTCATCTACCGAGAATGCCGCAACGGCCGCCAGGACCTCGTAGCGACCGGCGCCTATTTCACGGGTCTCGCGGTTGACGCGCAGCAAAACGTCTACGCTGCGGGCGACACGAGCGTCATCTGGCGGCTCCTGCGCAAACCCGGCGGGTGGCGGATTCCGGTCCGTTACGGGCCGAAATTCGAACAGGCGACGAGCGTCGCCGTCGACGCGGCCGGCAACGTCTACGTCACCGACGCGTTGGCGAATCAAGTCAAGATGATCGAGCGGTCGGGAAAGGTCGTGAGCGTGGGCTCCGGATATAACCTTCCCACGAGCGTCGCGGTGTCGCGGTTCTGCGCGACGTCGTGTCCGGTCTACGTCGCCGACACGATGAACAACGAGGTCAAGGAGATCGCGCCTCCGTTCACGGGGGCGACGCACGGCACGATCAGCGTCATCGGGCACGGATTCTGGCAACCGTGGGGCGTCGCGGTGAAAGGCGACGACGTGTACGTCGCGGACACGAACCACCATTCGGTAAAAGAAGTCATTCCCTAGACGCTCGCGCGTGCGATAGAACTCGCAAGGACCCGGGGGCGAATCCCAGCGAACCTGTCGGGCCGCAATGAATCTGCTGGAGCATCAGGGCAAGGAGCTCTTCGAGCGCGCGGGCATCGCCGTCCCGCGCGCTGCGCATGCGGCCACACCCGACGCGGTCGAACGCTTCATCGCGAGCGCGCCGGGGCAATGGGTCGTCAAGGCGCAAGTGCTCATGGGCGGCCGCGGCAAGGCCGGCAAGATCAAGATGGCGAGCAGTCCCAATGAGGGGCGCAGCGCGGCGCACGAGATCATGGCGACGCCGATGCCGCCAAATCGCCAGAATCCCGCGGGCGAGCCGATCCGCTCGGTGCTCGTCGAAGAGCGTCTTGCGATCGCGCAAGAGGCGTACTGCGCGATCACGATCGACCGAACCGCCCGCAAGCCCGTGTTCGTCGTGAGCCGCTTCGGCGGCATGGACATCGAAGAGGTCGCCGAGCGCCACCCCGAGTCGATCGCGAAGTTTTACGTCGACACGGCGATCGGCTATTCGCCGTTCATCGGACGCGAGCTCGCATTTGCGGCGAAGCTCGACCGGGGATACCGCAAACAGTTCCCGGCGATCGCCGGCGCGCTCTACGGTCTCTTCTTCGACTACGGCGCGAAGCTGGTGGAGATCAACCCCCTGGCGCTGACCTCCGACGGACGCGTGATCGCCTCCGACGCCAAGGTCGAGCTCGACGACGACGCGCTGTTTCGCAACCCGGAGTTCGACGAGTGGCGCAAGGCACTGCCGCTGGACGAGGACGAGATTCTCGCGGCGCAGGCCGGCGTCGGCATCCGCAACTTTCGCCGCTTTCCCGGAAACGTCGGAACGATGGCGAACGGCGCGGGCCTCGCGATGGCGACGATGGACGCCGTCGCCGACGCCGGCGGCGCGATCGCGAACTTCCTCGACGTCGGCGGCGGCGCGAACGCGCAGCGCGTGCGCAGCTGCTACGAGCTCGTCGTCAACAACACCGGTGCGACCGTGTTCTTCATCAACATCTTCGGCGGAATCACGCGTGGCGACGAGGTCGCGCGCGGAGTGGTCGAGGCGATGCAACAGACTACGTCACGAAAGATTCCGCTCGTCATCCGGCTCACCGGTACGAATGAAGAAGAAGGCCGCAAAATTCTCGCGGATGCCGGCATGACCCCCGTGGAAACCATGGACGAAGGAGCGCGCGAAGCAGTCCGGCTTGCGTCTCGATGACGCAGCACATATCGCCCGAGCGATATGTGCCGCATCACTGTGCGGCGAGAGCACTTGAAAGGCAACGATGTCGATTTTCTTAGATAAGAACAGCAAGGTGATCGTGCAGGGCATCACCGGTTCCGAGGGCTCGTATCACACCGAGCGGATGGTGAAGTACGGCACGAACATCGTCGGCGGCGTCACTCCCGGCAAGGGCGGCCAGAAGACGCCGCAAGGCCTGCCGGTGTTCGACACGGTCAAGGAGGCCGTCGACGCGACGGGCGCGACGCACACCTGCATCTTCGTGCCGCCGCCGTTCGCGGCCGACGCGCTCTACGAGGCGCACGATGCGGGCATCACGCTGGCCGCCTGCATCACCGAGGGCGTCCCGGTGCACGACATGCTCGAGGTCGTGGGCACGACCGCCGGCATGCGGATCATCGGCCCGAACTGCCCCGGTCTCGTCTCGCCCGGGAAGGCGCTCGTGGGCATCATGCCCGGCCACGTCTTCAAGGAGGGTCCGATCGGGCTCATGTCGCGCTCCGACACCCTGACCTACGAGGTCGTGGATCTGCTGAGCCGGGCCGGCCTGGGCCAGTCGACGTGCGTCGGCGTCGGCGGGGACCCGATCATCGGCACTACCTTCGTGGAGTGCCTCCGCGAGTTCAAGAACGACGCCCAGACGCGGGCCCTCGTGCTCTGCGGCGAAATCGGCGGCTCGGACGAAGAGGACGCGGCCGCTTTCATCGCCGAGCACCTGCCCGAGCTGCCGGTCGTGGCCTTCATCGGCGGGCGCAACGCCCCGCCCGGCAAGTCGCTCGGCCATGCCGGGGCCATCATCTCGGGGGCCTTCGGGACGCCGGAGAGCAAGATAGCGGCGTTCGCGGCGGCCGGCGTTCCGGTCGCGCAACGGCCATCAGAAATTCCTCAACTCGTGGCCGAGCGGCTCGCCGTCCGGGCCTGAGGGGGCGTTGGCGCTTACCTTTAAGGGAGCCTAAAGGAACCGACCCATTCCTGAGCCAAACCTTGGCGCAGTGGGTCACTCTGTGAAACGCCTGAGGCCGTAGGGCCGTGGGGCAGGCAGGGCGGCTCGCCTTTTGACAACTTAACTACAGCAGAGGGTTAAAGAACAATGAGTTCACAACGAACCCTCCGTCGTGCGGTCATATCCGCGTCGCTGCTGTTGGCGTTTCTCTGCCAGGGAACATGGGCACTGGCAGGCGTCACCGGTAACGTCGCGGGTTCCGTGAAGGATTCGAGTGGCGCGCCAGTTGCCGGCGTGGAAGTGCAGGCAGTGTCGCCCTCGATGACTCGCACCGCAACGACGGACGCGGGAGGACACTTTGTTATCCTTTCGCTTTCCCCCGACACCTACACCGTGAACCTGACGCGCGAAGGCTATCAAAGCGTGTCATTCCCGGGCGTTACGGTGTTTGCCGACCAGACGCAAAACGTCGCGTACACGATGGTCAAGACGCTCAAGACGATCGCGCGCGTGACGTCGCAGGCCGGTTCCTCGCTCGTGAAATCGGGCGTGGGCAGCGACCTGTACAGCGTCAACGCCGCGCAGGCCTCGGCCGCGCAGGCGCTGGGCGGCGGCGGTAACCTCAACAACGCGTACTCGGCCATGGCCACCGTCCCCGGCGTCCAGGTGTCGCAGGGCGGCATGGGCTGGGACTTCAACGCGGCGTACGTCCGCGGTCAGAACTCCTATTACACCGGCTATGAGTACGACGGCATTCCGGTCAACCGCGCCTTCGACAACTACAACTC
>JAFAJV010000128.1 GCA_019235995.1 Vulcanimicrobiota bacterium
AAGACCACGACGAAGACGTTTCTCGCGCAGTTGCTGGCGGCGCGCTACGGAGATCGAGTGCTCGTCGCGCCCGGCAATGAAAACAACGAGATCGGGGTCAGCAAACTCCTGCTGCGCGCGAGCAACTCGGCGCATGACGTGATCGTCGTGGAAATGGGCGCGCGCCAGTACGGCGACATCGCGGCGCTCGTCGAGATCGCGAACCCGCAGATCGGCATCCTCACCAACGTCGGCGAGGCTCACCTTGAGATCATGGGATCGCGCGAGCGGCTCGCCGAGACGAAGTGGGCCCTCTTCGGGGGCGGCGCTCGAGCCGTCCTCAACGCCGACGATGCGGTCTCACTCGCGCGCGCCGCGTCCCTGCGCGACGGCGCACACTGGTTCGCGGCGACGCCGGACCGGCGCTCGCTGGAGCGCTACGAGCGGCTGTCGACCCTGACGGCCCTCGTCGGAGACCGGCGTTTGGTCCGGCGCGTCGAGGGCCGCACGCACGCCATCGAGGTTTGCGTGCGCGTGAAGGGCGAGTACAATCGTTCCAACGCGGCCGCGGCGATCGCCGGCGCGCTGGAGCTGCGAGTCCCCGTCGACCGTCTCGCACCGAGGCTCGCCGAGCTGCAGCCCCCGCCCGGGCGCTACGACAGCATTCCGATCGGCGGCGGGATCCGGCTGATCTACGACGCGTACAACGCCAACGCGAGCAGCATGATCGCCGCGCTGGACGCGTTCGCCGCTGAGACGGCGTCGCGCCGAATCGCGGTGCTCGCCTCGATGGCGGAGCTCGGCGACGAGTCGCGAGTACTGCACGAGCGAGTCGGTGCGCATGCTGCCGGCAAGGTCGACGTGCTCGTCGTGCAGGGCGAATTTGCCGCCGAGCTCGCCGCCGGCGCCGAGCGCGCCGGGCTCGACGCCGGGCGGATCGTTCGCGTCGCAGCGAACGCGCAGGCCGCCCGCTGGCTGCGCGATCATGCGCGTCAGGGCGACGTCGTGCTGTTGAAGGGCTCGCGCAAATACAAGCTCGAGGAGATCGTCGAGGAGCTGCAAGCGTGAGCCTCGCGCTGCAGAGGCTCGCCGTCCCTGACGCCGAGGCGCCGGCGGGGCTCGTCGCGATCCCAGTGCGAACGCCGCTCGTGCGCCCCGGCGACGATCTCGTCGCGACGGTGGCGCAGGCGGTTCGTGGGATCGCCCGGCCGGGCGACGTCGTCGCGATCTCCGAGACCGCGCTCGCGATCGCGCAGGGAGAGTTCGTCGTGGCGGAGCTGGTGCGGCCTTCTCGGCTGGCGTACGCGCTGTCGCGGCGCGCCGGGGCGCTCGCGACGATGAGCCAGCCGGAGTCCGTTCAGCTCGTGATCGATCGCGTCGGCGTATGGAGGGTGTTGTATGCCACGCTCTTGCACCTGATCGGTCGCGTAAGGGGACGGCGCGGCGCGTTCTACGAGGTGCTCGGCGAGGCGGTCGCGGCTTTCGACGGCTACACCGGAACGATGCCGCCCTACGAGCGAGCGATCGTGTTTTCGCCGAGCGACTCGCGGGGCGTGGCGCGCGCGTTCCGCGTCCGGACCGGCATCGACTGCGCAGTCGTGGATGCGAACGATCTCGGCAAGGCCAAGGTGCTCGGTGCGTCCGACGCCGTCGCCGTGAGCGTCGTCGAGGCGGCGCTGCTCCACAACCCGCACGGCAACAGTGACGAACAGACGCCGGTGGTCGTCATCAAATGGCGCGGTTCGGGCGCGGACCCGCTGCTGACCGAGGGGACCACATGACTCTCTCGCTGCTCGGCCTGTTGTTTTGGGCGCTCTTCGGACTGGCGATCGCCGGTTGCGGAGGACTGCTGCTGCTGTTCGCGCTTGGGCGGCTACGCGTTTTGCAGCACGCATACGACGACGCCCCGCAGACGCATCGGAGGAAGACGGGAACGCCGACGATGGGCGGCATCGTCTTCGTTCTCGCGCTCGTCGCCGCGCTGGGTGCCGCGCGCGGTGCCTTGCTAGCGGAGCTGGTCGCGCTCGTCGTTCTCTGCGCGGGCGTCGGAGCAATCGACGACGTCATTAAGGTTCGCGGCGGCGCGAACCGCGGCTTGCCCGCGCGCACGAAGCTGTTGGCGACCGCGCTCGTCGCCACGCTCTTCTTGCGGGCGATCGACGGAGAGATGCTGCTCACGAGGGACGTGCTCTTTCACGCCGGATCATTCTCGATCTCGGCGCCCCACTGGCTCTGGTTCCTGCTCGGCGTCCTCGCCGTCACGGGAACGGTCCACGCGGTGAACTTGACGGATGGACTCGATGGTCTGGCGGCGGGAACGATGATCCCACCGCTCGCCGTGTTCGCGCTCGTCGGCGCGGCGGCGGGCGTGCCTGCGGTCGCTATCGCCGCAAGCGTCGGCGTGGGAGCGTGCGCGGCATTCCTCATCTATAACCGTCATCCGGCCCAGCTCTTCATGGGCGATACCGGTTCGCTCGCCCTCGGCGCGCTGCTCTCGGGCGTCGCGATCCTCAGCGGCGAGATGCTGCTCCTGCTCGTCGTCGGCGCGGTCTTCGTCGCGGAGGCGCTCTCCGTAATCCTCCAGGTGTCGTATTTCAAGGCGAGCGGTGGGAAGCGCATCTTCCGGATGAGCCCGCTGCATCATCACTTCGAG
>JAFAJV010000074.1 GCA_019235995.1 Vulcanimicrobiota bacterium
TATTCCGACGAGATCCTCCACGCCGCGAGGCTCTCGCCGATCGCGTACACCCACAAGCTCGACTCCGACCAGTGGCGGAGGCTGTTCGAGGCGACGCGCGAGACGCTGCAGATCTGGATCGAGCGCCTCGGCGCCGAGGCTCGGCGAGCATTCCCCGAGCGCGTCACCGCCTTCCGCGACGACATGAGCGTGCACGGGCGATACGGCAAACCCTGCCCGATCTGCGGCGAGAAGATCCAGCGGATTCGCTACGCGGACAACGAGACGAACTACTGCGCTCGCTGCCAGACCGGCGGAAGGCTCCTGGCGGATCGCGCGCTCTCGCGGCTGCTGAAATCGGAGTGGCCGCGCACCCTGGGAGAGCTCGAGAGCCTCAAGCGGTCCCCGTAGCGCGCTTGCGCTCCGCCGCGACGTAGTCGCGAATCGTCTTGCCGAATTCGCCGACGACGACGATCGTGGAGAGATCGATCGGCGTCAGCGGCATTTGCAAGCGCAGCGCGTCCTTGCCGCCGAGCATCCACGGGCCAACTCCGGAGAAAAAGAAGCCCTGAGATTCCAGCTCGTCGCACAGGCCCGGTGTGCCGGGATCCTCGAGGGGCAGCGAGGCATAGATCGCGCCGAGCCGCTGCGTGGCGCGCAAGTCCGCCACGGCCTGACGCAGCAGCTCGGCGGACTCGCCGCCGACCGCCTCGACGTCGAGCGCTGCGATGCCGTCCCGCCGCGTAATTCCAGTATGAAAACGGCCGCGGCCGACGGGCCGCGTGCCCTCGCGCATCGTCACCGGCAGACCGAGCTGTTCGTAAATCTTCGCGAGGATGGCGCGATGGCGCGGCGGCACGTAGATCGCTCTCCGCTCTCGCGCACGCAACGGCTTGAAGTAGAGCATGCAGCTTTGCCGCTGCGTCGTCGTCGAGAGCTCCATGTGCCGCGCCACGAAGGTGCGCGGCGCCTCGCCGAGCGTGAGCCCGCAGGCCCTCTCGCCGAAGCTCTCGCTCGAGAGCTGCGTGCGCGGATGATCGGTCACCGGCTCGGAGTAGTATGCCGCGAATCCCAGCGCGGCCGCTTCTTCCTCCGCTCGATCGAGCATGCGGTTCAGCAGATTGCGGCCGCGATGGGCCGGCAGCACGACGGCGCCCGCGACGTCGGCGATGGGAGCATCGCCCGCCCGCGCCAGCGCGCAGTGACCGACGACGCTGCCGTCGGCGGCAAGCGCCACGATAGACAGGTAGCCGCCGTGCTCGTTGAGCTCTACGAGCCGCTCGGGAACGTAGACGGCGCCGAGGTCGTACGCGTACCCGTAGGTCAGGTAGAACGCGCGCGCGACGCCGAGGGCGTCGCCGGGAACGAAGCGCCGAATCGTATACTCTTGATCCGGTGCGAGCGGCACGCGCTCGTCCGGAACGACGGCCGTCTCCCCGCGCGGCTCCGGCCGGGGGCGATTCACGATCAGTCGCAGTTCGCTGCCTGCCGTGCCGTGACAACGCCAGTGCGCGGCGTCGACGCCGCTGCAGAGCTCGTTCCAGCGCGGATCGCGACGCGCCAGCGCGTCGTCCATCGGCAAGCCGCGCTCGAACAGCGAGAGCTCCAGGCGTTCCGGAGAAACTGCAGCAACGATTCGGATCGGCTCGCGTGCTTCGGCGAGCGCCTGTGCTACGATCGTGGCGAAACCCATCCGAACGGCCGCGACCAGCTCTCGAGAACGCGCGAGGGCCAGCTCGGCGCGTCGCGCGGCATCGGCGGCGAAGCTTTCCACGAGAGAACCGAACGCGGAATCAGGCGGCACTTTGAGCTCGGTGTTGAACGACATCATTCCGCAGGCCGGAACTCTGACGCCGAGGAAATTGGATTCATGAGGCTGCGTTATATCGCCTCGCTCGTTCTCCTGGCCGCTGCGAGCTGTGCTCCCAGTTCGCAATCATCGCTGCCGTATATGCAGGGCGGGAGCGCGGTCCGCGCCCTCGCAACCACCGGCGCCGGCAAGATTACGCACGTTATCTACGTCGTGCAGGAAAACCGCAGCTTCGACAACCTCTTCCAGGGCTATCCGGGCGCGGACACGGTCGCGCAAGGGCTGAATTCCAACAATCAAGAGATCACGCTGCAGCCGTCGTCGCTCAAGACGATCTATGTCATCGATCATTCGGCGTACGCGATGTTCGCGGCGTGCAACGGTACGGCCAGACCCCCGGGGACGAAATGCCGGATGAACGGCTTCAACAATGAGATAGCCTACGGCGGCCCCCCGAACCCGCAGTACGTCTACGTTCCGCACACCGAGTCGAAGCCGTACTTCGATATGGCGCACGAGTGGGTCGTCGGCGATCGAATGTTTCAGTCGCAGCTCGACGAGAGCTTCGTCGCGCATCAGTACGTGATCGCCGCGCAAGCCGCGTCGAGCGTAGATCTGCCGGCATCCCTCATCTGGGGATGCGCCGGCGGTAAGTACGACACCGTCGCGACGATCACGCAATCGCGCAACCCGAACGGCCCGCAGCAGCAGGCCTGCTTCGATTACCCGACGCTGGGTGACGAGCTCGACAGCGCGCACCTCTCGTGGCGATTCTATGCCGCGCGGTTCGGCAACGACGCCGGCGGCAACGGCGGTACCTGGTCCGCCTACCAAGCGATCCGGCACATCTTCAAGGGGCCGGACTGGCGACGCGACGTCGTCTCGCCGAACTGGCGCTTCATCACCGACGTGCAGGCCGGCAAGCTCGCCAACTTCACCTGGATCACGCCCGAGTGCGCGGAGTCGGATCACCTCGAATGCGGCGGCGGATACGGTCCGTCATGGGTCGCCGCCATCGTCGACACGGTCGGAAAGAGCAAGTTTTGGAACTCGACCGCGATCTTCGTCCAGTGGGACGACTGGGGCGGCTTCTACGATCACGTCGCCCCAAAATATAAGGACTACGACGGCGTCGGCTTCCGCGTTCCGCTCCTGGTCATCTCACCCTATGCGAAGCAGAATCACGTCTCGCACACGCAGTACGAGACCGCGAGCGTATTACGCTTTGCCGAGGATCTCTACGGCTTGCCGCAGCTCGCCATCGCCGATAAGCGCGCCGCCTCGCCCGCACGGGACTGCTTTGACTTCTCGCAGTCGCCGCGTCCGTTCGTCGCGATCCAGGCGCCGTATCCGGCGAAATTCTTCATCCGCCATCGCTTCAAAAGCGATTACTTCGCCCCCGATTACGAATGAAGAGTTGGTGGAGCTGTCGGGGTGCTGCCCCCCGAGTCCAAGCAGCCTGACCGGCGCGTTCTCCAGGCTCAGCCTCGACTTTGTCTTGGTCGAACGGACGCCCCGAGGCGCGGCTTACCGTTCGCTGCAGATCCTTGTTTCTCGCACGCGCGTCGAATCACGCGCCCGTGCCAGCCCGAGTTGGTGACCGGAAGGCGGAGCGGTTCGGGCCGACTCTCCGCGTCCGGTGACTAGCCTAGATTAGGCAGCCAGTGCGTATTCGTTGTTGGCAGATATTGCCGTTGCGATCGTTTTAGGAGTGCTCGCAACTCCGCCTGCTGACGCCGACCACGGACTGTCTTGTCGAACCTATCTCAGCCCCATGACCGTTGCCATAGTATAACACCGCGGAGCAAGGTTCGGTTCCGCGGAGCGAGGAGGCGCGCGGGCCGGGCGCCAGGCGGCTAGAGGTTCGCCCGGGCCTCCTCTTTGGCTCCCTGCTGCATGAGCGTCGAGACGATCATCATGATGATCGCGCCATAGAGGTCTGCCAGCCAGGGATTGACGCCACTGGTGGGATCGTAGAAATTCACGAAATGAATCGTTATCGCGAAGAGTATGTAGTTAATGACCAGCGAGAACAGACCGTGCGTGATCCAGGTGATCGGCAGCGAGATCAGCCGGAGGATCGGCCCGATCAGTGCATTCACGAGGCCGAATACGATCGCCGCAACGATTGCCGTCCACACGGTTACGTTGTGGTAGAAACCGGGGACGTACTTCGCAATCAGATAAAGGACGAGCGCATTGACCAGAAATCTGAGAAACAGGCTCAAGATCTGTACCCTCCTTCGAGTTCCTGCTTGATCTTTGCGGCCAACGTGGGCGTCATCCCTTTGACGGCCGCGATCTCGTCGAGTCCCGCGCGCCGGATACCCGCCGGAGAGCCGAACGCCGAGAGGAGGCGCTTCCGGCGAACGGGCCCGACGCCGGCCAGCGCGTCGAGCGCCGAGCGCGTCATGGACTTAGCCCGCCGCTGGCGGTGGTATGTGACTGCGAAACGGTGCGCCTCGTCGCGTATTCGCGCGACCAGGTGCAGCGCCGGCGAGTTTGCCGGCAGCACGATCGGATCCGCCTGATTCGGCAGGTAGAGCCACTCGTGCTCCTTGGCGAGCCCGGCCACCGCGAGTCCGGTCATGTCCAGCTCCTCGAGCACCTCGACGACGGCGCTGAGCTGGCCCTTCCCTCCGTCGATCAGCAGCAGGTCCGGCTTCTTGTTGAACTTCTCTTTCTTCGCCAGCTCCCGCTCGATGGGCGTCTCCGTGCGATCGGTCTCGCGGCGCAGGTAGCGCAGCCGGCGCCGCAGTGTCTCCTGCATCATCGCGAAATCGTTGGGGCCACCGTCGTATTGAATCTTGAACTTTCGGTACTCGCTCTTGCGCGCGCGCCCTTCCACGAAGACGACCATGGATGCCGTCGGATTCGTTCCCTGTATGTTCGAGACGTCGTAGCACTCGATGCGGTGCGGCGGCTCGGGCAGCTCGAGCGCATCGGCGAGATCGGTGAGGGCGCGAGCCTGAGCCGTCTCTTGGACCTCCTGATGCGCCAGAAACGCCTTCAGGTTTTGCTCCGCATTCTTCTGCACGAGCCGCAGATACTCGGCTCGCGCGCCGCGGCGCGGTTGCAGGATGCGAACGCGCTGGCCTTTGACTTCCGAGAGCCACGCCTCGATCGTCGCCCGCTCCTCCGGAAGCGCCGAAACGAGCAGCTCCTTGGGGACCGCCGCCGCCTGAGCTCGCGACCGGCGTTTCTCCGGCACGGGCGCCTGGTTGTCGCGAGCGACACGCGCGAGCGAGACGATCCTGTCTTCCGGAGCACCCGCCGTGCGCGCCGTGTAGAACTGCTTGAGGAATTCGCCCGTCAGCAACCCGTCCGGCTGTTCGTACGCCCCTTCCAGGATGAAGTGCTCCTGGCCGATCAGCTTGCCACCACGCACGAGAAAGACTTGCATGCAGGCCTGGCCCTGCGCACGAGCGACCGCGATGAGATCCATGTCGAGCCGGGACTTCCAGACGACCTTCTGTTCCTCGGTGACTCGGCGCACCGCAACGATCCGGTCGCGAATGCGAGCCGCCGCCT
The DNA here is from genome assembly GCA_019235995.1 of Vulcanimicrobiota bacterium. Classification (GTDB taxonomy): domain Bacteria; phylum Vulcanimicrobiota; class Vulcanimicrobiia; order Vulcanimicrobiales; family Vulcanimicrobiaceae; genus Cybelea. Next base: position 5,321 of record JAFAJV010000074.1, read on the forward strand.
CGAAATTCAGGTGGCCGGCGGACTCCGCCATCTCGCGCTGCAGCCGCGTGAGAAGCGATTCCTGCTTGCCCTCGAGGAAGAGAACCACCTCGTCGATCGTGCGATCGTAGTCTTCCTCCGTCTGGTAGCCCACGCAGGGCGCCAGGCAGCGCTTGATGTGGTATTGCAGGCACGGGCGCTTCCGGCGGCCGTCGATGGGCTCGCGGCAGGTCCGCAACGGAAAGACGAGGCGCACCAAGTCGATCAGCTCGCGCAGTCCATGCGCGTTCGTGTATGGCCCGAAGTAGCGCGCACCGTCGTTGCGTACCATCCGGGTGAAGACCACCCTTGGGAACGGCTCGTTCGTGACCTTCAGATATGGATAGCGCTTGTCGTCGCGCAGCCGCACGTTGAACGGGGGCTGATGCCGCTTGATGAGGTTCGCCTCGAGGATCAGCGCCTCGACCTCGTTGGTGACGACGATGGTTCGAACGTCGGCGACCTTCTCCACCATGGCCGTCGTCCGGACATGATGGACCGCGCCCTCCTGAAAATACGACCGGACCCGATTGCGCAGCGAGATGGCCTTCCCGATGTAGAGAATCTCTCCGTCGCGCCCAACCATCAGATACACGCCCGGCGCATCGGGAATCTGCGCGAGGCCCTCCGGCTGCCTCACCTCGCTCCGACGGGACGCCGGGCGCGCATCACCGCGACGATCGCGACGACCACGATGACGGCGACGCCTAACGCGATGTATGCGCCGCGATGCAGCAGGGGCAGCACGTCTCCGAGGTGCGCGCCAAGCGCGTTGCCCAGCAGTATCAGGAGGCTGCAAAAAATCAGCGAGCCGAGAAATGTCCAGAGGTAGAACAGCGCGACGTTCATTTCGGCGATGCCGGCGGCGATCGCCGCGACGCCGCGCAGCACCGGCAAGAACCGGCATACGAAGATCGCGAACGTGCCCCAGCGCTCAAAAAAACGATGCACGACCTGTAATCGCTCGTGCGTGATGTGGACGTATCGTCCGTAGCGCTCGATGAGCGGCACGCCTCCGTAGCGTCCTATGGCGTAGCCGACCGATCCCCCGGCAAGCTCCCCGATCAGCGCGACGACGATCGTGAGCCACAGGCTGTTCAGGTGACCGGTCGCCACGAGGGCCCCCGCCGCGGGGAGCACGAGCTCGGTGCCGATCGGCGCGCCGACATTACCGAGCGCAAGGCCGACGAACAATCCGAAATACCCGTAGTGGTCGATGAGTCCCACGACGGCGTGTTGCAGATGCTCCACCGAGGTCGTTACTCCACCGTCGAGGCGGTGTTTCGCGATGCCGCGCGGCGCAGGATCTCCGCCGCGGAGCTTCCGCCCTCGGAACGGAGGGCCTCGAAGAGATCCAGCGGGCCCACCTCGCGCTCGGCGGCGCGTTCCTCGGCGAGCGCGATGATGCGTCGAACGCGCGGCGTGATCAGGATGCCTTCCCAGAGCCGCTCGTCGCCCGTACCGAGCGCTCGGCGCACTTCGGCATGAACCTCGGGAACGTCGATCCCGGCCTCAGCGAGAGCGCGCAGCGTCGCCGCGTCGCGCTCTTCGAGCAAGGCAACGAGCAAGTGTTCTGCTCCGACGTAATAATGGCTGTGGTTGCGGCATTCTTGCTCGGCTACTCGTAGCACCCGCCGTGCCGCCAGGTTGAATTTCGAGAACAATCGGTCTCCCGTGCCCCGGAGGGAGGAGAGAATTTCGGGGCGACACGATTTGAACGTGCGACCTCTTCGTCCCGAACGAAGCGCTCTACCAAGCTGAGCCACGCCCCGAGGAACTCCGAAAGTTTCGCAGAGCCGCGCCGCCTTCCTTTGCCCCCTCCTACAAGGGGGCGCCGCCATAACCAGGGTAAAACTGAGAAGACTCTGAAGGTCACCGCAAACACATGAGACATCTGATCGTCGGGTGTGGACGCGTCGGTTCCGCGCTCGCGAAATTACTCGACGCCGACGGGCACGAAGTCATCGTCGTAGACGAAAACCCCGCCGCATTCAAGCGCCTCGGCCCGAAATTCAAGGGACACGAGGTGGTCGGAACCGGAATCGACTACGACGTTCTGAAGCGAGCCGGCGCGGCAACCGCCGACGGGTTCATCGCCGTTACCAACGGCGACAACCGCAACATCATGGCGGCCTTGATCGCGAAGCGAATGTTCAAGATCAAACGCATCGTGGCGCGCATTTACGACCCGCCCCGAGGGCAGATGTATCGTGAGCTCGGCGTGCAAACCGTCTGCCCGACGACCGTCGGCGCGCGGCTCATACGCGATGTTTTGATCGCGGCGCCGTGGGAAACCCAGACGTTCGATCTCGGCAAGGTCTCGTCGGTATCGGTCGTGGTGAGTCGCGCCGACGCCGGCAAGCGAGTCGGCGACATCCAGGAGTCGGGGAAGATTCGAATTGCCGCGGTTCGGCGCGGCGATCGCGACGTGATGATAGCGACGGAGGAGCTCGTGCTTGAAGAGGGCGACGAGCTCAGCGCCGTGATCGCTCCCGAGGTCGTCTCGCGTTTCGCGGAGCGCTTCCGCGGGCCCGAGCGCGCCAAGGTCTCGGCCTAGCGCGTGTTCATCCTGATCGTCGGCGGCGGCAAGGTGGGCTCATATTTAAGCCGGGCGCTGCTCAACCAGGGCCACGAGGTGGTCGTCATCGAGAAGGACGAGCGCAAGGCCAAGATGCTGGAGCGCCTGATCGACCGGCACGTCACCGTCGTCGGAGACGGCTGCGATCCACTCGTGCTCGACGCCGCCGGAGTCGCGCGGGCCGACGTCGTCGTCGCCGATACGGGCGACGACGAAGACAATCTGGTCGTCGTACTGCTCTCGAAGAGAAAGTCCAAGGCGCGCTGCATCGCCCGGGTCAACAATCCGGCCAACAAGCTGATCTTCAACTCGCTCGACTCCGACGACCCCGTCATCGTGATATCGTCGACGGAATTGATTCTGGACGTCCTCAACGAGCACGTCAACGCCTCGAAGTACCGCTCGATGCTCGAGACGATGCACCTGTTCGGCAAGGGCGACATGCAGCTCGTGAAGGTAGCGATCCCCGAACGCTCGCCGGTCGACGGCAAGCGCCTCGCCGAGATCGATTTCCCCCACAACTCCGTCGTCGTCGCGGTCGACCGGCCCAACAGCGATCTCGAGATTCCGACCGGCGACACGACGCTGCGCGCCGGCGACGCCATGATCGTGATCGTGAAGAACGGCGCTGCCGAACGGATTCGAACGATCCTCGGCGCCTAGGGACCTCAGATGTAACCCTTTCGCAGAGCCGTCACGGCGGCTTGAGTGCGGTCCGACGCCGAAAGCTTCTCGAGGATGTCCCGGATGTGCCCTTTCACCGTACCGAGCCCGATGTGGAGCGCCTCGGCGATCTCCGAGTTCGCGCGACCATCCGAGATGAGGCGCAGGATCTCCGTCTCACGCGGGGTCAATGGCGATAGGCGCACCTCGTTCGACCTCGTTGCCGAGAATCGCCCGAGGACGACGTGTGCGATCATCGGGTCGAAGTACGCGCCGCCTTCGCTCGCGATGCGGACGGCGGCGACGATCCGCTCGGGCTCGGAGCTCTTCAGGCAGTACGCGTCGGCCCCGGCCGCGAGCGCGGCCAGCACCTCCTCTTCGAGATCGATCATCGTCACGATGACCACGTGCGTGGCGGGCAGTTCCGCCCGAACCCTTTTCGTTAACGTCACGCCATCGAGCGCGGGAATGCCGATGTCGATGACGGCGACGTCCGGCCGCTCCCGAGAGATCGCTTCCCAACCGGCGAGCCCGTCGGCTGCCTCGCCGACGACGTCGAACGACGCCTGCAGCGCCGTGTGCAGGCCGGCACGGGTCAGCGCGTGATCCTCCACGATGACGACGCGGATGCGACCGGTGCGTTCCACCTCAGGCCACCATCGCCGGCAGCGTAATCGTAAAGACGCTACCGTGAGGCTCTCGCGGCGCGTACGCGACGCTTCCGCCGTGTTTCTCGATGATCCGCCGTACAATGTACAATCCGAGCCCGGTTCCCCCTCGGAAATGCCCCCCGCCGAAGCGCTCGAACAGGCTCGCGCGGTGCTCCGGCGCGACGCCATAACCGTCGTCCGCTACCGTGATGGTGAGGCTCCGCTGATCGGCAGAGCAGCCCACCACGACGTGACCGTCGCGCGGCGTCGCGTCCAGCGCGTTTGCGACGAGGTTGATGACGGCGCGCCGGATCTCGTGAGGGTCGCCGAGCGTGACGAGCGAATGCGGGCGCACGTCGGCACGAAGGTCCACCCCTTTGATCTCGCTGACCGGTCGAAATTCGTCAATCACTCCGGTCACGAGATCGGCGCACGGCACCGGCTCGCGCACGGTGGAAGACTCGCCGGCCTCATAGCGGGCGACGAGCAGGAGGGTTTCGACAATCCGCCGCTCGTCATCGTTCGCCGCCAATGCGGTGCCTAGGATGCCGCGATAGCGCTCCGGGAGCTCGCCGTACGCGCCGGACAGCGCCTGGTTCATGGTGACGTGCGCCGCCGCGAGCGGCGTCCTCAAGTCGTGCGCGAGCGCGTACACGATGTCGCGAATCACATCGCTCCGATCGGCCAGCTCGTCCTTTTGGCGTGCGATCTCGTCGTTGCGCTCGCCGAGCTGCGTGAACAGCCGAGCCTGTTCGAGCGCGATCGCCGCTTGCTCCGCAAAGCTGGTCAGCGTCGCGTGCGCGTCGGGGACGAACGCCTTGCCCTCGCCGACCGCCGCGATGAGGATGTAGTCGACGGCGCCGTTCGTCGCGATTGGCGTCGCGAGCGCCTCGCTGGCGCGCAGCGCCTCTAACGTGAGGCGCCCGAGCACGTCGTTACCCGTGATCGCAAATACCTTGCGCTCCTCGGCAGCGCGCGTCGCGAGCGAGGCGATCTCGTTCGAGAGTGCGCGGCGCTCGATCGTAACGTCCGCGTCGCCGGCGGCGTACGACAGCAGCAGGGGTGGTCCGAACGCGGTCTCGCGAGCGATCAGCGTCGCGTTCGAGGCTCCGAGGAGCTCGACCGACTCGCGTAGGATCGCGCGCTGCACCAGCTCGACATTGAGCGTCTCGCGTACTCGCCCGGCGGCGCCGCGCAGCGCCTTTTCGATCTCGATCTGGCGCATTCTCCCGGCGGAGGCCCCGGCTTCGCGCGCGTACTCTTGCGTCCGAATGCTGAGATAACCGACTAGAACGAACGACGCCGCCAGCAGAAAGCGATCGCCGATGGCGATCGTATCCCAGTGGTGCCCGGCCTGTACGCCGTTGACGTAACCCGCCACGGCATTAGCGATCTCGGCGAAAACGACGAGATTCGTCGTCAAACGTCGGTTCAATGCGAGGCTGCTTAGGGCGATCGGACCGTTGAACAAGATCGCCGCGATGAACAGCTGCGGCGTGAGCAAGTCGACGATCCACGCGACGATCAGCAGTCCATAGCAGAGCAGCGCCACGCACCGCGCTTTCGGGAGGAGCGGCGGGGGCGCCTTGCCCGAAGCGGAGAAGGCTGCGGCGATGGACCGTGCGACGAAAGCAGAGGAGCTTCTACGCGAGCTCGGGGGACGCGCGCGACTCGTCGTATACGTCGCCGGCGCTCCGGGAGCGGGCAAGACGCGCCGGCTTTTGGAAGACGCACGCCGGCTGCGGGCCGACGGTAAGCGCATCGCAATCGGCTGGGTCGAAACGAAGGGACGCCCGGACCTCGAGATCGCCGCCGCCGGCTTGCCGCGCATCCCCCCTCGCCGCATCACGATCGGCGACCGCGTATTCGAGGACTTCGATTACGACGCCGCGCTGCGCGAGCGGCCCGACGTCGTCATACTGGATGAGCTCGCCCACGACAACCTCGGCGATGCCCCGCACGCCAAGCGCTGGCAAGACGCGCTCGCACTCAAACAGCACGGGATCGGCGTGATCGGGGCCTTGAACATCCAGCACGTCGAAACAGTGGCGCCGACGGCTGAGGCGCTCATCGGCTACCCCGTGCGCGAGATCGTTCCGCTGTCGTTTCTCCAGGCCGCCGACGAGGTGGTAGCGCTCGACGTGTCTCCGCGGCTGCTGCAGAGCCGCGTTCGCGCGGGCAAGATCGTCAACGAGCAGGACATCGATCGCGCGCTGGCCGGCGCCTTCAAAGAGCAAACGCTCTACATGCTGCGCGAGCTGTTGCTCCGCACCGTCGATAACCTGACGCTTCCGGTCGTGAGGGCCGGACGTACGTCGATGGCGGCCGCGTTCGCGTATCCAAACGTCGATCTCGCGCCGTATCTCAGACGAACGGCGGCGGTCGCGCACGCGCTCGATCTCGGGCTCGAGGTCGTGCCCACTCCCGGCGTCGACAAGAGCGCGCTCGAGCGGATCGCCCGCGACCTCGGCGGCGAGATGCTGCACGACACGGTAGATGCGGCGCGCGTCCCGGAAGACACGCTGCGCGCCGCGCTCGTCGCGCTCCCGCACGGCAAGGTTGCGGCGAAGCTCGCCAACACGCCACTCCCGTACGACCTGTTCATCGTCGGCGAGGGTCAGACGTATCTCGGCGAAAATCCCGCGCGCTCGCCGTACTCGCACACCGCGGGGGATCGGCTCCGCGTGGGCTACGGCAAGCTCACGGTCTACATCGGCGCGGCGGCGGGCGCCGGCAAGACCTACGCGATGCTCGACCGCGCCCACCAGCTTAAGGCCGAGGGCGTGGACGTCGTGGTCGGATTCGTCGAGACTCACGGGCGCAAAGAGACGGCAGCGCTGCTCGACGGGCTGGAGATCATCCCGCCCAAGGTCGTCACCACCGACGGCATCACGTGTAAGGAGTTCGATCGCGACGCGCTGATCGCGCGCAGGCCGCAAGTGGCGCTGATCGACGAGCTCGCGCATACGAACGCCTCCGGCTCGATCGCTCCGAAGCGCTTCTACGACGTGCTCGCCGTGCTGCGGGCTGGAATCGACGTCCTCACGACGCTGAACGTTCAACACCTCGAGGGCTTGGGCGACACGGTCTTGCGCCTCACCGGAACGATCGTGCGCGAGACGCTGCCGGACGGCATCCTCGCGCTCGCCGACGACGTCGTCCTCATCGACGTGACGCCGGAGACGCTGCGGCAGCGGCTGCGCGACGGCAAGATCTATCCTTCCGATCGGATCGAGGCGGCGCTCGCGAACTTCTTTCGGATCGAGAACCTGCACGCTTTGCGCGAGCTCGCCTTGCGGGAGGCGTTGCGCGCGCGTCAGCGCGAGCGCATCGCCTCGCCTTTCGAGCGGCTCCTGCTTTCGATTGGATCGCGCGACATCGACCTCCCAATGATCAAGCGCGCCGGCCGGATCGCCGCGCGGCTCGCCATCGAGTTCGCGATCGCGCACGTCGTCGACCGGCGAGCGCGCGTAGACCCTGCGGTCGTCGACGCGCTGCGCGCGGAGGCGCGTAAGACGAACACCGAATGGATCGAGGAGGTCGCCGACGACGTGCCGCGCCGCCTGATCGAGATCTCGCGGGCTCGTCCCGAAACGACGATCGCGTTGGCGGGAGCACGGCGCGCGCCGCGCTGGCTGCAGCGGCCGTCGTTTCCGCGGCGGCTGCTCGACGCCGGCGCGCGCGAGCTGCTGATACTGCTCCCTCCCGCCGAGTCCGTCGCCGCCGCCCTGCCTGAGGAGTAGTTACTGCGGCTTGAGGCCGTCGAGCGCGAGGTTGAGCTCGAGCACGTTGACGTGCGGCTCACCCAAGAAGCCGAAGGTTCTTCCAACGACATGTTTCGCTATCAGCGCGTCTACCGCTGAGACGCTCATATGCCGCGCCTTCGCGACGCGCGGCGACTCCCAGTAGGCCGACTGCGGGCTGATGTCGGGGTCGATGCCGCTGGCGCTCGACGTGACGAGGTCCATCGGCGGCGGACCGACCGCGTCCGGATTCCCCTTCTCCAGCTGCGCGATCGTCCTGCGCGTCGAATCGATGAGCTTCTTCGACGTCGGCCCGTAGTTGGTGCCGCCCGTCGCGTTCGGGTCGTAGCCTTTGCCGGCGGCGGACGGACGCCCCTGGAAGTCCTGCGGCTTCGTCCAGAGCTGGCCGATGATCGAGGAGCCGACGATTTTTCCGTTCACGGTCACCAATGATCCGTTGGCCTGCCGCGGAAAGAGCGCCTGCGCGATGCCGGTCATCGCCAGCGGATAGATCAATCCGAGCAACACGATCGAGACGATCGTGACGCGAACCGAAGTGCCGAGGTGCCTAATCATGACCTTTCATTCCTATGTGAGGTGGAGCGCCGCGAGGATCACGTCGATCAGCTTGATGCCGACGAACGGGACGATGATGCCGCCGACGCCGTAGAGCATGACGTTCTCGAACAGCACGCGGTTCGCGCCCTTCGGCTCGTACCGGACGCCGCGCAGGGCGAGCGGGATGAGGGCGACGATGATCAGGGCGTTGAAGACGACCGCCGAGAGGATGGCGCTTTGCGGCGTGGTCAGGCGCATGACGTTCAGCACGGCCATCGCCGGGTACGCGATCGCGAACATCGCCGGAAGGATCGCGAAGTACTTCGCGACGTCGTTGGCGATGGAGAACGTCGTGAGCGAACCGCGCGTCATGAGCAACTGCTTGCCGATCTCGACGATCTCGATGAGCTTCGTGGGATCGGAGTCGAGGTCGACCATGTTGGCCGCCTCTTTGGCCGCCTGCGTACCGGAGTTCATCGCGACGCCGACGTCCGATTGCGCTAGCGCGGGCGCGTCGTTTGTGCCGTCTCCCGTCATGGCGACGAGCCTGCCCGAGCTCTGTTCGCGCTTGATCAGGTCCATCTTCGCCTCGGGAGTGGCCTCAGCGAGGAAGTCGTCGACGCCCGCCTCCTTCGCGATCGTCGCGGCGGTGAGCGGATTGTCGCCGGTGATCATGACCGTGCGAATTCCCATCGCGCGCAGGCGATCGAAGCGTTCCGTCATGTTCGGCTTGAGGATGTCTTTGAGGTAGATCACGCCGATCACGAGGGTGTTACGGGCCAGCAGCAGCGGCGTGCCGCCGCTCCGGGCGATGCGCTCGATGATGGGGGCGAGCTCGCTCGACGGCTTTCCGCCGGCGTCGCGCACCCACGCCAGGATCGAGTCCGGCGCGCCCTTGCGGATCTTCGTGCCATCGGCAAGATCGAGCCCGCTCATCCGCGTGTACGCGCTGAACGGCACGAAGACCGCGCCTTCCGGAGCCTGTGAGTTTACCCCGAGCGGAGTCGAGGGGCGCGCTCCAACCTGCTGGGCGAGCGTCACAATCGATCGCCCTTCGGGAGTCTCGTCCGCCAGCGATGAGAGATACGCGATGCGGGCGGCATCCTTCGCGTCGATTCCGTCCGACGTGATGATCTCGACGGCTTGGCGGTTGCCGAGGGTGATCGTCCCCGTCTTGTCGAGCAGCAGCGTGTCCACGTCGCCCGCGGCCTCGACCGCCCGGCCGCTCATCGCCAAGACGTTGCGCTGCATCACGCGGTCCATGCCCGCTATCCCAATCGCGGACAGCAGGCCGCCGATAGTGGTCGGGATCAGACAGACCAGCAGCGCGATCAACACCGTGACGCTCTGATGGGTCCCGGCGTACACCGAAAACGGAGCCAGCGTCGCGACTGCTATGAGGAAGATGATCGTCAGCCCTGCGAGCAGGATCGACAGCGCGATTTCGTTGGGCGTCTTCTGACGCTGCGCTCCTTCGACGAGCCGGATCATCCGATCGAGGAAGCTTTCGCCCGGGTTCGCCGTCACGCGCACGACGATCCGGTCGGACAGCACGCGAGTTCCGCCCGTAACCGCGCTGCGGTCGCCGCCTGACTCGCGAATGACCGGTGCGGATTCGCCCGTGATCGCCGACTCGTCGACGGTCGCTGCGCCCTCGATCACGTCGCCGTCCGCTGGGATGACCTCGCCGGCTTCAACGACGAACCGGTTCCCCTTGCGCAGCGTCGTGCTCGCGACCCGTTCCTCGCCTCCGCCCTCGCGCAGCAGTCGTGCGTAGCTGTCGGACTTCGTCCTGCGCAGGGCCTCGGCTTGAGCCTTTCCCCGGCCCTCGGCGACCGCCTCGGCGAAATTCGCGAAGATCACCGTGAACCACAACCACGCCGCTATCGCGAAATCAAAGCCCGGCGAACCGGTGTGGCTCGCAACGTCGCGCACGAAGAAGATCGTCGTGGCCGCGGCACCCACTTCGACGACGAACATGACCGGGTTGCGCGCCTGCCAACGAGGATCCAGCTTCTTGAAGGAATCCCAGAGGGCACGCGTGAGAATCGCGCGATCGAAGAGCGAGCGCGCCTTGGGACGACGCTCCAAGCGCCTCTGACTGAGCATTTAAAACGTCTTCCCTTGCAGCATGAGTAGGTGTTCCACGATCGGCCCCAGAGAGTCGGCCGGCAAGAACGTGAGCGCACCGACGATGATGATGACGCCAATCAGCAGCGCTACGAATATCGGCGAGCGCGTCGTAAACGTGCCGGCGCTCTCGGTGACGGACTGTTTCCCGGCCAGCGTACCTGCGAGCGCGAGCGCGGGGACGGCCACCGCGAAGCGCCCGAACATCATGTTGACGCCGGTGGTCAGGTTATAGAAAAGGTTCGGCCCGAGGCCGGCAAACGCGGAGCCGTTATTGGCATTGGTCGACGTGAACGCGTAGAGGATCTCCGAGAAGCCATGGGGACCGCCGTTGTTCAGCGTGGCAAATCCGGTCGGGAGCAGGGCCGCGACGGCCGTCGGAACCAGGCAGAGCACGGGCGTCACGAGCGCCGCCAAGATCGCGAACTGCACCTCCCGCCGTTCGATCTTCTTGCCGAGATACTCCGGCGTGCGGCCGACCATCAGGCCGGCGATGAAGACCGTCAAGACGACGAAGACGATCATGCCATACAGGCCGCTGCCGACGCCTCCGAAGACGATCTCGCCCAGCTGCATGTCGACCAGCGGAATGAGACCGCCAAGCGCCGTGAACGAGTCGTGCATCGAGTTGACAGCCCCGCACGACGTGTCGGTAGTGACCGTCGCGAAGAGCGCCGAGGCGGAGACGCCGAAGCGGCACTCCTTGCCCTCCATGTTGCCGCCGCTTACGCCCAGCTGATGGACGACGGGATTGCCGGCCGCTTCCGACCAGTACGCGACGA
>JAFAJV010000154.1 GCA_019235995.1 Vulcanimicrobiota bacterium
GTCGCAGGCGGGCATGATCATTCCCGTCGAGATCACGGTGTTCGAGGACCGTACGTTCACGTTCATCACGAAGACGCCCCCGGCATCGTTCCTCATCAAGCAGGCCCTAAAGATCGAATCGGGCAGCAAGGAGCCGAACCGCAATAAGGTCGGGAAGCTCACGCAGAGCCAGCTCGAGGAGATCGCCAAGGTGAAGATGCCCGACATCAACGCGAACGACCTCGACGCGGCGAAGAAGATCGTCGCCGGGACGGCGCGCTCGATGGGCGTCGAGGTGGAGGGATAACGTGCCGCAGCATCACGGGAAACGATTCAAGACGCTCGCCGAGGGCTTCGATCGAAAGCGGCTCTTCTCGACGCCGGAGGCGGTCGCGATCGTGAAGCGCAACGCCAATGCTAAATTCGACGAGACCGTCGAGGCGCACGTTCGCCTCGGAGTCGATCCCAAGAAGAGCGATCAAAACGTGCGCGGAACGGTGCTGCTGCCGCATGGAACGGGGCGCACGGTGCGCGTGATCGCCTTCGCTAAGGGCGACAACGCCAAGGCGGCGCAGGAGGCCGGCGCCGACGTCGTCGGCGATCAGGACCTCATTGACCGCGTCAAGGGTGGTTTTACGGAGTTCGACGTCGCGGTCGCCACGCCGGACATGATGGCGCAGGTCGGCAAGGTGCTCGGACGCATCCTCGCTCAGAAGATGCCGAACCCCAAAGCCGGCACGGTGACGCCGAACATCGGCGCCGCCATTCGCGACATAAAGGCCGGTAAGGTCGAATTCCGCCTGGACAAGACCGGCATCATTCACACGATCGTCGGCAAGGCCAGCTTCGACGAGGCTCATCTCGTCGAGAACGTCACGACCCTCCTCGACTCGATCGTTCGCGCTAAGCCCGCGGCCGCGAAGGGCACCTACCTCCGCAGTGTTACCGTAGCGAGCACGATGGGTCCCGGCGTCAAGGTCGATCCGAACCGCGTGAAGGCGACCGCCTAAAAGCCGCCCGGCTGCCGGCGAAGGAGGCAACCGTGTCAGTCTTGGTCGTCGGAGCGGGACCCACCGGGCTTGTCTTAGCGCTGAACCTCGCGCGGCGCGGCGTGCCGCTTCGCATCATCGACGAAAACGCGGGCCCGGGCCAGCACTCGCGCGCGATGGCGGTCCAAGCACGAACCTTGGAATTCTATCGGTCGTTCGGCTTCGCCGACGAGATTGTCGCCGAGGGCATCGTCGTCGAGCGCTTGCACCTGCGCGAAAGCGGCCGGGATGAGCGTCCGCACCAGATCCTGCAGCTGGATTTTACGGATCTGGGCGATGGGATGAGTCCGTTCCCGTTCGTCCTGACCTACCCGCAGGACGATCACGAGCGGTTTCTGGTCAAAAAGCTCGCTGATGCGGGCGTGACGGTCGAGCGAAACACGAGGCTGGAAACGTTCACGCAGAGCGCCGAGGGCGTCGATGCAAAGCTTTCCGGTCCGAACGGCGATGAGCACGTCGCCGTCCGGTATATCTGCGGCTGCGATGGCGTGCACTCGACGGTACGCGAGACGTTAGGGCTTGGATTCGCGGGAGGTACGTACGAGCACTTCTACTTCGTGTGCGACGCGAAGGTCGCGTCGGGGTTCGAGCGCGACCTCTTCGTGACCGTCGGGACCGGCACTCTCGCGCTGATGTTTCCGGTGCGCTCGACGGGCATGCAGCGCCTGATCGGGCTCGTGCCGCGAAATTTTTCCGATCCGCAAAGCACGACGTTCGATGACATACGCGGCGAGATCGAACCCTTGCTTGGGACGACGGTTACCGAGGTGAACTGGTTCTCGTGCTATCGCGTGCACCACCGCGTGGCCGAGCATTTCCGAAAAGGCCGAGCGTTCATCGTGGGTGACGCCGGTCACGTGCATAGTCCGGTCGGCGGACAGGGGATGAACACCGGGATCGGCGACGCCACGAACTTGGGATGGAAGCTTGCGGACGTCGTACGCGGGCGAGTCGCCGAATCGGTTCTCGATACGTTCGAGCCGGAACGCATTGCCTTCGCCCATGCGCTCGTCAACACGACCGACCGGGTCTTCACCGAGATCGTCCGGCCGGGCGTTCGAGGCGAGCTCATTCGCCGCATCGTTGGGCCTCTGCTGATGACGGTCGGCACGCAATTCTCCGCCGGCCGGCACGAGCTATTTCGCACCGTTTCGCAGACACAGATCAACTACGCGGGCTCGGCGTTGAGCGCCGGAAGGGCGGGACGCGTCAGCGGCGGCGACCGGCTCCCGTGGGTGGCGACTCTCGATAACTTCGCGCCGCTGTCTTCGCTGGACTGGCAGGTGCACTGCTACGGGAGCCCTGGGACGAAGGCGTCGGCATTCTGCAAGCAGCTTGGGATATCACTGCACGCGTTTGCGTGGAACGAGGATTGCGGGCACGCCGGCTTCGCGCGGGACGCACACTATTTGGTGCGGCCGGATGGATACGTCGCCGCGGCGGTCGACGGTGACGACGCGATGCGATTGGAGTCGTACGCGGACCGGATCGGATTGCAAGCGAAAGCGCTATGACGCGCCGAGCTCGTGCAGCTTGGCTTCGAGCTCGACGATTCGTGCTCGCGACTTGTCGGCGTCGATGTGATCGTACGCCGCGCCCGCGCTGCGCGCAATAGCCTCGAGCAGGCCGCGCTCGTCGGCGGTCAGCGGCAACCCGTTGCGTCGGGCGCCGTAGAGCACGAAGCCGAAGACCGCGCCGCGCATGACGAGCGGCACGACCAGCGACGGCGCCTTTTCGCCGCCGGGCAAAATCGTTTCTGCGCGCGGGCGGCCGTCCAAAACGATCGGTGCGAGCTCGGCGCGCAGCTCCACGATCAGCGGATCCTCGCGGTCGATGGTCTCGGCTTCGTTGCGGTTCCATCCGCGATCCGCCGTGCGCTCGAACACGCCGTCCTCGCGGTTTGCCAAGAATAGCGCTGCCGACGTGAGGCCCAGCACGCGCACGGGCTCGTCCACGAGAAAGTCGATCAGGGTCTTCTCGGACGACGTGTTGGCGAGCGCCTTGGAGGCCGTCCGCAGCGCCTCTTCGGCGCGCCGCTGATCGCGGAAGAAGAAGGTGTTGAGGAAGTCCTCGACGCGTCCGTGTATTGCGTTGAGCGCGAAGCCGATGAAAAGCGCCGCGAACAGGCTGAGGTAGATCGCCGGTCGCGTGCTCTCGAAGAGCTGCTCGGCCCACCACTCGAGGATTCCGAACAGCAGCAGCAGCACCGCGGTGATCGATCCGTAGATCGCCGCGCGGCCGATGACGAACCGGAAGTCGATCACGCGCTCGGAGAGGAATCCGTACACCACGAACGCGCTGCCGGCGAGGCCGAACCACGGCCCGAGCGCGTCGGTCCAGTGTTGCAGGTTCAGCAGCACGGTGGACTGACTGCCGAAGATCGTGTAGAGCACGTTGGCGATCGCCCACGTGAAGTCGAGAATCGGCGCGAGGGCGATGCCCGCGATCACCCAGGTGACGCGCCGGCGCTCCAGCCCGGTGGCGCCCGAAGCGATGTACGCGAGGCCGCAGAGTACCACGACCAGCAGCAGAACGTCCGACAAGCTCATGAAGAGCTGCGTCGGCCCGGGAATTCCGTAGCGCTGGAAGACCATCCAGACGATCGGATCGAGCCACACGAGGAAGACGACGAGCGACAACACGAGGGCGCTGCCGAAGAACAACGGCCACGCGCGGCTCGGGCGTCCGTAAAGCCGCTGCGCGAAGATCAAGATCATCAGCTGCGCCAACGGATAGACGACCTGTATCGCCATGTCGCTCGCCACGCTGATCGGCCAACTGGCCAGATCGAGGGCCGTCTGGTTCGTCTTCACGAGCATCAGCATCGTGTAGAAATAGAACGCGAGCGTGATCGGACGGGGCCGCAGCAGGAAGAGCGCGCTCGCGAGCGCGAGCGACAGGAAGAAGCTCAAGGGGATTCCGACGTCGCGCGTAAGCCGCGCTCGCGGCGAGTTATCGAAGCCGCTCGCGGTGAGGCGCTGCATATAGAAGCGGCCGCCGCGCATCACTCGGACCGTCATCGTCGAGTCCGTCGGCGCGCCGCGCAGGAGCGCGAAGCGTTGCTGCTGCGTCAGGGCCCCGAGGTCGATGCGGTCGCCGGTTTGAAGGCCGCCCACGCCGGGCGTCCCGGCTCCCACGTCCACGCGATCGGTGTTGCCGTTGAAAACGATCGGATAGTAGCCGATGTGGGTGGCGTTGTTCTCGACGACGACGAAGACAAGGACCATTACCACGGTTCCGATCGCGACGATCGCAAGCGATAGGCGATCGCACACGAAGTTCAGCGCGGACTTCATAAGCCCGTTATGAGAACGCGACGTTTCCCGTGCGAATGCTGTAAATTCCACCGACCACCGCAAGGTCGCCGCGCTCGACCGCGCCGCCGATGATGTGCGAGCGGGCGAGCATGGCCGTCACCGTGAGTTCGACGTTCGCAGCGACGGCGCTTGCGTGCCAGTCGCCCTCGCCCCCGCGCGTCGCCTGAACGGCCGGCACGATCGCGTTGACGAGCTCTTGGATGTGCCCCGGCTGCTCGACCCCATCTCGAACGTAGTTCAACGCAGCCCCAACCGCGCCGCAGCGCTCGTGCCCCAGTACGAGGACGAGCTTCGCCTTCAGCGCTTCGACGGCGAACTCGATCGAGCCGAGGCCGTCCGCGTTCAGGAAATTGCCGGCGACGCGAACGACGAACAGCTTACCCGGCTCCTGATCGAAGATCGTCTCGACCGGGACGCGCGAGTCGGAGCAGCCGAGCACCACGCCGAACGGGCTCTGACCGTTGGCGAGTTGCGCCATACGCGCGCCGAAAGGTTCGCTGCGCGGCGTGCCGGCGACGAACCGAGCGTTGCCGGCGCGCAGGCGTTCCAGCGCATCCGCCGGGGTGAGCTCCGCCATCCGGACGCTTTCTTGCAGAAGGCTTGCGTTCCCGGCTGCGCCTGTGGTAGTCTAACCGACGGCTCCAGAGACCGTAGCCGGCCGCGAGGCCTTAATTTTGACTACCGAGGACGCGTATGAAGACTTCCGGCTCCGCCGTGGGCGACGCCGGCATCCTAATGAGGCGCCCTCGCGACGGGGCGCTTTTTGATTTCGCACATCGTCACCGAAAGCAGCACGCATGCCGACCGCTCGAAAAGAAGCCGCGATCGCCGAGCTCAGCGAGAGACTCGCCGCTTCGAAAAATTTGTTCTTCACGGACTATGCCGGCCTTAGCGTCGGGGAGATCACGAAGCTGCGTGGCGAGCTTCGCAAAGGCGGTGACACGTACGCCGTCGTGAAGAACACCCTCTTCCGCATCGCCGCCAAGGATCTCGCCGGACAACTCGAGGCAATCCTCGCCGGCCCGACCGGCATCGTGTTCGCGGGAGCCGATCCCGTGGCGCCCGCCAAGGCTCTCAAGACGTTCAGCGACACGGTCAAGAAGGTCGCCGTCAAGGCCGCGTACATCGACGGAAAGATCGTCGATGCGGCACAGGTCGAAACGCTCGCCAAGATCCCGTCGAAGCTGCAGCTGATCGCCAACCTCGTCGGGTCGCTCGCCAATCCGATTCGTGGGCTCGTCACCGTGCTTTCGGGGAATCAGGGCGGCCTCGTGCGCGTCCTCGACGCCATCCGCGAACAAAAAGCCAGCGCATCACCCACCGCTTAGAAGGAACACCGATACATCATGGCAGTTGCCGAACTCATCGAACAAATCGACAAGCTCACCGTCCTCGAACTCGCCGATCTCGTGAAGCAGCTCGAGGAGAAATACGGCGTCTCAGCCGCCGCTCCGGTCGCAATGATGGCGGCCGCTCCGGGCGCCTCCGCTGCGCCGGCGGCGGAGAAGACCGAATTCGACGTCGTTCTGTCCGAGATCGGGCCGGAGAAGATCAAAGTCATCAAGGCGGTCCGCGAGCTCACGAGCCTCGGACTCACCGAAGCGAAGGCCTTCGTCGAAAGCGCCCCCAAGGCGGTCAAAGAAGGCGTCAATAAAGACGAAGCCGAGCAAGTCAAGAAGAAGCTCGAGGAAGCCGGCGCCAAGGTGGAGATCAAGTAACGCAAAGCAGCGCGAGCGGGCCGGCGTGGCTGCAGCTGCTGCCGCTGGCCGTCGTGGTCGTGATTCTAGCAATCCGCTTGATCCGGCCTCAACGAATCAGCGTGACACGGATGTGGATCACGCCGATCCTTCTCTGCGCGCTGACGGCGTGGGCGATCTATGCCAACGAGCTCCTCAATCCGGCGGCGCCGCAGGAGATCGTCCTCGGCGTGCTCGCAGGCGCCATCGGCGGCATTCCGTTCGGGATCCTTCGCGGCATGCACACCGAGGTGCGTCCCACGGACCGGCGCGGCGTGATGTATCTCGGCTCGTCGTGGATCACGGTCGTCATCTTTGCCGCGGCCTTCGGCTTACGCTACGCGGCTCGCATGCTGATGCCACACCGCGGAAGTCTCGCCGCGACACTCGGCGACGCGCTGCTCGCCTTCGCGATCGCGTTCATCGCGACGAGCTATCTCGTTATCTTTAGAAAGTACGAGCGGCTTATCGCGGCCGGCGGCTAGGGCGA
>JAFAJV010000036.1 GCA_019235995.1 Vulcanimicrobiota bacterium
TTCATCGAGCGCACCTTCGCCAAGTCGTTTCCGAGCGACCTGGAGCCCGCGCAGATCGCGCGCAAGCTCGTGTCGACGATGGAGGCGCAGACGCGCGGCGAGGAGGGCGGTCTGACCGCTCCCGCTACGTATGCGGTCTACGTCAGCCCGGACGACTTCGAGCGATTGTCCGAACACCGCGAGTATCTCGAGCGAGCCTGGGCCGAACTCTTGCGGAATCTCGCGGCTCGGGTCGGCATCGCCTTCGACGATGGGGAGGCGCACGTCACGATGGCGGCCCGAGCCAGGATCCCGCTCGGCGCGATTGCGATCGAGGTCGGAGGCGCGGCGAGATCCACAGAACAATACCGGCTGCGCATGCTCAAGGGAGTGCCGCCGGACGGCGTGTATTCGATCCGAGGGAAGACCAGAATCGGACGCAATGAAGAGAGCGAGATCGTCCTCGTTGACCCCAGTGTTTCACGCGCACATGCGGTCGTCGAGATCGCCGAAGGCGAGCCGGTCGTACGCGACGTGGGATCGACCAACGGGACCTATCTGAACGGGCGCCGCGTTCGTTGGCATCTGCTTCGCGACGGCGACGAGCTGCTGTTCGGCGACACGAAGATGAGGTTTGAATCGCAGTGACTCTCGAGATCGCGGCCGCCGCGGGGTTCGAGCAGCAGATGCGGATCGGCTCGCTCGAAATCACGGCGGCTCTTGCGCTCGTCGCCGTGCTGACCGCGCGCCTGCCCGCGCGCACGGCCGCCGAGATCGGCCGGGTGACGCCGGTGCGGTTGCGCCTGGAGATCCTCGAACGCGGCGCGACGCGCTCGTACGAGGGGCGGCCGCCGCTCGAGCTTGGCCGCGACAAGGGAACGGAGATCGTCCTGCGCGATCCCGAGGTGAGCCGCCGCCACGCGCGATTCGAGAGCCAAGACGGCGTCGTGTTCGTCGAGGATCTCAAGAGCAGCAACGGCACGTATCTAAACGGACGGCGCGTCACCGAAGCGATCGAGGTTCGTCAGGGGGACGAGATCGACGTGGGAACGACGCGGATTGTCGTGAGATCGGTGCGCCCGGGATGACTCTC
Source organism: Vulcanimicrobiota bacterium (assembly GCA_019235995.1). Lineage (GTDB taxonomy): Bacteria > Vulcanimicrobiota > Vulcanimicrobiia > Vulcanimicrobiales > Vulcanimicrobiaceae > Cybelea. The sequence continues at coordinate 1,073 of JAFAJV010000036.1, forward strand.
GCGATTCGGGGTGACCGCACGTCGTGCCTGAGCCTTCAGCTCGGACCGCGGACGTGGTTGTTGGCCATCGTGCGCGGCTTCGGCAGCATCGGTGGAGTCGCCACGGAGTCGGCCGTTCTCACGCGTTTGCGGGCGGAATGCGAGCGCCGCTCTCGCAGTGCCCGCTTTCGGTCTGCGGTGGATCGCCCCCAGGCGGCCGCGACCGCGATGCACGGCGTGCTGTCCCGCGTCAACGGCGACTTGTACGCGAGCACGGCGAGCCACGAGGACTACGTCACCGCCGCGGCCTCGCTGACCGCCGTCGTGATCGTGCACGGTCATGCCTACGTCATGCACGCCGGTTCCACGGCGGCGTATCTCGCTCGCGCCGGCGAGATCATGCCGCTCTTCCGCGACGACGTGTTCGAAGAGCAAAAAGGCCCGCTGCTCGTTCGTGCCGTCGCCGTCGCTCCGGTGCTGGATGTCACCATTTCGAGCGCGATGCTCACGCCCGGCGACGCGATCGTGCTGCTCGGTCGGCGCATGCGCGGCGACGCCGACCGCCGGGCGGTGCTCGCGAGCCTCGACGCCGGCGATCCCGGCGAGCGCGTGCTGATAGCGCGCTTCGACCGGGACGACGTCACGGCAGGCGACGCACACGCCGCTTCGCCGCGCCCGCGCCGGCGTGCGTTCGCGCGACTCGCCGCGGCGATCGCGTCCGTCGTCGCGGCGGTCACGCGACGCTGGTAACGCAACTCGTCCGCCGAGCGGCGCCTATGGCGGGCGCGCTCGCAGTCGCTGCGCTGATCCTTTCATTCGCCCCGCGCAACACCATCGGGCCGCCTTGGGTCTTCGCGCTCCTCGGCGCATTGGCGTTGGTTTGGGTGCTGTGGCAGCCGTCGAACGCGGTTCGCGACGACGTGCTCCCGGCACTGGCCGTCGTGCTGGCGGCGCTCGGCCTGGCGCTGGTCGATCGGCTCTCGCCGGAGTTGGCCGCGCGCCAGCAGGCGTGGCTGCTCGTATCGCTGCTCCTTGCGATCGGTCTCGGGCCGGTCTTCACCGGCTTTCGCCGTTTTGCCGCGTACAAGTATCTTTGGGTCATCGCTTCGCTCGTGCTCTTCGCGCTGCTCCTGTTCTTCGGCGAGCAAGTCAATGGCGCGCGGCTGTGGATCAAGTTGGGGCCTATCGAATACGAACCGATCGAGCTCATCAAGCTCTTCATCGTGCTTTTCCTTGCCGCGTACCTGGCCGAAACGGCCGACGTCATCGGCAACGCTCGCCCCTGGTCCCTGCGCGCTAACCTAAAATATCTCGGCCCGCTCTTCATCGGGTGGGGCGTCTCGATCGCGATCTTGGTCCTTCAGCGCGACCTCGGCATGGCGACGCTCCTGCTCGCAACATTCGCGACGATACTCTACGTTGCGACGCGGCGTGGGGACATCGTGCTCTTCGGAGCGTTGCTCTTCGTCGCCGGCGCCTTTTGGGCCGTGCATCACTATCCGTACGTGCACACCCGCATCGCGGTCTGGCGGAACCCGTTCTCCGACCCGCTCGGCGCCGGATATCAGTCATCGCAAGCATACTATTCGCTCGCGGCAGGCGGCCTATTCGGCAGCGGGTACCGGCTCGGACATCCCGGAATGATCCCGGACGTGGCGACCGACTACGTCTACGCGGCCTTCGCCGAGGAGTTCGGCGTGCTTGGTGCGCTCATCTTGCTCGTCATCTTCCTGAATCTCGTGAGGAGGATCTTCGCGACCGGGCTGCAGCAACCGGATCTCTACACGAAGCTGCTGGCGACGGGACTCGCCGCCACGCTCGGCTTTCAGGTCGTCATCATCGTCAGCGGCGTCATAGGATTGCTCCCCTTGACCGGGATAACGCTGCCCTTCATGTCATACGGCGGCAGCTCGCTCGTCGCAAACTTTCTGCTCGTCGCCCTCGTCTGGGCGATGAGCGCGCGCCCCCGGCTACCGGCATGAGACAGGCGTGCGCGGTTGCGCTGATTCTTCTCGTTGCCGCGTGCGCGAAGAGCTCGAATGGCGCGTCGGCCTCTGCCTCCGCATCGGCCGAGGCGGCGAATCCCGCATCGGCCAGCGACGGTGCAGTCATCTACGCGGCGAACTGCTCCAGCTGTCACCAGGCCGACGGCGCCGGCGTGAGCGGCGCCTTCCCCCCGCTTGCCGGCAATCCGGTCGTCACGGGGAACCCCATTGCGCTCATCGCCATCGTCAAGAACGGTCTGGACGGCAAGGTCGTGGTGAACGGCCACGCATACAGTGGAATCATGCCGCGCTGGGGTGGCGTCCTCTCGGACGAGCAGATCGCCGCGGCGATCACGTTCATTCGCAGCTCGTGGCATAATCGCGCCGCCGGCGTCAGCGTCGCGCAAGTGCGCGCCGTCAGATAGAGACGACGCCGCACTCCCGCGGCGCGCGCAGCGCAGCGCCGAACTCGCGTTCGAAGAGGGATTCGATGAACTCGAGCATGGCCGGATCCGCATGGCGCAGGCGCGCGCGCGTGGCTCGAGGCCACGGCGACGCGGGGTCGTTGACCTCCACGTAGGCGCGCAGCGATTCCGCGAAATACTCGTCGACGCCGGTCGCCGCATAGGGCGTCACGAAGCTGACCGCGCTCGCGAAGAGCGCACGGAGCCGTGGATCGATGCCGCTGCGATAGACGCCGCCGCCGAGCGCGCAATCGAGTGCGTGGCCGAATTCGTGCGCGACCGTCATCGGGCTGCGCGAGCGCAAGAGCAATGCGCGCTCCTCGACGACGAAGAGCCCGGCGGGCGGTGCGGGCCACGCGTCGACGTCGATGCCCAGCCGGGCCAGCGCCGGCGACGCCTCGCGGTAGCGCTCCATCGGCCGCAGCAGGAGCACGCGAATACGGCTGCGCAGCGCGTACGCCAGCGCTCCGCCGCCGAAACGAAGCAGTGTCTCGATGACGGCGGGCTCGGGCGGACGGCGGCGGTCCCCGCCGAGAAGGCGGCGGGCAGTCCCCAGAGCATCCTTCTGCATCGCGCCATCGTCCCGCAGTGACGTTGCCGCGGCGTGGCGCGAGCGTTTTCATAATTTTTTCATGCCTTGGACTTAGGGTGGTCCCACTTACCCATGCCCCCTCGCACATCTCTGGAGGTTCGTATGACGAATTCACGCGTACAACGAGTTGCCGTTGCGATCGCCGCGACCTTGACGATCGCCGGCTGCCGCGGCGGCGGCGTGGTTCCCTCGCCGTCCGCGGGCGAGAGCCAATCGACCGCTCGCGCGGTGCCCGATAAGGAATCCTCGATCCTCAAGACGCTCAAGAAGGAAGTCGTGATCGGATCGACGGTCGACCCGGTATACGGTCAGCTCAATCCGTATGGATTGACCGTCGCACCGGCGACGACCGGCGACTTCACCAAGGGCGACCTGGTGGTCTGCAACTTCAATGATAAGAAGAACGTGCAAGGCACCGGCTTTACCATCGTCGCGCTGCATCCCAAGCCGGGTTCGAAGCCCACGCTGGTGTCGCACAGCAAGACGCTCGTGGGATGCGATGCGCTCGCGCTCGGTCCGGCGGACGATATCTGGGCCGCGGCGTTCTCGGCCGACGACAATCCGATCATCTCGGCATCGGGCAAGCTCGAAGGCAACATCAAGGGTAAGCCATTCAATCATCCGTTCGGTCAGATATTCGCGCAGCCGACGTCCGGAAGCGCCGCGTTCTATGAGAGCAACGCCGGAGTCGGGACGGTCGTGCGAATCAACCTGGGCTCGAAGTTCACGTTCGACGTGATCGCGCGAGGCTTCGCGGTCAACCACGGTAAGCCCGGGAGCATCTTTGCGCCGTCGGGCCTCGCCTACGATGCGAGCATCGACACGCTCTACATCGTGGACGGAACCAACAACACGGTGGTCGCGTTCTCGAAGGTGAGCACGATACCGAACGGAGGCATCATCGTGGAGAAAGGCGGCCTGAAGTTCAAGGGTCCCTCGGCGGGTCAGGCGCGGGTTCTCTTCGCCGGCGCTCCGCTCAACGGTCCGATCAGCTCGGCACTGCTCGCCAACGGCAATCTGGTCGTGGGCAACACGACCAATCCGAGCGGACAGAACATCATGGTCGAGCTCTCGCGGTCGGGTAAGGTGCTCGCGACCCGCAACGTCGACAAGGGCGCCCCCGGCTCCATCTTCGGCATGGTCGCGACCGGGAAGTCCGCCGCCGACACGAAGCTGTACTTCAACGACGACAACAACAACGATTTGCGCGTATTGGAACGATAGAAAGACGATGAACAAACTACGCTTCGCGGCGCTTGCCGCATGTGCGGTGGCCGCCCTGGGAGCGTGCAGCAGCGGGGCTTCGGCCCCGCCGCTCGCTCCGGCTGAGCCTCTGACGCCGCTGCGCTCGCTGACATTGCACTCCACGCAATCCGTCGGGCTCGGCAAGGTGCTCACCACGAAGGACGGAGGACAGATCTTCGGCTTCGACGTGAATCGCAACGGCACCGACGGCGTGCTGGCCACGGCGAGCGACGTCGAGACCTTCGATCAAAGCACGGGTTCGATCACGAAGGCATTTCCCAGGAAGCTGCCGCCGGGCACGTCCTACAGCGCGGACGGAATCGCCGCGGGCGACGTTGCGCTCGTCACACGTTACGTCGTGCCGAAGGGGACGATCTACGCGAAGCGCTTCTACGATGTGATGGATCCGGTGACGTCGGGCAAGTTCACGGGCCCCTGGACGTCGCCGATCCGCGACATCAACGTGCAGGCGCTGGCCGAGAATCAGACGACGCCGACCGCGGCGCTCCTCGCAATTGAGCTCAAGAAGCAGGACAAGCCGATCATCGTCGTGTCGGACATCGCGAAGAACACCGTCAGCAAGGTCATCCGTCTCGACCCGAACCTCTTCGGCGTCGGCAACGACCCGCAGTTCGCGCAAGACACGACGACGAACCAGGCGGTGCTCGCGCTCTCGCCGGACGGCGGCGCGGTCGGCGGCGAGCCGCCGCTCAACGTGCTCGTCGACCTGAAGACCGGGAGAGAGAACCGCTTCAACGGCCTCAACAACGGTTTCTATCACGCGGGCGACGTCAACGGCTTGGCCGTCGACTCGACCGCCGACATCGCCGCGACCGACACCGAGCTCAACGCGCAAGTGGAGTTCTATAACCTCGCGCAGCAGACCGGCACCTTCGCGCAGCTTCCCTGCACGAGCGATACGTCGCAGATCAATAGCGGCTCCGGCATCGCGAACGATCCCGTCAACCGCCTCTTCCTCGTGACGGAGACCTACTATGGCTGCGGCTCGGGCAGCGCGATCGTGGTCTATGACGAACAGGGCAACAACGTCGAGACGATCACGGGCCTCCAATTTGCGATCGGAGAGCCGGCGCCGGCGATCGATCCGGCGACGCGCACGGGCTGGGCCTTCGGCCCGGGCTTCAACCAGCTCCAACAGTTCTTCTATTAGGTCTTTTAAACGTGTCATCCTGAGCGGAGCGAGGCGCAGCCGAGGCGCAGTCGAAGGACGGATGCGAGCGACGGGCGTCTCCGAAACCCTCGTTGGGCCGCTTAATGCGAAAGGACCGTAAACCCCGGTTCCTTCGGCCGCGGACGCACGACCCGTATCGAAACGTGATCGCGCCGCGTGCCGTCCGCGGCGTCGATGCGCCACGTGCCCAGGCGCAGCGGCCAAAACGCGCTCCCGGTCGAATCGAGTGAGAGCGTTTCGCCATCGACGCTCCAATGCAGCGAGCCACCGGAGTTCACGGCGCGCAGCGCGATCTGCTGCTCGCGTGACTGCGTGGCGTCGCCCGTGTTGTTGCGCACGAATACGTCGCCGTCGTGCGGAAAGACGATTCGTAAGCCTCCCGATTCGTCAGGCGGCCGCAGAGCAAGCCATGCATCGTATTGCTCGCGCGGAGGATCGGCGGCGCGTCGCACGGCGGCCAAATCCTGCGGCCGCACCCACTCTTCGACGACCGCGGGGCAGCTCGGTGCGGGCGCGTGGCCGGTCGTGGCGCAGATCGCCGCGCGGACGAATCCGCGGGGCGGCGCGAACGCCGGAGGCTCGTCGCGCCGCTCGTAGAGATGCAACATGATGCGATTCCAGAGCGGGCCGGCGCCGGTCACTCCCGAGACGCCCCGCATGGCGTGTCCGTCGAAGTTGCCGACCCAAACGCCCACCGTGTAGTCGCGCGTGAAGCCGACGGTCCATGTGTCACGAAAGTCCGACGACGTGCCCGTCTTCACGGCGGCCGGGAAAGGCATCTGCAGCACCGACCCGACGCCGAAGGACTTTGCGCGCGCGTGCGGGTCGGCGAGCATGTCCGTGATGAGCTGCCAGTCGCTCGCGTCGCCGACGGTTCGTGCGGGCGCGCCGCCTGCGGCGGTGAGACGCAGCGGCTCGAAGACGCCGTCGCGCGCGATCGTTGCATACGCCTGCACGAGCTCCCACAGGCTCACCTCGCCGCTCCCGAGAGTCAGACCGAGTCCGTAGAACGATGCGGGCTGCGTGAGATGGGCGAAGCCGAGTTCGCGCAAACGGTCCAGAAAGGCGCCGACGCCCAGACGCGAGAGCACCTGGACGGCGGGGGCGTTGAGCGAATTGGCAAGCGCGTAGCGCACGCGCACCGGCCCGCTGAAGCGCCCGCTATAATCGGCCGGCTGATAGAGCCCGCCGCCCGGCATGGGGTAGGAGGCCGGCACGTCGGCGAGGATCGTCGTCGGCGTGATGCTCCGCCGTTCCAGCGCGAGCTGGTAGGCGAAGGGCTTCAGCGACGAGCCGGGCTGACGCAGTGCCTGCACTCCGTCGTTGCTTCCGAGCGCTTCGACCGAGAAGTAGTCCGGCGATCCGACGTATGCGAGAACGTCGCCGGTGCGATTGTCGACGACCAGCGCCGCGCCGTCGGTGACGTGATACGGCTGCAGCGCCGCGATGACGTCTTCCGTCTGCGCCTGAACGAAGCGCTGCAGGTCGCCGTCGAGCGTCGTGCGCACGCGCCCGCGGCCGGCGGACTGCCGGTACAACAGGAACAGCGCCTGCGCTGCGCCGGCGATGCCGAAATCGTGACGACGAACGGCGAGGGTCTCTTCGAAGGCGCGCGAGGCTCGCGCCGGCGTTATCTCGCCGAGCTCCACCATGCGCCGCAGCACGAATCGCTGACGCTCTCGCAGCGCGTGGTAGTCGGCGTCCGGTGCGAGCCTGGCCGGATCGTTCGGGACCGCCGCCAGCAGCGTCGCCTGCGCCAGGTCGAGATCGCTTGCGGGCTCGCCGAAATAGGTGCGTGCCGCGGCCTCGACGCCGTAGACGTTGCCGCCCATCGGCACGCGGTTCACGTAGGCCTCCAGCACCGCGTCCTTGCTCGAGGCGATCGCGATGCGCTGGGCCGTGACGATCTGCGCAAACTTGCCCCGTAGCGTGCTCGGCTCGCCGCGCAGCAGGCGCGCCAGCTGCATCTCGATCGTGGACCCGCCGCTGCGCGCCTCGCCGAAGATCGCGTAGTCGCGTGCGGCGCGGGCGAGCGCGGGAACGTCCACGGCGCCGTGATGCCAGAATCGCGCGTCCTCTGCGGCGACGATCGCGGCGAGGAATTGAGGCGAGACGGACGACAGGGGCACGCTGACGGCGTGGAGCGCATCGGCGCCAAGCACCGTCCCGAGCACGCCTCCGTTGCGGTCCGTGTAGGTTATGGATTCCCGCGGAACGTCGAGCCTCGCGACGTCGATGCCGGCGCAACGGAGGGCGGCGATCGCCGCGAGGACGCAAAGGGAAAACCCCAACGCGAAGAGTTTCATGGCCTCTGCACGGAATGTACGACGCCGGGACGAGAGTTTCTCTAAAATAAGGAGACCGGCGTTGCGCGTTTTGGGTCTGCTCCTTGCCATGCTTGCGGCGGCCGCCGTCGTCGCGTGCGGCGGCCCGTCGAACGGCAACCGGCTCGCGCCGGTCGAGGCGCAGCCGCAGCCGCAGCTTCCCTCGTGGATCGCGTCCATCTCGCCCGTCGGTAAGACCGATACGCTCGCGCAGATTCGCGTCATTTTTGCTAAACCGGTTGCGCCGGTTACGGCCCTTTCAGGGCCCGGACCGCAGGACGTTGTGAACAAGGTAAGCATCGCGCCGCCGCTCCGCGGCCACTTCGTCGTGCTCACGCCCAAGATGATCGGCTTCATCGCGGAGCAGGCGCTGCCGATCGGCACGCGCGTGCGGATCACGCTTGGGGCCGGCTTGCACGACCTTGCGGGAGACGCCCTGCAGCGCGACCTCGCGTGGACGTTTGAAACGAAGCCGTTGAAATTCTCCGATCTTCCGCAGACGACGGCGTCCGACGACGAGTCCACGCCGCCGCCGTCGGGCCGCAATCCGACGCTTTCGGTGACGTCGAACGCGGCGGTCGACGCTTCGTCGCTGGCCGCGCACACGACGCTGGTGGGCGGGGGGCAAACCGTCGACGTGACCGCGACGCTCGCGGCGCAGCCTACTCCCTTACCCGGCAGCAACGCCGAACAGCTCTTCGATCCCTCGCTCGACACCTGGACGTACCGTCTGCGTCCCGTCCACGAGCTCAGCCGCGGGACGAAGTACGCGCTGCAGATCGGTTCTGGCGTCGCTCCACAGTACGGGAACGTGCCGACCACCCAAAGCTTCACCGGCGCCATCCGCACCTACGACGCTCTCGCGATCGTCCCGACGCCGTCGCCCGGGCCAGGCAGCGGCGGCCGGTTCGCGCAAGGCGATCCGGCGATCGCATTCAGCAATCCGCTCGACCCGAAATCAATCGCCGGCCAGGTCACGATCTCGCCGGCCCCGGCGTCGGTCAAGACGCTCGTCAGCGTGCCCGACCAGTCGAACCAGATCGTGATCGATCCTTATGCGCTCGATCCCGATTCGACTTACACCGCGACGATCGGCGCGAACGTCAAGGATGCGTTCGGCCAGATGCTGGGCACCCAGCAGCAGGTGACGATCCGCACCTCGGACTTCGCGCCCGGCGCGTGGGCTCCGAGCGGAACGACGATCATCCCGGCCGGTGCGCCCGTCGCGCTGAACTTCTACGCCACCAACCTGCCGCGCAACGCCTATCAGGACGCATACGCGCGCGTGGGCCCCCAGCAGCTTCTCGGCTCGACCTCGGCGCTCTCGATGCTGCCGGCGTGGAAGAGCTGGCCGTCGCACGCGCTCGCCGGTGCGCGCACGAACGCGCAGAGCGTCGTGCGCGTTCCGCTGCGCGAACAGGCCGGCGGCGACTACGGCGCGTTCGCGTACGGCTTCCGTACCGCGCTCGACTCGCCGAACTCCGATCCGGGCTTGACGGGCATCGTGCAGATCACGAACCTCGGCGTGTTCGCGCAATGGTTCCCGGCGCACGGCATCGTGCTCGTGCAGCATCTGAGCGACGGCGCCCCGGTGCGCGGGGCGGGGGTCGCCGTGTATCGGGTAAGCGACGACAATAAGACGCCGCCGCAAGCCTGCGCGAGCGGAACGACCGACGCGGGCGGCGAGCTGGATCTCGCCGGCGTCGACGTCGAACGCTGCTCGGTCGGAGCGCGCGACAACAACGCGCCCAACATCGGCGTCGTCGTGAAGGAGGGCGCCGACGTCGCGACGGTCACGGCGTCGACCTACAGCGGCATCTCGCGCTTCGACGTGTACGGCGGCTGGACGAGCGGCGCGCCGCTCTCCCGCGGCACGATCTTCAGCGACCGGCAGATGTATCAGCCCGGCGAGCGCGGCGAACTTACCGGTCTTGCGTACTACGTGAAGGGCAGCCGCGTCGTCGCCGACGCAAACGCGCGCTACCAGGTCACGCTGACGGACCCGAGCAACAACGCGTCGTCCCTCGGCTTCCGGCGCACCGACGCATTCGGGGTGTTCTCGCTGCCGATCGTATTCTCGAAGCAGCAGTCCCTCGGGTATTACAGCGTCAAGGCGATCGGATCCAACGGCAACGAGATCGACGGCTCGCTGCGCGTCGCACAGTTCAAGCCGCCCAACTTCAAGCTCACACTGACGCTCGGCTCGAAGGCCGCAGCCGCCGGCTCGAGCGTGCACGCGTCGGTCGCCGCCGCCTATCTCTTCGGCGCGCCGCTGCAGGGCGGCACCGCGCACGCCTACGTCACGCGGGACGTCGCGAGCTTACAGCCCAAGGGCTGGGATGACTTCTGGTTCGGCCCGCAGTGGCCGTGGCCGTTGCGAAGGCCGTCGTTCGATACCGACGTTCTGCAGCAAGATCTGTCGCTCGACGCGCAGGGCGCGACCACGCTCGACGTTGCCGTGCCCAAAGACCTGCCGTTCCCGATGACCTACACCGTCGATATGGAGACGACCGACGTCTCGCACCTCTCGGTTTCGGATACGCAGTCATTCCTGGCGCTGCCGTCGGACGCGATCGTCGGCCTGGCCGGCGATTTCATCGGC
>JAFAJV010000053.1 GCA_019235995.1 Vulcanimicrobiota bacterium
AGGGCCGAAGTCGATCGCTTGACACGTAGGCGACGTCGGGTACCAGCGGGCGGCGTGGCTCTCCCGGCGGCGCGACCCGAAACCGCCACTCCGGACCAACCTCACCGCGGCCTGCCGCCCACCGCGTCAGTTGCATCGTCAGAGCACCTTGCAAGCGTGAGTGCGTTCGCTGAGGACTCACTTTTTGGAGTGCCCGCCCGCGCACCCACTCGGTCTCCGGCTTCGTTTCCGGCAGTACGATCTCGTGTAACGACATGGCTTCACACCACTCTATCACGCGGGCTCAAGCGCCAGCAAGACGCATGTAGGTGACTTGCGCGACCGCGACGAGCGCGCCGTCGTCGCGCCAGAAGTTGGCGGTTACGGGGATCAACGTGCGGCCGTGTTTGATCGCCTGCGCGAAGAGTTTGACGTCGCTGCGCGCGGCGGCCAGGAAGCGGATGCTCATGTCGGTCGTCGTGATGCGCGCGTCGGCGCCCCACAGCGTCAGGCTCACGGTCGCCGCCGCCGAGTCGGCGGCCGTCATCAGCAGGCCGCCGTGAAACGAGTCGAAGATGCCGTCGAACTCGCGGTTGCGCGCGACCATGCACTCGAATGCGCCCGCGCCGAGCCGCAACTGCGAGAAGCCGCTGTTGAGGAAGATCGGGACCGAGCGCAGGCGCTCGAGCACCGCTTTCTCCACTTCGGGATCGAGCGGCGGCAGCTCGCCCTTGTACGGCGCGACGATCAGGCCGTCGATGTCTTCGCTCCCCAGCGCGCGATCTCGGCCTCCAGATTCAGCGCACGCGTCGGGGCCGCGTTCTCGTACTCGCCCCAGTGCTCGCGCGGCACCATCCACATCACCTCGAACTCGTTGCCGTCCGGATCGTAGCCGTAGATCGACTTCGTCGCGCCGTGATCGCTCGTGCCGCTCAGCGTGCCGTAGCGCTCGAGCGCCGCGCGCGCCTCGCGCAGCGACTCGATCTCGTCCACTTCCCACGCGAGATGATAAAGGCCGACGCCGCGCTCGTTGGGCGGCGGCGCGCCCGGGCCGACCGACGCGAGGCCGAGGTCGTGGTGGTTCTCCGAGCCCGGCGCGCGCATGAACGCCATCACCTTGCCCATGCGCGCGATCTCCTCGAGCCCCAGCACATCGTGATAGAACGCGAGGCTGCGGTCGAGGTCGCGAACTCGCAGCACCGCGTGATTGAGCCTGCGAACTTTCATAGCCGCCCCGTTCGACACTAGGTCCCCCTTCGACTCCGCTCAGCCCTTCGACTCCGCTTCGCTCCGCTCAGGATGACAGGGGCAGAAAGTGCAACTTGTCACTGCGTGGGTGCGTCTTGTGGGGCCTATGGAACAGCGCAAACTCGGAACGCAGGGACTCAGCGTGTCGGCGATGGGCCTGGGCTGCATGGGCATGACGTTTGCGTACGGGAAGGCCGACGAGGAGGAGGCGATCGCGACGATCCACCGTGCGATCGAGCTCGGCATCAATTTCTTTGACACGGCCGAGGTCTACGGGCCGTACACGAACGAGCAGCTCCTAGGGCGCGCGTTGAAAGGCCGGCGCGAGGGCGTCGTGATCGCAACGAAGTTCGGCTTCGGCTTCAAGGACGACCGCAGCGTCGACGGGCGGCCCGAGAACGTCAAGCGCGTCGCCGATGAGTCGCTCGAGCGGCTCGGGATCGAGACGATCGACCTCTGCTACCAGCACCGGCGCGACCCGTCGGTGCCGATCGAGGAAACGATCGGCGCGATGAAGGCGCTGATCGACGAGGGCAAGGTGCGCTACCTCGGCCTGTCGGAGGTCTCGCCGGAGACCCTGCGCCGCGCCCACGCCGTGCATCCGATCAGCGCGTTGCAGAGCGAGTATTCGCTCTGGGAGCGGCGCGTCGAGAGGCGCGTGCTCCCCACCGTGCGCGAGCTCGGGATCGGCTTCGTGCCGTACAGCCCGCTCGGGCGCGGCTTCCTCACCGGCGCCCTCGACGTCGAGAAGCTGGAGGAGAGCGACGGCCGCCGCAGGATGCCGCGCTTCTCCAAGGAGAGCGCGCGCGCGAACGCGCGCATCGTCGACGCCGTCCGCGACGTCGCCGCGCAGTGCAACGCCACACCCGCGCAGGTCGCGCTCGCATGGGTGCTCTCGCGCGGCAGCGACATGGTGCCCATCCCCGGCACCAAACGCCGCCGCTACCTCGAGGAGAACGTCGGCGCGTTCGACGTGCGCCTCACCCCAGAGCAGCTCGAGAAGCTCGAGGGACTCCACGAGCACACCGCCGGCGATCGCTACAGCGCGGAGATGATGCAGCTCGTCGAACAGTAAACCTAAGGCTTATGAATGAGAAGCAGTTTCGGTTCGATCTCTTCATCGCGGCTCTGGCGCTCGTAATCAGCGGCGTCGCGGCCGGGACGTCGGCGTATCAGACCTATGTGATCCGCAAGCAGCTCAGCTCGAATGTCTGGCCCTACCTTACGTTCATCACGACCTCGTCGATGGATCACTATTTCGAGCTCGACGTCAGCAACGTCGGCATCGGGCCGGCGCTGATCCTAAGCTCGGTCATCACCCGCGACGGCAAGGCCCTGCGCGGCGGAACGGGCCCGGCCGCAATGCCGGCCATCGCCAAGGCGATCGCTCCTGAGCGCAAAGAGGCAGAGGCCCTCGAGCGAAAGGCGCGTGCGCGCAACGAGACGATGACGGTCAGCACGCTCCTCCCCGGCGACGTCGTGCCGGCCGGCCAGAAGCTCCAAATGCTGCGCGTGGACGGAAAATTTCTCACGGACCGAGTGCTGAGCGTAACGCACCGCGTCGACTTCACGCTTTGCTACTGCTCCTTGCTCGGCGACTGCTGGACGAAGCGGTTGTGGGATCCGGCGCTCGAGCCGCGTGCGGTTCGTTCCTGTCCGAACGCCTAGGGCATTACTACGCAATCGCTAGTGCGGCCTGCGGGCGCTCCGCCGCTTCGGCGTACGCGCAGAGCAGGTTGACCAGCGCCATCTGCTCCGGCGTTCGGCACGGGAGGTCGAGCAGACGCGGGCTGCAGACCAGCACGCTCGCGGCGCGAGCGCGCGAGATCGCGACGTTGAAGCGGTTGCGTTCGAAGAGGAACTCCACGTCGCGCGGCACGTCGTCGCCGCTCGACGTCGCCATCGAGTAGAACAC
>JAFAJV010000060.1 GCA_019235995.1 Vulcanimicrobiota bacterium
GCGCTCGTGCCGGGGGCGCGGCTGGAGCTCAACGCGCTGGCCATGCGCTGGGCGGGGATGCCGAACAAGAACGAGCGCGCCGCCTTACGCGAGGCGCTCGACGCGCTCGAGGCGGGCGGCTATCTAGAACGTGCGGAGGAGGAGACGTGGAACGTAATTCGCGCGCCCGTCTGATCGGCGCGGTCGCCGCGATCGCGATAGCGGGCGCCGTCGCGAGCGCGCGCGCCTCGGAGGGGACGTTCGCATTGCTCGGCGGCGCGCCGAAAATCGTGTCACAACTCTCGGCAACGTACGGCGCGGGACACGTCGCGACTGTGAGGATCAGACAGTTCCTAGGTGACGGCACGACTCCGATTCTGAAGTACGACATCGAGATGGAGAAGCTGATTCATCTCATCGTGGTTCGCGACGACTTCGCGACCTTCGCGCACGTGCATCCGAGTTTCGATCCGGCGACCGGCACATTCACCCAATCGCTTACGCTGGATCCGAAGCATCGCTACTACGTTTACGCCGACACGACGCCTCACGGCATCGGCCAGCAAGTTTTTCGCTTCGCGCTGGGCGCTCCATTCTTCGTTTCGCACTCGTCGTCCGGTCCCTCATCTACAAGTGTCGCCGTGGGGCCATACACCGTGTCTCTCGCTCGAACGACGCTGCCGGCCGATCGGACTCAGAGCCTGAACGTTACGGTCCTCAAACGTGGAAGGCCCGCGCCCGACCTGACGACGTATCTCGGAGCGGCAGCCCATGCGGTCTTCATCAATACGCTCACGCTCGAGTACGTCCACGTTCATCCGACGCTGCGCGGCACGCCCGCGACCGCAATGGGAGCGATGAACATGGGCGCGACCGCGCAGGCCGGGCCGCTAATGACGATGGAGGTGCCGGCGCTGCCGGACGGCATGTACAAGCTGTGGATCCAGTTCGGCGGCGCGGGCGGCGCCGTTTACACGGCGCCGTTTACGCTGCGCGCGCGGTAGCGCGCCGCAGATACTTGGCGGCGATCGCGGCGAAGAACAGGAGCGTCGCGAGCAGCACGATAGTCGCGCCGCTCGAGGCGCGGACGTAGTACGAAAGGTACAGGCCGCCGACGGTGCTCAGGGCGCCGAACACCGCCGCGAGCGCCATCATCGGCGCGAAGCGCGACGTCAGCTGGTACGCGGCCGCCGCCGGCGTGACGAGCAGCGCGGCGACGAGCACGATGCCGACCGCCTGCAGCGAGACGACGATGGTGAGCGCCAGCATCACGAGCAGGGCGTACTCGTACGCGCCCGAGCGAATGCCGCTCGCCTGTGCCACGACGGGGTCGAACGTCGTGTAGAGCAGGCCGCGGAAGAACACGACGACGGCCGCAGCCACGACGACGCTGAGCGCGAGAATCAGCCAGAGATCTTGGGGCTGCACGGAGAGGATGTCGCCAAAGAGAAAGCTCTGGAGGTCGACCGCATAGCTGCGCTGCTGGCTCATCAGATAGACTCCAAGCGCGAACATGCCCGTGAAGAGGACGCCGATCGTCGTGTCGAGGGAGATGCGCCCGCGCCGATGCACGAACCCGATGCCGACCGCGGTGAGCACCGCGACGATTCCGGCGCCGATGTAGAAGTTCGTGCCACGCAGATAGGCGATGACGATCCCGGCGAACGACGCGTGGGCGATGCCGTCGCCGATGAACGCCAGTTTGCGCAGGATCACGTAGGTTCCCATGGTGGAGCAGAGCAGTCCGACCGCCAGCGCGGCGACGAAGGCGCGCTCCATGAAGGCGTAGTGAAACGGCTCGGTGAGGAGCGTCACGCCTTGATCTCGGGATGGGCGGCGTGCGCCGCGTGCGGCTCGTGATCGTGACGCAGGTGGCCGTGCGTATGGGTGTGCTCGCGTATGGCGCTGTACGCGCCGGAAGCGACGACCTCGCTCGGCGTGCCGAGTGCGAGCACGCGCCGATCCAGCACCAGCAACCGATCGAACCACTCATCCACGCGGTCGAGGTCGTGCGTCGCGGTCAGCACGGTCAATCCATCGGCGGAAAGGCGGCGCACGATGTCGCGTAGCGCCTCCTCCGTGGCCGCATCGACGCCGGTGGTCGGCTCGTCGAGGAGCAGCAGCCGCGGCTCCTGCGCGATCGCGCGCGCGACGAACGCGCGCTGCTGCTGCCCGCCGGAGAGGTGCGCGATGGGCCGCGCGGCGAGGTGCGTCATGCCGACGAGCTCGAGCGCGCGTCGCACCGCCGCTCGATCGTGCGCGCCGAAGCGCTGCCAAAATCGGAGGCGGGCGAAGCGCCCCATCGCGACGACGTCCCAGACCGTGGCCGGGAAGGACCAGTCGACGGCCTCGACCTGGGGAACGTAGGCGATCGTTCCGTGAGCCAAATGGCTCGGCGATACGCCGAGCACGCGCAGCTCGCCGCTCGCCGGCGAGAGCAGGCCCGCGATCGTCTTGAGCAGCGTCGACTTTCCGGATCCGTTCGGCCCCACGATGCCGAGCGACTCGCCGTAGTGGACGGTGAGCGTCGCGCCGACCAGCGCGGCGAAATCCTCGTACCGCACCGTCAGATTCTTGGCGACGATCGCGTCGTGCCGCGTCACTTGAGCGTCTTCACGATCACGCCGGTGTCGTAGTTCAGCATCGCGATATAGTTGGCGACGCGCGGATCGGTTCCGATGGAGTCATCGTAGAGGTCCTCTACCACGCGGATGCCCGCGCCCTGCGCGATGGAGTAGAGGATCTTGGGGCTGTATTCGGGCTCGCTGAACACGCCGTGGACGTGATGCGCCTTGGCGAGATCGATGAGCTGGGCGATCTGCTGCGGATTCGGCTCCTGGCCGGGGTTGCGC
>JAFAJV010000002.1 GCA_019235995.1 Vulcanimicrobiota bacterium
CTCAGGAGCGAGAGACCCTGTCTCTCGCCGGTCAGCAATCCTGCGAGGCTGTCCGAGCGGTAGTGAACGCCGGCGGCGTGCCGCGCGAAGGAGATGTTGGCCGCAAGCTTTTCGAACTCTCCCCCGAGCGTTAGCGGAGTCTCACGCCACGGCTCCAGCGCATCGCCTGTAGCGTTCGCGACGACCGTGTTTGGGATAACGAAGCTTTCGTTGAAAAACGCCTTCAAGACGGTTGCGCACGCTCCGGCATTGCAGGCGTGCGCTGCGGGATAGGACGGATGCGTGGGGCAGCCTTCGGGATAGGCGAGCGCCAGAAACGCAGTGCCCTGCTGCGACTTCGCTCTCGCGACCGCATCCGCGCGAAGAATGCTCGGATGAATCCCGTAGTCCTTGCGGGAGGTCAGCTGATGCTGGATCCGTCCGCCCATCACCTCGGGTCGCAGCCGACGGTGCACGAGCCACTTGTGATAGTAGGACGTCTTCTGCGCGATGATCGCCGCTTGCGCGATGAGCGTAAGGAACATCTTATTGCCGAACGTGATGTCGCCGAACTGGGTTTTCGAGGAACGGTACGGATTGGTCAGTGACAGAGCCTCCGGCCCATATGAGATGGCGATGAGCGCCGCATGCATGAACGCCTGAAAGCTGAAGTCCTTATGAACGTAGGCGGCCAGATCGGAATTCGTCGCGGCCCAGCGAGGCTCTATCGAGACGATCTTCGCCTTACCTGCGGCACCGCGCTGACACGCAAGCCATTCGTGACCCGTCGTGACGAATCGCTGTCCCCGAGCAGGAAAGCGGTAGCGCTGTACTATCGTCGCCGGCCCGTACGGCACTTCTAGCCAAAGGAATTGGCTGACGAACGGGCCGCGCAACGCCCCCGCGAATTCGCAGCGGAAGAGCGTCGCGGCGTCGAGCTTCTTCGCATTGTCCGTCAAGGGCTCGGGGAACGCGTTGAGGTCGGTCACGGCTGCCGCAACGAGCGGATTCGAGCCGAACTCCATAAACGGGACGTCGAGCGTCAATGCGTGCCAGTACAGCTCGCCCATCTCCACGGCCATGCGCGCGCTCGCAAAGGCGGGAGGCGGCGGCATGCGCGTCGCCGCGCTGTCGGTCGCAACGTAATCATACGCGTACATTGCTTGGGGATCATTGAGCCGATCTACCGCAATTTCATCGCGCGGCATCGCGTCGAATCCGGCAGGATCTCCCCGTTCGACGATCGCGACGAAGCGCGCGAACGCCGCCGCGTCGACCTCGCCCAGGTCGTCGTGCGGCAGCGTCTTCGAAAAGCTGGCCCGCTTGTCGGCGTAGCGAAGCTCGTCGCCGTTTGCCGTGTTCGTAGCGCGATCGTTCGCGTAATGCGCGCGAGCGGCGTCATCTCGGATGGCCAACGCGCGCCTGCGCCGGGCGGGCGACGGTGGTTGCACGCTCGCGGTTGAGGGTACGGCTACGGCATCGGCGGGCGAGAGCAGCGCGCTCGCTGCCAATGCGCTCGCGGAAAGGAAGCCTTTTCGAGAGGTCATGCCAGCTAGCTTGGCCACCAACCGTGGCCGCACATTCAACGGTCCGGGCCGCGGCGCGCAGTATAAAGACATGTACCGACTCTGTTACCTCCGCGGCCCCGCGGGCATCTTGGTCGCATTGGCCGAGGAGCTGTAGGTGTCTAATCGCGGGTTGCGCCGATCGCGCGTGCCGCGACGCCGACGACGGTGACGAGCGAAATCAAGCTCTGCACCAGAACAAGCGCCTTGGCTCGCGCCGTCAGCGGCATCGCCTCGGTGGGCCCAAATGCGGTGTTGGTGGTGAATGCGACGAAGAGATAATCCATGATGGTCGGCTGCCAATCCGGACCGAGCTTGGTCGGATCGGAGCGCGCGGGAAAGTCGAAATCGTAGTATGCGGCCCTCCCTTGCGCACGCGCCTCTTGTCCGCCGCCGTCGATCAACCAGTACGCGAGCGTGAAGATCAGAATGTTAGCAAACCACATCGCTACGGACGTGTGAAGCAGCGGTAGCGGTTGGATCGATTGCGGCCGTGTCACGAGCGCATCGACGATTCGTACGAGAGTGAGCGTATTGAGTATGAACGCGAACGTAACCGCGGCCAGCGCGACAGGGCGCGTCGCACGCCGCCAGAACGATCCCTGCGGCGCCACCAACGCGATCAGGACGACAACGATGAAAACCGCGGCGTCGCTGTAGACGAGCCAGGTCGGTACTAGTCGGTAGCGCTCTGGCAGCGCGACTGCGAGCGCGGCAAAGGCCAGCACCACGAGGATCGCACCGAGGCGAGAAGCACGGTCTCTCACGTACGTTGAGACGAGCGCGTCAGCTGGACGAGGAATCCCTCAAAAGAGCCCAAGCAGCGACTTCCCTCATAGCGCTACCGTACGCGAGCGGGCGGTCCAGGTCAACTTGATGGGGTTTTTAGGCCGATGGGCCGGCAGCCCAGGATACCCCTGTGCGCCGCATAACTGACTTCGGAATGCAGCCGATCGAGGGCCAGCCCGGATCCTCGCTGGTCACCGCTGCCAGATTTAGGCGAAAGGAGCAAATCGTATGAACTTCGGTTTGAGGAACTTCGCGATGTGCCTCGGAGTAGCTGCGATTCCTGCAGCTGCCGCGGCTCAACTCTCCACGGCACCCGGTTACAAGGCGTTCGACCAGCAGCAGCAAGCCAAGCTACGCGGCTGGGTGGGAACGTGGAGATGCGTCGACAATCCACCAAGTAAAAAACCGGATATTGAAACCACGAAACAAGACGGAAACTTTTTTGTCACCCGTGAGAGCGGAGATAACCCTAACACGGAGTACACGCGCTGGAGTTACTCGTACAAGATGTTCTACACGGTCGAGCTCGACGATCAGGGTGGCACGACGGTCTCATCGACAAAATCCCTCGATCCATTGAACGCCTCGTGGGTGACCGTATTTCCGTCACGGTATCCGAACGGCCGGGCCTTCTTGCCGTACGCGGTATCGACTAATGCGACGACGATTACCAGCAAAGGGCAGTACTATGACGACAAAGGGAACTTGAAGACGTCTAGCTCGGTCTGCACCAAGACGAGCTGAACCCAGTCGGTTGCTGGAGTGCCTGAGAGGGCAGTCAGGCGGAGGATGAATGTGATCGAACGACGGAGCTTCTTAGTTTCGGTCGGAGCGTCCGCGCTGGCGCTGCCGATGCTCGGCGTATTCAAAGCCGACACGGACGAGCCGTTTGGGCGCGCCCTCGTGCTAAGCGGCGGCGGCGCGCGCGGCGCCTACGAAGCTGGCGTCATCGGTGCGCTCGCGGCCGTCGGCGCCGTTCCTGACGGTTCGCCGCTGCTACCCTACGAGATCGTCTGCGGAACGTCGATAGGGGCGCTCAACGGCTGGTTCGTTGCGACCGGTCAATATTCGAAGCTCCGCGAACTCTGGTACGGCATCAGTGAGCAGAATCTGATGCGCGCTAAGCCGCGCTATGCCCCCTTGCGTGACCCCCAGAGCGGCCTATTAGATTACGCGGCGGCGGCCGCGAGCTTGACCGCGCTGGTAAGAAATCAGCGCGCAATCTTGGAGAGCGAACCGGTCAGCAACTGGATTGCCCGCAACATCGATCCGGAAACTCCGCTGCTGATGCCGCTGGTTTTTGCGACGACGAATCTCACGCTTCAGCGCCCCGAGTATTTTTACGTGCGACCCGAAACCTTTTACGCGCAGCCGCAGAATCGAGTCGCAGAGATTCCCAAAAGAGTCGTGCACGCGCTGCGGCTAACGCTGGGGCCGCACACGATCGTGCGCGAGGCTACGCCGGATCTACTGCACCGCGCCATCTTTGCTTCGGCGGCCCTTCCCATCGTCTTTGATCCCGTCCTAATTCCGAATCCCGACGGTGTGACCAATGAGTATTGCGACGGTGGAGTCGCGAGCAACTCCCCGGTCGGCATCGCGCACGCCCTTTCCACAGGCGCCGACGTAATTCTGTTGGACCCGCCGTTTGAGCCGAAGACAACCTACAGCGATGCCGTGGAGGTCGTCTTCGGCGTCTACGGTACGATGCAGCGAAAAATTCTCGAAACCGAGATGCGTAACGCCTACTTTCAATCAGTTGGCAAGCACGCGTTCACGCGCCTCACGCGGCAGGAGGCCGCCCATGCGACCTCAGGCAGTCCGACGCTCGTGAAGCTGTTGCAGACAGTCCCCGTCACTGAGTTGAGATATATACGACCCGCGACAGAGCTCCCGCTGGGCGTCGCCGGATTCGACGACGAGGTTGGCGTCGGCAAGGCCTATCGGGCCGGCTGGGAGGACCTCGGCCGCGGCTTTGCCGCCTACGACTGGGAAACGTTCGAGCTGTGAGGCTTCGAATTTTCGCTGTCAACCGGGCGTGGGAGTTAGCTTTCGCTGCTTGACGAATTTGTCGAGCGCTTCGAGCCGTTCCGTGATCTCTCGAGCAAAAGTCGCGTCGACAAAGCGCCGAAGAACGGCAAATGGCCATGCGAGCCGATAGAAATACTCGAAGAGCACCGAGGTGCGCCCATCGCCGGTCTCGGTAAATCGCCACGTCCCCGCAAACGAGGCCAAGAAGAACGGTCCGCGCGTCATCTTGACCGCGGCCACCTCAGGGCGTTTGTACGCAACGTAGACCACCTCCATCGAAAAACCATGGTGGTCGACACAGAGGGCCCTTGCGCCGACGTGCGGCGTCAGCACGCCGTCGAGGAGGTTTGCTCTACTGAGGAAGGGATCCCATTCCAGGCGGCGCCCGTAGTCTTGCGTTAGGTCGAAGATCTGCTCCCTCGGGCAGTCGATCTCGAGCGACTTCGTAAATTTCACCGTTCTTCACAGCTTTGCTTGATTGCGGAAAGAAGATAGCGCTGGAAGGCTCTCATGACAATCGCGAAGGGAAGCGAACATAGCCGCATCAATCCCCCGACGAAATAGGTGCTGGTCAACGTCAAGTCGATGCCCCCCTCTCGTTCCGCCATGTGATATTCGCCGCTGACGAGCCGGAACGGCCCGCGAGCGAGGTCGAGGACGAAAGCGACCTTGAAACCCTCGTCGGCGCGAAAAGTGAAAGCGTAGCCTTCCAACGGTTTCCACCACGTGATCTCTTGAGAAAATCGCTTGCCGTTTGCGAAGTAGGCTACGCGGCGCCTTTCGGGCGGTTTTTCGAAAAGCTCCGCATGCAGCGGCTTTGGGATGCCGAGCAGCGTGAAGAGGCGCGGAGGAACCGAGGAGTCGATCCGAACGTTCGTGATGTTGCTCCAAACCGTTTCGGGCGGTGCCACAACGCGTACCGACGAGGAAAGCGTCGGGCTCACGCGCGGCTCTGCGCGACGTCGTTGCGAGTGGCGACAACCTTGGGATGGTCGGAGCCGTAGACGGCTTCGCCGATCGACAGCGCCCGACGTAAGAGCGGCGACGCTTCAGCCGGGCGGCCCGTCTCGCGAAGCAGCAGCGCGAGATCGCCGAGCGTCTCTGCGACCTGCGGGTGTTCCGGCCCGAGGCTCGTTTCGGCAATCGCAAACGCGCGGCGGTAGAGCGGCTCGGCTTCGTCGAACCGGCCGGCGTCGCGGAGGAGATTTGCAAGGCTGTTGAGACACTTTCCGACTCTGAAATGTTCCGGTCCGTAACCGGCTTCGAGGATGACCAATGCTCGTCGCAAGAGCTCCTCTCCCTCGGCGGAGCGGCCCGTTCGGCGAAGCAGATTCGCGAGGTTGCTAAGGCCGATCGCAACATTGGGGTGGTCGGCGCCGTACGCGGCCTCCAACAACGCCAGCGCGCGGCGATAGAGCGGCTCCGCCTCCGCCGACCTGTTCGTTTGGTGCATCAAGAGCGCCAGGTTGTTGAGGTTCTTCGCGACCTCAGGATGGTTGGGACCGTAACTAGCCTCGCCGATCGCAAGCGCGCGGCGATATAACGCTTCCGCTTCGTCGAAGCGATTGACGTTCCCGAGAACGATGGCGAGGTCGTTGAGCGCATCGCCTACGCGTATGTGATCCGCGCCGTAGCTGGCCTCGAGGATCGCGAGCGCCCGGCGCAAGAGCGATTCGGCCGCGGCAAACCGGCCGGTGTGGTCGAGCAGATTCGCGAGGTCGTTCAGTGTCTGCGCGACGTCGGGATGGTTCGTGCCGTGGCTCGCCTCACGGATGGCGAGCGCGCGGCGGAAGAGCGGCTCGGCCTCGGCGAAGCGGTTGCCGGCGCTGAGCAGAATCGCGAGGCCATTGAGCGTCTCGGCGTCACGCGGATGCTCCGGTCCGAAGGACGCTTCAAAGATCGACAGCGCGCGGCGATACAGTCGCTCGGCTTCGGCCGACCGGTTGGCGTCGCGAAGCAAATTCGCGAGGTTGTTAAGGGATTGCGCGACTCGAGGATGTTCCGGTCCGTAGCTCTTTTCGCGCATTTCAAGAGCATCGCGCAAGAGCGTTTCCGCTTCGGCAGGCCGGTTGAGATCGCGGAGCACGTTTGCGAGATTGTTGTGTACGGTCGCGATCTCCGGATGGCCGGTGCCGTAAACGGCGGCGAGGGTCGCCGCCGCACGGCGGAACAGCGGCTCGGCCTCTGCCAGCCGGTTGGTGTCGCGCAGCAATCGTGCGAGGTTGTTCAAGCCGATCGCGACGTCCGGGTGCTCCTCGCCGAAGCTTTTTTCCACGATGGCAAGGGCGTGGCGGTACAAAGGCTCGGCTTCGGCGAATCGATTCGTTACGACGAGCAGGTTCGCGAGATTGTTGAACGCCTGCGCGGCCTCGGTATGGTCCGGGCCGTAGCTGCCTTTCAATATCGCGAGCGCGCGACGATAGAGCGGCTCCGCCTCGCTGTGCCGGTTCGTTTCTTGGAACAGGCTTGCGAGATTGCTCAGCACGATGGCCACGTCGGGATGATCCGGCCCGTAGCTCGCTTCGCGAATCGCCAGCGCGCGCCGGTACAACGCCTCCGCTTCCGTGCTGCGATTCGTCTCGACGAGCACCCCCGCGAGGTTGTTGAGCGTCTGTGCCACGTCGGGGTGATCGCTCCCGTGGATGGCTTCGCGGACGGCGAGCGCGAGGCGCAACAGCCGCTCGGCCTCCTCGAAGTCGGCGCGGTCGCAGAGATAGTCGCCGCAGCGGTCGGCAAGGTCTCCTGCGGGAGCGAAGGCCGCATCTTTGGGCAGGGCAACCAATGCGGCTTGTGCGTGCGGAAGCAGCGCCGCCGATTGCGGCCAGGTCGCCACGTCCAACGGGTCCGCCGGGAATTCCGCGTTGGCGCTCGCGACGGCAATTTGTACCCACCCGACGGCATCGGAACGAACGAGGTCGCGCGCGGCCGCCTGAACCAGACGATGCACGCTGAACGTCCGCGTCTCGACAGCGAAGCGCACGAGCGAAAGCCGATCCAGCGCGCCGAGTGCCTCATCGCGAACGAACGCATCCGCGAGCGTCGACCCGAGATCCGCTGCCGGCGCGCCATCGGGAAGCGGCGGTCGCAAGCCGCTCGCGCCGAGCGCGTTGGCGAAGAGCGACTCGGGAATCGCGTCGGGGCCGAAGTGAGCCGCGAGACAGAGCAGCGACGCCGCCCCCGGCTGCAGCTGCTCGGCCTTCGCGAGCGCCTCTTGGAACGTAGCGAAAACGGCGCGGGGATATTCGGCGCCGTCGGGCGCACGCGCCATGTGACGCTCGATCTGCAAAAGGTAGTTGCGCGCCGTCACGGTGCGAACGCTTCCCAGATGGGCCGCAGCATGCGCCAGCGCGAGCGGAAGGCCGTCGAGCCTCTCGGCGATGGCGCGCGCATCGGCGCCGGTGAGCTCGGCTCCCCTTTCGGCGCTGAGGTAGCGAACCGCGTCGTCGAGCGGCCACGCCGACAGCGGAACGGTCCTCGCGCCGCCGCCCCAGTCGGCGTTGCGCGAACTTGCGAGGACCTGCACGCCCTCGCGCGGCGCCCAGTCGTTCAACAGACGCCGGTGGCTCACGTTGTCGAAGAGCAGCAGAATTGGCTTCCGCAAGCCGGCGCTCAGGCTCAGCAGCGTCGTCTTCGCTCGTTGCGCGGCGCGCTGCCGATCGGTAACCTCGTCGAGGCCGCGCACGAAGAGCGACCCCAGGCGGATGAATCCCTCGATGATGCCGTTCTCCGTTTCGGCATCGAGCCACGCGATAACCGAGAAGCGCTCGCGATGGCGCCACGCGAACTCTCGCAGCAACGAGGACTTGCCGGTCCCGCCAAGCCCGTACACGATCGTACGGGCACCGCTCTCGAGCGCGGTCGCGATCGCTCGAAGCTCGTCCTCGCGTCCGGTAAAACTCGGCGTCTCACGAATCACTTCCGGGTCGAGGATGACGGACGGCGAGCGCCAATACGGGCCCGCCGGCGCTGCTGCGTCGTCGCGGCGTCCCTCGCCGACGGCCTCCACAACGAGTTCCCGCAGCAGCGCGCGATCCTCGCGGATCGGGACGAGATCCCAGTAGGCGAGCCCGGCAAGCAGACCGTCGGGGACGCACTCCACCACGCGCAACACGACGAGCCGGCGCCGCTCGTTGAGGGGATCGTCGGCAAGCGTATTCTGCCACTCGGCGCTGCAGTGCTTGCTGCGGAGATACTCGGGCGAGAGCAACGCGATCACCCGCGCGCCGCGCGAAAGCGCATCGTGCATGCGCTCCATGAAGTTCCGGTTGGCGAAGTCCCACTGCTGCAGGATGACCTCGTGCCCGGCCTCCTCCAAGATTCGCCCGATCTCCGCGGCAAAATCGGCGTCGGCGCCGGCGCGACTGATGAAGATTGGCTGAGTGGAACTCACGCACCGCCGTTCGGGCCGGCGCTCGCAAACCTCTTCTTCTGTCTCGCTCAGTCCGTCTGGTTTACGGCGGTGATCGCCCCACGCGAGTCAACGGCACCCAAAAGATTCGACTAGGGAGCGCGCACTGGGGTCGCCTTCAACACGAGATATGACAACACGCAGCGACGTGTCGGCTGGAAGTCGCCCTATTTCTCCAGCGCAGCTTTCGCCGAAGCGATTGCCTCTTTGAGGTGCTCGTGGACCTCGGCGCCGTGAGCGTCCATCGCTTTCCTGGCCGCGGCTGCGGCCTCTTCGGATTTGCCTAAGGCTTCCTGCAGGCGCGCTCTCTGCTGCGCATCGCCGGCTTCGGCCTTAGAGCGAAGCTCAGCCTGGGCGGCCTTCGCATGTTCGAGCGCGGCGCGAATGTGCGCTTTGGCCTCCTGGTCGCGCTTTTCTGCGGCGGCTCTCAACTCGTCGTGAAGTGCCTGGAGATGTTCTTTAGCCGTTTGGGGTTGCACAATCTATCCTTTCGAGTAAACGTCTTATATAGGCAAGCCTAGCGCGGTTTCCTCTACCGGAGGATGGGGTCCTGGCGCTATGCGATCTTCTACCTTCTAGGCTCATCGGGTTCTGGTTCCTGTTACAGCTTCGGAGCGCCGGTAGGCATGAATGCGCACCCATGTCGCGCTGCGAAACGGGTGGCCGAATTCACCTGTCGTCTTCGCCTTCCTCGCGCAACGCGCTCACGATCGCACGTGGAAGATTCCCAAGCTCTTGCAACATCATGGCTTGCGTCGCTCGAATCGATTCTATGCCGTCGCTACGGCTCGAC
>JAFAJV010000019.1 GCA_019235995.1 Vulcanimicrobiota bacterium
CGCCGCGCCGCGGGCATTACCGGCAACGCCGGAAATGAGGGCGGCCCGGGAGCCTTTTCGTGGCCGGTCACCGGCACGATCACCTCGCCGTTCGGCTGGCGATCGAACCCGTTCGGCGGCTCGCCGGAGTTCCACCAGGGCCTCGACATCGCCGCACCCAGCGGGACGACCGTAACCGCGGCCGCCGGCGGCACGGTCATCATGGCCCAATGGTACGGGGGCTACGGCAACTACATCCTGATCGACCACGGCGGCGGCTACTCGACGGGCTACGGCCACCTCTCGGCGATCTACGTCTCGACCGGGCAGGCTGTCCAGCGCGGCCAGGCGATCGGCGCCGTGGGCTCGACCGGCCAATCAACGGGCCCTCACCTACATTTTGAGATCAGAATTGCGGGCAAACCGGTTGACCCGGCGCCCCGTCTTCATTAAGACTTAGCGAGTACACTCTAGAAAAAGCAACTCGGCCGCGGGCCTTCGAGTTTATCGAAGGACCGGTCGAGGGTTCGGGTACTGATAAGAGGACATGTCCGTTCCAATACGTCTCGTTTTGACAGCCTTGCTCGTCGTCGCGCTCGCGGCCGGCGGCGCCATTTTCATCGGCTACCGGACGGGGATACTGGCCGGGCAGTCGGTGTTACAGGTCGCGACAACCGGCGACTTGCGCGACCTCTTCGCGCAGCACGATACGCCGGACGCGTACACGGCCGATCTCGCGGTGCGCAAGCTCGAGAGCTCGTACTATAAGCCGGTCCTGCCGGCTACTCCGATAGCGGGCGAGGTCGGCGCGCTGCGGCACTTTCTCTCCGCAAAGAAAATCGCTAATGCCGAGCTGCCCGGCGAGCCGGCCGGCGCCGATGCGGGCCAAGACGGTGCGCGAGCGGCCGAGGTGCTGGCATTTGCGCAGGAGCATTACGGGGCGGATCTCGGACCCAACGGACGCGAGGATCTCGCTGACGCGGCATTGCGCGGCATCATGAGCTCCGTGCACGACCCCTACACCGTCTACCTGTCGCCGCGCGAGATCCGCGGCTTGAACGAGTCGCTCTCGGGCGGCAACTTCGGCGGCATCGGCGTGTACATTTACCAGCTCAAAGACGGCCGCATCGTCGTGCAGCCGATCGAGTCGCTGCCCGCGGCGCGCTCCGGGATGAAGCCCGGTCAGGTCGTCGACAGCGTCGACGGCAAACCGGTGCGCGGCCTGCCGATCGACCACGTGGAGGAGATGATCCGCGGTGAAGCGGGAACGACCGTTCGCCTGCGCGCGCACTCCTACTACAATACATCGGTGGAACGCACGTACTCGATCGTCCGCGAAATCATTCACGTTCCCACCGTCCGCGCGAAGATGGAAGGGAACATCGACTACGTCCGTCTCTCCGACTTCGGGACGACGTCGGGCGACGAGGTGCGCAAGGCGCTACTGGCCGGGAAGGCCGCGGGCGCGCGCGCCTACATCCTTGATCTCCGCGACAACGGTGGAGGGCTGTTGGACGCAGCCGTCGAGATATCGAGTCTGTTCGTTCCGCAGGGCACGATCGTTTCGACGATTCGTCGCGACGGCCAGCGCAGCAGCGAAGAGGCGCTCGGCGACGCCATCGAGGGTCTGCATCCAGTGGTCGTCCTCGTCAACAAGTACACCGCCAGCGCGTCGGAGATCACGTCGGGCGCGCTCCAGGATTATCACCTAGCGACGCTGATTGGCACGCGCACGTTCGGCAAGGGCGTCGTGCAGAGCATCTTTCCGATGCCGGACCAGGGCGCGCTCAAGATCACCACGGCCCGCTATCTGACGCCCGCCGGGCGTGATATCCAGCACCGCGGCATCGATCCGGACGTCGTGGTGCCGCAAGACCCCAACCCCTCGATCATCGATACGCCCAACGACCGGCAACTCGCGGCCGCAAAGGCACGTTTACGCCAGCTCATACGTTGATTTGGAGATCATGAAACGCATTCTTTGGCCCCTCTGGGCGAGCGGACTCGCCGCCGCCGTCATCGCACTCCCCACGGCGTCGGCCGCGCCGGCGATCCACCTGTCCACGACCGACGCCGGCGAGGTGGCGACGAGCTACACTTATCTTTCCGACAACTTCTACAAGAAGGTCGATCCGGACGTCGTGCTCGTCTCCGTGAGATCGGCGTTGCTATCCGCAATGCGCACGGCGGGCGTCAAGCACATCTCGCTTCCGGCCGTGCACGACAGCGACTCGCCCACGGGCAACGTACATCAGATCGACCGTGAGATCGAGGCCGCCACTACCGAGTCGAAAGGCAAGTTTAGCGCGCACGACCTCACGTACGTTGCGATGGACGGCATGATGCGCTCCGTCAACGACCGCTACACCGTGTTCTTGACGCCGAAGGACTTCGCGGGGCTCAATCAGGGTCTCGACGGTGGCGACTTCGGCGGTACGGGCATCGTCATTCAAGTCGACGACAAGACCAAGTACATCGCGGTCGAAAACGTCATTCCCAACGGCCCCGCAGACAAGGCCGGCGTCCAGCAGGATGACCTCATAACGTCTATCGACGGAGCGTCGACCAAGGGGATGGCCATTGGGACGGCGAGCGGCAAACTGCGTGGCAAAGAGGGCACTAAGGTCACGCTGACGATCCAGCGCGATAGCTCCGCGCTTGGGACGCCGATCACGATCACGCGCGCGAAGATCCACCAGCTCAGCGTCTACGAGAAGATGTTGCCGGGCAAGATCGGTTACGTCGCGCTCACGGTGTTCGGCAGGGACACGGGGAGCGAGCTGAGCACGGCGCTCGGGCGTCTGCAGAGTCATGGCGCCCGCGCGCTGATCCTGGATCTGCGCGACAACGGCGGCGGTTATCTTGAAGCGGCCGTCGCGGTGAGCTCCAAATTCATTCCGAGCGGCCCCATCGTGTCCGTTGAATCGCGCGCCTCGAACATCACGACGCTCGACGCCGACAACACCGCGATCGACCCGGTCCCCCTCGCAGTGCTCGTGAACGGCTACACGGCGTCGGCTTCCGAGATCACGTCGGGCGCGATCCAGGACAGTAGCGTCGGCGCGATCATCGGCACCAAGACGTTCGGTAAGGGCGTCGTTCAGACGATCTATCCGCTGCCCGACGGCAGCGCGATCAAGGTGACGACGGCGCGCTATCTCACGCCGCGCAACCGCGACATCAACCACCTCGGCATCACGCCCGATATCGTGGTTCCGGAGAACAAGCACGCGCAGTTCGGACAGCCCTCGAAGGACGAGCAGCTAACGCGCGCGATCCAATACTTGGACGACAAGCTTGCCCACCTCAACCAAGAAAACGGCGTTTAGGAAGCCTGATTCCTAAAACGGTAACCTCGAGCTAGGAAGATTTTTTGCGGGAGCCTGCCGTCGAGCGCGTGCGCTTGGCGGCGGGCTTCGCTGCTTTCGGCTCGGTCGATTCGTCCTTTTTCTTGGTGACGCGCTTGCGCTTGTGCGCGCCGTCGGTCGCCGGTAGCGCGAGGGCGCTGGCCGACCCCTCCAGCTCGCCCGCGACGCCGCGCGCGGCCGCCTTACGCCTCCGCGCCGGCTTGGTGCGCTTGGGCTCCTCCGGCGGGACCGAAAGGCTCGGCGGCGGCGGCTCGACCGCCGGGGGCGCAGGCGCCGGAGCGTGTACGATGGCGCGCGACGGCTCGGGCGCCGCGGTGACGCCCGTGGGATGAGCCGCGCCGTCGGACGCGACCTCGAAGATGTGCCGATCCGGCATCGCGGCTCCGACCTGACCGCCGCCGCCCCGCCCGCGCCGGCCGCGGCGGCGCCGGCGACGGCGATGTCCGCCCCCCTCGGCGGCCGCTACCGGCTCCTGCACGGGCGGCGGCGTGAACACCGTTTCCTCCGCCTCCTCCCGGCCGCGACCGCCGCGGCGTCGCCGGCGGCGTCGCTTGCGCCGGCCATCACCGTTTGCTGCGGCATGCTGCACCGCACCCTCGGCGATGATGATCGCGTCGGGCTGGGCCTCGCCCTTGCGTTCGGCGCGCAGAGCCTTGTCCGCAGCCTCTTCGTCTTCGGTCATCGCGGAGATCCCGATCGGCGGCCGTGACGCGGACTGGCGCGCGGCGTCCTCGGCGAGCTCGCGCAACTGACGCGCCTGCTCCGCGGCGCTCGGCTTTCCCCGGCGGGCCACGCGGCGGCGGCGCGGCTTCGCGTCGGCCGTGACGAGCTCCGCGAGCACGTAATCCTTTTCATCATCCACGTCGAGAATGCGGATGCGCACGAAGTTGCCCGCGCTGTTGGCGGCGTTTTCGACCTCGACGGTGCGTCCCTCGACGACGCCGGCCGCCGACGTCGGATTCGGCAGGCGACCCGGGAGCAGGTCGAGCTCGTGCTCGTCGCCCACGCGCACCGCATGCATCCGCTGCTTGTCGAAGCTCGCAACGATCTCGATTCGGGCCTTCTCGGGATGGATCATCGGATCGACGCGCACGTGAATCGGCCGGCCGATCGCGCGAGCGAGCTCCTCGCACTCCTCCTCGTACCAGAAGTCCATCTGCACCGCTACCGTCGGCGCGACATGAGCGACGACGTCGCCCGCGGAACCGTGGCTCGCCTCGCTGCGGATCTGCCGGAACGTTTCGATCGCGACCGACTGCGACGACATGACGCTGCCCATGCCCGAGCACGTCGGGCACGCGCCGCGCAGCTGCGCGCCGAGATCCTTGCCGATGCGCTTACGCGTGAATTCGAGGAGACCGAGATTTGAGAAGGATTGAATCGTGGCCCGCGTGCGATCGCGGCGAAGGCTGTCCTCCATCGTCTTGACGACCTTGTTGCGCGAAGCATCCGACGCCATGTCGATGAAGTCGACGACGACGATCCCGCCGATGTCGCGGAGGCGGACCTGACGGGCGATTTCCTCGGCCGCCTCGATGTTCGTCTTGAGAATCGTGTCCTCAAGATTACGCCCACCCGTGAATTTTCCGGAGTTGACGTCGATGACCGTGAGCGCTTCGGTCGACTCGATGACGATCGAGGCGCCCGAGGGAAGGTTGATCTTCGGGCGCATGAGCTTTTGCAGCTCTTCGTCGATCTTATAGTCGTCGAACAGCGAGCGTCCCGAATTATAATACTGGATTCTGCCGATGTATTGCGGGCCGAGCAGTTGCAGAAAGTCGCGAACCTTGCGGTACTCCTCCTCGTCGTCGATCAGGACGCGCTCGACGTCGGCCGTGATGAAGTCGCGCGCGGCCTTGTAGACGAGATTCATGTCCTTGTGTAGCAGCGATGCCGAAGGCGCGCGTTTGTACGTCTCGAGTATTCCGTGCCACATGCGAATCAAGACACCGAGGTCGGCGATCAGCTCCGCCTCGCTCACGCCGGCGGCGGCGGTGCGCACGACCGTGGCCATGCCCTCCGGTCGTATCCGCTTCATGATCCCCTTGAGCCGGTTGCGCTCGTCGGCGGACTCGACCTTGCGCGAAACGCCGGAGTACTTGCCGGTCGGCATCAGGATCAAATAGCGCCCGGGTAGCGAGATGTTCGTCGAGATCCGTGCCCCTTTCAGGCCACGCGGCTCCTTGACGATCTGGACGAGGACGTCGTCGCCCCGCTTGACCTTTTCGCTGATCGTGAAGCCGCTGTGGCCGGACGTTATCTCGACGTCGCCGATGTTGAGCGGCTGTTTGTTGATGTCGTCAACGTATAGAAAGGCGTTGCGGCCGAGGCCGATGTCGACGAACGCGGCGCCCATCCCCGGGAGCACGTTCTGTACCTTGCCTTTGTAGATCGAGCCGATGACTTTTTCTTCGCGCTCGATGTAGAGTTCGGCTAAATCGCCGTCCTCGAGTATTGCGACCCGGTTCTCCCAGGGGTCGCTCGAGATCAATATCTCGCTCGACAAATTGTCCTCAATTTTCGAGCCCGCCTCTCGCGGCGCTGGGCGCCGCCCCGGCCGGCTCGTCTCTAAAAAATCCTTGCAAATACGCTTTGCCGGCGGCCCTTCGTCCCCGCAACGGAGCCTGCCGGCATGCTTGGGTGACCTTGTTCTGAGTCCCCTGGGTAGCGACCCTGCCCGCAGCAGGCCGGTTGCGGCGAGCTGCGTAGTGGCGCAGGATGGCCGGTGCAGGACGTTCCTCCGGGCGCCGCTTCGACCGGGTCCACGGGGTCACGACGCAGGCGCTGCTGATGCTCGGTCAGCTCGAGCCGGCGTCGGGCGGCGCGTACGCACACGCGACGCATTACGAGCCCGTGCCGGTCGAGGCGTTCGCCGAGCTGGTCGCGACCTTCCCCGAGGAGCTGGTGCGCACCGCTGTCTTCGTGGACGTGGGATGCGGGATGGGACGCGCCCTGTTGCTCGCATCGGAACTCCCGTTCAGGCAGGTGGTCGGAATCGAGCTCTCACCGGCGCTGCACGCCATCGCCCGCGAAAACGTCGCGAACGCGCGCGGGCTGCAGAGGCGCTGCCGCGACGTGCGGATCCGGCGCGGCGACGCGCGCCGGCGACCGCGTCACGCTCCTCTATCACGTGGCCGTGCATCGCGAGGTGATCTTCGAGTACGCCGGTGAGGCGTTGTACGACCTTCCCGCCGGGCTCGTCGCGACGCTACGCGTTCCCTAACATGTCGCGATCGCGCTGGGAATAGACGTTGAGCAGGATGCCGATCGCGGCGAAGTCAGTGAGCAGCGCGGAGCCTCCGTACGACACGAACGGCAGTGGAATACCGGTGATCGGCATGATACCGATCGTCATGCCGACGTTGATGAGCACGTGAAAGAACAGCATGCCCACGAGGCCGGCGGAGAGGAGGAAGCCGAAGCGGTCGCGCGCGGCGAGCATTGCGCGAATGCCGCCATAGAGCACCGCCGCGTACAGGAACAGCAAAAGGGCCGCTCCGGCGAATCCCCATTCCTCCGCGAGCACGGTGAAGATGAAATCGCGCGAGTGCTCCGGCACGAAGTTGAGCTGTGTCTGCGTGCCGTGGTAGAGTCCCCGGCCAAACCACTCGCCGTTGCCGACGGCGATCTTGGATTGATTGAGGTTGTAACCCGACCCTTGGGGATCGGCTTTTGGATTGAGGAAGACGAAGAGCCGAGCCCGCTGGAACGGCTTGAGCACGGCGTTGGTGCCGATCGCGCCGGCCGCGACGACCAGCACGGCGAGCGCGTAGATCCCGAAATCCCCGAGCTTGGGCAGCGCGAAGAAGAGCTCCACGCTGAGTATCGCCATCAGGACGAGCGACGTGCCGAGGTCGGGCTGCTTGAGGATAAGGAGCGCGGGGACCGCGACGGTCAACAGCGGCTTCCAGAGGTCCTGCAGATTTTCGTACGTGCCGCGGCAGAGAACGGCGGCGAGCGAGATCGCGATCACGAGCTTGGCCGGCTCGGACGGCTGGAACGTCCCGAGCGGACCGAGCGAGATCCAGCGCTGCGCACCCATCGCCGCGTGCCCGCTGCGCAGGATGAAGAGCAGGAGGAGCAGGTTGATCGCATAGAGCGCAGGCGCCCAGCGCTGCCAGGTGCGATAGTCGATGAGCGAAACGCCGACCATGATCGCCATGCCCAGCACGAGATACGCGACCTGTTTTGAAAACTCGCCGGCGGCATCGGGCGAGCGTAGTCCCGCCGAGCGGATGCAGACTAGGCCGATGATGGCAATGAGCAGCCCGCCCGCCGCGAGGAGCCAGTTGAAGTTGCGGACGAAACGGCGCGTGCCTCTGCCGAGCGCTAAGACCGCCATGTCCCTTCAGGCAGGTTGCGACGCGGTGGTTTGGCTCTTCTTGCGGCGGCGGCGTTTGCGCGGGGGCTTCGTTTCGCCGTTGCTCACGGCTGCAGACTTCTTGGACGTTTCGGCCTTCGGGCGCTCCGGCGCGGCGGCCGGTGCAACTTTGCCGTTGGGGCGATTGACCGAGAGGATCGGAATGTTCGCCAGCAGCGCGAGCGTGCGATCCTGGCGTTCGAAGTTCACTTCGATGCGGTCACGATCGACCTCGACGTGGCGCGAGATCACGTCGACGAGCTCGCGCTTCATCGTCTCGATCATCTCGGGAGCGAGCTCGAGGTGATCGGTCATCAGCACCAGGCGGAGCCGCTCCTTCGCGGTCGCGCTCGAGCCCTGATGGCCGAAGAGCCGCTTGAGAAACTCGATCATGAGCGCCTCCTTCCCACGAGCGATCCGATGCGCTCGAGCAGCGTCGGCTTGACGGCCGGCGGCATCGGCGGCGGCACGTCCTCGCCCGCGAGCCGCGCCGCGATAGCGTGGTAGGCCGCCCCCGTCGCGTTCTCTTTGCGCAGCGCGAGCGGCTCGCCGCGGTTAGTCGTAACGATGATCTCCGGCTCGTCGGCGATCACGCCGAGCAGCGGCAGGCGCAAAATCGCGTTGACGTCTTCGACCGAGAGCATCTTGCCTTTCTTGACCAGCTGCGGACGAAGCCGATTGATCACGAGCTGCGGGCGGAAGCGGTTTCCGAGCAGGCCGACCACGCGGTCGACGTCGCGCACCGCCGAGACCTCGGGCGTGCAGATGACGATCGCTTCGTCGGCTCCCGCGACCGCGTTGCGGAATCCGAGCTCGATCCCGGCCGGGCAATCGATGAGCACGTAGTCGAAGCGCTCGCGTAGCGCGGCGACCAGCGCCTGCATCTTCGCCGTCTCGACGTCGTCCTTCTCGCGCGACTGCGCCGCCGCGAGCAAGAAGAGATTCTCGGTATGCTTGTCGCCGATGAGCGCGTCGTCGACCGTCACGCGATCCTCCAGCACGTCGAGCAGGTGGTGCGTGACGCGGCTTTCGAGGCCGAGCACGATGTCGAGGTTGCGCAGGCCCACGTCCGCGTCGATGAGCGCGACGCGCGACCCGCGGCGCGCGAGCGCGGTGCCGAGATTAGCGGTCGTCGTCGTCTTGCCGACTCCGCCCTTTCCAGACGTCAGCACGATCGCGCGGCCGAGCTTCGCGGGTGCGACCTCCGCGGCCGGCTCGGGCTGAACTGACTCGACTTGATGCACGCTGCTACCCCGCTTTCAGTGCGTCGATGAGGCGTCCCAGGAAGCCCTGGCCGTCGAAGCTCGTGAAGGGCACGAGCTCTCCCTCGAGGCGTCTTGCGATCTTATCGTAGATTGCGCGAAGCCGATTCGTGTCGCTGAGCACGACCGGCTCGCCGCGGTTCGTTGTGTCGATGACCTCTTCGTCGTCCGGCACGATGCCCAGCAGCTCGATCGACAGCACGTCGCAGACGTCGTCGACCGAGAGCATGTCGCCGCTGCGCACCATCTCCGGCCGCAGCCGGTTTATGATCAGCCGGATGGGCTTGCCGTCGGCGGCGACCTTGCCGACGACGCGGTCGGCGTCGCGAATCGAGCTGACCTCGGGGGTCGTGACGACGATCGCTTCGCTCGCGCCCGCGACGGCGTTTCGAAATCCCGTCTCGATCCCCGCCGGAGAATCGATCAGCACGTAGTCCGCCTGGTCGGCCGCCCGCTCGACGATGGCGGAAAACTGCTCCGGCGTGATTGCGTCTTTCTCACGCGTCTGCGCCGCCGGAAGCACGGAAAGCGATTCGAACCGCTTGTCCTTGATCAGGGCCTGGCGCAGCTGGCAGCGCCCCTCCGCGACTTCGACGAGATCGAACACGATGCGCTTCTCGAGGCCGAGAACGAGGTCGAGGTTGCGCAAACCGATATCGGCGTCGATCAAGATGACGCGATGTCCGCGCTTGGCGAGCGTCGCTCCCAGATTGGCGGTCGTCGTCGTCTTGCCTACGCCGCCCTTGCCGGAGGTGAGGACGATCTTGCGGGCGTTCACGCCGGCGCGGCCCCCGCGCTCTCGGATTCGCCGAGCCGGTCGAGCGGCAGGATGACGATACGGCCGTCGCGCGCGAGCGCCGCTTCCGCTGCGGCCGGCCGCGGCCTGCTCTCCTGTTCGGCCGCGATGAAGGTTGCGATCCGCAGCTGCGTAGCGGACAGGTCGAGCGCGAAGATGCGCGCGTTCTCGTCGCCGCCGGCGCCTGCGTGCGCGATGCCGCGCAGCCGCCCGAACACGAGGATGTCGCCCGTCGCCACGAGCTCGGCGCCTGGATTGACGTCGCCGACGACGACGATGTTGCCGGTATGATGGAGTACCTGGCCGCCGCGCAGCGTGCCCGGATGGTAGAGTGTTCCGGGCGCGGCCTCGACCACGTGGAGCGCCGCGGCGCGGACGTTTCGCGACTCGGAGCGCAACCGCGGGACGCTGGCCTCGCCCCGCCGGCGACGCTGGGCGATGTCGCCCCGCGCACCGGCGAAGTCGGCCACGAGCGAGCGCGCCGAATCCGAGAGCCCCATTTGGCCTTCCGAGGGGGCGGCGGTCGGCGCGGAAGGCATCGCGGGCGCGGCGGCGGCCTCGTAGTCCAGCCCGCGCTCGCGGGCGAGGTCCTCGAGGCCGTTGGCGCTCCCGGAAAGGGCGCGCAGGGTTATCCCAAACCCGTCGAGCACGCCGCGAAGGCGGGCGAGGACCGCATCCGAGGGGCAGGCGTCGCCGAAGTTGACGACGGCCGACGTGCCTCGATAGAAGCCCGGCTGCTCGGCCAGGCGAGCTGCCAATTCGTCACAGGCTTCCTCGAAGTCGCGTTCTGATAGCGCTACTTCAAGGCCGTCCCGCCTTCCGCGCAAGAGCGTCACGCTGCGCTGTGCGAGAAGAATTGGATTAATCCCCTCGGCATCCACAAAGGACTCGCAACTTCTTCAGCCTTTTCCACATATAATACACAGTGACCGGGCGTAGACTCCGAGCGGGCTCGTCCGTTATAAGGAACCTAACCGTATGCTGCGTCGCATCCTTCCGCTTCTCATGATCGTCTCACTGCTGACCGCCGTGAAGCCGGCCCGTGTTTCGGCTATGTCGACACAGGCCGAGATCCAACTCGGACAGGAGGAGGACCAGCAGATCGTCGCGAGCAGCGTGATCGAGACCGATCCGCTCCTCAATGCCTACGTGCAAGGCGTCGCGGACAACCTCTGGAACCAGGTAGCGCGCAAGGACGTCCCCTATTCGGTCAAGATCCTCAAGGACAACCAGGTCAACTCGTTTGCGACGATGGGCGGATTCGTCTACATCAACGAGGGTCTCGTCGACTTCGTCCAGTCGGACGACGAGCTGGCGAGCGTAATCGGCCACGAGACGGGCCACATCGAACGCCGCCACGTGCTGACGACCTATTCCAAAGCCGAGATTCTGAACATCCTCTTCGGCATCGCGTCGATCTTCTCGCCGATCATCTACGAGTTCGGCGGCCTCGCCGAGGCGGGCCTTATGGCGAAGGTCTCACGCGAAGACGAGATCCAGGCAGACCGGTACGGCCTTCAGCTGATGTCGCGCGCCGGCTACGATCCCGAAGCCATGGTTACGATGATGGCGCATCTAGCCGTCTTGCAGGACGAGCACAGCGACGCGGTCAGCAAGTATCTCGAGGATCACCCCGACCCGAGCGCCCGAGTCGCCCACCTCATGGGCTATCCCGAACTCGACCCGCAGACCGTCACTGCGGCCCAAGAACTGGTGCAGGCGTCGAGCGACGAGGAGCGCGCGCGGTACGACTTCGCGCGGCTGCGGCTCGACGAAATCCTCAAGAAAGATCCGCGCAGCTCGGAGGCCCTCCTCGACCTGGGCCAATCCGAGCTCGCATTGGGACTGCCGAGCAAGAGCGAGCAGACCCTGGCCGAGGCCGCGCAACTCGGCAATCCGGCGACGCGGGCGACCGCCGACGCGCGCATAGCGGCGCTGCGCCAGATGGAAGTGCAGCGCGTCGAGCTCACCAAGCCGAATCTGCCGAAGGTGCAGAGCGCCGTCACGGCGGCGCGGGCGGCGCACGTGCAGAACGCGAGCGAGATTCAAGCGCGCGAGACCGAGGGCAAGGATCAGCTCAAGTCGGTGCAGAGCCGGCTCGAGACGCTGCAGTACGAAGTGCCCGACTTAGGCCGGATCAACGTGAAGCACGGCTCGCGAGTCGAGGCCATCGTCAAGAATCTCAACACGATGACGCGCTCGGTCAACAGCGCGCTGCAGGACGCGGGCGGCTCCTCGAGCCCGATCGGCGGCGTCGGCTCGCTCGAAAAGAACAAGGAAGGCGGGCTGCTCAAGGAGAGCGCCGACATCTACGAGGAGATGCTCGCGCCGTTCGCGATGACGCCGATTCCGTCGGAATCGCTCGCGGTATTGCCGTCGTATCCTCAGATGATCAACGAGCTGTCGCTGGCAGACGGCGAGATGCTGCGCTCGGTGGACGCCGCGCGCGCCTCGATGACGACGCTCGATCAGTCGCTCGGCGACCTCGACGAGTTCCTCAAGGCGCTCAACGAGGCGCAGCTGAGCTTCAACGGCGACATCAGCCTCAGCGAGTATCAGACGCTTCTGCCGATGATGAAAAAGTCGGTGGATGACTTCAATACGGCCGCCACCGAAGCGTCGCAGGGAGCGCAGCTCTTCAACCTGGCGCGGTCGCGTCAACTCTCGACGCGCATCACGCTGCTGGGGCTGGGCACGTCACCGCAGCTGTACTCGACGCTGCAGTACGCGCTTCAAAAACGCTTCGGCAGCGGAGGCATCAGCTACCGGACGATGCTGCGCGACGGACTGACGCCGGGCGACGTCGCCGCTGCGACGATAATCGCCGCCGACATCAAGAGCACGCCCGAAGACGTGATCGAGCAAGCGAAGACCAACGGCCAGACGATCATCGACGTGGCCAATACGCATAAGATGCACGCCTGGCCGCTGGAGATCTTCATGGGGCTGCTGTATCTGGATTACACCGACGATCCGGTCAAAGAGCTGCGTAAGGCCGACGGCACGCTGGCCGTCGACCTCAACAAGCTGGGACTGTAGGCGGCGCGTCCGGTGGCAATAGCGGGCAACGCGCGTAAAGTCTTTTCGATCCTGCGCAAGGGGATCGACGTTCGATCGATCGGTGCGCACGTCCGCAAGCCGTTCCGCTTTCTGCTCTGCGGCGATCCCGCGCTCATCGCCGAGCTGCGCGTGCTGCTGCTGCGCGGACACGAGGACGACGCAATTCCGCTGTCGGCCGCAGCCTGTCTGGAGACGATTCGTCCGGACGCTCCGCTGGTGACGAACCCGCAGGAGGTCCGAGCGATCGTGTTCCTCGGCCGGCGAGGTGATTTGGCCGGCACGGACTTGGGCCCGCTGCGCGTGCTACGCGTTCCCATCCTCGCGCTGACGGTGGATCCGGAGGCGCCGGCGTCTGGACCGCCATCGGTGCCGAAGGGCGGCGACGTAGGCGAGTACGTCGTATCGTCTATTGCGCGCGACCACTTACGCGGCCGGTTTTTCCCGCATCTGGTGGAGTGCGCTAGCGGCGCGGAGATCGCGGTCGGGCGCAACCTGCCGTCGCTGCGCGACACCGTGGCGGCTAAGCTGACGCGCGACGCCGCCAACACCGCGCTGAAGGTCGCGCTGGCGAGCGCGGTGGTGGACCACGTTCCGGTTATCGGACTCGTGCTGGGCGCGTTTGCCTCGGCTGGGGACATGGTGGCGATCACCGGGATTCAAGTTATGTTGATGCTGCACATCGAGGCGGCTTACGGGCGCGACCCCGACCTGCAGCGCACCTGGCAGCTGCTGCCGGTGATCGGCGGCGGTTTCGGCTGGCGGACCTTGGCGCGCGAGCTCGTAGGTTTCGTCCCCGTGGCCGGCATTGCGATCAAGGGCGCCATCGCGTACGCCGGCACGATCGTCGTCGGCGAGGGCGTGACCTTTCTCCACGAACACGGCCACACGATGACCAAAGGACAGGCGACGGCGCTCTACGAGCGCACGAAGAACGACGCTCTTCGATTCACGCGAGAGCTGCTAGGGCGGTTGCGGAAATAACGTTCGCGCCAAGCAGCTCGACTCAGATGGATGCGGTCAGCGCGCCGTTGGCAATGATCGTTCTCCCGTCAACCGTGACCGTACAGCCGGGCTGCGTGCCGGAGAAGGCGAATGGCGACGTGTCCGTGCCGCCTAAGCCAATGTTGCCTCCGAAGCCGAGCGTTACGGAGCCGGCTGCGGAAGTCGCCAGCATCAGGCTGTTCGGAATGTCCTTGAGCGCGTCGTTTACGCCGATGTCAACGTAGGTAAACGAGTCGCGGCCTTCGCCCCCCGACGCATACGCCGCGTTCACCTTAGTCATATCGGCCGACGATGTCATCGCCATGAGTTTGCCCGCGCTGAAAGTCGCCGTGAACCCCTTGAGATTGTCCTTGCCCCAGAAGGTGTTGTCGAACACGATCTTCCCGGTTGCGGTTCCCGGCACGGGAATGAACACCAAGTCGCCCGCCGGTAACCCCACGGAACAGCTCGCTCCATTGCAATCCGGCGGAATGCTGCCCGCGCTAACCACGAAATGGACGTCCTTGACGCCGAAGGTGATGTCGGTGCCGTTGGGGTTGGTCACGTGCATCGTGCTGCCGGCGGCGACCGCTGCCTTGAGCGCGTCTGCGCGCGCCTGGATCTTCGTGTAGTCAACGTTCATGCCGGTCCAAAACGCGTCCGCCAGCGCAGATTGGCTCACACCGAACAGCGTGGCGTTTGGAGGGCTCGGAAAGATCCCGTTGCCGACCTCAATGTAGCGCCGGTTCATGCTGTAAAAGAGTTGTAGCGCCGGCACGAACGCCTTGTTCTGTGTGGCGATTCGGTTCTGATCGGCACGGGCAAAAAAATCAAAGTCCTGATCGCCACCGTAATCGACGTTGATCTGGGCATCGATCATTTTATAGAGGCCGAGCCACAGCAGCGGCGGCTGCGAATCGTACTTGGCCGGCACTTCGGAGTACCTTCGCCGATTGTAGCTGTCGCCGGTCACATAGATCAGCGGAAACGCCCCCTGGGCGCGTATTGCGATGGCGAGATCTTCCAGGAACGGAAAGTTCGCCGGATCGCTCGTCAGCAGGATGATCTGATTCTCTTTAACGCCCGCAACCTGCACCACATTCTTTGCGACGGCGTTCAGATCAATGGACTGCGCGCGCCCTGGGGCGGTCAAGGCCGCGACGCTCGACGCAAAGACAAGCGAGATAATCGTTATTGATAGACGGAAGCGACCGGTCATCTCTTATACCTCCTTGAGCCCGAGGGCGCCGATGTCAGGCGGCGCACTTCTAGCAAGGCGGGTCACGCTCCCTTGCCTGCACCGGGAGAGGTCGCCGTTCGCGCAGTTCCAGCGTACGATCGTCTTGCCGGATCTCGTAACCGCGCCGGCGGATGTTGATGCCATCGCTGCGCTCGCCGCTAAGAGCGATCCGACGCAAGCCCTAACCGACGCTCTTGCGGCGTTCCTTGCGGTGGCGTTCGGCGCACCGTAGGTAGACGGTAGTTATGAGTTCGCGACGCCGAGCTGATCGAGCAGGTGCGAGATCGATTTTATCGTGGCCTCGATCGACTGACCGTTTCCCGAGTCCGCGATCGCTGCGTTATTTAGACGCTTCTCGAAGTCCGTAAGCGCCGGCTTCCCGGGATCCAGCATTTTCTGAAGCCCCGAGCTGCCGGTTCGGATCTTGCGGCAACCGTCTGCTTTGGCCCACTCTCCGCCGACGCGTTGACCCAGCGCCGTAAGCTCGCTGGAAATGCTCGAGCGTGCCGCCGGATCCGTCACGTGCGACAAGATCGTCTGACTGTCGGCGAACCAGCCCGTAGATCCGCGCCCGCCAAAGTAGAAGTCATGAACCCGTGCCCAATAGTTACTCCACGATTGAAACTCTTGAGCGCACGAGTCGGCCTGCCAAATGGCATTAAAGTTGGCTTGCCACGAGTCGAGCGTCGCCGCATCGTCTGCATAGCACGGTCGGCCGGTGATGCTCATGCTCAACACGAGCGCTGCGCCGGCAATGAGGAAGCGTCTGCAATAGACGCGCGTCCAGAGCTCCATCCGTCCCCTCCGCAGAGTCTAGGGAGTCACCGAAAAGAATACGCCGCAGCCGTACGGCGGTCCGCTACCATCAGGGCCGCCGGCCAGGGCTCCGCGGGCTTGCCGTCGCTCGGGCCACGACGTAACATGGGGCCAGCGGCCGGGTGCTGTCGTGAGAGGGATTCGATCATGTTTGGCTTGTTCGGCGGGCACATACCAGTCCAGGCGGTGAAGATGCTGCCGGGCGGAGGCGACCCGAAGCTGCCGCGAGAGGCTCTGCTGTTTCAATTTATTTTGTGCGCGATCGGCCTCGTCGGCGGTTTGGTCTTCCTCGGCCTTGGCGTCTTCCTCACGGTCAAAGGGCTCACCGGAAGCATGACCTTCGGATTCAAGCTACCCGGAATCTCGGCACAGCTCAGTAATGC
>JAFAJV010000056.1 GCA_019235995.1 Vulcanimicrobiota bacterium
AGGCATCCGAGCTACGGAGGATGCGCACTTTCAACCGATGTTGACAATCCCGCGTTCAATTTGAGTGGTAAATTGAGAACTCGGCCTTCGGACGCGTCTAGCGTCGACCTCACTCCGCTGCATCGTCGGCATGTGGCGGATTTCGCCAAGCATCCCACCGAGGGAACAATGACGACTCCAGCCACTGGTGTACCCGTCCAGCGCGAACCGGAACTGCGCGGCCAGACCGTCGTCGTCATCGGCGGCAGCGCCGGCATCGGCCTGGAAACCGCCCGGCGCGCCCGCGCCGAGGGCGCCAGCGTCATCCTGACCGGGCGCAATCCCGAACGCCTCCAGCAAGCAGCACTCGAGCTCGATGCGCAGCGCGTCGCGGCCTTCGACGCCAACGATCCGGACTCCCTGCACGTATTCTTCCAGGGCCTCCCGACACCGATCGACCACGTGATGGTCACCGCCGGCGCTCCCCACTACGGGCCTCTCCTCGAAATACCGATCGAGGACGCGCGACGCGCCCTCACCGAGCACATGCTGCTCGCGCTCGCGGTCGCGCGCAGCACCGCCGGCAAGGTCCGGCCGCCCGGCTCGCTGATATT
Source organism: Vulcanimicrobiota bacterium (assembly GCA_019235995.1). GTDB lineage: Bacteria > Vulcanimicrobiota > Vulcanimicrobiia > Vulcanimicrobiales > Vulcanimicrobiaceae > Cybelea. Next base: position 594 of record JAFAJV010000056.1, read on the forward strand.
CATGGGCGGCACTGGCGCGCGCCGCCTGCGCGTGGGCTACGCCATCGCCTCGACCGTCACCGTCGCGTTGCCCACCCTCATCGCCAGTCTCGCGCTTGAGCTCGCGCCGATCCGCGTCAACCTGATTGCCGCAGGCTTCGTCGACACGTCCCTTTCGGCGTCGATCCTCGGCGACGACCTCGACAGACGGCGCGACGAGCTCCGCGCGACGCTACCCATCCGGCGCGTCGTCGGGCCGGCTGACGTCGCGGCGCTGGCCGTCCACATCATGAGCAACACGGCACTTACCGGCGCGACGTACGACATCGACGGCGGTCAGCAGCTTGTCTCGTGATTCACACTGATCGGTAATTGTACATTCGGTCGCGCGTCGAGAGAGTGTCTGCCGCACAGCGAAGCTTCGCGTGCTGGTGGCAGGAGATAACGTCGAACCAATCGGTGCGCGTGCCTGATCGGCCGTCGTTTCCACTGCGCCTCGGACGCGTGTCGCTACCTCAAGGCGCGCAAAACCAAGGAACTTGACATGAGCAGCACTCAGCAGCGCGGCGACACCGCAACCCTGACCCCGGAAGTGCGGGGGGTCGACATGAAGCTCGAGGCCGTCGTCGTTCCGGTGTCGGACGTCGACCGCGCCAAGCAATTCTACGGCAGCCTCGGTTGGAGGCTCGACGCCGACTTCGCCTCCGACGACGGGTTCCGCGTGATCCAGTTCACGCCGCCCGGGTCCGACTGCTCGGTCATCTTCGGCAAGAACGTCACTGCTGCGGTGCCGGGCTCCGCCCAGGGCCTGTACCTCGTCGTCTCCGACATCGAGGCCGCCCGCAACGAGGTGCTTGCGCGCGGGGTCGCGGTCAGTGAGGTGTTCCACGGCGCCGACGGCGCTTACGCCGGCACGGACGAACCCTATCTGTTCGGGCGGATACGGGTCGGCAAGCCCGATCCCGAGCGTCGCAGCTACCGCTCGTTCGCCTCGTTCAGCGATCCCGACGGCAACGGCTGGCTGTTCCAGGAGGTCACCGCGCGCTTGCCCGGGCGCGTGGACGCGGACGGCGCCACATTCACCTCGCCGACTGAGCTTGCGGCCGCGCTGCGACGTGCGGCGGCCGCGCACGGCGAGCATGAGAAGCGGACCGGCCAGCCCGACGCGAACTGGCCGGAGTGGTACGCCGAGCACATCGTCGCGGAGCAGGCCGGCAAGAAGCTGCCGTCATAAACAACGCAAAGCCGATCTGCCGATCGACGTAGGAGATGCACCATGCCTGACCCTTCGCAGTTCAATACTGACCGCACCTATCCGGGCCGATGGACGATCACCTTCAGCAATCCTCCGATCAACATGTTTGTTCCGACAACGATCGCCGAATTGGGAGCACTGATGACCGACCTCGAGGCGGATCCGTCCGTGAAGGTCGTTGTGTTCCAGTCGGCGAATCCCGATTTCTTCGTCGCCCACCTCGACGTAGGCAAGGCGGCCGAACGGCCGGAGGTTCTGGGCCTTTGGCGCGACTTTGTGCTGCGCCTCTCGTCCACGTCAGTCGTGAGCGTCGCCAAGATTCGTGGCCGCACGCGCGGCATCGGAAACGAGTTCGTGCTGGCCTGCGACATGCGCTTCGCCTGCCGGCAAAGCGCCCTATTCGGCCAGCCCGAGATCGGCGTCGGACTGGTCCCGGGCGGCGGAGGGCTGGAATGGCTCCCGCGC
>JAFAJV010000141.1 GCA_019235995.1 Vulcanimicrobiota bacterium
GGCGGTTTTGCAGCACATGCAACGAGCCCAAGAACGATTGCGCCGCAGCTTACTCCACCGACGCACGCTCGGGACGCCTGCATCAGGGATTCACTTTGAACACGGTGCCGTCATCATCCGATGCCCCACCCGACGCTGTGACGCCGAATAACAGACCGGTCGCCTCGACGATCAAAGCGGCATTCGGGTTCAAACCGTCATCCGGACCGCCTTCAAAAGTGTGAAGGAGGGTCTCTTTATATTGCGCACCGTTAGGCGTGAGCGCGAAGACGGTCCCAGCGTCCCCGGTTCCTCCCAAAGCGGTCGCACCATACAACTCGCCGTGCAAACCAAAAATCACGCCTGTCGGGCCTGATCCGTCGGCACCGCCACGGAAGCGGTAGAGGACGTGTTCGCTGAACCCGGCCCCGTTAGGCCGCAGCTCGAAGACTCCCCCTTTCCCAAAGGTGCCTACTCCGGCCGCGGTACCGTACAGCGATCCGGCTTTGCCGGCGATGACTCCGCCGGGGAGTTTGACAGCCGTGTCAGCTTTGAAACGGTAGACAACGCTAAAGACGTATCCCGATCCCTTCGGCGTGAGCTTGAACACCGTACCGCATTCGTAGCAGAGGCCGCCGTGCGAGTTGGCACCGTAGAGCGCGCCGTTGGTGTCGATGATGAGCGCGGAAGGGTTAGCGCCCTCGCCGGCTCCGTTGAAGTGGTGCAGAACGTGAAAATCGTACGCCGGTCCTTTCGGCGTAAGTTCGAACACGGTCCCATTGTAGTGCGTGAATTGATCGGACGTCGTGCCGAATAAGGCGCCGCTACGGTCGGCGACTAGTCCTGCCGTGGGTACCGCTCCCTCTCTTCCGCCTTTGAATTCGTGGAGAATGCGCTCGGTGTAGCCGTCCCCGGATGGTATCAGCTCGTAGACGGTGCCCAGGCCAAAGCCGCTGTACCCTCGGCCGCCCCCGCCGGTCGTGCCAAAGAGGTCGCCCTTTTTGTCGGCGATGAGCGCGCCATACGGGAAGCTGCCGTCGTCGAGGCCGCCTTTGAAACTGTAGATCGTGTCGGTGTTCCCGTGGGCAAGCCTGAAGACGCTTCCATTACCGTATACGCCGCCGCTGTAGGTGACGCCGTAAAGCGCGCCGCTGTCGGCGAGCAGGGCTCCATTCGGGTGGCCGCCGATGCTTGCGAGCAACGTCTCGTTGTTTAACTGTATGACGACGCTCGCCAGGGCTCTGTAGGTGCCGGACTCGGCTCGCAGCGTGTACGTGCCCAACTTGGAGCTAGAAAAGTGCACTTGCGCCCTTCCGGGTAATACGTGAAGGGTGCCGCCGCTCGCGCTCCAGCGAGCTGGTAGATGCTCCTTCTTCACGATGATCACACACTGGTGATAGAGTCCGCCTCTTTTTATTGTCTCCAACCAATCAGTGAGCTTAAAATTGGTTCCTCGGTGCCCGAAGACCAAGGGAGGTTGTATCAAGAAGACCAGCGGGCATGAACCTGAGCCCGCATCCGGGCTTCCGACGATCGAGCCAGGGAGCTGGAATGGTCCGTTCTGCTGTAACGGGGCTAGGCCGACCTGCGCACCGCCGCACGCGGCCAGAATCGCAATTGCCGCCGCCATGCTTAATACGCGACGGCCTAGTTCAAAACTGATCCTCATAAAAGAATCCTCCCCTCACCGAGGCGCCTGATCCGCGCCGATATCGTAACCACGTCCGTCGGGGAGCGGATTGCCAAAGAAATCGCGTTTGCCCATGGAACATCCGGGAACGCCCTTGCACAGGTTGGCGCCGGTTCCCCGAGCCGGGGAGTTCGGCTTTAACGTAAATGCCGACGTCGGCCGAAGGTCTCCGTGATAGGTCGGGCTCACCAACATCGGATCGGAGTTGAAGCTGTGCTCGTCCTGTCCCGTTCCGGCTTGGAAAGCCGGCAGCCCTACATAGGTGAACCTGTTCCATTGCCACGACGGCGCCCCGGCGCTCTCCGCCGCCCAGTAAATGTTGTTATCGAGCCGGAAGTTTTTCGCGACGATCTGCATCATCTGCGATTGCGTGCTGTAAATAATATTATTCTTGATCACGCCGTTCTTGAGATGGAAGTCGCCAAGAATGATAAATGCAGCTGATGGGATTGCAGGGTTGAAGTAAAACGTATTGTTGTAAATTTGCCAGTGATTTACGCCCGGCGCGCCGGAGCAATTGATTTCGCCTTCAGGGGCAATCGTAGCATTGCGAGCGTTGTTCGAGCATACGTTATACCGGACGGTGTTGCTCTCATCGGGAGCGACGGTGTCGCCGACGGTTCCAATACAATAGCCGTCGGCGTCGTGTCCATAATTGTACTGCAGGATGTTGGTGTCGTTGTATAGGTCGATATCGAAATCGCCGCCGTCGTACGGCGTTGTAGTATGAGCCAAATACGCTTCGTTGTTCTGTATGGTGGCCGTGTGCGCGCACTGCTCCCACATGCTGACCCCGCCGTTGTCGCCCCGAGGAACGCCGGTGTTGTAGACCACGTTGTCTTCCATCAACCCATTGTTTAAGAATGCCATGATGATGCCGGCGCCGCTAATATTGTACACCGTCGAGTTGCGCACTACGATGTCACTGCCTAGGTACCTTGGAGGCGTAGGCACTCGCTGGCACTCCGCTACCACTTCAGTATAGTGGCCCCCGACTGAGATCCATATCCCCACTTTGCCCGGACTATCGTGCGCCTCGACGCCGTCGATGAGAACGTCGCTTGTGACTTCGTGAACCCCTTGAGGATAGATTGAAATCTCGCCCGAGAGGAACGGGTGAGATGTGCCGCCGTGATTATGAGTACCGTGGAGATTTAAGTTAACGAAATGAAAGTGGTGCAGACGTCTATTTGGCGCGCTTCCGGCGACTAGGATACCGTAGGTATATCCACCGATGATCTCGAGATTGCGAATCTCCCAATATTCCTGATCGCTTAGAAGGATTGCCTCGTCGTGCGCGGGATTCGCTTTTTGATCTATTACGGGTTGAGGGCCGAATCCGTACGCATCAACGACGATCGGGGCGGCGCTCGAGCCCGAGCCTGTCGGGCGGAGTTCGCCGTAGCACGTGCTGCCGCGCCGGAACAACACTCGGTCGCCTGGCACCAGCGCGAGCGCGTTTACGCTCGACAATGCGTTGAAGGGCGCGGCCCGCGTCCCGTCACCGTTTTTCTTCCTGGAGCAATCGACGTAGTAGGTGTCGCCACTCACGCTATTCGGAGAATCTGATGCATTGCTCGTTTGCGGTGGCTGAGCTGTATTAGGCGGCGTCATCGCCTCCGAATGACAGGCCGTCAGGGCGAACGCGATGCTCAGGGACGTTATTGCGAACTCGAAACGGGATCGGGTGGACGGAGCCATAGCCATCCCTCCTGAATATCTCATCGTACACCTCACGACCCGTCTCCGCAAATGCGCGGAGCATCCTAGAAAGCTAAGACCCTGTGCTCACGCTGGCCGGGAGACAATTAGCAGCGCGACCGGCTCGTCGGCGCCGCAGCCTTCGACCTCTTCCGCCGCGAGGGCGATGGCCTGATCGACGCTCGTCAGGCCTTCGAACGCCGCGATGCGCCCGCCCCACAGAACGTAGAGGGCCGGCAGCGCGCGGCCCACGTCACCGAACTCGGTGGCGCTCTCGATCGCTGCAGAAAGGCGCGATTCGATCTCGCCCACCCTGGCTCGCATGAGCTGCGGATCGCGCAGCGCCAGCCGCACGACGGCGCGCTCGTCGACCACGCGCACGTCGCGCACGGTCCGCGTGCGTCCGAACCTTCCTCGCTCC
>JAFAJV010000096.1 GCA_019235995.1 Vulcanimicrobiota bacterium
GCGCCCGGCGCTCCGATCGGCGGCTGCGACTCGCCACATCCCGCAAACAATATCGTCGCCGTGCAAAGACCTAGCGCAGAGCGGCTCAGATTCACGTTCTTCATCTGCATTGCTCCTTTCGCAGATGCGCTAGCGGCTCGGCATCCCAAATCCGCTTGCCAGGTCCTCAGTCTAGCACTTTTTAGCAGCGCGCGTCGCTGGCTGCGCTGCGGGCCATCGCTCCGCGCCCACCTCGCCGAGGATTTTCAAGGCGCCGTGCCTCAGTGCCAGCGCGCTACGGAAACAAACGGCGAGAGCAGAGGCCGCTCGTAGCCTTGCAGCCAGGTTGGGATGACGTCGATCTCGCTGACCTGAGCGATGATGTAGTACGGCAAGTCTTTGAGCAGCTGCCGCTGGACGAACGCATATTCTTTTTTGCGCGACGCACGGTCGAACTCGGTCCGGGCGCGGGCGAGCGCGCCGTCGACGTCGCGGTTGCAATAAAAGGCGTCGTTGAAACCGCCGGGTGGCTGCTGGTCGCACGCGAGCATCCACGATGCATCCGGATCGCCGGCGTCCTGAAACTGAGCCAGCCCGACCTGAAAATGCCCGCTCTTGATCGGTCCGCCGGTCAGGAAGAACTCCTGAACGCTATAACGCTTGCGCACGACGTCGATGCCGATTGCACGCTCCTGGGCCGCGATTACCGTCGCCATTGGATCGTTGGGCTCGGCCGTTCCCGTGTAATCGGCGAGCTGGATCTCGAGCCGTCTTCCGTTCTTGGTACGAATGCCGTCAGGCCCAGCTTTCCAACCATCGGAATCCAGCAGCGCGGCGGCGGCGGGCGGATCGTGCGGCACGTTTCCCGCTGAGGGATCGTACGCCCACGTAAAGAGCCCGCGCATGCCGGTGTCGGCGCCGTAGAGCCCGTGCGTCGTCTTGTTCACCACGACGTTGCGGTCGATCGCCTCGGCAAACGCGCGACGCACCTTGGGGTCCGCCGTGAGGGGATCGCGCAGATTGAAGAAGAGGAGCTCGATGAATGGGACGGGCGTGACGATGATCCGATGATCGGCGATCCTGCGCAGCGTCTCGATCTTGGATACGTCGGCAAAGAACGTCGCATCGACTTCACGCGTGAACAGCTGGTTCACGATAGTGGACGAGTCGGGGATGAAGCGCAGTCCGATGCCGCTCAGGCCCGGCCTCCCCGCGTAATACCGGTCGTTCGTGGTCAGCGCGACGCGATCGCCATGAAACCAGCGCCCGTAGATAAACGGCCCGGAGCCGATCGGCTGCTGATTGTACGCGGCGTGGTCGAGGCTGCCGTAGCGCTCCAACAGGTGGGCGGGAAGGATCGGGTAGTTGCTGTCGCCGCCGATGAACCAGGTGATGATCGGCGAGAACGGCTGGGCGGTCCGCACGACCACCGTATAGGGATTCGGCGTCGTTACCGACACGATTCGGTCGAAGCCGTAGCGCGACGGCAGCGTGTTGCGAGGATTCATCACGGCATGGTAGGTGAAGACGACGTCGCGCGCGGTCAGCGCCTCGCCGTCCTGCCACCTCACGCCGTGCCGCAGGCGAAACGTTATCGCTCTGCCGTCTGCCGAAATGCCGCCGTTGGCCTTCGTCGGCACCTCTCGCGCGACGTCGGGGATGATATTGTTGTTGCTGTCGTAGTTGGTCAAATACGAAAACCCGAGCTCGCCGAACTCGTAAGCGTAGACGCCTTCCAGGTAGATCGGGTCGAGCGAAATGGGCTCGGGCAGCGCGATGACCAGGGAGCCCTGGGAAACCGGCGCATGCTGCCTGCTGCACCCCGCGGCAGCGACCAACAGCATCGCGCCAGCGGCAAGTGCAGTCGCAAGCTTCATCCGAGCGCCTCGTCATACAGCGACGCCATGCGCGCCGCCGCGGCGTCCCACGAGAAACGCGCGATCGCACGCGCCCGTGCGCCGTTCGCGCCCGCGCTTTCACCGCTTTTCAGCGCCGCTCCGAGCGCGGCAACCCATGCGTCGGCGTCGTCGGCCGCCGCGATTGGCGCGTCGCCCGCCGCGATCTCGGGAAGCGAACTGCGCTCGGAGACGACGCACGGAGCGCCCGCGCAGAGCGCCTGCGCGGCGGCGTAGCCGAACCCTTCGTAGCGCGACGGAACCGCGACCACCGCGCAGCTGCGATATAACGCGAGAAGCGCGTCGCGAGTGATGTAACCGGGCATCTCCACGCGATCAGCGACCCCGAGGCTTCGCGCGACCGCCGCGCACTCCGCCGCGTAGGGCGTATGCGGACCCGCGGCGACGAGGCGCGCCGCGGGCAGGCTCGCCAGCGCGCGGATCAGCACCGCGAGGTTCTTGCGCCGCTCGATCGTGCCGACCGCGAGAATCGTGCGGCCGTCGCCCGTGCCGCGCGCGAGCTCGCAGAAGTCTGCGGCGACGCCGGGATAGATGACGTGAACGCGCTCTTGATCGAGGTTGCCGACGAGATTGAGCAGCGCGTCGCGTGAGAAGTTGGAATCGACGACCACGCGTCGCGCGCGCCGGTACCGTCCCGGCGAGAATTTTGCGAAGTAGTAGCGCGCGTACGGCCGCGCGCTCACCTGTTCGGCCAGCCACGCGACATCGTGCACCGTGACGACGACCGGCAGCCTCGTCGCGACGGGCATCGTGCCCGACGCACAGTGCAGCAGCGACGCCCCGCTCGCGCGCGCCCGCCGCGGCAGCAGCACCTGATCCCAGAGAACGCGCCGGTCGAACCGCCACGGATCGAGGTGCGGCTCGCGCAGCTCGGCCACGTCCACGCCCTCGCGCCGCAACGCGTCGATGAGGCCACGCACGTACTCGCCGATTCCCGTGGCCGTGCCGACCGTGAGCTGCGCGTCGAGCGCAACCCTCACCGCAGGTCGCGTTCCAGAGCGCGCACCATCAGCGACTGCGGATCGAGCGCGCGGGCGCGGTTCAGGTAGCGGCCCGCGGCGGCGCGGTCGCCGCTTTGAAACGCGATGACGCCGAGCCCCGCGACCGCGTCGGCGCTGGCCGGATCGATGGCGAGCGCCTGCGTGAAGAGCGCGGCGGCGCGCTTGCGATCGGCGAGGAGGTCCGCCTGATTCGCGGCCTCGATCGCGTAGCGCTCCGAGAGCGGCGAGAGCGCGACGGCCGCCTCGAAATCGCGCAGCGCACGCCGGAGCCAGGCGAACTGCGCCGGACTGCCGGGTACCGCAATCCAGGCGGCGCGATTCGCGAACCGGCCCATGCGCCAGCGCGCTTCCGCGACTGCGTCTGGATGCGTACCCAACAACGCGAGCCGGGTCTCGAGCAGGCTCTCAAGTCGATACGCGGCCGCCGGGTCGCGTGCCGCGAGCAGCTCCGCCGTGTCTTCGATGGCGGCGGCATCCGGCGCGGCCAGAAAGTACTCGAGCGCGAGCCGCCGCTGGCCGCGCCTCTCTGCGACGCGCGCCAAGAGCTCGTCGCGCACCCCCGAGGCGGGGAGGCGAAGCGCGTAGCGCTGCGCGGCATAGAGGTCGCCACGCGCGAGCGCGTCCTGGGCGAGCGTCGTCTCGACGTACGGCGCCGGCGCCAGGCGATCGAGCCAGGAGTACACGAGCCTGCCGAAGCTCGGGGGCACGCGAGTGGGCAACGTCCCCGCGGCGGCCGCGCTCGCCGTGAGCGAATCCGACGCGACTTGCACCTTGGCAAGAGCGAGGAGAAAGACGACGACAACCGCGCCGGCGACCCAGCGCACTCGTCAGAACTTAACGGTGAAGTTTACGTCCTCGTGCGTCTGCGTGGACCCGTTGATCGGAAGGACGCTGTCGCTAAAGCGCTCTTGATACGCGGAGATCGAGAGCGTCTTTGAAGCATCGGGGATGTCGAAGGTCAGCTTGCCGCCGTACGAGTTGTTCACGGCGTCGAGGTTCATCAGCCCAGGAAGCCCGTAGCCGCCGTAGAGGTGCTCGATCCCGTAGTTCAGGTTCAGCGTCAGTCCGCGCAACACGGGCACGGCGACGCCGGCTCCCACGGACACGCGGTTGAGGTCGCTGTAGCTGGGGATCGCCAGCGGAGCGTCCGCGCCCGGCAGCAGCCACGCCGACGTGGGGCTGGACGCGGCGGTAAACGAGTTGTTATCGTTGCGGACCAGTTGCTCGTACTGCGTCGAGAGATCGAGGTTAATGTCGCGCTTGCCCGCACGCACGAGGAAGTTGGCTCCGGCCGCGCTCGAGTTGTCGCGCAACGAGAGCGCCGGCGTCTCCGTCGAGCTCCCTTCCGCGTGGCCCTGGAACTGCACGGGGCCGAGTCGCGCGGAAGCAGCCAGCGGACCCATTTGCCCAGTCGCTTGCGGCGAGCTGTCGAACGCGACGGTGCCCGGCCCCGGCGAGATGTTCGGCAGCGGCGGCACTGGTTGATACGCGGCCGTGAGCGGAGTGGGAGCGGAAAGCCTCACGACGTCGTCGCGCGATTGCACCGGTGGCGCGAAGCGCACGCCGCGCACGATACCGGAATCGAACGCCGCGCCGAGAGTCGCGATGCCGCCGCTCGCCGCCGACGCCTCGCCGCCGTTGCGCGCGAGCGGCGATGCCGCGAACTCCGCGATGTAACTCGGCGGTTGTGATGCGGGAGCTATCCGGAAGGCGAGATCTCGCAGCGGCGACTCGCTGACCCGATCGCCGCGCGCAGCCGAGAAGGCGGCGCTCGAATCGGACGTCTCGCCGAAGAGCCGCAGCATCAGCTGGGAGGCGAGATCGGGCGTGGCCGTGCCGAGCGTGATGAGTGACGCGCGAGCCGCCGTCAGGCACAGCATGGCGGCGAGCGCCGCGCTTGCCATGATGCCGCCGACTCGAAGCACCGATCCTCCGATCCTAGACACGAATACCCTATTCGACCGTCGCCACAGACGCTCAACGCAGGGGTTTCCTAGTTTGGAGATCCAGCCTCGTCTCCCCTTGCGAGGAAGCGGCGAGCGATCAAGATCGCGGCGTAATCATCGATCGGGCGTGCCGGCAGCTGCAGCCCAATGGGGATCAGCCGGCGCCAGCCGCGCGGCGGGTGCTCCGCGAAGTAAAGGCCGCGAGCGAGCCGGCTGGTCTCCCGCTCGTCCACGAGGTGGATCGGCACGCCGAGCCGTTCCAGGCCCCGCCGGATCGGGCCCGCGTTGGTGCCCTTGCCCAAGGCGATCGCCTTGACCGGCGCAGCCGCGAGGAGCGCGCGCAGGCAGCCGTCCAGCCGGCCCAGCGGCTCGATGCCGGACGCGACGACTGCACCCGAATCGTCGAGCAGCGCATAGCCCGCCTTGCTGCGCCCGGGATCGATGCCGATGACGGCGTCGCCCGTCACGGCTGCTGGGTCAGGACGATGACGATCGGTACGCCGCCGAGGTGCGGATAGAAGTCTTCCGCCGCGTACGCCGTCAGCAGGTAGGTGCCGGACTTGCCGAGCTGCTGCTGCATCTGCGCGACGGCCGGGATCAGCTGCACGGGCTGGACGTTGTCAGCGAGAAACGGGACGAGGTGCAGGCGCCGCGCCGTGATGGAGACGTAGCTCTGGAGCTGAATGAGCGCGATGTTGATGCTCGCCCCGCTCTTTCCCGGGATCACGAGCTGCGCGATGACCTGTCCCTTCTGAAAGTACCGGATATCAGGCGTCACGTTGATCGCGAAGTGGATCTGGTCGTTTTCGAAGAGATTCTGATCCGAGGTGACCGTCAGCATCACGTTTGCCTGAGAGAGCTTCGCGGCCGTCGTCAGGTCGCCGGCCAGGCCGCTGAGCTTCTTGTCGGCGTCCGGCGGAATGGCGTACGGACGCAGCCCGAGGCGAGGGTAGGTCGCGTTGACATACTTCACGGCGAAGAAATAGTAGTCGCGGATCGTCGCGAGCCGTTGAGTCTGCGTCGCGTTCTGGTCGATGATGCGATAGAACGGAACCATGAGCGTGTCGACGGGGAAGACGAGCCGGCCGCTGTTGACCTTGGCCTCGAGATCGCGCTGACGCGACTGCAGCTCGGCGATCTGTTGGTTGATCGAGGCGAGCTTGAAGAACGCCGTCTTGACCTGTTGCGACGCGAAGATCGCGACGAGCGTTACGACCAGCGCGATGATCATGCCGGTCGCGATCGCGACGATCGTCGACGTGTAGCGCGGTCGTATCCCGAACAGGCTGAGTCGCTTGCGCCCGACCTGATGCCCGACACGGTCGCCGACGTACGCGACGATGCCGGCCAGTCCCATGACGAACGCGACGTTCCCGATGCCGCGAACGACCTGGACGAAGTTCATACGAGAGCCGCGCGCCGGAGCCGCGCCAGGCCGATCGCCGTGAACAGAATATTGGGCATCCACGCCCACAGCGATGCGAACGCCAAGAATGCCTCGGCGGCGAACGAGCAGACCGTCATGACGACGTAGTAGACGAACACGATCAACAGCGAAAGCCCGAACCCCAGGCTCGTGCTGCCGCTCGACTGGATCGAGCGCAGACCGAGCGGAATCGCGATGAGGATGAAGACGAAGCACGCGAAGGGCCGCGACAGCTTCTCCTGATAGGTGGTCACGTATTTGCGATATTCGTTTTGCGTCAATTGGCCGGAGTGCACGATGTCGGCGATCTCCGACCGGCTCATGTTTTCCGGATCGCCATTGCTCATTCGTTTCACGAGGTCGCTCGGATTCTCCCCGATTTCGACCTCTTGCTGCGCGATTCTCGGCTCCGCCAGCGTCGTGCCGTCGGGATTGAAGCGATAGACGCTGGAGTTTTCCAGCGTCCACTTGTTGGCCGTGAACTCCGCGCGGTCTGCGAACGCGACCTGCCTGGGATCGTTGTGGTTATCGTATTGGATCAGCGTCACGTGCAGAAGGGCACGCGAGTTAGGCTCGTATGCCGTCGCGATCGTCACCTGTCGGCCGCCGCCCGGCAGCGGTGCGGAGACCGTGAGGTCACGGCTGAAGGCGCTGACGTGATTGATGACGTTGTTCTCGATCTCCGTGAGCTCGTCGTTGGCGTACGGCACGACGCCCTCCTGAAGGAAGAGCGTGACGAACGACAGGACGATGCCGACGGCCAGCAGGGGCGCGACGATGCGGACGAACGTCACGCCGGCCGCTTTCATGGCGGTGATCTCGCTCTCGCTGGAGAGACGCTGCACGGAGAGCAGCGTGCCCAGTAGCAGCGCCATCGGAATCACCAGGACGATGTCCGCGGGGAGCGACCACGCGAATACCATAAGCGCCGCCCATAGCGGCGCGTGCTCGTTGCTCACGAGCTTGCCGATGTTGAGGATCTCGGTCGCGGCGAAGATGAGCATGAACGCCGACAACCCGAAGACGAACGGGCCGGCGAGCTCCGAGAGCATGTACCGGTCGAGAATCGTAAATCTCATCGTGAGGGCGGCGTTTGGCTTATAATCGGAAACCCTCGCCCAGATAGAACTGGCGGGCAATCGGCGAGTCGAGCACTTCCTGCGCTGTACCGGACACCTCGATGCGGCCGTTGTTGAGGATGTAGGCGCGATCGACGATTGCCAGCGTCTCGCGCACTTGATGGTCCGTGATCAATATGCCGAGGCCGCGGTCGCGCAGCTGGCGGATCATCGCCTGAATGTCGGCGACTGCGATCGGGTCGATGCCGGTGAACGGTTCGTCGAGCAGCAGGAACGCGGGCGCGATCGCCAGCGCGCGAGCGATCTCGACCCGGCGGCGCTCGCCGCCCGAGAGGCTATCGCCGCGAGCGTCTATGAACGCGCGCAGGCCGAACTCTTCGAGCAGACCCGGCAAGCGTCGCTCGCGCTCGTCGTGCGGCACGCCGTTTTGCTCCCAGATCAGCCGGATGTTATCGCCGACGGAGAGCTTGCGAAAGATCGAATTCTCCTGCGCGAGGTAGCCGATCCCATTGCGAGCGCGCGCATACATCGGCGCGCCGGTGAGGTCGATCTCGCGCTCGCCGTTGCTGAGCACGACGGTGCCGCCGTCGGGCTTGACGAGGCCGACGACGATGTAGAAGGTCGTGGTCTTCCCGGCGCCGTTGGGGCCCAAGAGGCCGACGACCTCGCCGGTCTCGACCTCGGCCGTGACGCCGTTGACGACGGTTCGCTCGCCGTAGCGTTTGACGAGTCCGCGGAGTTTGATCGCCGGAGTTTGGCTCATTGCATTCGCATATGTGTCAGTGAAATATCGGAATCGAAGCTCGAACCGGTCGCTCGGAACCCCTTCGGATCGGTCACGACGACGGCGCCGTTGCCGTGCAGCATTCCGCTGGCCCTGTCGTAGACCAGCTGCGTGCACTGCAAGGTCATTCCCGAAGACGACCGGGCGTGCACGCCGTCGAGGAGCGTCACCGTATTGGCTCCCTGGTCGACGACGGCTTGCGGGGCACTCGCCGTAATCGCCGATCCGTGCCGGTCGCGAAAGGTCACACGAGCGTCTGCAAAGACGGCACGCGCGTCGCCTTGGGGCCCTTTGCTCTCGTACGAGCTTGCAAGCAGATCGTAGTCGACGCGGTTGTGGACTTGCTGAATGAGGTGAACGGGCCGGTTGGCCGCGCCCTTGCCACGGATCTCGAGCACCAGCGGGGTGGCCGTGCTTCGAGGGCGGGCCGGCGTCGAGGGGGACGGGGTCGTCTTGGGCGGCTGCGGGTTGCAGCCGGCCGCCGCGACCAGCCACGCCGCGGCGACCGCCCCAGCCCGCACTACTCGCTCTCCGGCGGCGCGGCGCGCTCGCCTGCCGCGCCGAGCGCGAGACCGAGCGTCGGCATCCATAACCCGAAAATCACCACGCTCACGGTATCGATGAGCCCTTGCACGGCGACGCCGACCAGTCCCGCCGTGACGCTCAACGCTAAGAACGCCCTCGCTTGCGATGCTAGGCCGACGCGCCGGCGCAGCTCCACCGCGAAGCACCACATGAGCCAAACGACGCTCGCCACGCCGACGATGCCGAACTCTGCGAAGAACGTGAGGTAGAGGCTGTGCGCGTGAAAGGCCGTCGCGTCGGCGTCGGGAGCGCGCACCACGGCGTAAAGCCTCGAGAAGTTGAACGGGCCCACGCCGGTGAGCGGGAAGCGATCGATGATCTGTGTGGCCGCTTGCCAGATCGAAAGGCGCGTGTAGTCTTCGCTGGGATCGTGGTGCGCGTTGAAGAGCAGCAGCACGGCGATTGCTCCTGCAATGACGACCAGCGCGGCGCCCCGCGCGCCGTGCCGCGCGCGCGTAGCCACGACGAACGCGACGGCGGCCGCGAATCCCATCCAGCCGGCGCGCGAGTAGCTCAACGCGAGAGCGATCACCCCGAGCGCGCCCGCAACCCATGCCGCCGCGCGCAGCCACCCCGACAATCCCACCCGGGTGACGGCGTACGCGATCGGCACGAGCACGATAAAGTAGCCCGCGAGCTCTCCCGGCAGCACGAACGTACCCGTCGCGCGGCCGTGTTGGAGCGCGTACTGCGCTGCCGGCGCGCGCAGCGCGAGCATCACGATCGCCGCGGCTGCCGCCGCCGCGCCGGAGAGCAGATACGCGCCGAGCATCGTCGTCGCTGCGCCGCGGTCGTCGTAAAAGCGCACGATCGCGCAGTGCCATACGATGCCGAGGCCGCCGATGAACGTGAAGAGCAAGCCGGCGCGTGGATCGAATCCGAGGATCCCGGCGAGCAGCCCCGCGCCGAAGACGGAGAGCAGCGGCAGGAGCAGCGGCTGCGATCCGGGCGCGCGATAGCGCAGCAGCATCGCGAGCGCGTAGAGCGCGAGAATCCCGCAGATCACGAATACACCGATCGCGGCGGAGCGTGGAATCAGCGTAACGCCGGGAAACGCGACGAACGTCAGAGCGATGAAGCTCGGAAAGAACGGCACGAGCGCGTACACGAGACCGAGCGCCGCCGGCATGAGGCGTCGCATCACACAGTCGCTCCGAGCGCGACGATGCGTTCCGCGATCCGAAGCGCGCCGCCCGCCGGGCCCATGCGCGAGCGGCCCGCCGCGCCCATGCGCGCGCGTCGCGCGGGATCGTCGAGGATGGCGCGGACGCCGTTCACCGGCCCGTCGCCGCGGCTGGACAGCACGACCAGAGCGTCGCCGAGCAGGCCGCGCTGACGGCGCCGGTACCAGCTCGCCTTGCGGTCGCGGTCGCGTTCGAAGGCAACGATCGGCACGCCGGCCGCCGCGGCCGCCTCGTTCGCCGTGCCGGCCTGCCCCAGGACGAGCGTGACGCACGCCAGCAGCGACCCAAGGTCGCCGCACCACGCGCGCACCAACTCGCGTCTGCCTAAACTCAGCACGAACGGAATCGACTCGTCGTGCGTCGCACGCACCTGCCAGCCGGCCTTCGCCGCCCCGTGCGCGAATCGCTCGGCGTCGAGCCCGCGCGCCACGGAGAGCGCCGCTCCCAGTGCGGGGTAGGATGCCGCGAGACGGCGCGTCACGTCCAGCAGAAACGCGGCGTCATCGTACGCGTTCTCGCGGCTTCCCGGAAACAACGCCAGCGCGGGCGTGAATCCTTCCACCGCGCGCCGCGCCGCGGGATCGCCGGGCGCTGCGTAGAGATCGGCGATAGCGTTGGCGGCTTCGACGCCCGGCAAGTCCGCGCGAAGGCTGCGCGCGGTCCCTTCGTCGCGGACGAAACACGCATCGGCGCGCCGCAGGAAGCGCTTCTCCACGCGCCCATACGGAGCGACGGCCACGCTCTTTGCGCTGCCCACGAACACCGTGGGCTTGCCGGCGAGCAGTGCCATCGCGAGGGCGTAGACGTCGCCAATCGCTACGACGACGTCGCACTCCTCGCGGAAGCGGCGCAGGAAGCGCCGCTGCTCGAGCGTCAGGCCAAGCAGCCCCGCGCGCAGGTCCCGCGCGATGTTGCGGAGGTTGAACATCGCGATGAGGCCGCCGCTCGGCATGCTCGCGCGCGGGCCGACGTCGCGCAGGTGCTGCGATCCAACGTCGCCGACGAGCGCGAGGTGGTCGAGTCGCGCGCCGGCGGCGATGCGTTCGAGCTCGGCCGCGATGCGCTCCGCAATTGCCGCTTCGCCGTGGCCGTTCGTCACGAAGAGCACGCGCATTTACGCCGCCTGCAGCAGCGGCACGAGCGCGAAATCGCGCAGCGCGTAGCGACCGCGCTGCGGCTCGTACGCGAATTCGCTGCGCGAGACGAAGCGCCCGTAGGGCCCCGGGTGCACGATCGGGACGCCGGCAACCCGCTCCGGAGACGCGAGCGTATCGTGGCTGTGGCCTCCGAGCACGATGTCGATGCGGGGCACGCGGCGTGCGAGCTCGCGGTCGTGCGACAAGCCGAGATGGGAGAGCACGACGAGGAGCTCGCTTTCGCCGAGGTCGCGCGCGTAGGATTCCACTGCACCGATGGGTTCGAGAAAGCGCCAGCCGAAGACGCGCTCCCAGGGGCTGCCGGTTGGGTACTGCACCACGAGCAGCCCGAGCACGTGCACCTGCACCGGCTGCATTGCATCTGCCGGGACGTCGAACCGCAGCGAAGGCGCGAACGGCAATTGCCTTCCTTTCGTATCCACGAGGTTGCTGCAGACCAGCGGATGGCGCATGCGCGCCGCGCGAGCCCGCAGCGCCGCGAAGAGATAGTGAAACTCGCGATTGCCGATCGCTTGCGCGTCATAGCCTGCCGCATCCAGCTCCGCCGCGATCGGCTCGTTTTTATGGTACACGGTCTGGCTGCCGCGCAGCGAATCGCCGCAGTCGAAGAGCAGTCCGGGCCGTTCTCGCCGCAGCGCCTGCAGCCGCGGCACGATGCCGCGGTGGTCGTGCAGATCCGACGTATGATAGATGCGGACCATGTCAGCTCGCCGTACCCTCCGCGGCGAGCGCGACGGCGTACGCCGCGCAGCGCTGGAGCGCATCGCTCGGCCCCAAGGCCTCGCGCATAGCGACAAACTGCGCGTACTGCTCGGCCGGGCTTTCGATCAGCGCCTCGAGCTCGTCGGCGAGACCTTCGGGCGTCGCCCGCTCCTGCAGCAGCTCGGGAACCACTTCGCGCCCCAGCACGAGGTTGGGCAGCGTGATGAAGCGATGCCGGATCATGCGATGGCCGTACCCGATCAGTATCTTCGGGATCACGTATATCCCAACGGCGGGCACGCCCAGCAGCGCCGTCTCGAGCACGGCCGTGCCCGAGACGACCCATGCGCCGTCCGCGTCGGCGAGCGCCGCCCGCACGCCGCGTGCGATCTCGACACCACTCAATTTCTCGCGTTCGAGCGCGCGGGCGATCTGTTTTTCCGCACGCGCATCCGCCGCGGCGACGACGCCGCGCAGCCGCGGCCGGCGCTCCTGCAGCACTCGAAACGCGGCGGCGAGCACGGGCAGATGTCGGCGCAGCTCTCCCGCTCGGCTGCCCGGGAGCAGCGCGACGACCCCGCCGTCGGGCGGGGGTGCGGGCCGCAGCGAGCGCATCGCGTATTGGCTCGCGAGCGGATGACCATAATAGACGATGCGGCTGCCGATGCTCCGATAGAATTCGTACTGATGCGAAAACGCCGTCATCGGCACGGTCAGCGCGCTGACCCTACGCGCCTTCTCCGCGTTGTCGAGCCACGTGCCGGGAGGAAACAGATCGAGGATCGGACCCGCGTAGCCGAATCGCCGCAGCGTCGATGCCAGCCGCAGGTTGAAGACGCCGAAGTCCACGAGCACCACGAGGTCCGGCTTCGTCGCCATAATGTGCGAGGCCGTGCGCAGCATCGCGTTGAGGAGCTTGGGTATGCGCGGGATTGCAGCGAGCGGCCCCATGCTGGCCCAACCCGTGTGGTTGCGCCAGAGTTGAAATCCCGCCGCCGTCATCCGCTCGCTCCCAATGCCCTCAAACTGCGCTTCCGGATCGAACGCCCGAATCGCCTCTGCGAAAACGAGCGCGGCGGCCTCGCCCGACGGCTCGCCGGTCGAAAAGAAGTATCTCACTGAGGTGGCGGAGCCGCGCACGCGCGCGGGCGTCTCGTCAAGCGGAAGCTGCGACGAGCGCGGACGAGCAAGCTCGGAACGAAGTGCGCATCCTGCGCTGGTCCGCGCTCGTCGCAGCTTCCGCTTAACAAAACCGCTACCCTGGCCGCCCTTATTTGAGAACGCCTCGTTCGGAGGGCGCCTCTAGGAAGTCGATGATCTCGCGGCCGGGGTTCGTCGAGACCTCCGCCTTCATCGCATCGATCGCCTGCGAAACGTTGAGCTTTGGGTTGTAGAGCAGTTTGTAGAATTTCTTGATCTCGGAGCGCTCCTCCGGCGTGAACGCGGCGCGGCGCAGCCCGACGCTGTTGAGCCCATAGGGCTGGCACGGGTTGCCCTCGACGAGGAAGAACGGCGGCACGTCCTTCGCGCACTTGCTCATGCCGCCGACCATCGCGTGACGGCCGATGCGCGTGAACTGGTGCACGCCCGTGTGGCCGCCGATCGTCACATAGTCCGCGACGTCCACGTGTCCGGCGAGCTGCGCGAGGTTGCTCATCGTGACGCCGTTGCCGAGCACGCAGTTGTGAGCGATGTGGACGTAGGCCAACAGGAGGCAGTCGTCGCCCACCGAGGTCGCTTCGTCGTGCCCGGTTGCGCGCTGGACGCTGACGTATTCGCGAAGGGTCGTGCGGTTGCCGATGCGCGTGAAGGCACGCTCCCCGGCGTACTTGCGGTCTTGCGACGCGGCGCCGACCGTCGAGAACGGGTAGAGCAGGCAGTCCTCGCCAATGGTCGTCCAGCCGTTGACCACGACGTGTGCCTGGAGGACCGTGCGCGCGCCGATCGACACGTGCTCGCCGACGATGCAGTAGGGGCCGATCTCGACGTTCTTCCCGAGCTCCGCTGCGGGATGGACGATGGCGGTCGGATGCAGCATGGGGGGACGCTTTTAGTCAGACGTGCAGCACGGTGGTGTCGGCGCCGAACATCCTGGGATCGGATGCGATCGAGAACATGAGCTCGGCCGAGCACGCGAACTGTCCGTCGACCGCCGCCTCCCCGCTGACCCAGCCGATGTTGCGCTTGTGGCGCAGCATCTTCACCTCCATGTCGAGCCGGTCACCCGGAATGACCGGGCGGCGGAACTTCGCCTTGTCGATGCCGGCCAGATATGGTGTCTTGCGCGAGAACTCGCCGGGCTCGAGGATCATGGCGCCTCCGAGCTGTGCGAGAGCCTCGATCATGTAGACGCCCGGGAGCACCGGATTGCCGGGAAAGTGGCCCGCGAAGATCTGCTCGTTGTAGGTGATGTTCTTGTATCCGCGGACGCGCACCATCGGCTCGAATTCGAGGATGCGATCGACGAGCAGCATCGGATAGCGGTGCGGTAAGACCTCGAAGATCGCGCGGATGTCCATTTCGGCCAAGGTCGTTCTCCTACTGTGAAGGCACGCGCAGGCGCGCACGCAAGGCTCGCGTGAGCGACGCGTGGAGCTCGTGGCCGCTCTTGATCGCCACGATCTCGCATTGCGGCCAGGCCCCGAGCAGTGCTAGGTCACCGATCAGGTCGAGCACCTTGTGGCGGACGGGTTCGTCGGGCCAGCGCAGGGGCTGCATCGGCCCGTCCGGCGTGAAGAT
>JAFAJV010000106.1 GCA_019235995.1 Vulcanimicrobiota bacterium
TTCGGTCCAGCCGAGGCCTCGACGAGCTGCACCGAGGCCGGATCGGCGGCGTCGCCGCTCAGGATTACGAGCAGGCGGCGCGGGTCCCCGACGTCATCGTGGTAGTAGTAGAGGCGCGTCGGCGTCGTAGAGACGGAGCCCCGAAAAAGGACGCCGTCCTGCGACACGTGCTCGGGATCGTCGTCGTAGAACAGGACGCCGGGCTGGATCGGCGGTGCCGCCACGTTCTGCACGGTCACGAGCGTCGAGCCCGTCTGATCGAAGTACTCGCCATTGCCGGAGACCCGCACCGGGACCGTGAGTTGCGCGCTCTCTCCCGGCTGGAGCATCGCCGGATCGGGATTCGGCGTTCCGACCGTGACGCGGGCGCCCGGCTGCGCTTGCGTGATCCGCGTCACCCAGCGCGTGACCTGCGCGGCGAGCCAGTCGGGATCGAGGGGGTTGCCGGTCACGCTCAGGGTCGTCTGCGGCACGATCGTGCCGGCGTTGAACGCGACTCGGATCGAGATGGTTGCCTGCGCGCCGTTCGCGTCGGCGAGGTGCAGCGTGTCGGTGCCGGTTGCCTGCGTCGCCGTGATCGTAACGGTGCTTGCGTCGGGGCTCAGGCTCACGTTGACGATCCGTTGATCGAGGGTAACCTGCAGCGGCGGGGCAACGCCCGTAACGGTGACGACCTGCTGCTGCGCCGGGTTGAGGTTGACGTCGGTCGTCGAGACGCCCAGCGCTGGAGCGGGCGTGAGCTGCGCCAGGACTACTCCCAGAAGCAGCGCGTGCACGTCAACGCTTAAGAGGCGTCGGGATTATGTTACGGCCGGTTCGGGCGGCGGCGGCGCCGCCGGCGGTTCCACCGACGGAATCTTGGCGTACTTCAACTTTTCCGGGTCATCGGGATCGACGTCGGCGAGGATGTGGTCGCCCGAGCCGAAGGCGCCCTTGAGCATCTCCTCGGCGATCTCGTCTTCGACCATGCGCTGAATCGCCCGGCGCAGCGGACGGGCACCGAATTGGGGGTCCCAACCCTTGCGTGCGAGCAGCGATTTCGCCGCGTCGGTGACCTTCAGCTCCATCTCCTGGGCGCGGACTTCGCGGATGACCTTCTCGAGCTCCAGCGTCACGATCTGCTCGATCTGCTCGCGCGTGAGCTGATGGAAGACGAGCACCTCGTCGACACGGTTGAGGAACTCGGGGCGGAACGTCTGCTTCACTTCTTCCAGCACGCGGTTCTTCATCCGTTCGTACGCCTTTGCCTCGTCTTCGCTCGAGAGCTTCTGCGGACGGAAACCGATGTCGGTCGTCGTCGTCATGCCGGTCGCACCGACATTGCTGGTCATGATGATGACGGAGTTCTTGAAGTCCACCTGGCGCCCCTGAGAGTCGGTAAGGCGGCCGTCCTCGAGCACCTGCAGCAGCAGGTTGAAGACGTCGGGGTGCGCCTTCTCGATCTCGTCCAGGAGCACGACGGAGTAGGGCCGGCGCCGGACCGCCTCGGTGAGCTGCCCGCCCTCTTCGTAGCCGACGTAGCCGGGAGGCGCCCCGACGAGCCGGCTCACGGAATACTTCTCCATGTACTCCGACATGTCGATGCGGATCATGGACTCCTCGTCGTCGAACAGAAACGCCGCGACGCTTCGCGCAACCTCGGTTTTGCCGACGCCGGTGGGGCCGAGGAAGATGAAGGATCCGATCGGACGATTCGGATTCTTGAGGCCGGCGCGCGAACGCCGAATAGCGCGGGTGAGGACTTGGATCGCCTCTTCTTGACCGACCACGCGCTCGTGCAGCAACTCGCCCATCCTGAGCAGCTTCTCCGTCTCGGCCTGCGCGAGTCGGCTCACGGGAATCTTCGTCCATGACGCGACGATCTCGGCGACGTTCTCGGCGGTCACGCGCAAGATGCGGTCGCCTTGACCCTTGCGATCGCGCCACTCCTGCTCGAGATTTGCCTTCTCGAGACGCAGCTTCTCCTCGCGGTCGCGGATGGACGCGGCCTTATCGAACTCTTGGTTCTTGACGACGGCTTCTTTTTCGGCGATCAGCTTGCGGAGCTGTGCGTCGGCCTCTCGGATCGCCGGGGGCGGCAGCGTCGCCTGCAAGCGCACCCGCGACGAGGCCTCGTCGATGAGATCGACGGCCTTGTCGGGCAGGAAGCGGTCGGTGATGTAGCGGTCGCCGAGACGCGCGGCCGAGGCCAGCGCCTCGTCGGTGATCTGCACTTTGTGGTGCGCTTCGTAGCGATCGCGCAGCCCCTTAAGGATCTCGATGGTTTCCTCGACGGTCGGCTCGCCTACCATCACCGGCTGAAAGCGGCGCTCGAGCGCCGAGTCTTTCTCGATGTGCTTGCGAAACTCGTTGAGCGTCGTCGCGCCGATGCACTGCAGCTCGCCGCGCGCGAGCGCCGGCTTGATGATGTTGCTCGCATCGATCGCGCCCTCGGCGGCTCCGGCGCCGACGAGCGTGTGAAGCTCGTCGATGAAGAGGATGATCTCGCCGGCGGCGCCGCGGATCTCGTCCATGACGCACTTCATGCGCTCCTCCAACTCGCCGCGATACTTCGTGCCTGCGACGAGTCCGGCGAGATCGAGCGTGATGACGCGGCGCTCGCGCAACGGCTCGGGGATGTCGCCCTTGACGACGCGCTGCGCGAGGCCCTCGGCTATCGCCGTCTTGCCCACGCCTGGCTCCCCGATCAGCGCCGGATTGTTCTTCGTGCGGCGTGACAGGATCTGAATGACGCGCTCGATTTCGGTGTTGCGCCCGATGACCGGATCCAGCTTATTGTCACGGGCGAGGGTGGTCAGGTCGCGCCCGTAGGCGTCGAGCGTCGGTGTCTTGCTCTTGCCCTTCGGCGCCGCGGGCTGCCCCTCGGCGCCGAGCAGCGAAGTGGTCTGCACCCGCACCTTGGCTGGATCGACACCGAGATTGGTGAGCACGCGAGCCGCCACGCCTTCGCCTTCGCGGATCAGGCCCAGGAGCAGGTGCTCGGTTCCAATGTAGTTATGGTTGAGCTGGCGCGCCTCTTCGAAGGCGAGCTCGATCACTCGCTTCGCGCGCGGGGTGAAGACCATCTCTTGTTGGACGGTCTGGCCACCGCGGCCGACGATCGCCTCGACCTCTTGGCGCACCTTGGAAAGATTGACGCCGAGCGACTCCAGCACCTTAGCGGCGAGGCTCTCGCCCTCGGAGATGATGCCCAGCAGAATATGCTCGGTCCCAATGTAGTTGTTCCCGAGGCGCTGCGCTTCTTCTTGAGCAAGCACGGTACTGTGCCGCGCTCTCTCGGTGAAGGGCTCCCACCTCGACATCACTCTGGCTGTTCCTTTCCTTTCCTTTTTAGACTCTACCCGCCCCAGAGCGGTTTCGTGACAAGGGGCGCGGGCCCCGTTCGAGCGGAGGTTTGCCGCGCGACCCGCGGAACCTCGCAGCCATGCCAACGGTCGAACAGGTTCGCGAAGCGCTCGTTGACGTCAAAGATCCCGAGCTCAACCTCGGTATCCTCGAGCTCGGGTTGGTCTACGACATCACGACGGAGGGGGCGAACGGCGAAGACGTCACGGTGATGATGACGCTTACCTCACCGATGTGCCCCGTCGGCCCGATGTTCAAGAAGTCCGTCGAAGATCACGTGCTCGCGATCGACGGCGTGAAGAAGGCCAACGTCGAGATCACGTTCACTCCGCCCTGGGACCCGCACACGATGGCCTCCGACGACGTCAAGGCCCTGCTTGGAATCTGGTAGCGATCACTGACGCGGGAAGATGCGGGTCGGGATGCCGCGGAACGCCGGGTCCCCGCACTGCCAGAGCAGGAACGCATACTCATCGGTGAGGAGCTGCTCGCTCTGTGCGCGCGATGCGGCGAGGAACCCGTGGCCCGCGTCGTAGTCGACGCGTAACAGGATCGGGCGACCGCTCGTCGTCGCCTTCTGCAGCCGCGCGGTCATCTTGGCGAGCTCCCACGAAGATACGCGGGGATCGTTGTATCCTGTGATGAGCATGACGGCAGGGTACGGCGTCCCCGGCACCACGTGCTCGTAGGCATCCATGGCGTAGAGGGCCTTGAATCCCACCTCGTTCTTCACCGTGCCGAACTCGGGGGTGTTCGGCGGCCCGTTGGGCGAGAATTCCTGACGGAGCGCGTTGCTCGCGCCCACCACGTCGAGCGCCGCGGCGAACAGATGCGGATCGGTCGTAATTGCGCGGCCGATCGTGATGCCGCCGGCGCTCGTTCCCTCGCCGGCGAGGTGCGCCCGCGACGTGTACTTGTGCGCGACCAGCCATTGGCCGCACGCGATGAAGTCTTGCCAGGTGTGCGGCTTGGTCGTAATCATGCCCGCCTGATGCCACGCCTCGCCGTACCAGCCGCCGCCGCGCGGATGGCAGACCGCGAACACGCCGCCGCGCTCCAGCCAGGCGATGCGCGTCGCGCTGAACGCGGGGTTGAGCTCGATCCCGTACGCGCCGTAGCCCTCGAGATACGCGGGATGCGAGCCGTCGAGCGCGAGGCCCTTGCGGTAGACGATCGACAGCGGCACCATCGTCCCGTCCGCGCTACGCGCCTGGACCTCCGACGACGTATACGGCGACGTGTCGACGTTCGCGATCTCCTTGAGGTGCGTGTCGGTCACGTTGCCCTGAGCGTCCACTGCATAGTAGAGGAGCGAGTGCGTCCAGCCGGTCAGTCCGAACACGGCGCCCGCGACGCGCGGATCGGTCGCGATTGCGTTGATCGATCCTTCGAACGGCAGCGTGACGTTCGTCGTGGAACCTGGGGTGCCGTCGGCGCTCAGCGCCACGCGCGTGATGCGACCGAAACCGCCGTCGCGCGATAGGACGTAGAGGCCGTCCGAGGCAACGGCGAGATCCTCAATCACGGCACGGCTCGCAGGGATAACGTCTCGCGCGGCGGTGAGGTTCGGCGCGGCGAGCGTCCTCGCCACGATCTTGAACGACGGCGCGTTCTCGTGGGTCAGCAGGTAGATCGTCGAGCCCTTGAGGTCGTATCCCGTTACGTCGTCCGCCGTGGTAGCGACGCTTTCCCATTGAGTAGTGGCGCCTATGACGCCTTGCGCGGCGTAAATTGACCTTTCGTTTTGCACGCCGTGCCCCACGACGGCCACCGTGTAATTCGAAACCGGCGAGTATACGACGATGGGAAAATCGGTCAAGCCGAACGGCACCTTCGGATTCACGCCGTAGCCGAACACGGGGGAATCGCTATCCGGATCGCGACCGAGAAGGTGGAGATACGCGACGGCGCGGGTCTCCTTGTCGTTTTCCGATTCGCCCGGCTTGAGCTTCGGAAAGCGCACGTAGTAGAAGGACTTGTTGTCCGACAACCAACTCGTAACGCCGAAATAATACGCGCGATCGATCGCGTCGGGCAGCACATCTCCCGTTGCCGTATCCACCACGTGAATTACGGCCGCTTCCGAGCCCCCCTCCGAGATGCCGTAGGCGACGCGGCTGCCGTCCAGCGACGGAAGGAAATAGTCGATAGTGTAGTGCTTGCCGGCCGCCGCGAGCGCTTGAGGATCGACCAGCACGCGCTCCGGGCCACCCGAGATGTCGCGCACATAGAGCTTGGGCGAGTTATCCCCCGGATTGAGCTTTTGGTAAAAATAGTACGGACCGTCGATCGTAACGCCGGAAACCGATGCCCCGGTGTTGTCGAGCACCCTGATGCGATCGAATAGCTGCTCGCGTGCCGAGCCGAGCCGGCTCAGCACCGCGCGCGCGTAGGCGTTCTGTGCCTTGAAAAAATCGATCACCACCGGGTCCTTCATGTTCTCGAAGTACCGGTATGGGTCGGTGACCGATGTGCCGTACCGCGTCTCGGCGACCGGGCGCGTGGGCGGCACCGGCGGCGGCGTCGGAAACGTCTGGGCCGCCGGCGCGCTAGAGTGCAACGCATCGGCCGCGGCGATCCCGAGGCCGAAGACAAAAACGAAAAGAATGCAGCGCAACATGGAGGCGTATTCAGGATGACAACGGCGGCACCTTGTGCAAGGTGAGTGCGTGAAGACTCGCGCCGAGAAGTATGCGGAACTGCGCGCGAAGGGCGAGCAAGCCGCGTTTCCCGCCGGTCCGGAGGCTGTCGCGAAGCAGCACGAGCGTGGAAAGCGCTCCGCGCGCGAGCGCGTCCAAGCGCTGGTGGACGACGGCTCCTTCGTGGAGCTGGATCGTTTCGTCGTGCACCGCACCAACGCGTTCGGCCTCGACGAAAAGGAGTTTCTGGGCGACGGTGTCGTCACCGGCCGCGCCACGCTGGACGGGCGGCAGATCTTTTTGTTCTCGCAAGATTTCACCGTCCTTGGTGGATCGCTCGGCGAGGCGTTTGCCGAAAAGATCTGCAAGGCGATGGATCTGGCGCTGCGAACGGGGTGCCCGCTCATCGGTATCAACGACTCAGGCGGCGCACGGATACAGGAGGGCGTCGTGTCGCTCGGCGGCTACGCAGAGATTTTCTGGCGCAACGTTCAGGCCAGCGGCGTGATCCCGCAGATCAGTTTGATCGCCGGCCCGTGCGCCGGCGGCGCGGTGTACTCGCCGGCGATCACCGACTTCATTCTCATGACGGAAAAGATCTCGCAGATGTTCATCACGGGGCCCGAGATCATCCGGACCGTTACGGGCGAGGAGGTGTCGTTCGAGGAGCTCGGCGGGGCCGCGACGCATGCGACGCGGAGCGGCGTCGCGCACCTCGTCGCCACCGACGAGCAGAACCTCGTCGAGCTGACGCGCGCGCTCTTCTCCTTCCTCCCGCAGAACAACCGCGAGACGGCGCCGCGCTTCGACTGCGACGACGACCCGCGCCGCGTGGCGAGCGCCCTCGACGACGTCGTGCCCGACTCGCCCAACAAGCCCTACGATATGCACGAGGTCGTCGAGGCGGTCGTGGATTACGGCGATTTCCTGGAGATCGCGCCGCTCTACGCGCAGAACATCCTCTGCGGATTCGGGCGAATCGACGGCGAGACCGTGGGCATCGTCGGCAATCAGCCCAGCGTGCTCGCCGGCGTGCTGGACACGCGCTCGTCCGTGAAGGCGGCGCGCTTCGTTCGATTCTGCGACGCGTTCAACATTCCGCTCGTTACGTTCGTCGACGTCCCGGGATTCTTGCCGGGCACGGATCAAGAGTACGGCGGCATCATCTTGCACGGCGCTAAGCTGCTCTACGCGTACGCCGAAGCGACGGTTCCAAAGATCACCGTCATCACGCGCAAGGCGTACGGCGGCGCCTACGACGTCATGGCCAGCAAACACATTCGCGCCGACGTCAACCTGGCATGGCCGACCGCGGAGATCGCGGTCATGGGCGCGGAGGGCGCCGTCAAGACGATCTTTCGTCGAGAAATCGCGGCCGCGAGCGACAAGGACGCGAAGATGCAGGAGCTGGTTGACGAGTACACCGAGCGTTTCGCGAACCCGTACATCGCCGCGCAGCGAGGCTACGTGGACGACGTGATCGAGGCCAGCCGCACACGCAGCGCACTGTCGACGGCGCTTGCGATGCTGCGCAACAAACGCGTGCCGCGGCCGGAGCGCAAGCACGGCAACATACCCCTTTGAGCCGAAGCGAGGAGATGGCGATGCCCGACGACATCGAGGTCGAAACCGACAAGCTGCAGGAGCAAGTGAACGATGCGCGCGAGGAAGCCGGGGGCGAGCGGGGTGCAGCGTGGCTGCGCTACGTGGGCCTCGGTGCGGCGATATTCGCCGTCGTGGCGGCGGTCTCGGCGCTGCGCGCCGGCGACCTCATCAACGAGGCGACGATAGATCAGATCAAGGCGTCGGATACGTGGGGTGAGTACCAGGCGGCGCGCGCGAAGGAGCACCTGTATTCGATCGCCATCGACAATTTGACGGACGGCGGATCGAAGAACGCCGCGCGGCTACGCGCCTACCGCCGTGAGGTCGGCAGCGAGGTCTCGAAGGAAAAGCCGCTGCAGGCGGAGGCGCGCAGACTCGAGGAGGACTCGGTGGCGGGGATACGGCGGCACCACGCCTTCGAGTACGCCGTCGCGCTCCTCCAGGTGGCGATCGCGTTGGGCGCCGTCGGCGCGCTGGCGCGCTCCAAGCCCGCGTGGTTCGTCAGTCTAGCGGCCGGAGTCATCGGCATCGTCTTCTTCGTCAGGGGATTCCTTTTGTGAAAGTGCTCGAGGGAAAGCGCGCCCTGGTCACGGGCGTCGCTAATCGCTGGTCCATCGCCACCGGCATCGCGCGCCGGCTCCATGAGAACGGCGCGCAGATCGCACTCACGTATCAGGGCGATCGCGTCAAAGATGAGGTCGACAAGCTGGCGGGGGAGCTGAGCGGTGCCCCGACGTTCGAGTGCGACGTCTCGAACGACGCCTCTCTCGCGGCGATGCGTGAGGCGCTTCTGCAGCGATTCGGCACGATCGACGCGCTCGTGCACTCCATCGCCTACGCCAACAAGGAAGACCTCGCGGGCAAGGTGTTCGAGACGTCGCGCGGCGGCTTCTCGCTAGCCTTGGACGTCTCGTCATACTCGCTGATCGCGCTCGTGCAGTCCCTGCGCGAGGCGTTGGCCGACAACGCTTCGATCATGGCGCTCACCTATCTCGGCGCGACACAGATCGTTCCCAACTACAACCTGATGGGCATCGCAAAGGCCGCGCTCGAGGCCGCGGTGCGCTATCTCGCGTTCGATCTAGGCGATCGCGGCATCCGCGTCAACGCGATCTCCGCCGGGCCGATCAAGACTGCAAGCTCGCGGCAAGTCGGAGGGTTCGCCCGCATCCTCGACGTCGTCCCGAAGGTCGCGCCGCTGCGCCGCAACGTCACTCCCGAGGACGTGGGCAACATGGCGGTTTTTCTCGCCTCGGACCTCGCGAGCGCCGTGACCGCCGACGTGCACTTCGTCGACGCTGGCTACCACGCGATGGGACTGTTCGCTTTAGGATAGTGTTCGGCAAGATCTTGGTCGCCAACCGCGGCGAGATCGCGGTGCGAATCATCAGGACCGCGCGTGAGATGGGAATCGAGACCGTCGCGGTCTACTCCGACGCCGATCGCGCGGCGCTGCACGTCGAGCTCGCCGACGAAGCCTACTCGCTGGGCCCCGCCGCGCCGTCGCAAAGCTATCTCAACAGCGAAAAAATCATCGACTGCGCGCGGCGGTCCGGCGCGGAGGCAATCCATCCCGGTTACGGTTTCTTGGCCGAGAACGGCGGTTTCGCCCGTAGCGTGGTCGCCGCCGGCCTGGAGTGGATCGGCCCTCATCCAGGCGCGATCGACGCGATGGGCGACAAGCTGCGCGCCCGGCAGTTGATGCACGATGCCGGCGTGCCGATCGTGCCCGGCGCTCGCGACGCCGTTCCCGACGCTCGCGCCGCGCGCGCCGCCGCAAAGACGTACGGTCTTCCCCTCGCGCTCAAGGCAGCGGGCGGAGGCGGGGGCAAGGGCCTCAAGGTCGCTCACTCGATCGAGGAGGTCGAATCCGCGTTTGAGACCGCGCGGCGCGAGGCCGAGGCCTACTTCAACAGCGGGACGATTTACGCGGAGCGCTACCTCGACAACCCGAAGCACGTCGAGCTCCAAGTCCTGGCCGACAGGCACGGCAACGCCGTGCACGTGGGCGAACGCGACTGCTCCCTGCAGCGGCGCCACCAGAAGCTGTGGGAAGAGACGCCTGCGCATATCCCCAAGAATGTCCGGGAGGCGATGCGCGCGGCAGGCGTGCGTGCCGCGCGGGCGATCGAATACGACTCGGTGGGAACCATCGAGTGTCTGGTCTCCGGCGACGCATTCTACTTCCTCGAGATGAACACGCGGATCCAGGTGGAGCACACCGTCAGCGAGATGATCTCCGGCCTCGATCTCATACGCGAGCAAATTCGCGTCGCGGCCGGCGAGCCGCTCGGCTACACGCAGGCCGAGATACGCTTTCGCGGGTTCGCGATCGAAGCGCGAGTCAACGCCGAGGACCCGATGCAGAATTTCCGCCCGGCGGCCGGAACGATCGGCGCGTACCGGGAGCCGGGCGGCCTGGGCGTGCGGATCGATTCGGCGGCGTATCCGGGCTGGACCATTCCCGAGCAATACGACTCTTTGATCGCCAAGCTCGTCGTCTGGGCGCCGACCCGTGCCCAGGCGATCGCGCGGCTGCTCCGAGCGCTCGACGAGTACGCGATCGAGGGCGTACCGACGACGCTGCCGCTGCTGCGCGCGCTCTGCGACTACGCGCCGGTCGCCGAAGCGACGTATGGAACCGCAACGCTCGAAGCGTTTGCGCACACCTGGCGCCTCGCGGTCCAAAACGGCGTCGCGCGGGGCGCGCAGGCGCGTCGCGTCACCGCCGCTACGGCTCCCGCGCGGCCCCGGCGACTCGCGCCGCGGCTGGGCGCTATGCGCACGCGCGGAACCTCGGCGAGCGGTAACGACGTGACCTCGCCGATGCACGGGCTCGTCGTCGAGATCGGCGTCGCCGTCGGCGATACGGTCGCCGAAGGTCAGGTCGTCGCCGTCATCGAGGCGATGAAGATGATGAACGAAATCCGCGCGCAGCGTGCCGGAACGGTCACCGCCGTCCACGTCGGCGCCGGCACCGGCGTGGAAAGCGGCACGCCGCTGCTGACGCTGTCCTAGGGATCGTCGTCCTTATTGCCGCGCGGCGCGAATGGTTTGGCCGTTCTGGTGCAGTGTCAGCGACGTCACGCTCCCGGCGGCGTTGCGATTGAACGTGATCTGTGCCTCGACGACCTTCAAGTAGAAGTCGTCTTTCGCCGACGCGTAGATGCGAACGGCGGGCTGGCCGGTCAGCTGAACGAAGAGTGCGTCGCCGCGCAGCGTCACGGTGAATGATCCTCCGTCGAGCGCATACGTTCCGACGTACTGCGCAAGCGTCGCACGATCGAGCGGGACCACGGGAGGAAACGCCGGCGGCAGCCGCGCGACGACCGGCTTCCCTTGAGCGTCGAGGCGCACGGCCGGAATCGTCTGCCCGATCTGCGTCAGGCGGAGCCCGACGATCGCGCCGCCCGCGCGAAGAAATTTGAACGTCGCCCCGACGCTTTGCGCGTAATACGTGTCGTCGCTCACGCGCTGGTAGATCAGCTTCGGTTGCGGCGACAGCGCGATGGCGAGCTCGTTGGGCTTTGCAGTCGTTTCAACACTGAACGTGATGGCGCCCATAGCATTGCAGTAGATACCGGCATAGGACGATGCGTCCGTGTCCGCCGCTGCGACCGACGAGAGGCACCCCCCGATCGGATAACTCGGCATCAAGACGTGTGAGGCGATATCCGTAACCGCCGGTCCGTTGCTCAGCACGACGACGCCGACCTCGCGGTCGCGCGAGATCGCGAGGTCGGCGTGAAAGCCGATCGTGTCGCCTGCATGACTGATGTTTCCGGTCGCCGAGCTGACATTCCACGCCAGGCCGATCTTGTGGCCCGCCTCTCCCGGGGCACGCGGCCGCTGCGCGAAGAGGCACGCGCGCGCGAGCGGCCCCTGCCCCATGTTGCAGCGCAGGTATTTGAGCATGTCGGTCAGGTTCGAAACGATGCCGCCGGCCGGCATGACCGATTGAAAGTGCCACGCCGGCGCAGCGGCCCCTGAGAGATCGTGCCCCGCGGCGAGCAGCGCCGGATCGGGCGCTTGCGGCTCGGCGAAGCCGGTCTCGCTCATGCCCAGCGGGTTCAGCACGGTGTCGCGGACGAGGCTGGCGTACGGCATCTTCGCGCGGTTTGCCAGCAGCTGGCCGAGCAGCCCGATCCCATAGTTGGAATATTCGTACGTGGCGCCCGGATCGCGCGTCAGCACGTAGCCATTCAGGAACGAGTACATCTCGGCGACGGTATAATCCGAGTACGGGTCTTCGCCCAGCACGTCATCCATGTTGGTCGGCAGACGCGGCAGCCCCGAGCGCTGCTCCGCCAGATCGAGGAGCGTGATCCTTCTGCCGTCTTTGCTCGGCGCGTGGACGCCGGGCGGAAGAAATTCGGAGATGGGGTCGGCTAGCCGAACCTCTTTGCGCAGCACCATCGCTGCGAGCGCCGTCGCGGTGAACGTCTTCGTCACGGAGCCGATCTCGAAGAGCGTGTGCGCGTCGACGGCGCGGCCGTTCCCGGCGCCGCCCGCGACGTAGATCCGCTGCACGCCGTGGTCGACGACGCCGACGGCGATGCCGGTGCCGGGCGCCGCGGCAGCGCGCGCGTCGAGTGCCGCTTGCAGCGAGAGCGCCGCTAAAAGCGGCGCAAAACAGCTGAGCATGCGTGCGCCTTGGCGCCCGCGCGGCGGGCGCCCTGCCCGACCGCGGCGTAGTACGCTGGCGGTGGCGCGCGAGGTCAACGCTTCAGGCATTCCGCTCGAGCCGGTCTATGACGCGATCGGAGGAGCGGCTCACGAGCTCGGTGAGCCGGGCGCGTTTCCCTTTGGCCGCGGCGTGCGCTCGGACATGTATCGCGGGCGGCTCTGGACTATGCGCCAGTACGCCGGCTTCGGCACGGCGGCGGAATCCAACGCGCGCTACCGCTTTCTGCTCGAGCGCGGCCAGACCGGCCTGTCCGTCGCCTTCGACCTCCCCACGCAGCTGGGCCTCGATTCCGACGCGCCGCTCGCGCGCGGCGAGGTGGGCAAGGTGGGGGTCGCCATCGATTCGATCGATGACATGGAAACGCTGCTCGCGGGGGTGCCGCTCGACGAGGTGACCGTGTCGATGACGATCAACGCTCCTGCCGCGATCCTGCTGGCGCTCCTCTTGGCGGTCGCCCGGCGTCGCGGGATCCCGTACGACAGGCTCGGCGGAACCGTTCAGAACGACGTACTCAAAGAGTACGTGGCGCGCGGCACGTACATCTATCCGCCCGCACCGTCGATGCGGCTCGTGACCGACGTCATGGCATATTGCGCGCGCGAAGTACCGCAATGGAACACGATCTCGGTCTCCGGTTATCACATCCGCGAGGCGGGCTCGACGGCGGTCGAAGAGATAGCCTTCACGCTCGCCAATGCGAAGGCGTACTTGAGCGCGGCGCGCGATGCCGGCATCGCGCTCGACCAGGTCGCGCCGCGAGTCTCCTTCTTCTGGAACGCGCACAACGACTTCTTCGAGGAGATCGCAAAGTTTCGAGCAGCACGCTACCTCTGGGCGCACATCACGCGCGACGAGTTCGGCTGTCGCGATCCGCGCTCACAGATGCTGCGGTTCCACGCGCAGACGGGCGGATCGACGCTGACGGCACAGGAGCCGGAGAATAACGTCGTGCGCGTGGCGCTGCAAGCGCTGGCGGCGGTTCTCGGCGGGACGCAGTCCCTGCACACGAACGGCAAGGACGAGGCGCTCGCGCTTCCGACCGCGGAGAGCGCCAAGGTCGCGCTGCGCACGCAGCAGATCATCGCATACGAGTCCGGCGTCGCGGATGTCATCGACCCGATGGCCGGATCGTACTACATCGAGACGATCACGAACGAGCTGATCGAGCGCGCGGCGCGGATGATCGGCGAGGTCGATGCGATGGGCGGAAGCATCGCAGCGATCGAAAGCGGCTGGATGCAGCGGCGCGTCGCCGAGTCGGCGTACGTGGCGCAGCAGGCGATCGAGCGGGGCGATCAGGTCGTCGTCGGCGTCAACCGCTTCGCCGAGTCGTCCGATGGCGCCGCGATTCCGTTGCAGCGCATCGACGAGCGCGTCGAGCGCGAACAGGTCGCGCGGTTACGGGCGTTTCGCGGTGCGCGCGATGCCGCCGCCGTGGAGGCGCAGCTCGCGTCGGTTCGCGTGGCGGCCGGTGGCCGCGAGAACCTCCTCCCGCGGTTCGTTGACGCCGTCGACGCCGGCGCGACGCTCGGTGAGCTCTGCGACGTGCTGCGCGACGTGTTCGGGACGTATCGCTCCAAGGAAGTCGTTGTGTAGGGTCATGGAGATTGATCACGTGGCGATTGTCGTAAAGGATCTCGAGACGACGCTGCGGCTGTACACGCAGACGCTTGGGTTCAGGGAGATCTATCGCGAGGTCATCTACGATCAGGGCGTCGAGGCGGTTGGGCTGGAGGCCGGCGAATCGCACGTGGAGCTGCTGCTTCCATTGGACGAGCATTCCCCGATCGCACGCTACCGCGGCGAGGCGCAAACGAAGCTGCACCACACGGCGTACCGCGTGGCCGACATCCGCGCCGAGCTCGCGCGTTTGAAAGCCGCGGGGGTCCGGCTGATCGATAACGAGCCGCGCCGGGGCGCGCACGGGAACACGATCGCGTTTTTGCACCCCAAGTCCACCGGCGGGCTGCTCATCGAGCTGTGCCAGCCGGCCGCAGACGAACGTCCGGCTCCGTCTCGAACGTCCGGTTCCAC
>JAFAJV010000093.1 GCA_019235995.1 Vulcanimicrobiota bacterium
CTCTATGCGATCCACCCCGTCGCCGGACGCATGCCGGGACACATGAACGTGCTGCTCGCCGAGGCCAACGTTCCCTACAATCAGCTGCTCGACATGGAAGACGCCAACCCGGAGTTTCCGACGGCCGACGTAGCGCTCGTCATCGGCGCCAACGACGTGACGAACCCCGCGGCGCGCAACGTCGCGAGCTCGCCGATCTACGGCATGCCGATCCTCGACGTGGACAAGGCATCGAACGTCGTCGTGCTCAAGCGCTCGATGCGCTCGGGATTCGCCGGCATCGAAAACCCGCTCTACGAGATGCCGAACACGTCAATGCTGTTCGGCGACGCGAAGGCATCGGTGGACGCCCTCGCCGCGGCGGTCAAGGCGTTGTAGCCCTTCGATATCTCACCACCCGGCGGAGGGGGCGGAATACGACGTTGGGGAAGGCGAAGCAATCGAGAAAAGTTCGCAACTCAAAGCACGGTGACTGTCGACCCCGGGTCAATATGTGATCGTTCCGCTCCACGAGTCACTGTATATGCTGCTCGAGTGGCTAATAAGCAGCCCACCGCTACCCGCAGCCGCAGAAAACTTCCCGGTGCCCCCAGATACCGAGAAGCCGCAGGGAAGAGCTTTTAAGCAGGGGGTCAGGCTGCCGAAAGCGTTGCCCTTCACGACAAAGCTTATCGTGTTTCTCCGATGCTGCCGGCTGGTCAGCGTGACTTCTCCATACCAATAGCCGTTACAAATCTTGTCGGGCCCCGACCGTCCCCTCACTAGGGTGCCGCTTTCGGAGCTGTCGCGAATAAACGATCCCTTTCCGGTGCCCGTAAACGCGAAACTGCCGTCGCGTCCATTCAGGCCTACGACGCATGTTGCGAACGAAAACGTACCGCTGTACATTGCCGTAAACTGTCCGCCACCAGACGGTTTAAGCTTCGGTGCTCGCGCGGCAATGACTGCCGCGCCACTAGGCGCAATAGCGCCAGATTTAGGAAACGCCAGATCCCCACCGCACCCTGCAAGCAATATACCTGCGGCGTAAACACTTAGCGCACAGCGGGTCCGATTCAAACCGTTCATCTGCTTTGCTCCTTTCGCAGATGCGTCAGGGCTCGGGGATCAGAGGCCACTTACCAGGTCCCCAGTTTAGCACTTTTTTACGGCTTGCGCTCTAGTGTCGCGCACGTTGCTGAGCCCATGAGCGGCTCAGGGCAGGCTCGAAGCCGGCCCTCCCGTCAGCGGGGGCTTCGAAATCGGCGGAGGCGGTAAATCCTCCGGCAGCGTCGGCTCGCGCTTGCGGCGCTTGCGCTCGGTGATTTCGACAACGACGATGTAGAGTACCGGCACGATCGCGAGGTTCATGATCGTGGAGACGACCATGCCACCGAGCACGGCGGTGCCGAGCGAGATGCGCGACTGTGCCCCGTCGCCGTGCGCAAACGCGAGCGGGATGATGCCGAGGATGAACGCAATCGACGTCATCAGGATAGGCCGCAGGCGCGTCGCCGCGGCGTGCGCGACGGCGTCGACGGCCTCCATCCCCTGTTCGCGCAGCTGGTTCGCGAACTCGACGATCAGGATGGCGTTTTTCGCGGCGAGGCCGATTAGCATAACGTAGCCGATCTGCGCGTAGATGTCCGACGACGTGGTCGGGATCGGCACGAGATGTCCGGCCAGCTTCGAGTGGACGACGATCATGATCAGCTCGACGATGCGCCGGATGTAGATGGCGCCGATGGCGCCGAGCAGCGCGAGCGGCACGGCCAGCATGATCACGAACGGCGTCGCGAGGCTCTCGTACTGCGCCACGAGCACGAGGAACACGAACAGCAGTCCCATGGCGAAGACCGCGATGGTCTGCGGCCCGCTCTGCACCTGCTGGCGCGCGATGCCGCTCCACTCGTACCCCATGCCCTTGGGCAGGTTCTTGACCACGAGCCTCTGGATGGCGTTCAGCGCGTCGCCGGAGCTCGCATTGGTTCCCGGATTGCCGTCGATTTCGTAGGCGTTGTACTCGTTGAAGCGCATGATCGCGACGTTGTCCTGCGCGACCGTCGTGTCCAGGAACTGGCTCACCGGCATCATCGCGCCGGCTCCGTTCTGGACATAGATCCGCGAGAGGTCCGCGGGCGCCGCACGGTGCTTGGCGCGCGCCTGGACAACGACCTGATACGAGCGTGTGCCATAGTCGAAGAAGTTCACGAACGTGGATCCGGTCGTCGCGTTGAGGGTGTCGAAGAACGCCTGCGGCGACACGCCGAACGCGAGCGCCTTGGACCGGTTGAATTTCGTGACGAGATACGTGCCGACGAGCGTGGTTGGAATGCGCACCTGCGAGAGCGTGGCATTCGCTTTCGCCTGAGCGACGATCGTGTTGCCAACCTTGTTGAGCGTCGGCAGGCCCAGGTTGTTGAGGTCCTCGACCTCGATCGCGAACCCGCCGGTCGAACCGAGCCCCGGAATCGCAGGCGGGTTCGCCGGAAGCGCCGTGATGCCGCCGATCTTCGAAAACCGCTGGTAGAGATCATACTGCAGCGCGAGCGCCGCGTTCTCCACGCCGTGGCGTTCCGAGAGCGGCTTCAGCTGCACGAACATCGTCGCCTGATTCGATCCGTTGTTGGCGAAACCGAAACCGATGCCCGAGGTGACCGCCTCAACCTGCGGCATGGAGCGCATGATGCCTTCGAGCTTCTTGACCGCCGCCGTCGTCTGATCGAGCGAGGACTGGATCGGCAGCGTGACGAGAACGTAGAGCAGACTCTGATCTTCGTTCGGCAGAAAGCCCTGCGGTGTGATCTTGAACATGAAGCCCAACAGGGCGAGTGCGCCGAGGAATATCACGATCATCAGGCGCTGATGCTGGATCAGGCGTGGCACCAGGCCTTGGTACCACGCGGTGAGCGCATGCAGACGCAGGTTGAACCACAGCATAAAGCGGTTGGTCGTTGGTTCGGCGCCGTGCACCAGCTTGTACGTCAGAACCGGAGCCAACGTCATCGCCGTGAAGAGTGAGATGCCGATCGAGGCCGCCATCGTCAGCGCGAACTGCTGGAAGAGCAGGCCCGTGGTTCCCGGCAGGAACGCGACCGGAATGAACACCGACATCAGCACGAGCGAGGTCGCGACGACCGCTCCCCCGATCTCGCGCATCGCACGCGCCGTCGCCTGGAACGGATTGGTCTTGTCGTCGACGATGTGGCGCACGATGTTCTCGAGCACCACGATGGCGTCGTCCACGACGAGGCCCGTCGCGAGCGTAAGGCCGAAGAGCGTCAGGGTGTTGATCGAGAAGCCGAGCAGCTTCAGTGCCGCAAACGTGCCGATGAGCGATACCGGGATCGTCATCGACGGGATCAGCGTGCTGTGCCAATTCTGGAGGAAGATGAAGATGACGAGCACGACGAGCAGGATCGCGATCAGCAGCGTGACGACGACCTCTTTGATCGAGGCTCGAACGAAGTCGGACGTGTCGAAGGCGATCTGGTAGGAGATTCCGGTCGGCATGTGCTCCGCGATACGCTGCATCGTGGCGCGGACGTTCTGCGAGATTTGCAGCGAATTGGCCGTCGGCTCGCCCTCGATCGCCAGCACGACCGCCGTCTCGCCGTTGTAGCGCGCCGACGTCACGTAATTTTGCGCCCCGAGCTCGACCTGCGCCAGGTCTCCGACGCGCAAGAAGCCGCCGTTGGGCTGTGCCGTGACGACGATCTGCTTGAACTCATCCACGCTCTGCAGCCGTCCGTTGATCTGAATCGGAATCTGGAACGGCTGCGAACCCGTCGTCGGCGGCTGGCCGATCGCGCCCGGCGCGACGTCCGCGTTGTTCTGGCGGATCGCGCTGATCAGCGTATCGAGCGAGACGTTGTTGGCCTGTAGCTTGTGCGGATCGACCCAGATGCGCATGCCGTAGGTTCGATCGCCGAGCACGGCGACCTGACCCACGCCCGGCACGCGCTTCAGCTCCTCAATGACGTTGAGGTCCGCATAGTTGCTCACCGCGACGTCGGAGACCGCGGAGCTCGTCGAGAGCATGGCGACCGCGATCGTGATGTTGCCGGAGCTCTTCTGGACGGTGACGCCCTCGTTTTGTACCGCCGTTGGGAGCTGCGACAGCGTCAGGTCGACGCCATGCTGAACGTTGGTCTGATCTGTCGTCGGATCGGTGCCGAGCGCAAAGGTGCAAGTGACGACGCTTGTGCCGTTGGCGCTCGAATACGACTGCATGTACTGCAGGCCGTCTGCACCGTTGATGTTGATCTCGAGCGGCGTCGTGACGGAGCGCATCACCATCGCGGCGGTGGCGCCGGGATATTGTGAGGTGACCGTCACCGTCGGCGGCGAGATTTGCGGATATTGCGATATCGGGAGCGTCGGTATCGTGATGAGCCCGGCGAGCAAGACAACGAAGCTCAACACCCCTGCAAAGAGCGGTCGCCGCAAGAAGAACTCGATCATGATGCCGCTCTGCCGGGGTTGGCGCTCATCAGGGGATGAGCGTTCGCGAAGCTTACGAGCGTTCCCCGCGACAGAGCGCCGCCGCCACGACGATCACGACGGGTACGAAGATGTCACCGAACCACAGAGTGAGCCCTGCGTTGCCCGGAGCGTAATTGTGACAACACTGAATCTGCTGGATGTGGCCCGCCGCCGCGGCGAGCGCGAAGATCGCGAAAACGATCGTGGCGGCCAAGCGAAACTCGTAGCCGCGCCACAGCGCCATGATCGCGACGAGCCCGAGCGCGATCTCGATCCAGCCCAGCTCGTACTCGAACGGACTCGGAGTCCAGCCGATCGACGGCGCCGCGATCTGCGGAAAGTACGCGTGAAAGATGCCCACAAGCACGAAGCCGATGCCGACGTTATAGAACAGCACCTCGCCCCAGAAGACGTACGCCGCGTTGACCGGCCGGTGTTCCAGCTTGAACCGGCGCAGCTTCACGATCGTCATGACCACCGCGATCGCGAAGAGCGGGATGAAGCTGTTGCCGAGGACCAACGAGACGGCCTGACCGATCACGACTTAGCGATCCTCACGTATCCTCCACTGATAGGCGTTCCAGGTCGGCAGAAAGGCGTTGGGAGCAAACCCCGAAAGGCGTTTTCGGTACGCGTAGACGTAGTCCGCGTTGAAGAGGTAGAGGATCGGCACCTGCTGCGCGACGATGCGCCCGATGCGCGCGTACAGCACCGTACGGCGCGCCTGGTCCGCCTCGGCCAACGCCTCGCTCTCGAGGCGCTGCACGCGCGCATCACACCAGCGCATGTAGTTCGAGGGCGCGCCGCAGCCGAGCACGGCCGAGTCGTCGGGATCCGCGCCCATCGTCCATGGGACGTAGGCCAGATCGAAGGTACCCCGCGCCAAGACGCCGGTGACCGGCAGGAAGAGCTGCGCGTTGCTGACCGCCTTGATCACGACGTCGATCCCGCGCTCGCGCAATTCCGCCTGCACGTCGGCCGCGACGCGAACCCCGGTCGCGCTCTCGGGGAACGCAACGTAGACGATGCGCAACGCTTGTCCGCCCCGCCGGCGAACGCCGTCCGCGCCGCGCCGCCATCCCAGCGCGTCGAACAGGCGGTCCGCGCTTTTCGGATCGAACGGCGGCTCGCGCACCGACGGATCGAAAGCCCAGGAGAACTGCGGCTGAATCATGTTCGTCACCGGATACAGCCCGAGGGTGATCTTGCGCGATATAGCATCGCGATCGATGGACATCGCGATGGCGCGCCGCACGCGGACGTCGTCGAGCGGGACGTGCGCCGCATTGAACGCCAGTCCGGCAACGACGGCGGTGGGAACGGTGACGAACGCGATGCGCGGATCGCCCCGTACGACGGCGAGCTGTGCCGGTGCCAGCAGGTTCCAGTCCAGCTCCCCGGATCGAAGGAGCAGCAGATTGGTCGACGGATCCGGGATCGTCCGAATCGTCAGCGATGCGACCGCAGGCTTACCGCGCCAGTAGCGCGGGTTTGCGTCGTAGCGCAGTCCCTCGCCGCGCCGCCACGAGACGAACCGGTACGGGCCGTCGCCGACGTCGGGCGCCGCATTGAACGCCGCGCGGCTCAGCGGCGACTGCGAAGCGAGGACGTGCGCCGGTAACACGAACTGCGGCGAGAACCCGTACGAAAAATAGGTCATTACGGCCGGCGCCCAGGCGCGCCGGAGATGAAAGACGACCGTTTGCCGGTCGGGCGCGAACGCGCCGTCGATGAAATCATAGCCCTCGTGCGACCGCACCGGATTGCGCGGATCGAGGATCGCGTGCAGCGTGAACAGTACGTCGCCCGACGTAACCGGCCGGCCGTCGCTCCACTGGACCCCGCGCCGCAGCCGGTAGCGGATCGTGCGGCCGTCCCGCGCGAGCCCACCGTTGGCTCGCGTCGGGATCTCCGCAAGCAGCTCGGGGCGGGGGCGTCCCCGCGCGTCCAAGTCGACGAACGGCTCAAACGCCAAGCGAGCGACCTGCTGCTCGACCGAGGCGGCATCCGGGTTGAGAAAGAGCGGACTGAGGCTGCGAGGGTCGGCGGCCAGGTCGAAGCGCACCGCCGTCGCCGAGGCGCCCGACGATCCCGTGCAGCCGCTGAAGGCAAAGAGTGCCGTCAGCATCGCGGTGGACGATAGGGCTCGGCTTGCGCCGAACGGATTCGGGGTGTTATTGTTAGCGTGCCGAAAAACGTTCGGCAAATTTCCTCCTATGTCGAATATGGCGCTGTTGACCGAAGAGCTCGACGAACTCGATCTCCGAATCCTGGACGCGTTGCAGCGCAACGCGCGCTCTACCTTTACCGAACTGGGCCAGCTGGTCGGCCTCAAGGCGCCCGCGGTTCACGATCGGGTCAAACGGCTCGAGCAACGCGGTTATATTCGCGCCTATTGCGCCCAACTGGACGCCAACCGCCTCGGACTGCATCTCATCGCATTCATCAGCTGCTACACGTCGCCGGACTGCGTCTACGATGACTTCACGCGACGCCTGAGCGAGATGCCGGAGATCTCCGAGGTGCACTCCGTGGCGGGCGAAGAGTCGTTCTTGTGTAAAGTCGTCACGCGTTCGACCCAGCACCTCGACGACTTGCTCGCGCGGCTGAAGGCGACTCCGGGGATGGCTCGCACGCGCACGACGATCGTTTTGGGCACGCCGTTCGATCGCGGGGGCGTGACGGTGCGCTGGGGATGAAGGCGCCGGCGAAGACGCGCCCCCACCGTCTCGGAATCCATCGCGTCGTCGAGCCTGCGGGCGCCATGCCGCAAGACGCGTGGCGCATCGACAACACTCCCGTCGCCGCCGAGAACGAGATGCTCTGCGAGGTCGACGCGCTCAACATCGACTCGGCCTCGTTCCGGCAGCTCTGCGAGACGTGCGATTCCGACGGACTCCGGATCGGCGAGCGCGTGATGGAGATCGTCGGCCAGCGCGGCAAGCAGCACAATCCCGTGACCGGCAGCGGCGGAATGTTCGTGGGGCGCGTGCTGGAGATCGGGAGCGCCTTGCGCGGCAAAGCCGACGTCGCGGCCGGCGATCGCATCGCATCGCTCGTGTCGTTGACGCTGACGCCGCTGCACATCGACGCCGTGATCGGCGTCGACGTCGCCACGGGACGCGTCCGCGTGCGCGGTAAGGCCATTCTCTTCGAGAGCGGGCTGTGGGCACGACTCCCGAGCGACGTCCACGAGGGCGTCGCGCTCGCCGTGCTCGACGTCGCGGGCGCGCCCGCGCAGGTGCGCCGCCTCTGCTCGCCGGGTCAGACCGTCCTGGTCATCGGCGCCGACGGGAAGAGCGGCCTGCTGTCCTGCGCGCAGGCCAAGGCCCGCGTCGGCACGAGCGGCCGTGTGATCGGGCTCGTGCCCGATGCCGGGACCGCGTCGGCGGCGTTGTTGCTGCGTGCCGGCTTGGTCGACGAGCTCATCGTCGCGGACGCCCGGCGCGCGCTCGAGACGAGCGCCGCGCTCGAGGCCGTCGCCGCCGACCTCGCGGACGTCGTGATCAACTGCGTGAACGTCTCCGGAACCGAGCTCGGCTCGATCCTGTGCGCCAAGGACGGCGCGACGATCTACTTCTTTTCCATGGCGACGTCGTTCACCGCCGCCGCGCTCGGCGCCGAAGGCGTCGCCCGCGACGTCACCATGATCATCGGCAACGGCTACACCAAGGGCCACGCCGAGATCGCGCTTCAGACGCTGCGCGACCATCCCGCACTCCTAGCGTACTTCACCGAAAGATACGGCAATTGATGAGCACCGATACCGCAGTCCATCACCTCAAGGCCCCGGTACCGCCCGAGCAGTTCGAATATAAGAATCTTAAACAGGGAGAGTTTTGGCGGCACATCCCGGCCTACGCCGACGTGGACGAAGCGACGTTCCTCGATCACCTGTGGCAGCAGCGCAAGTCGGTCAAGACGGCGGAGGAGCTGCTCGACACGATCCGCGACGTCTGCTCGCCGGAGTTCTATCGCGAC
This sequence comes from Vulcanimicrobiota bacterium, assembly GCA_019235995.1. Classification (GTDB taxonomy): domain Bacteria; phylum Vulcanimicrobiota; class Vulcanimicrobiia; order Vulcanimicrobiales; family Vulcanimicrobiaceae; genus Cybelea. The sequence goes on from JAFAJV010000093.1 coordinate 8,446, forward strand.
GCCGAAGCCGGCTTCCGCGGTGCGCCGATGGCCGTGCGGGTCTCGCCCTACGCGATCGCGCTGATCGACTGGAACGATCCGGTCAACGACCCCATCCGCCGCCAGTTCATCCCGCTCGCGTCGACGCTGCTGCCGGATCATCCGAGGCTGACGCTGGACTCGCTGCACGAGCAGGAAGACTCGCCCGTGCCCGGACTCGTGCACCGCTACGTGGACAAGGCGCTCTTTCTGCCGCTGAACGTCTGCCCGGTCTACTGCCGGTTCTGCACGCGGAGTTACGCGATCGGTCCCGACACGGCGTACGTGGATAAGATCCCGCTGGCCAAGACGCCCAAGCAGTGGAACGACGCGTTCGTATACATCGCAGAGCGGCCCGAGCTCGAAGACATCGTGATTTCCGGCGGAGACGTATACCAGCTTCCGCCGAAGAACATCGAGCATATCGGTAACGCGCTGCTCGACATCGCGCACGTGCGCCGCATGCGGTTTGCGACTAAAGGCCCGGCGATCATGCCGATGAAGATCCTCACGCACACGGAGTGGCTCGACGCGCTGACCTCGATCGTCGATCGGGGCCGAACGCTCGGCAAGGAGGTCGTGCTCCACACGCACTTCAACGCGCCCGAAGAGATCACGTGGATCACGAAGGAGGCGATGCGCCGGCTCTTCGAGCGCGGAATCTTCACGCGAAACCAGTCCGTCTTGATTCGCGGCGTGAACGATACGCGCGAACGCATGCAGCTGCTGGTGAAGCGGCTCGGGCACGTCAACGTGCACCCCTACTACGTCTACATGCACGACATGGTCAAGGGCGTCGAGGAGCTGCGCACGACGATCGCCACGGCCGTAGATACGGAAAAGTTTGTGCGCGGCAGCACGGCCGGCTTTAACACGCCGACCTTCGTCTGCGATGCGCCCGGCGGAGGCGGCAAGCGCGACGTGCACTCGTACGAGTACTACGATCGCGAGAACGGCATCGCCGTCTACGCGGCGCCGAGCGTGAAGCCGGGCAAGGCGTTCGTCTACTTCGACCCGGTCGATCGGCTGTCGGCGGCGGCGCAGGCCCGCTGGGCGTCGCGCGAGATCCAGGAGCAGATGATCCACGACGCCGTCCGCAGCGCCGGCATCGGCGACCAGCAACTCGTGCTCGCCTAAGCGCGCCTGACCGCATTCATCAACACCGGGCCCGCCGGGCGGAGCGTGACGAGCGCCGCGGTACGCGTCGCCGCGCCCAGGGCGAGCTCGAACCGGAAGCGCGACAGGAGCGCCGTCAGCACGATCGCGATCTCGGATAGCGCGAAGTCCTCGCCGATGCAGCGCCGCGCACCGCCGCCGAACGGCACGTAGGCAAACGGTGGCGGCTCGAAACCCGACCAGCGATCCGGATCGAAGCGATCGGGATCGGGGAAGAGATCCGGCCGCCGGTGCAGCATCAGCGGTGCGAAGAACACGGTGGTTCCCTTCGGAATCGCGACTCCGCCGTCGAGCGTGACGTCGCGCAGCGTCTCGCGGCCGATGATCCAGGCCGGCGGATAGAGTCGCAGCACTTCCTTCACGGTACGCGCGACGTAGCCACGATCGCCGCCACGCACCGCGACCGCGATGCGCTCGTCGATCTGCAGGTGCTGCGCCAGCAACACGAGCGCCCACGTCAACGCGTTGGCCGTCGTCTCGTGTCCGGCCATGAAGAGCGTCATGATCTCGTCGCGCAATTGGGCGTCCGAGGGACGGTAGCCGGTGTCGGCGTCGCGGGCCGCGAGCAGGAGCGAGAGCGCGTCGGTGCGCGCCATTTTGTCGCGGTGCCGCCGAGCGATGAGGTCGAAGATGATCGCGTCGAGCGCCGCCCGGGAATCCCAGAAGCGGCGCGTCTTTCGAAGTGGCAGGCGCGAGCGCAGCGATCCGAGCGGCGTCAGCATGTAGGGGAACTCGCCCATCATGAGGCGCAGCGCGTCGCCGACGACACGCGCCGCGTCGCTCTCGTCGCTCCCGAAGAGCGTTTCCGTTGCGATGCGCAACGTGAGGCCTTGCATCGCGGCGTGTGCGTCGAGCGTTGCGCCCGGGCTCTGCCGGTCCGCGAATTCGTTCGCGTCGCGCTCCATCACGCGCGCGTACTCCGCGATGCGCTCGCGGTGAAAGGCCGGCTGGACGATGCGCCGCATCTGCCGGTGCAGCGGATCCTCGCTGGTCAGCAGTCCCTCGCCGAGGAGGAGCCGCAGGACGCGCGCGGCCAGCGACTTGGAGAACGCGTGCTGCTGCGTCACGAGTATGTCCTTGATCAGAGCCGGCTCGTTGACGAAGAGATAGGATCGCCACGGCAGCGCAAAGGCGACGACGTTGCCGTACTCGGACGCGACCTCGCGCAAGAACGTGGGGAAGCGCTCGAACGGCACTGGCATCAGGCGCCGCAGCGTCGACCAGCGGCTCGGGCCGGGAATCACCGCGACCCGACCGCCTCATATGCGGCCACGTTTCCGTACCGGCAGACGACGCGATAGCGCCCCGCGGCGACGCCTGCCTCGACCGCGGGCCAGAGGCGACGTTGATTGGCGCTATCCGGAAAATCGCTCGCATAGACGAGGTACTGCACGCCCGACGCGCGATCGATCGTCGCATGCGGGCGCTGCGCGGCCACGGCCGAGAACCACTCGTCGTAGGTCGCGAGGCTCGCGTCCTTCGGCACGCAGCCGATCGCGCGGCGCGCGCCGGCGAGGTCGTGGTAGTAGGGGTGCAGGTAGTGCAGCGGATGGAGCGGATCGAACGCGATCAGAAAGAGCACGCATAACGCAGCCGCCGCGCTCGTCCAGTTGCGCGCACGCCGCTCGCTGCGGCGTGCGACCGCCGCGGCGCCCATGGCGGCCGCGACGAGCAGCCACGGGATCCAGAGCGCGGCGTAGTGATCGCCCATCCGCCAGACGTAGCCGGAGTTCGCGAGCAGAACGATCGCGGCCCCCGGAAGCGCCATCAGTCCCCACCACGAGAGCAGCGGCAAGAACGCGAGCGGCACCAGCGCCTCGAGCACGTAGGTTAGCCGGCCGAGCGTGAAGATGGCGCGTGCGAATTCGAGAGGATGGGTCAACGGCGCGAGGATCAGCGCCACCGGTCCGGCGGCGAACGGATAGGAATAGAAGTGACTCGGCACCCATCCGCCAAAGCGCGGGACAATCACACCGAAATAAACGCCCAGCGCGGCGGCGGATGCGAACGCAAGGCCGGCGCCCGCCCACGCGAGCTCCCGGGTGCGCCGCGTGCGCGCGATCCCTAACAGCACGAGGCCGAAGGCGATCAGCGTGAGGGCGGCGTCTTCGCGCAAAGCGATCGCGAGCGCGGCACAGATCGCAAACCACGTCCAGCGCGAACGATCCGCAGCCAAGAACATGCCGAGAGCGAGGGGCGTAAAGAGTCCGAGCTCGTGGAACTCGTCAAAGCCGAGCGCGAGCAGCGGCGGATAGAGCAGCGTCACGTAGCCGAGCGCGTTCGCGACGCGATCGCTCGCGTACGGCCGCGCGATCGCGGCGACCAGCGGCGCGCAGGCCGCAGTCGCGGCCGCCTGCAAAACCTGCAGCGGCAGCGCGCTGCGTCCGAGCGCGACCAGCGGCCACAACAGCGCCAGCGTCGGCGACCAGTGGTAGCGAAAGTGCGAGCCGTCCTCGACTCCGTTTCGCATGCCGCCGAATGCGTCGGCGACGATCTGCGCGAACGTGCCCGTGTCGGATCCGTACGTCCAGAGCTTCGTGCGCGCGACCGCGAGCGCGGCGAGGACGGCAAACTCGATCGCCGTCCAAAGAAGGAGCCTCACCGGCAGGCCCGGTTTGCGCCGTTTAGAAACGGCGCAAAGCGATGAAGCGAATCTGCGTCTTCTGCGGATCTCACACCGGCAGCAGCGAGTCGTACGCGAGCATGGCGCGCGACGCGACCGAGAAAATCGTGCGCGCTGGCTACGGCATCGTCTATGGCGGCGGGAGCATTGGACTGATGGGAATCGTCGCCGATACGGCGCTCGCCTGCGGCGGCGAGGTCATCGGCGTCATCCCCCACGCGCTCGCGCGCAGCGAGGTCGCTCACGCGGGCCTCAGCGAGCTGCACGTCGTCAAGACGATGCACGAGCGTAAGGCGATCATGGACGACGCCAGCGACGGGTTCATCGCGCTCCCCGGCGGCTTCGGCACCATGGACGAATTCTGCGAGGTTCTAAGCTGGCGTCAGCTGCGCATCCACGACAAGCCGATAGGGCTGCTGAACTATCGCGGCTACTACGACGCACTGCTGTCGCTCTTCGACCACATGGTGCGCGAAGGCTTCATCGGGCCCCACACGCGGCGCCTCTTCACGGATGCGGATAACGTCGAGGAGCTACTGAGCGAGATGTTCGAGCCGCGAAACGAACCCTAGCGCACCTTTGCGCGATCACTCCGAGAGCGCGGTCGTAACGATCCGTTCTTGCTCGGCGGCGTGCTGGCCGGCGTAGCCCTCGCTCGGGCTCGCGCGATAGCCGCGTCCGATGTACTCGATGTCGAACCCGTCGCGCTTGCCCTCGAGCAGGCGGCGCCGCACGAACGCGCGGGCTCCCATGTTCTTCGGCTCTTCTTGCACCCACACCAGCTTGGTGAGGTTCGGATAGCTTCCGATGACGCGATTGATGTCGAAGACCGGCAGCGGTGCGAGCAACTCTATGCGCGCGATAGCGGTGCGCTGCAACGCGCCGTACGCGGCGTGCGCGGTGAGGTCGTGATAGACCTTGCCGCTGCACAGGATGAGCCGCTCGATCGCGTCGCGGTCCAGCGTTCGGGGGTCATCGATCACAGGGGAGAAGCTGCCGCCGGCCATATCGTCCAGCGTGCCCGCCGCGCTCTCCGAGCGCAGCAAGGACTTCGGCGTCATAACCACGAGCGGCACCGCGATCGGCGAGCGCGCCTGCATGCGCAAGAGATGATAGTAGTTGCTCGCGACGGACGGCGACGCGACGCGCAGATTGCCTTCTGCCACGAGCTGGAGAAACCGCTCGGGACGCGCGCTCGAATGCTCCGGTCCGCCTCCCTCGTAACCATGCGGTAGGAGCAGCGTCAGACGCGAGGTCTGCCCCCACTTCGCCTGGCCCGCGGCGATGAACTGGTCAACGACGATCTCCGCGCCGTTGAAGAAGTCGCCGTACTGTGCCTCCCACAGCACGAGCGCGCCGGGGTCCTGGGTCGAGTAGCCGTACTCGAAGCCCATGCAGGCATACTCGGAGAGCGGGCTGTTGCGAATCTCGAACGATGCCTGCGTCTCCGAGACGTGCTGAAGCGGAATCCAGATCGCGTGGGTGGTCGGATCGTGGAAGACCGCGTGGCGGTGGCTGAACGTGCCGCGCTCGGTGTCTTGGCCAGTGAGCCGGATCGGCGTGCCGCTCGTCAGCAGCGACGCGAACGCGAGCGATTCGGCGGTGCCCCAGTCCACGCTGCCCTTCTCCTCGATCGTCGCGCTGCGGCGCTCGAACTGACCGCGCAGCTTCTTGTTGAGCTCGAACCCGGGCGGAGCAACGGTCAGCGCCTCGCTCCAGGCGAGCAGCTCGGCGCGCTCGACGTGCGGGAGCGCCGTCCCATCGAACGTATTGCTGCCCGAAAGCTTTCGGCCGGTGATGTGCGACGCCAGCGCCCCCTTGACCGCGCGGCGCGCCTCTTGCAGACGCTCCGTCGCGTCGTCGGCCATCGCGCGCGCCTGCTCCGCGGTGATGAGGCCCTGGTTGACGAGCTTGTTCGCGAACAGCTCGCGCACGGTCGGATGATTCTTGATGCGCTCGGCGATCTCGGGCTGCGTGTACGCGGGCTCGTCTTGCTCGTTATGTCCGAACCGGCGATACCCGATCAGATCGATCAGCGCGTCGCGCCCGAATGCGCGGCGGAAGTCGACGGCGAAGTGCACGGCAGCGATGCACGCGTCCACGTCGTCGGCGTTTACGTGCACGATTGGCACGTCGAAGCCCTTCGCCAAGTCGGAGGCGTAGCGCGTCGAGCGCGCATCGGCGGGATCGGTCGTGAACCCGATCTGGTTATTCGCGATGAGATGAATCGTGCCGCCCGTCTCGTAGCCGGGAAGTGACTGCAGGTTCAGCACTTCGGAGACGATGCCCTGACCGGTGAACGCGGCGTCGCCGTGGATCAGGATCGGGACGGCGCGGTTGCGGTCGTGCGTGGGGACGCCGTGCTCGTGATCGGTCTGCAGCGCCCGAGCGCTCCCCTCGACGACGGGATCGACGGCCTCCAGATGGCTGGGGTTGTGCGCCAGCGTGACGTGAATCGTCTTGCCCTTCGACGTCGTAAAGTCGCCGGTCGCTCCGTGATGATACTTGACATCACCCATCACGTCGTCGTCGCCGAGATTCCCGCGATACTGCGCCGCCTCAAACTCCGTCATGACTTCTTCATATGGAAGGTTTACGACGTGCGCGATCACGTTGAGGCGGTCGCGATGCGCCATGCCGAGCACGGCGTCGGCGACACCGTCGTCGGCGAGCATGTCGAGCATCTCCTCGAGCATGGGCACCATGACGTCGAGCCCTTCGCCCGAGAACGTCTTCTGACCGAGGAACGTCTTGCGCACGTAACGATCGAACGCTTCGACCTTCGTGAGCCGTGCGAGAAACTCGATCTGGCGCTGCGGCGAATGTTTGATCTTGTTGCGTCCCGATTCGATGTAGTCGCGCAGCCACGCGCGCTGCGTCGCGTTTGAGATGTGCTCGATCTCGTACGCGATGGTCGAGCTGTAGGTCTCACGCAGGCGCGGCAAGATCTCGGCGAGCGTGTTACCGGGAACCTTCACGTGCAGCACGCTGGCCGGGATCGCGCTCTGCAGCGCGGGCGTTAACCCGTACGTCGCCGGCTCGAGCGCCGCGTCGCCGACCGGTTCCCGCCCGAGCGGATCGAGATTGGCGGCAAGGTGGCCGTGCCGGCGGTAGGCCGAGACGATGGCCATCCCGCACGCGACGGCGCGCAGCATCTCGTCGGAGGGCGGCGCCTTGGCGGGTCCCACCGGCGCCAGCGCGACCTGCGGCACGGCGGCGGCCTGAAGTCCGAGCGACGCGAAGACGGCGTCGTAGAATCCATCCTTGCCTTGCAGCAGCTCGTCGACGCGGCGCAGGTATTCACCCGACTGAGCTCCCTGGATGACGCGATGGTCGTACGTGCTCGTCAGCTGCATCACGCGCGAGACGCCCAGCAAGCGGAGCGACTGTTCGTTCGCGCTCGAGAAGCCCGGCGGGTAACCGATGGCCCCCGCGGCGATGATGGCGCCCTGCCCCGCCATCAGGCGCGGCACCGACGCGATCGTCCCGATGCCGCCCGGATTAGTCAGCGTGAACGACGCGCCTCGCAGATCGTCGGCGCCGAGCTTGTTCTCTCGAGCGCGCGCGACGAGCTCCTCATACTTGTCGCGAAACGCGGCGAATCCGAGCGAGTCCGCGTCGCGAATCACCGGTACGATGAGCGTTCGCGTGCCGTCCTTGCGTTCCGTGTCCACGGCGAGGCCGAGATGGATTCCCGGCTCCACTCGAACCGGCGCGCCCGAGTCGTCGCGCAGAAACGAGTTCGTGATGAAGGGCATCTGCTGCGCGGCGCGCACGAGCGCGTACGCGATCACGTGCGTAAACGAGATCCGCTCGTCGCGACCGGCGGCCTTCACCGCTCCGTTGAGCTCTTTGCGCCGCGCGTCGAGCACGTCTACCGCGACGCTGCGAAAGCTCGTCGCGGTCGGAATCGAGAGGCTCTGCTCCATGTAGCCCGCGAGCGCCGCCGCGGGGCCGCGCAGCGGCGTGAGCTTGGCGCCGGCCGGAGCCTGAGGCGTTTCGACGGTCGGGCCAGGCTTGCGGCGCGCGCTCTCGGCCTGCGCGATCACGTCGGCGCGCAGGATCAGTCCGTTCGGGCCGGAGCCGCGCACGCGCGCGAGATCGACGTCGAGGCGTTGCGCGATACGTTGCGCCGCATGGTCCGCGACCGCTTCGCCTTTCGTGGGGAGCGACGCCGGCGCGGGCTTCGGCGGCGCGGCCGCCGCGCCGTTGCCGGTCGCCTTGCGTGCGGTCGCGGACCCTGCCTTCGACGTGTCGATCTCCGCGAGCGCGGCGCCGACCGCAACGGTGTCGCCCTCGCGCGCGAGAATCTGCGTGATCTGCCCCGACGCGGTCGCCGGCACTTCGACGTCGACTTTGTCGGTCGTCACCTCGACGAGAGGATCGCCCTCGGCGACGTACTCTCCCACGCTCTTGCGCCACTCGACGATCGAGCCTTGGGTGACCGACTCCCCCATCTCGGGCAGCGTCACCGCAACCTTCGTAGAATCCAAAACAGGCTTCATCTTATCTTTCAGCGGTCCGAGGGCCTACGCCTAAAGAAGCCTAAAAATACTTTGCCGGAAGCGCGGGCGTGACGACGAGCGCGTTGCGCGCGAAGCGCGGGCGCGGATGGCTGAGCACGAACGCGGCGACGTCGTAGGCCTCCGCCAGCGTCAGCGAGCCGGGCGCGTTCTGCGGCATGTTGTAGCGCACGAAACCAGTGATGCGGTCGAGGTGCGCCATACCGGCCCCTTGGTTGAACGAGCGCGCTCCCCAGAGCGGCGGATAGACCGATCCCACGCCGCCGCCGTCGGGTTGGTGGCACGCCTCGCAGCGTTGACGATACAGCGCCTTGCCTCGCGCGAGGTTAGGCGGCGCGGTCGGCAGCGGAACGATGTACGAGTCTGATGTACGCGGCTTCGCGCCGATCGGCGTGCCGCGCGAGAGCCACGCGATGTAGGCGACAATCGAGATCATCGGCTTGCTGTCGTAAGCGGGCGCCTTGCCGTTCATGCTGTACAGGAAACACTCCGCGATGCGGTCTTGCAGCGCGATCACGCGATGCGCTCGCCGATTCCACTGCGGAAAGCGCGCGTACGTGCCGATGAAGCTTCCGCCGCGCGGCAGCATGCCCGCCGCGATGTGACAGTCGGCGCAGGTCAGGTCGGCGCGCACGTAGCCGCGCATCAGCCGGTGAGTCTCCACGATCAACGAGTAGCCGTACGAAATCGATCGCCCGACGGGCCCCGGCGGAAGGTCGCGCGGATCGTACGGCGCCGGCGCGGAGCGCGTCGGAGAACAACCAGCGAATGCGATCGCAGCCAGCGTGAAGACAGTTGCGCGAACGATCGAGGCAATCAGAGCGTTGGTGCCAGGTAGGTGTAGCGATACTGCGCTTGGAGCACGGCGATCGTGGCGACCATGGACGGCACGACGACGACTCCGGGAACCAGGTGCGTGAGGATGTCGTCGGCCACGTCCGTAGCACTCGAGCCGGCCGGCGCCATGCCTCCCTTGACGAGCGTGCGCGCCTGCTCCTCGACGGCGGTGTGACAGGTGAGCACGATGAGGCCGCGATGCTGCAGCATCTCGATGGAGGCATCTTGGAACATACCCGCCGGATCGTCGGGATCCGCGGCCGGGTCGATGGCCGCGCGTCGACGCAAGAACACGTTCGAGTCGATCGGTGCGCCCGTCGCGTCCGCGAGCTTGAAGAACTCGCCGAGGCGATACCTGCTCCAGATCTCGTCGCTGTAGCCGTAGACCGCCGACGGACCGTGTGCGGCGAATGCGATCGCGACCTCGCCCGGCGCGTAGCCGAAGCCGAACTGCAACCCGTTGAACGAATTCTTCACGCTGCTCAGCAGCGCGGGCCGAAAGACGACCCCTTCGTAGAGCTGCCGGATTCGAGCCGGTCTTCCGACGACGCGCTCGAAGGCGACGAGATCGAAGTCGCGGCGCCGTTCGACGAAGTGCGTGCCGCCCGGAACACCCTGCGCCGCCGCGGTGCCCGAAGCGGCCAGCACCGATGTCGCGGCGAGGAAATCCCTACGAATCATTGACTAAAGTCTCCTTTTCTCGCGGCATCCGCCGCTCCTCCGGCACGCCGGTTCCCGAGGACCGGCCCCCGGCATAGTCAAAGGTCGTCAGCGTGACGGAGCCGGAGATCGATCCGACTAAAGCGCCCTCCGAGAGGCTGAACCGTCGCTTCTTCGTCGGCATTTCTGCGGCGGCAACCTTGGGCACGCCCATTACGGCACTCGCCGGCGAGACCCCCGGCGGACCCGTCTCGGTCCCGGAGAACGACCCCGCCATCGCGGCGCAGTGGATCGGCCTCTCCCGCCCCGACGCCGAAGTCCGCGCGTACTCCGCCTGGCCGAACGGCGCCGGTCAGCATACGCCGTCCGTCGTCGTGATCATGCATATATGGGGTGTCGATACGTCCATTCGCGAGGTCGTGCGGAGGCTTGCCAAGGCGGGCTTCGCGGCGATCGCTCCCGACCTCTACGCGCGATTCGGGGCGCCCAGCGGCGACGGGTCGACGGACTATACGGTGTTCCGCCCATACGCGAAGCGGCTCGACCGCGCCGAATACGACGGCGACATCCGCGCGGCCGCCGACTGGCTCGCACAGAAGTTCGCGCGGACCAAGACCGCGATCATCGGATTTTGCATGGGCGGACACATCGCGCTGCAGGCCGCGCTCGACGAGAGCGATCGCTTCGCCGCCGTGTGTCCCTTCTATGGCGCGGTCGAAGGCATCGACCCGGCCGCGATTCGGATGCCACTGTGCGGCAGCTACGGTGCTCGCGACACGAGCATCCCCGCCGATAGCGTGCGCGAATTCACCGCCGCGCTGAAAGTGCCCAACGACGTACGAATCTACGACGGCGCCGGGCACGCGTTCTTCGACGACCAGCGGGCGTCGTACGACCAGTCGGCCGCGAGCGACGCGTGGAGGCGGCTCGTCGTATTCCTCAATCGCTACATGGGTGGAACGACCGCATGATCGTCGTCGAAGCTCTCGTCGTCTTCGTCCTGGGCAGCGCGATCGGCGCGGCCGTCGCGTGGCTCGCCGCGCGCGGCGAGAACGCCGCGCTTCGCGTATCGCTGCAGCACGCAGAGCGCGCCTCGGAAAAAGCCATCGAATCTCTGTTGGAGCGTGCGAAGAACGACCTGCGCGAGACGACGGCCATGCGCGCGAGCGAGCGCGTAAGCGAGCTGGTCTCGCCGGTAGCACAGAAGCTCGGCGAGTTCGATCGGCTTCTCGGCGAATTGTTGGGCAGGACCGACAAGCTCGAGAGCGCGACCGTGCGGCTGACGACGCAGACGTCGACGCTGGTAACGGCGTTGCGAAACCCGTCGGCACGGGGCAAGTGGGGCGAGATGCAGTTGCGCAACGTCGTCGAGAAGGCCGGCATGCTCCCCTACTGCGACTTCTCCGAGCAGCAGACCGTCGCGCTGGAAGAGGCGCGCGTGCGTCCCGACATGACGATCAATTTGCCCGGAGAGCGCGTCGTGTTCGTCGACGCAAAGGCGCCCACCGATTCGATGCAGGCGGCATTCGAAGCCTCCGACGACGAGACGCGCAGGACGCTCCTGAAGCGCCACGCGCGCGCGTTGCGCGATCACGTCGATTCTCTGGCGCGCCGCGGCTATCAGACGGCGGAAAACTCGGCGGATTACGTCGTGATGTTCGTCGCCGGCGAGGCGTTCTTGAGCTCCGCTTGCAACGAGGATCCGTCGCTGATCGAATATGCGCTCGACAAGGGCGTGCTCGTTACCGGTCCGCTAACGCTGATCAGCCTGCTGCGCAGCTTCGCCATGGGCTGGCAGGCGTTGCGGCAAGAGGAGAACGCTAAGCGCATCGCCGCAATCGGCCGCGTGTTCTACGAGCGCGCCTGCAAGTTTGCCGATCATCTCCTCGAGATGCGCAAGCACCTCGAGCGCTCGGTCAATGCCTTCAACGGCGTCGTCGGTTCCTACGAGAGCAAGCTTCTGCCGCAGGGCCGCAAGCTCAAGGACGAGGCAAGCCTGAGCGGCAGCGAGATGAGCGAGATACCGCCGATCGATGTCGTGCCTCGCGACGTCACCGCGCTCGACTCGGGCGAGCGCAGCCCCAAGCGCCTGCCGCGCTCGCAGCAGCTCTTCGCTAAGGACGACGCGGTCTAGTTACTGCGTCGTGCCTGCGGAGTTATCCGCCTTCCAAGTCTTCAGCGCGTTGAGCGTGTTCTGTACGTGCTGTTCCGGATCGAGGTTGGTGTAGGTGTAGATGATCGTTCCGTCCGGCGCGATGACGTATGACGTGCGATTCGCGTACTGCGGATGCTGCGGCAAAATCGCATCGTACTCTTTCATCACCTTCTGACTAGTGTCCGCGGCAACGGCGAACTTGCTGCGGCACTCGCTCGTCGAGAATTTTTGCAGCGTCGCGAGATCGTCGTGGGAAACGCCGATGACGGTCGCACCGAGCGCCTTGTACTGATCGATTGCGTCGGCGAAGTCGTGCGCCTCGATCGTGCAGCCCTTCGTAAACGCGGCCGGATAGAAGTAGAGCACGACCGGACCCTTCTTGAGCGCGTCGGCGAGGCTGAACGTGAACGTGTTCCCGCCGATCGTCGCGGACAGCGTAAAGTCGGGCGCCTTGGCGCCGGTCGGGAGCGCGGCCGAGGCCGCGGCGGTGAGCGCGGCTGCGAACACCGCGGCAACGAAGAAGCGCATCTTGTTCATCCTTTCGTCAATGATGGTGCTAGACTTTGAATTCCAGGTCGCCGAACTGCTTTGGGTCGTAGTTGGGATCGCCCGCGGGCCGCGGCGTGTCCTTCCACCAGGTGCTGTACATCGCCAGCCATTCGAAGTTTTCGAACAGATACTCGTTGTTGCGAACGCGGCGCAGTCGCATCACGAACGGACGTATCGTGTTCCAGCGCGAGCGCAGCATGAAGCCGACGGCGTCGACCAACAGCGACGCGTCGAGGACCTCGCGTCGCGCCAGGCAGGCCACCGTCTCGACGTATTGCGCGACCAGCACGAGCGCGTGGTCGTCGGGCGATCCCTGGAAGCCCGCGCGAACGCTATCGTCGTCGGGATAGCGTTGCGTGATCCCCTCGAGCTGCTCGAACGCGCTCACGATGGCGGAATCCGTGAGCCGCGCGATGGCGTCGAGAATCGCCAACGCGTTGCGCTCGTGCTCGAGCTGTTTGTTCTGTCGCGTGAGCAAGTACGCCGACAGGCCGATAGCCAGCAGCGACACGATGACCGACGCGGCGGCGAAGAGCTGCTCGACGTTCACACGCCCCTCACAGTCCCATCAGCCTCGCTAACACGAGGCGCTGTACTTCGTTCGTACCTTCTCCGATCTCGTTGATCTTCTGGTCGCGATACATGCGCGAGATGGGATACTCGTCCATGAAGCCGTAACCGCCATGAATCTGCAGCGCCTCGTTCACGACGCGGTGCGAGAGCTCGCCCGCGAAGAGCTTCGCAAAGCTGGCGGCCTGCACGTAGTCGCGCCCCTCATCCTTCTCCCACGCCGCGCGCAACATCATCAGCTTTGCGTGCTCGATCTGCGTCAGCATGTCGACGAGCTTGAACGAGATGGCCTGAAACTTGCTGATCGGCTTGCCGAACGCGTGGCGCTCCTTAGAATAGGCCAGGGCCTGGTCGTACGCGCCCAGGGCCAAGCCGATGGAGAGCGCGGCGACGGAGATGCGCCCCCCATCCAGTATCGAGAGAAACTGGCGGTACCCTTCGCCGCGCGGCCCGAGCAGGTTTTCTTCGGGGACGGCGGCGTCCACGAAGGACAGCTCGCGCGTATCCGACGCGCGCCAGCCCATCTTGCGGTACTTCCGGCTGCGCGAGAAGCCCGGCGTGTCTTGCGGAACGATGATGTTGGAGATCTCGCGGGAGCCGTCCGCGCGCTTCCCGGTGACGGCCGTGATCGTCGTGCCGCCCGTGATGTCGGTACCCGAGTTCGTGATGAAGGCCTTCGTGCCGTTAATCAGCCACCGCCCGTCGCGCAGCTCGGCCTTCGTCTGCACGTTGCCCGCGTCACTGCCCGCGTTGGGCTCGGTGAGGCCGAAGCCCCACAGCTTCTCGCCGCGCGCGAGCGGCACGAGATACTGCTGCTTCTGCTTCTCAGTTCCGAAGAGATAGAAGGGTGTGGCGCCGAGCGAGACGTGGGCCGCCATCGTAATCGCCGTCGAAGCGTCGGCGCGCGCGATCTCCATCACCGCGAGCGCGTAGCTTACCGTGTCAGCGCCGGCGCCGCCGTACTCCTCTGAAAACGGCAGTCCCATGAAGCCGAGTTCGGCCATCTTCGCGACGAGATCGTAGGGGAAGCGCTCTTCGCGATCCATCTCTTCGGCGCGCGGGGCGACCTCTTCGCTTGCGAACTCGCGCGCCAGGCTTTGGATAGCCTTTTGCTCGTCGGTTAAATCGAAGTCCATGGCGAAGGTATAGCCCGGAGCTTTCAGAAAACCCCTCTCCCAGCGATGATCTCCCTCCGCGGCGTTTCGCTTGTCTATCCCAACGGCGTACGCGCCCTCGACAACGTGAATCTTGAGATCGCCAAGGGTGACTTCGTCTTCCTCGTCGGCCATTCCGGAACCGGCAAGTCCAGTCTCCTGCGCCTGCTCTATCGCGAGGCGAAAGCGACGGCGGGTCAGATCACCGTGGACGGCATCCGCGTCGACCGCGTGCGCCGCAGCCGGGTGCCGGCGTTACGGCGCCACCTCGGCGTCGTATTCCAAGACTTCAAGCTGCTCAACGACAAGACCGTGTGGGAGAACGTCGCGTTCGCCATGCAGGTCACCGGCGCTCACACGCGCGACGTGATGCGGCAGGTCCCGCGCGTGCTCGACCTCGTCGGCCTGTCCCACAAGAGCCGAATGTATCCGAACGAGCTCTCCGGCGGCGAGCAGCAGCGCACCGCCATCGCGCGGGCGCTCGTCAACAATCCGAAGATTTTGCTTTGCGACGAGCCTACCGGGAATTTGGACCCTACGAATACCAGCGAGATCACGGCGCTGCTTCAGCGCATCAACCTCAAGGGCACGACGGTCGTGGTCGCGACGCACAATCAGGCCGTCGTCGACCGCATGCGCCGGCGCGTCGTGCGGCTCGACGATGGCCGCATAACGACTGACGAAGAACGGGGCTACTACTATCTTGGACTCCGGGAAAGTCAAGTTCTTTCTGGGTGAGGTGTTGCGCAACTTCACGCGCAACACCGGGATGCAAATGACGGCGATCGGCACGGTCGCGATCACGATCGTCCTGCTCGGCATGTTCCTCTTCGTTCGGGCCGCGCTGGCGGGCGCCGGCGCGCAGCTGCTCGATCAGATCGAGATCTCCGCGTACCTCCGTGCCGACGCGACGCCCAAGCAGGTGACGGCAATCGCGCACTATCTCGAGGCGGACCGTCGCATCGCATCGGTGCAATTCGTGCCGAAGCGTCAGGGCCTTGCCGAGCTGCGGGAGCGTACGAAGGGCACCATTGACACGGGTCTGCTCACCGAGAATCCGTTGCCCGACAAATTCCGCATCAAGGCGCGCGTACCCGACGATGTCCCCGCGGTCGCGGCCGGAGTCCGCCGGCTCAGCGGCGTCGACAACGTCGTCTATGGCCAAAAGATCGTTCAGCGCCTGCTGCAACTCGGTGCGGTGTTGCGTCGCATCGGCATCGGCGTGATCGGTGTCTTCTTCGCCGTCGCGGGAATCATCATCGCCAACACGATCCGGCTGACGGTCTTCGCCCGCCGGCGTGAGATCGCGATCATGCAGCTCGTCGGCGCCACCAACACGTACATTCGTCTGCCCTTCATCTGCGAGGGCCTGGTCGACGGCGTCATCGGCGGGTTGCTCGCCGTGGGGCTGCTGTCGATCGCGCGCGTGACGTTGTGGCCGCGACTCCTCGAGGCCCTGCCCTGGGCCCAGCTTCGGGCGTTCCCGCTCGATCCGCGGCTGCTCGGCGGCGAGCTGGTCCTGGTCGGCGCCACGATCGGCATCGTGGCGTCGTGGATCTCCGTCGGCCGGCACTTGCGCACGTAGTGATTCTCCGTCGATGTGCGGCGGCAGCCGCCGTCCTCGCGCTCGCCCCCGCGTTCGTTGCAGCGCGCAGTCCGAGCCTCGAGGAGCGGATCCAGGCCGAGCGTGCCAAGGCGGGGCAGCTACAGTCGCGGCTGCACGCCAAGCGCGCCGAGCTGAACACCGTGACGGTGCGGTATCAGGACCTGCAGCGTCAGCTCGGCGAGACGAATGCGGCGATCGGACAGGTCAACGGCCGCATCGATTCGCTCGCGGCACAGCAGAACTCGACGCAGCGGCGCATCGACTGGAACACGCTGCAGCTCGACGCCGCGAAGCGATCGCTTCAGCTGCACGATGCCATGCTCAAGCGCCGTCTCGTCGACATCTACGAGTATGGCGACCTGAGTTATATGAGCGCGCTGATCGCGTCACGCTCGTTTAGCGAATTCGTCGAGAGGTGGGAGGACCTGCGGCTGCTCATCGCCGCCAATCAGCGCGCGGTGCGCGCGCGCAAGGCCGCGCAGGCACGCGTCGCCGCGATCGAAGCCGACCTGGAGCGCACGCGTTTGGAGCTGCAACAACAGGAGCAGGCCCAGGAAGAAGCGCGCAGCCAGCTCAACTCGCTGGCCCAAGAGCGCGGCAACCTCGTGCAGCTCGCCTCGATCCAGCGGCACAGCGTCGCGTCGCAGGTGGCTGAGATGGAGGACCTATCGGCCGCCGAGGAGGCCCAGCTCGAGGGGCTCATCTTGGAGCGCGAACGCGAGATGGAGGCCGCGCGCAAAGCCGAGGGTATCGCCGGGGTCGAGAGCTCGGGGGCCGCCGGCTCGTTTTCCTGGCCCGTGACCGGCACCATCACGTCGCCCTTTGGCTGGCGCTCCAATCCGTTCGGCGGCGCGCCGGAATTCCACCAAGGGCTCGACATCGCCGCGCCGTCCGGAACGACGGTCACGGCGGCCGCCGCGGGGACCGTGATCATGGCTCAGTGGTACGGCGGCTACGGCAACTACATCCTGATCGACCACGGCGGC
>JAFAJV010000063.1 GCA_019235995.1 Vulcanimicrobiota bacterium
GCCCCACGACGGCGATCGTTACGCGCAACGCCGAGATCGACGAGGAGAAGGCCAAGGCGCTGCTCGACGCGGGAATCGCCGAGGTCAAGATTCGCTCGGTGCTGACGTGCCGCTCGAAGTACGGGGTCTGCTCGATGTGCTACGGGCGCGATCTCGCCGCGGGAACGAAGGCCGACATCGGCACCGCGGTCGGTATCATCGCGGCGCAATCGATCGGCGAGCCGGGCACGCAGCTGACGCTGCGGACGTTCCACACGGGCGGCGTCGCGACCGAAGACATCATCACGGGTCTGCCGCGTGTCGAAGAGATCTTCGAAGCACGCAAGCCGAAGGGCCAGGCCACGATCGCCGAGATCGCCGGTGCGATAAAGTTCGGCGACGAGAAGAACAAGCGCGTGGTGTACGTCGTGGATGCGGGCGGCGAGGAGCACGAGTATGACATTCCGCCGGGCACGCATCTGATGGTTTCGGAGGGCCAGCACGTCGAGCCGGGCGACCAGCTCAACGAGGGCTCGCTGAATCCGCACGACATCCTGCGCGTCAAGGGCGAGACCGCGCTGCAAAACTACCTCGTGCAAGAGGTGCAGAAGGTCTATCGTTCGCAGGGCGTCGACATCAACGACAAGCACATCGAGGTGATCGTGCGCTCGATGCTGCGCAAGGTCAAGATCGTCGAGGGCGGCGACACGGCGCTGCTGCCCGGCCAACTGATCGAGGCGGCGCAGTTCCACGAGGCCAACGAGCGGATGAAGGCCGCCGGCAAGGAGCTCGCGACGGCGAACCCCGTGCTACTCGGCGTGACGAAGGCGTCGCTCGCGACGGAGTCGTTTCTCTCGGCGGCGAGCTTCCAGGAAACGACGCGCGTCCTCACCGACGCGGCGATCAAGGGCAAGTACGATCCGTTGCTTGGCCTCAAGGAGAACGTGATCATCGGTAAGCTGATCCCGGCGGGAACGGGCATGTCGCGTTATCGCAACGTCGATATCGTTCCGCAAGGCCAGGATGTCGACGACGACGGGCGGCCGCGCCACGAGTACGAGGTGCCGTACGCTACCATGACCGCCGACGAAGCCGCCCTCGCCGAAGTGATGGGCGGCGGAAACGGCGACGGCATGAGCCGACTCGTGAGCGCGTACGAGCGCAACCGCGAACCTCTAACGGTACAATACGAGGGCGAGTATGAGGACCACGCCAACCCTCACGCCTCGCCCAAGAAGACGCAGTACGACCGCCTGAAAGGCATCAATCCCGAGGACCTCTAGCGGTCGAGACGGGCCCCGCGAGGCAGCGGGGCCCGTCTCATGTAAGAGTCAGGCGTGTCGGTTAGGGCAACAACGGCGCTGCTGTGCGTCGTGATCTTTGCGGCGACCGTTCGCATCGCGCAGGCGCAACTCGCCGGCGATGTTAGCTCGAAGAACCCAAAGAACGTCTATGACGAGGCGACGATCACGCCGGGACGAAGCGGGGGCGCTCAGGCGAAGAACTCGGAGGTGCGGCAGCGAGAGCGCCGCGCACAGCTGAACGAAGAAGAGGCCGAGCTCGACGCCGCGCAGGCCCGCTCGGAACAAGAGCGTCAGGCGGCGCAGCGGCGGGCCGTCCAGGCGCGGTCGAGCTATCTCGGTTATTTTCAGACCGGAGATTTCGACAGTTTGCCGCGTCTGTATCAGACCGATCGCATCAGCGTTCTAGGCTCCCTCGATGCCGGGCTCGCGCCGTTCGTAGCGTTCGATAATGCCTTTGACTCGCCCCCGGGATCCGTCAACGCGGCGTTTCCGGGCTACGCCAACTGGGTCGAAGCCTATATGGAGCCGGGGGTAACCGCAACGTACCACGTGGCGCGCCACGTCTTCTTGTATGGGGGAGTCTCGTACCTCGAGAGCGGCACGATTGGGACGGATTACTCGGGCAGTCCGCACGCGTGGTACGGCCTTCCGGAACAGCTCTACGCGGGGCTGCGCTTCACCCATCTCCTCGGCGGCGGCGTGACGCTCGACGCGTCCTACGGGCAGCAGAACTACGTCACCGGCGGCGGGATGCTGCTGGCAAACGGCGCAACGAACGGATTCGACCGGGGCGCCGGCTACCTGGGACCGCGCACCGCGTGGCGGCAGGCGGGGTTGTTGAAAGCGATCGACGGCGAATGGAGCGCGCAGCTGTTCTATCTGCGTCCTAACGAGGCGCCGTTGCTATTCGATAACACGCGGCTGACCGGCATTAACGTCATCTGGAACCCGCCGGGGCAGCTGCGTCTCGGAGCGGAGTACGTCTATTCGAGCTCGGACATCCTGACCCGAAACCAAATGTCCACGTACGAGCTTCGAGCGCGCTTCCACCCTTTCGAGCACGATCCGTATCTCTGGCTCCAGGCCGACTATGCGATCCAGGGCAAACCGTATCTTAGCGCAGACGGCTGGATGATCCAGGCAAACTACAACTTCGACCGGATGTGGTGGAAACCGCTCGTCAACGTCGGCCTGTATAGCATGTCGGGCGCGAACCCCGCCAATGCGCTGATCTGGTATGGATTCGACCCGTTGTATTTCGGCGGTTCGGTGCCGCAGTGGCTGCCGGGCTTCGCGTTGCAGACGACGCTCGCCAATACGAACCTGCGCGACTTCGATACGTCGGTCACGCTGTGGCCCTGGAAGCAAGACTCGCTGCAACTCAACTATCTCGCCGCCAACGTAAGCCGGGTCAACGCCGCCCTGCTGACCGTCCCGCCGTCGACCCCGCCGGAGCCCGGCGGCGGCATTCCCAATTTTGGCTACGGTCGGGAGCTTGGCGCGAGCTACACGCACAATTTGAGCGATGCGTTGAGCGTCAATCCGTTCTACGCATTCGTCTGGCCCGGTAACGGAATCGCCGCGAACTACGCAGCGCACGGAGGAGCAGCACACAACTGGTCGTTCCTGGGCCTGTCCTTCACGGCATCGTACGGGAAGTAGGGGAGCGCAACGAGACCGCCAGCAGCACCAGGACGTTTGCGATGAGGGCCAGGAAGCCGGCGTTGATGCCCCAGGGAGAGACGTTGAACGCCGCGAGCGGAATCGCGACCGCGAGGCCGACCGCGATGCCCGCGCCGACGGCCGCTGCCGTAGCGCGCCTGTAGAGGAACGCGGCCGCGGCTCCCGGCGCGAATTGCGTGACCCCGTTGTAGTACAGCAGCAGCAGCTCGACTACGGTTTTTTGAGCAGCCAGCCAGACGCCGAGCGCAAGCAACGCCACGACGATGACGAGCACGCGCGTGAGCAGCGTGCGCGACGTATCGCTCGTGGCGAATCCGAAGGCATCGCCGGCGACGTTCTTCGTGATCACGCTCGCGCCGGCGAGCAGCAGCGCCGAAGCCGGAACGAGCGCCGCGAGCGCGCCGGCGCCCGCGATCAGGCCGAGCACCCAGGGTGGATAGTATTGCGCTACCACGAGCAGAAAAGACTGATCGACGGCGGTGCCCTTCAGACCGGGGTGGATCAGCGCCGCCGCGAGGCCGGCGATGATCATCAGCGCGAGAAAGGTCTGATACAGCGGGAGCAGCATCGCGTTGCGGCGGAGCGTGTCGCCGCTGCGCGCACTGTAGACGGCGCTCCATGAATGCGGTCCCATATAAAAGCCGATCGCCGACAAGAGCACGGTCGACACATACCATGACGTTCCATGGAACGCGGTGCTCGCCGGCAGCAGGAGCATCTGAGGATGGGTCGCGAGCAGCCGATCCAGCATGGCCGACGGCGAGCCGAAGAAATGCACGGGGATCGCGATGCCCGCGAAGGTAACGGCGCCCAGCACGAAGATGTCTTTGACGACGCTGGCCCATGCGGTGCCGCGCAGGCCGGCGGTAAAGACGAAGAACGCCAACACGATGAACGCGATGCAGACCGCGGCGGTAGTATCGTACGCGCCGTAGCCGGCGATATGCAGCAGTATCTGCAGGCCGCTAAGCTGCAGCGCGACGTACGGAATGACCATAACGAACATGAGGAGCGCGACGCCGACACCGAGCACTCGGCTACCGTAGCGCGTCTCGAAGAAGTCCGGCCCGGTGAGCAAATCGTGGTCTTTTGCGACCCGCCAGATCGCCGGAGCGAGGAAATATCCGATGACGTACGCGGACGCACCGTATGCGATCGCGTAGAATGCCGGAGCGCCCTGAGAGTACGAGAGCCCGGCGATTCCGAGGAACGTGAACGTCGTGTAGATCTCGCCGGCGAGAAGCACCCAAAGGAAGATCGTGCCGAAGGAACGGCCGCCGACGATGTATTGCGCCGGGTCCATCTTGATGCGTCCCACTCCGAAGAGCGCGAACCCGATCGTCCCGAAGACGACCAGCCCGACGATCGCGAGGGCCGTCGTGGTCCCGCTCACCAGCGACGCTCCATCCGCCCGATCATCCATAGGAAGCCGGGCGTCAGCAGCGACCATACCAGGATCCAGCTTAATAGGAAGGGCAGGCCGAAGAACCGCGGCTCGACCCGGTTCACGAACGGAACCGCGAGGGTGAGCGCAACGATCGGTATCGCCGCGAGAAGGACGCGCAGCACCCCGGCGGTGTTACGCACGCCGTCCAGCATGCCTGCCCAAAGAGGGACGGGCCGTGCCGTGGCGCATCAAGCAAGCATGCAGCAACGCCGTTCGTACATCGGCCCGATCGTCGTTATCGGGATCGTCGTCATCGTGTTCCTCTTCATCGGCGGCGCCTACAACTCGCTGGTATCGCTCGGACAAGCGGTCGACGCTCAATGGGGTCAGGTGCAGAACGTGTACCAGCGCCGTGCCGATCTCATTCCGAACCTCGTCGCGACGGTCAAGGGCGCCGCGAACTTCGAAAAGAGCACGTACGAGGACGTCGCCAAGGCGCGGGCAAGCGTCGGACAGATCTCGCCTCAGGTCGTCCAGAACGCCGTGAACAATCCGCAGGATTTCGCAAAATATGCGGCCGCACAGGACTCGCTCGGCGCGGCGCTCTCGCGCCTGTTGGCCGTGGTCGAGAACTATCCGCAGCTTCGTGCGACCGAAAACTTCCAGACGCTCCAGGCGCAGCTCGAGGG
>JAFAJV010000147.1 GCA_019235995.1 Vulcanimicrobiota bacterium
AGGATGCCGACCAGCGACACTTCCGGCAAGTCGAGACCTTCGCGCAAGAGATTGATCCCTACCAGCACGTCGAACTCGCCGCGCCGCAGGTCGCGCAGGATCGCGATACGCTCGAGCGTCTCGACCTCGCTGTGCAGATAGCGCACGCGGATGCCGTTCTCGATCAGGTACTCGGTGAGGTCCTCGGCCATCTTCTTCGTCAGGGTGGTGACCAGGACGCGCTCGCCCTTCTCGGCGCGCGCGCGAATCTCGTCCATCAGATCGTCGACCTGGTGGCGCGTCGGACGGACCTCGACCTCGGGATCGACCAGGCCGGTCGGACGGATGATCATCTCGACGACCTGCGAGGATTTGCCGAGCTCGGACGGCGCCGGCGTCGCCGAGACGTAGATCACCTGTTTGACGTGCTTGTCGAACTCGTCGTACGTGAGCGGCCGGTTGTCGAGCGCCGACGGCAGGCGGAAGCCGTGCTCGACGAGCGCGAGCTTGCGCGAGCGGTCGCCGCCGTACATGGCGTGGACCTGCGGCAGCGTGACGTGCGACTCGTCGACCAGCAGCATCCAGTCTTTCGGGAAGAAGTCGAGCAGACACCAGGGCGTCGAGCCCATCTCGCGTCCTGACAGCGGCCCCGAATAGTTCTCGACGCCGTTGCAGTAGCCGACCTCACGCAGCATGTCGAGGTCGTAGCGCGTGCGCTGTTCGAGCCGCTGGGCTTCGAGCAGTTTGCCTTCCTTGCGGAACCACGTCAACCGCTCGTCGAGCTCTTCTTCGATCGAGCGGATCGCGCGGCGCAGCTTCTCCTCGGGCGTGATGAAGTGTTTCGCGGGAAAGATCGTCAGCGCGGTCTTGTTCTCGACGTATTCGCCGGTCATGATGTTGACGACGTTGACGGCTTCGATTCGATCGCCGAAAAACTCGATGCGGTGCACCAGCTCCTCGTCGACGCCGACGAATTCGAGCGTGTCTCCGCGAACCCGGAAGGTTCCGCGGACCAGATTGAGGTCGTTGCGCCGGTACTGCATGTCGACGAGCTTGCGCAACAGCGCGTCCCGGTCCATCTCCTCGCCGACCCGCACGCGCGCGGACATCTCCATGTAGTCGGATGGGGAGCCCAAGCCGAAGATGCACGAGACCGACGCCACGATGAGCGTATCGCGGCGCGTCAGCAGCGACTGGGTGGCCGAGTGGCGGAGGCGCTCGATCTCATCGTTGATCGAGCTGTCCTTCTCGATGTACGTATCGGTCGACGGCACATACGCCTCGGGCTGATAGTAGTCGAAGTACGACACGAAATACTCGACCGCATTGTTCGGGAAGAATTCGCGGAACTCGGCGCAGAGCTGAGCGGCCAGCGTCTTGTTGTGGCAAAGGACGAGCGTCGGCTTGCGGACGAGCTCGATCGTCCGCGCCATCGCCATGGTCTTGCCGCTGCCGGTGACCCCGAGCAACGTTTGAGCGCGATCGCCGCGCAGGAGCCCCCGGGTCAACGCCTCCGTTGCCTTGGGTTGATCCCCGGCGAGCGCGAAGGGGGAAGCTAAGGTAAACTCCACAGCCACTGCCTTCCTTAGAACCGTCCCCTAGGGCAGAACGATTCAGTTAGCGAACGAGCCTGGGCCGTGAATCAGCAACCGCTGCTTTTCTCTGGAAACTCGAATCCGCAGCTCGCCGAGGAGATCGCGAAGCGCCTGCGTCTGCACGTCGGCAAGGCGCTGGTTTCGGAGTTTCGCAACGAGGAGACGCGGATCGAAATCGGCGAGAACGTTCGCGGATCCGAAGTGTTCGTCGTGCAGTCCATCTGCAAGGCGTCCAACGGGAAGGGCGTCAACGACGCCGTGATGGAGCTGCTCCTGATGATCGACGCGCTGCGCCGCGCCTCGGCGGCGCGCATCACGGCGGTGATCCCGTACTATGGGTACGCGAAGCAGGACAAGAAGACCAAAGGCCGCGAGCCGATCTCGGCCAAGGTGATCGCGAACCTCTTGAAGGTCACCGGCGCGCGGCGGATCGTCACGATGGATCTTCACGCCGCCCAGATTCAAGGCTTCTTCGACATCCCGGTCGACAACCTGATGGCGATGCCCGTCCTCTGTAACTACCTCAAGAAGGAAGGCCTCTGCGACGAGAAGATCGTGGTCGTCTCGCCGGACGCGGGCGGCGTGCATCGGGCGGAGCTCTTCGCGAAGCGCCTGAACAGTTCGCTCGCAATCGTCTTCAAGCGGCGCCCCGAACCCGACGTGGCCGAGGTCACCGACATCGTCGGCGACGTGGCGGGCAAGGTCGCGGTGGTCGTCGACGACATGATCTCGACGGGCGGCACGCTCGCGAAGGCGGCGGGAGCGATCAAGCTACGCGGTGCGACGCGGGTCTTCACGGTGGCCTCTCACGGCATCTTCGCCGGCGAGGCGGTCGAGGTGCTGGAGCAGTCGGAGATCGAGAAGGTGCTCTTCACCAACACGATTCCTTTTGAAGACGCGGCCGCCCACCCGAAGTTCGTCCAATTGTCCATCGCGCAAGTGTTCGCCGACGCGATCAACCGCATCACGACGAACCGCTCCGTCTCGGAGCTCTTCTCCGGCGACGAACCCGCCAACGGCGTTCTCGGCGCGCAGCCGGAAGCGGTCGCGGCGGTCTAAAGGGTAAGCGCAATGCCGAAGAAGGAGCTCCAGCTTTCGGTCGAGCCGCGCGAACGGCTCGGCACGACCGGCGCGCACGCGCTGCGCGGGCAGGGCAAGATCCCAGCGGTCGTCTACGGACACGGCAACGTGCCCGAGCACGTCGCCATCGACGCGCACGCTTTCGAAGAGCTGATGCATCACGGCGGGCGCAACGCGATCATCACGTTGACCGATGGAGGTCGGAAGCGTCAGACCGCTCTCGTGCGCCAGATTCAGCTCCACCCGGTCTCGCGGCGCATCATCCACGCGGATCTGCAACGGGTCTCGGCGGACGAAAGCATCGACACCCGTCTGCCGATCGTCACCGTCGGCGTCGCCGAGGGCGTGCGCAGTTTCGGCGCCGTGATGGACGTGATCGTGCACGAGCTCGAAGTCGAGGGGCCGGCGAACCAGATTCCGGAGAATCTCGAGGTTGAAGTGACGGCGCTCGGCGTGCACGAGCATCTCACCGCCGCCGACGTCCCGCTTCCCGCCGGGTTCAAGCTCCTCACGCCGCCCGAGACGGTCGTCGTTTCGATCGAGCCGTCGCGCACCGCGCGCGAGCTAGAAGAAGCCGCGCCGGGCGTGGCCGAAGAGGTCACCGAGCCGGAAGTCATCGGCGCTGAGCCGGCACCGGCCGAGGCGGAATCGCCAAGCTGACCCGCCGGCTCGTCGTCGGTCTAGGCAACCCCGGGAAAGAATACGCGACGACGCGCCACAACGTCGGCTTCATGGTCGTCGACGAGGTGGCGCGGCGCTGCGGCATCACGGCGTGGAAGCGCAAGGACGCCGCGATGCAGGCCCTCGACGCCGTCCGCGGCATCGTCTTCGTCAAGCCGACGACGTTCATGAATCTGTCCGGCACGCCGGTGCGCCTGATCGCCTCCTGGTATCGCGTTCCGCCGGAGGGAGTGCTGGTGGTCAGCGACGACATGGATTTGCCCTTCGGAAAGCTGCGGATGCGTCGCAGCGGAGGCCACGGCGGCCACAACGGGCTGCGCTCGATCATCGCGACGACCGGCGAAGACTTTCCGCGCATTCGGGTAGGTCTCGGCCGGCCCGAATATGACAGCATCGATCACGTGCTCGGACCCTTCAACGAAGACGAGCGCCGCGCGCTGCCCGAGATCGTCGCCGGCGCGGCCGACGGCGTCGATCTTTGGATTGCCGGCGACGACGAAGCGGCGATGCGCCTCGTCAATAGTTACAGCCGCTCGGAACCCGGTTGATCGCCGACACGCGCGCGCCGGTGCCCGGCGCCGTGTAGAGGAACAGCGTCGCCGCCGGCTCCGGGCAGACCTCTTCCATGCGCTGATCGCTCGCGCGCACGAGCGAACGAACCGCCGCCGCCGGATCTCCGGTCAGGGCGACGGCGTAGCGGTCCGCATCGAAGACGTACGCGCCTAGCGCCGCATTGCGTACGGGGACGGCCGCGAGGTAGACGAGCGCGAACAACGCTCCGACGATCGCGAGACGCGAGAGCGGATCGTCGTCCCGCCGGAACCTGACGCGATCGGCGACCACGATGGCGATCGCGGCGAAGACGATGATGACGCCGCCCTCGATGAGCGCGATCGAAAGCCGATCGCCGTGCACGAGACGCCCCAGCTCGTACGCGACACGGTACGCGATCTCCGGCTCAGTCGCCCCTGCGACGAATCCGGGACTGAGGACGACGCGCCGCGACGGCCCCGCGCCGAGCACCGTGGCATCGCCGAGCGCCGAGTCCGTACCACTGACGTACACAGCCACGTTGGGAAGGCCGGCCCGCGCGAGCGGAACGGCCGCGCGCGGCGACTCGATGTAGGGGCTCGCATAGGCCCAGCCGACGCTCGCCGCGAGGATGGCGAGGATCGTGTAGGCGTACCATTGATGCGTGCGCTCGGCGAGCCACAAGACCACGGCAGCGATGACACCGGCGACGATCATCCCGACGACAGTGTGATAGACCCACCACAGCGCCCACACGCGGGTGAGGTCGGTCGTGAGCTGGAGAATGCGATCCACGCGATACAGGTAGAAGGCGGGCAGCAACGCGGCGACCCGGGCGACGAGGGCGAGCGCCGCGCCGAAGAGGAAACGCACGCCCCACTCCGAGCGCACGCGCCGTCGCAGCGCGTTGCGGAGGGTCGCGGCGTTTCCGGAGCTCCACAGATAGAGCAGCGCGGCGGCCTCGAACAGCGACGTGAGAAACCACCCGAGCAGCGTCCAGTGCACGCGTCGAGTGGCGGCGGCCTGGCGGTCGGGATCGACGAGCGCGCGCGCCGGCTCGGTCATCAGCGCAGCCGTCGTCAGCGCGTCGACGCGGCGGTCCAGCGCGTTCGGCCGCTCGACGGCCGCGACCGCGACGCCGAACCACAGAACCACGAGCATCGCCGCGACGACGATCCCGCACGCGATTCGTTGCATCAGGCATTCTTCTTCGGGAGCGGGCGCGCGGGGTTTCCGGCGACGCGCTCCCCGGCCGGCACGTCCTTCGTCACCACGGATCCAGCCCCGGTCAGCGCGCCGTCGCCGACCTCTACCGGCGCGACGAGCGACGTGTTCGAACCGATCAAGACGTCGCGCCCCACGACGGTCTCGTTCTTCTGCTCGCCGTCGAAGTTGCAGGTGATGGTCCCGGCGCCGATGTTGCTGTCCTCGCCTACCGTCGCGTCGCCGAGATAGGCGAGGTGCCCCACCTTCACGCCGCGCGCCAGGCTCGACTTCTTGATCTCGACGAAGTTGCCGACGTGGACGCCGTCGGCGAGGTGCGCCTCGCCGCGGAGGTGTGCGAAGGGCCCGATCGTGACGCCGTCCCCGATCGCCGCGTCGCTCACGACGCTCTCGCGCACCGTCACGCGCTCGCCCAGCCTCACGTTGGAGAGGCGGCTGTTCGGGCCGATGACGCAGTCGCGTCCGAGCCGCGAGAGCCGCGTGATCGTCGTGTTCGGATAGATCACGGAGTCCGCGCCGATCTCGAGCTCCGGCTCCACGTACGTGGTGCCGGGATCAACGATCGTCACGCCGTCGCGCATATAGTGCGCGCAGAGGCGCGCGTTCATCTCCTTGCGCGCCTGTGCCAGCTCGGTGCGATCGTTGATGCCGAGTACGTCGAGGTGATCGCACGCCGGCACGGCGCGGACCGGCTTGCCCGCGTCGGCGAACGACGCCACGGCATCCGTGAGGTAGTACTCTCCTTGGGCGTTGTCCGCGTTCAGCCGCGCCACGACGTCGCGCAACTCCTCCTCGCGAAACGCGTAGATCCCGGTGTTCATCTCGTCGATCGCGAGCTCCGCCGGCGTCGCGTCGCTGACTTCCACGATCCGCTCGACGGCGCTACCGCGACGAACGACGCGTCCGAAACTCGACGGCAACGGCATCTTCGCCGTGACCAGCGCCATGGCGGAGCCCGCCTCGTCGTCGAGCACGCCGGCCATGCTTGCGAACAGCTCGGCCGTCACGAGCGGCATGTCGCCGCACGCGATCACGATGCGCCCGCCGGAGCGCGGCTCGAGATGCTCGAGCGCGACCCGCACCGCGTGACCGGTGCCGAGCCGCTCCGACTGCAGCACGCCGGGCACTTCGAACTCGCCGATCCTCGCGGCGAGCTCGTCGTTGACGACCACGACGATCTCGTGGATCCCGCCCCCGCGCAACGCCTCGAGCACGTACCACAGCATCGGGCGTCCGCAGATCTCGTGCAGCACCTTGGTGCGACGGCTCTTCATGCGCTTTCCCTTGCCGGCGGCGAGCACGATCGCGCGTATCATCCGGCGCCTCCCAGGAGCTGCAGCGCGCCGCGCAAGCGCTCGCGCACGATATCGCGCCCGAGCAGCTCCATCGAGTCGAAGAGTGGAATCGACGTCGGACTGCCGGTGATCGCGACGTAGAACGGACGCGCAACGTCGCGCGTCTTCTTCCCGAGCGTTTCGGCGATGCGCTTGAGGACGGCCTCGATGCCGAGGGCGTCCCATACGGGAAGGGCGTCCAGCTCCGTCAGCGCCAGCGTGAAGGCGCGTCGCATCTCCACATCGTCGAGCTTCGTGCCGCGCAGATCCTCCGGCCGCAGCGAGAGCCTGCCGGAGAAGAGGAACGCCAAGAGCGGCCCGAGGTCGCTGAAGCGCTCGATCCGCGGCGCGGCGAGCTGCGCGAGGCGCGTCAAGCGCTGCGGGGATATGCCCCAGTCCGTGACGCGGCGCGCGAACGTCGCGGGGTCGAGCCGCTCGCGGATGTAACGCCCGTTGAGCCAGTCGAGCTTCGGCAGATCGAAGACGGGGCCGCCCGTCGGAACGTGCTCGATCTCGAAGCGCCGGACAATGGCCGGAAGATCCATGATCTCGTCTTCGCCGTCGCGCACGGCGTTCGCCAGCAGGGCCAGGAAATTCACAAGCGCCTCCGGCAGGTAGCCCATCGCCCGGAAAAACAGGATGCCCGTCGGATTCTTGCGTTTGCTCAGCTTACTCTTGTCCGGATTGCGCAGCAGGGGCAGATGCATCAGCTTGGGCGGCTGCCAACCGAGATACGAGTACAACAGCAGGTGCTTGGGCGCGCTCGATAACCACTCCTCACCACGAAAGACGTGCGTTATCCCCATGAGATGATCGTCCACGACGTTGGCCAAATGATACGTCGGTAGCCCGTCGGACTTCATGAGGACCTGCATGTCGACGGTTTTGTACTCGAACTCGACTGGGCCGCGGCGCAGATCCTCGACGACGCACACGCCCTCGTCGGGAACGCGCATTCGCACGACGTAGGGCTCGCCGGCCGCCTCGCGCCGCGCCACGTCCTCGGGCGAGTAACTCAGACACAAGCCGTCATAGCGGGAGGGCCGGCCGGATGCCCGTTGAGCGACGCGCATCTCCTCCAGCCGTTCGGGCGTGCAAAAGCACTTGAACGCGTCGCCTTGTTCGAGGAGCTTGCCGGCATACTCGCGGTAGATGCTCGAGCGCTCGCTCTGACGGTAGGGTCCGTGCGGACCGCCGACGTCGGGTCCCTCGTCCCACGACAGCCCGCACCACCGCAGCGTCTCGAGGATCGCGCGCTCGCTCTCCGCCGTGCTGCGCGTCTGATCGGTGTCCTCGATGCGCAGAACGAACTCGCCGCCGTGCTTCTTCGCGAAGCAATAGTTCACGAGCGCGACGTACGCCGTCCCCACGTGAGGATCGCCCGTCGGCGACGGCGCGACGCGCGTTCGAACCTTCGGCACTTAGGGAACTCCGGCCCTATCCGACCAGGGCTCTACGCTTGCCGCACTCGCGCCGGACGAAATCGATGATATCCTGCAGCGGCGCGCCCGGTGTGAATATCTCGCGCACGCCGAGCTCCCGAAGCTGCTGCGCATCCTCGGCGGGAATCGTTCCGCCTCCGAAAAAGACGATGTCGCCGGCGTCTTGCGCGCGCAGCTGTTCGACGACAAGCGGGAACAGCGTCATGTGCGCTCCCGACAAGATCGAGAGTCCGATGCCGTCGGCGTCTTCCTGGATGGCCGTCTGAACGATCTGTTCCGGAGTTTGGAACAGGCCCGTGTACACGACCTCCATTCCGGCATCGCGCAGCGCTCTTGCGATGACCTTTGCGCCGCGGTCGTGTCCGTCGAGGCCGGCCTTAGCGATGACGACGCGGAGCGGTCGATCGTTCACGGTGTTCTTCATCTTTGCGCCGGCTCAGCAGCAGCGCCTCCTCGAGCTTTTTCTTCACCGCCGAGAGCGTTCGCCGCACGCGGTAGAGCTCGAGATCCGTGCGCCGGCGCAGGCGTTCTCGCAACATCACAGCACCGCCGCCTCGGTGTAGCGCCCATAGACCTGCGCCATAGCCTCCACGATCTCGCCCTCCGTGCAGTAGGCGTTGACGCAATCGATCAAATGAGGCATGAGATTGTCGCTCGGGTCGGCGCATGCCGACTGCAGGCGTTCGAGCGCGATCGGCACGAGCGATTCGTCGCGGCGGTCCCGGAGCTCGCGCACGGCGTTTGCCTGCCCGCGTTCCGTTTCTTCCGTGATCTTGAGCAGCTCCATGCCCTCGCGGTCGTCGTCCTTGACGAACGCGTTGACGCCCACGATGATCCGGTCTTTCGTCTCGATCGAGCGCTGATAGCGATAGCTGGCCTCGGCGATCTCGCGCTGGAAGAAGCCGGCCTCGATCGCTTCGATGACGCCGCCATACTCCGCGATCTGGGCGAAATACGATTCGGCCTGTCGCTCCAGCTCATCGGTGAGCGCTTCGACGTAATACGACCCTCCCAGCGGGTCGACCACGTTCGTCACGTTGGTCTCATAGGCCAGCACCTGCTGCGTGCGCAGCGCGATCTCGACCGACTTCTCGCTTGGAAGGGCCAGCACTTCGTCCATCGAGTTCGTGTGCAACGACTGCGTGCCGCCGAGCACCGCCGCCATCGCCTCGTAGGCGACGCGAACGATGTTGTTCTCCGGTTGCTGAGCCGTCGCGCTGCAGCCCGCGGTCTGGGTGTGGAAGCGGAGCTGCCACGAGCGCGGGTTGCGCGCGCCATATTTGTCCCGCATGTGCCTCGCGTAGATGCGTCGAGCGGCACGGAACTTGGCGATCTCTTCGAAGAAGTCGATGTGGGAGTTGAAGAAGAACGAAAGCCGCGGCGCGAACGAATCGATGTCCATCCCGGCAGCCATGCACGCCTCGACGTACGCGAAGCCGTCGGCGAGGGTGAACGCGAGCTCCTGCGCCGCAGTCGAGCCGGCCTCTCGAATGTGATAGCCGGAGATCGAGATCGTGTTCCACTTCGGCATCTCGCGGGTGCAGAAGTCGATCATGTCGACGATGATCCGCATATGCGGACGCGGCGGGAAGATCCACTCCTTCTGTGCGATGTACTCCTTGAGGATGTCGGCCTGAATCGTCCCGCCGAGCTTGGCGCGCGGGATGCCCTTCTTTTCGGCCGCTGCGACGTACTGCGCGAGCGCGATGCACGCCGGCCCGTTGATCGTCATCGAGGTCGTGATCTCTCCCATGTCGATGCCGTCAAACAGCAGCTCCATGTCGGCGAGCGAGTCGATCGCAACGCCGCACTTGCCCACTTCGCCCCGCGACTGCGGCGCGTCGGAATCGTATCCCATCAGCGTCGGCATGTCGAAGGCGACGGAGAGCCCGTGCTGACCGTGCTCCAGCAGGAAATGGTATCGCTCGTTCGTCTGCGCGGCGGTGCCGAATCCGGCGAACTGGCGCATCGTCCAGAGGCGATCGCGATAACCATTGGGATGGATGCCGCGCGTGTATGGGTATTCGCCCGGCCACGCCAGGTCACGCGGGAGATCGAGATCGGCCGTGTCGCGCGGCTCGTAGAGCCTTTTCAGCGGCACGTCCGAGATCGTCCGGTCGACGGCGCCCGAACCGGGCCCCCGCCGCGGGCGACCCTTGGCCGACCTCTGCTCCCAGCGGCGGCGCTGCTCGTCGAATGCTGCGCCGTCCCGCTCGACGGGCTCGCCGGACCGCTCGATCGTCATCTTGAGGTTATCCAAGGACATAGGGCCCGAGCCTTTCGACGCATCCGCCGGTTTCTCCCTAAAAGGAAGAGAGAATGCGATCGGCGGCTTCATACGGATCCACGTCGTCGCGAGCGTCCTCGCGCAGCGCATGGTCGAGACGCCGCTCCAACTGCCCGAGCGCGAGCTGCCGTACTTGATGGATGAAGGCCTCGCGCCGCCGTTGCTCGATTTCGCCGGTCTCGTTGAGATAGGCGACATGCCGTTCGACGGCCGCCCACAAGTCGTCGATGCCGTCCCCGGCGAGCGCCTGCGTCGTCACGAGCTCCGGAACCCAGCCGGGCCACTGCAGCATCTCCATCATCGAGCGAATCTCGCGCCGCAGCTGATTCGCCATCGGATGGTCCGCCTTGTTGACGACGAACACGTCCGCGATCTCCATGATGCCTGCCTTGAGCACTTGAATCGAGTCGCCGCTTCCCGGCTGTAACGCGACGAGCGTCGTCTGCGCGAGCTCGGCGATCGCGACCTCGCTCTGTCCGACGCCCACCGTCTCGATCAGCACGACGTCGAGGCCGAAGGCGTCCATCATGAGCACCGCGTCTCCGGTTGCTCCGGCGAGGCCGCCGAGATGTCCGCGGCTCGCCATCGAACGGATGAAGACGCGCTCGTCGGTGAAGTGCTCGTTGAGTCGAATCCGGTCGCCGAGCAGCGCGCCGTGCGAGAACGGCGAGCTCGGATCGACCGACACGACGCCGACGCTGCGGCGCAGGGCGCGCGCCTTCCGAACGAGTCCGGAGGCGAGCGTCGATTTCCCGACCCCCGGCGGACCGGTGAGTCCGATCGTCATTGCGCGGCCGGTCTTCGGGTAGAGCGCGCGCACCAGCTCGCCGCCGCGTCCGGACTCCGCGCGCGAAATCGCTCGCGCGAGCGCGCGCTGGGAGCCCCGATCGAAGTCGCGCAGAAGTTCGGCGTCGCTCGCTTGACTTTTCAAGAACTTTATCTTGCGGCCCGCGGTAAGGGTGAACCTTCTCGCGGCGCGAAGGGCGTATCCCCATAGTGCGCTCGTCCATTGCGCGCCTCGCGGCCGGCTGCACGATTGCCGTGCTTCTCGCGATCGATCTGCGCGTGCCCGCAGCAAGCCAAACCCTCGTCGTGCCGCTCACGGGCAAACGCGTGCGCCACATCGAGACCGCGCAGCTCTTTCACACGCTGATGCACGACTTCTTTCTGGAAGACGACACCACGACGTACGTTCAGACCGGAGACATTCCGGTGATGTGGCTGCGTGATTCGTCCGCTCAGACGATCCCGTACATCCGCTTCCAAAGCGCGTACCCGATCCTGCGCGCTCGCTTCGCGGGAGTGATCGAGCGCAACGCGCGCAACATCCTCGCCGATCCCTACGCGAACGCGTTCGAAGCCGACTATCGGGTGTGGGAGCGCAAGTGGGAGATCGACTCGCTGGCGTGGCCGGCCATCCTCGCCTCGATCTACTGGCGCTCCACAACGGATCGGACGGTGTTCACGCCCGATCTTCACCGGGCGTTGCGTGCGATCGTGACCACGTACGATTGCGAGGAGCATCACGCGAGCTGCAGCCGCTATCGTTATTCCGGGCAAGTCTACACCCACGACGTGTACAACGAGGCGACCGGCATGATCTGGGGCGCCTTTCGTCCGTCGGACGACCCCGTCCAATACCGATACAACATCCCCCAAAACGCCATGGCGGTCGTGGCGCTGCGCGACATCCAGCAGCTGGCGAGCGACGGCTACGGCGATGCCGCGCTCGCGCACGACGCGCAACTACTCGGCGCGCGCGTGCAGATCGGCGTGCAGCTCTACGGGCGCTTCTTCAGTCCGCGGCGACGCGCCTGGATGTACGCGTACGAGACCGACGGATACGGCCGATACAACTTGATGGACGACGCGAACATCCCGAATCTGACGACGCTGCCCTACATCGACTGGTGCTCGTCATTCGACAGGACCTATCTGCCGACGCGCGACTTTGCGCTTAGCATGGACAACCCGTTCTTTTTCTCCGGGCGATACGCCGAGGGGCTCGGCAGCCCGCACACGCCCTACGGCTACGTCTGGCCCTTGGGCATCATCGGACGCGCGCTGACCGCGACGTCCTCGCTCGAAGTGGCCACGGCGATCACGACGCTCGCGGAAACGGACGGCGAGGGCGGGCTGATTCACGAGAGCTTCTATCCCGACGGCTACTGGCGTTACACGCGCCCCGAGTTCGGCTGGGCCAACGCGCTCGGCGCGGAGCTCTTCTTCCGCAGCCTGGCCGGCGAGCCGGCGACGGAGTTGGCGTGGAACGGCCCGATCCTGCCCCTCGAGCGCCGCTCGACTACGCCGCTGCTCGTGCCGCTCTTCACGCAGATCGAAAACGCCGCGGAGCTCGACGCGACGCTCGGTCGCCTCTTGTACGCGACGGGCGGCTCGATGCCGCACCAATGAGGGTGGCGGAGCGTCTGGTCGCCAAGCTCCCCCCGATGGACCAAGGCTACTACCGCTATCCTTCGATAGCGCACGATCGCGTCGTCTATGTCTGCGAGGACGACCTCTGGAGCGTTTCGGCGGCCGGCGGCGACGCCGTTCGGCTGACCGTGACCTCCGGAACCTGCTCCTTTCCGCGGCTCTCTCCGGACGGCTCCTCGATCGCATTCGTCTCGACCGACGAGGGAAGCCCCGAGCTGTACGTGATGCCGGCGCGAGGCGGCGAACCGAAGCGTTTGACGTTTCTGGGTGCCACGCTCGCATGGCCGACCGGATGGAGTGATGACGGGAACGAGATCTTCTT
This sequence comes from Vulcanimicrobiota bacterium, assembly GCA_019235995.1. GTDB lineage: Bacteria > Vulcanimicrobiota > Vulcanimicrobiia > Vulcanimicrobiales > Vulcanimicrobiaceae > Cybelea. The sequence continues at coordinate 12,909 of JAFAJV010000147.1, forward strand.
CGTCGCCAATCCGACGTCGTGGTACGAGGGAGAGACCCGGCCGTTTGCAATTTCGAAAGACGGCGGCGCCCCGCGGGAGTTGAATCTCGGGCACGCTCGCGCGCTCTCGATGGGGCCCGGAGGGCGGCTCGCGATCGGACGCAACGCGACCGATCCTGCGCGCTGGAAGCGTTACCGCGGCGGCACCGCCGGCGAGATCTGGGTGGACGCCGCAGGTAACGGCGAGTTCACGCGGCTGCCCCTGCCCGACGGAAACCCGTGCTGGCCGATGTGGATCGGCGAGCGCATCTTTTTCTTGGCCGATCACGAAGGCATCGGCAACCTCTACTCGTGCCGCCTGGACGGAAGCGAGATCCGCCGCCACACGCACGAAAACGAGTACTATGTGCGCTTCCCTTCGACCGACGGGCAGCGCATCGTCTACTCCGCGGGCGCCGAGATCGGGCTCTACGACATCGCGCGCGATGCGGCCGAGCGGATCTCCATCGGAACCCATTCGCCGGCACCCCAAGCGGCTCGGCGCTTCGAGAGCGCATCGGAGTCGCTCGAGTCGTTCGCCCCGCATCCGGACGGAACGCAGCTCGCGTTCGTCGCGCGCGGTCAGCAGTTCACGATGCCGCTCTTCGAAGGTGCCGTCGTACGGCACGGGAACGGCGCGCAGGCGCGCGCGCGCCTGACGCAGTGGGACCATGAGGGCAAGCATCTCGTGTTCGTCACCGATGTGAACGGATACGAGCAGATCGCGATCGCGCGCGCCGACTCGCCGAGCGTGCCGCGCCTGGTCACGAGCGGCGACATCGGTCGGGTCACCGACCTCGTCTGCTCGCCGACCGGCGCCACCGTGGTCTTCGCGAACCATCGTCACGAGCTGTGCGCGCTCGACGTCGACGACGGCAAGGTACGCGTGCTGGATACGTGTCCGCCGCACCGCATCGAGGATCTGGCGTTCTCGCCGGACGGCCGCTACGTCGCGTACGTCTGGTGGCCGGCGCACGGAACGTCGATCATCCGCATCACGAAGGTCCGTTCCGGCAAGATCCACGACGTCACGTCGCCGCTGCGCACGGACCAGTCGCCGGCCTGGGATCCCGCGGGCAAGTATTTGTACTTCATCTCGACGCGAGATTTCAATCCCGTCTACGACGCGCTCCAGTTCGACTTGAGCTTTCCGCAGGCGAGCCGGCCGTTCGTCGCCACGCTTCGCAGCGACGTGGCGTCACCGTTCGTGCCCAAGCCCAAGCCGATCCACCACGACCACGAGCGCGACCGCGAGCGCAACCGATCCAACGGCAAGCCGGAGAAGCCGGTCGACATCGAGATCGATTTCGACGGAATCGCGGGGCGCGTGCTCGCCTTTCCCGTCGACGAGGGCGACTACCACGACATCGTGGCCACGCGAGAACGCGTGTTGTTCACGCGCTTTCCGGTCAAGGGAATCAAGCCCGCGCGCCGCGAGGATCTCGAGGGCGAGGGCCACGGCACGCTGCTCGCCTACGACATCGATCAGCAGCGCCTCGCGACCATCGCGACCGAATGCGACGAGATCGAGCTGGGACGGGACGGCCGCACCCTGATCTACCGGTCGCGCGAGCGGCTGCGCGCGATCGACGCGCAGAGCGAGCTGCCCGAGGAGGGCGACGAGCAAAAGCCGCCGGCGGAGCCGGGCCGCCGCAGCGGCTGGCTCGAGCTCGATCGCGCGAGCGTCGAGATCGTGCCGCGCGACGAGTGGTTCCAGATGTATCGCGAAGCGTGGCGGCTGCAGCCCGAGCAGTTTTGGGTCGAGGACATGAGCGACATCGACTGGGATCGCGTCTTCGACCGGTACGCCGCAATTTTGCCGCGCGTGCGCACGCGCGGGGAGCTGTCCGACTTGATCTGGGAGATGCAAGGGGAGCTCGGCACGTCGCACGCGTACGAGTGGGGCGGCGACTATCGTGAGCCGCGGCAGTATCAGCGCGGCTTTCTGGGCGCGGATCTTCGCTGGGATGAGGCGCGCGAGGGCTACTGCATCGAGCGCATCTATCGCGGAGACTCTTGGAATCGCGACAGCGATTCGCCGCTCGCTGAGCCGGGAACCGACGTCCACGAAGGGGACTGCATCGTCGCGATCGGCGGGAACCGGCTATCGCGCGAGACCACGCCCGACCGTCTGCTGGTCAACGCCGCGGGTCGTCAGATCTCTGTGACGCTGCACGGCAAGAAGGGCGAGGAGCGCACCGTGCTCGTGAAGGCCCTCGAGAACGAGGCCGCGCTGCGATACCGCGCCTGGGTCGAAGCGAATCGCCGGATCGTGCACGAGCGCACCGCCGAGCGCGTCGGCTACGTCCACATCCCCGACATGGGGCCGTGGGGATTCGCGGAGTTCCACCGCGGTTACTTAAGCGAGTTCGATCGCAAGGGCCTGATCGTGGACGTTCGCTACAATCGCGGCGGCCACGTCTCGCCGCTGCTGCTCCAGAAGCTCACGCGCAAGCGCGTGGGTTACGACACGCCGCGCTACGGCTCGCCGATTCCCTATCCTCCGGAGTCGGTCGGCGGCCCCATCGTCGCGCTAACCAATCAATTTGCCGGCTCGGACGGCGACATCTTCAGCCACTGCTTCAAGCTGTACAAGTTGGGACCGCTCGTGGGCAAGCGCACGTGGGGCGGCGTGATCGGCATCGATCCGTACCACCACCTCGTGGACGGAACGCTCACGACGCAGCCCGAGTTCTCGTTTTGGTTCGTCGACGTGGGATGGCGCGTCGAGAATCACGGAACCGAACCGGACTACGACGTCGACATCGCGCCGCACGAGTATCGCGACGGGAAGGATCCGCAGCTCGACCTCGCGCTCGAACTGATGGATCGGTCGTTGGAAGGCTACGAAGAGCTGCGTCCCGACCTCTCCACGCGTCCGTCCCTACCTTTACCTAGTCTGACGTGAACCGGGCGGCGTACGCCCGCGTGGCGTTCGCCGTCGCGGCGTTCGTCGTTCCGGCGATCGCGTACGCACTCAGCGCCTCGCCCGAACCGGCCTCCTGGGATACGGCGGAGCTGCAGGGCGTCCCGTACATCTTAGGCATCTCGCACCCGACAGGCTTTCCGTTTTACGTTCTCCTCGGCTACGTCTGGTCGCACGCGCTTGCGATCGGCACGATCGCGTGGCGCATGAACGTGATGAGCGGCGTTGCGATCGCGCTCGCATGCGCGGCGGCTTACGGCGTCGCACTCCAGTTCGGCGCGAGCCCGCTGGTCGCGCTTGCGGCGAGTCTCTGGTGTGCCTTCACGCGCAACATCTGGTCGCACGCATCCCGCGCTGAGGCTCAGGATCTCGCCGTGGCGTGCTCCGCGCTCGCGATCTACGCCTTCCTGCACTGGATGCGCGGGGGACGCGACCGTTGGTTCGTCGCCGCGTTTGCGCTCGCCGGACTCGGCATGGCGGCCCACCCCAACGCGCTGTGGACCGTGCCGGCCTTCGTCGTCGGCGCGAGCATCGCGCGGCGCCGCGCGCCCTGGCAAATCGCCGTCGTGGCGGCGTGCGCCGCGGTCGCCGGGCTCGCGCTCTATGCCTATCTGCCGCTGCGCTCGGCGTACGTGGTCGCGCACGGCCTCGATCCGACGACGTCTCTCGCCGGCGCCGGCGGCGGGATCTTCTGGAACTATAACGATCCGCGCACGCTGCATGGGCTCGCCCTCGAGCTCACCGGCAGCGAGTCGCAGACGCCCGCGTGGTTCTTCGCGTCGCTCAACCCGCTGCATCTCAAGGACGCGCTGTGGGCGTTCCTCACCGGCCTGCGCGACGAGTACGGCCGCTTAGCGACGGTCCTGATCTTCGCCGGCTTCGCGGTGGCGTGGCGGCGGGATTGGCGGACGACGCTCGTACTGACGATGGCGGCGACGGCGGCGCTGCTGTTCTCCGTCGTCTATCCCAACGAGAGCGACGTCGGGCGTTATCGCCTCCTCGCCTCCTGGCTCGCCGTGCCGCTGCTCGGTGCTCTCACGCCGCAGTCGCGCGGCACGCGCAACGCGCTGCTGCACGCCGCGCTCGCCGCCTTTCTGTTCGCCGGCGCGGGCATGGCCTTCGCGCGGCATCGCATGTTCTTCAATCACGCCCCGCGCGAAGGCGGCCGCTGGGTGATCGACGCCGTGCGCCCGTACGTGCCGCGCGACGGCACGATCGTCACCGGCTGGCTCGACGCGACGTCGCTCGCGTATGGCGCGTACGTCGACGGATCGCTTTCGCAACGCGTCATCGTCTCGGACGACACGCTGCGCATCGAACGCTATCGGCCCTGGGCAAGGCGGCGCCGCGTGTTCGTGCTGGTCAATCCGCACGACGTTGCCGCGCTGCCGGGCGCGCGCGACCTCGCGAAGCTCGACGACTATCACGAGCTCTTCGAGGTTCGGCCTTGACAGAGCGGTTCGGATTCCGCTATATCGGGTATACCGGTCCATCGTTCTGTTATGGATGGTCCAATACTAGCCAACGAACAGTCCATAGCAGTCCAAATAACCAGGGCCGGCGGAGGTAGAATGCTGAACGGGAACGGGCGCATCGGCGCCCTGCGGCGAGGCTGGAAGAGCGAGAGCCGCTGGAGCGGCATCGAGCGCCGCTACGGCGCCGAGGACGTGCTTCGGCTGCAGGGCAGCGTGGTGGCCGAGCACACCCTCGCGCGCCTGGGCGCGGAGCGCCTCTGGCGCGAGCTCCAGGGCGAGGAGCCCACCATGGCGCTCGGGACGCTGACGGGCGGCCAGGCCGTCCAGGCGGCGCGTGCCGGCCTGCGCGCGCTCTACTGCAGCGGCTGGCAGGTCGCGGCCGACGGCAACGCCGCCGGCGAGATGTATCCAGACCAGAGCCTCTACCCCGTCAACAGCGTGCCGGCGCTGGTGGAACGGCTGAACAACGCGCTCGCGCGGCTCGATCAGGTCGAGTCGCTCGAGGGGCGCGGCGGCGCGCATTGGTATCTCCCGATCGTCGCCGACGCCGAGGCCGGCTTCGGCGGCGCGCTCAACGTGTTCGAGCTGATGAAGGCCATGATTCGCGCCGGCGCCGCGGGGGTGCATTTCGAAGACCAGCTCAGCTCGGAGAAGAAGTGCGGCCACCTCGGCGGCAAGGTGTTGATTCCGACGCAGCAGGCCGTGCGGCATCTCGTCGCGGCGCGCCTGGCGGCCGACGTGTGCGACGTGCCGACGATCCTCGTCGCGCGCACGGACGCGAACGCCGCGAAGCTCGTGACGAGCGACGTCGACCCCGTCGACCGCCGCTTCCTCACCGGCGAGCGCACTCCCGAAGGCTTCTTCGTCACGAAGTGCGGCATCGAGGCGTGCATCGCGCGTGGCCTCGCATACGCGCCCTACGCCGACCTGCTCTGGATGGAGACGTCGGAGCCGAGCATCGACGAGGCGCGGCTCTTCGCCGACGCGATCCACGCGCGCTATCCGGGAAAGCTCCTGGCCTATAACTGCTCGCCGTCGTTCAACTGGCGCAAGAAGCTCGACGCGGAATCGATCGCCTCGTTCCAGACGCAACTCGGCGAAATGGGCTACAAGTTCCAGTTCGTCACGCTGGCCGGCTTCCACGCGCTCAACCATTCGTTCTTCGCGCTGGCACGCGACTTCAAGGCGCGCGGCATGACGGCGTACGCCGAATTCCAAGCCCAGGAGTTCGCGAGCGAGCCGTTCGGCTATACCGCGACGCGGCATCAGCGCGAGGTCGGCACCGACTACTTCGACGAGGTCGCGAGCATCGTCGGGGAGGGCCGCGCCTCCACGACGGCGCTGCGCGAATCGACGGAGGCCGAACAGTTCTACGACGGGCGCGCCGTGATTTCGGCGTGAACGTCGCTCCGGCGGGCGTCGCGATGAAGCGCGATCTGCCGCCGGGATTCGCGGAGTTCTATTTCCCGCTACACCGGCGCTTAGCGCGCGAGCAACAGCGCCTCGTGCGCGCCCGTCGCGAGAAACTCGAGCGCGCCCACGCCGGCGCGCTTCCGGGATATCTGCCGCCTTCCGAGGCGACGCGCACGCACTGGCGGATCGAACTGCCGCCGTGGTGCGCGGACCAGCGCAATCAGATGACCGGGCCGGCCGACGATGCGGAGCTCTGCGTCAAGATGCTCAACTCCGGCGCGCCGGGCGTGATGCTCGACCTCGAAGACTCGATGGCCAACACCTGGGAGCATTTGATGCTGGGCCATCGCAACATCGTCGCGGCGCTCTACGGCGAGCTGACCTATGACGACGCGAAGCGCGGAGGGACCGTCGGCATCCGCACCGGCGACACCGTCGTCTGGAATCGGGTGCGCGGTCTGCATCTCTCGCAGGCCGGCGTGCTGGAGCACGAGCTCACCAGTGCCTCGCTCTTCGATCTCGCGCTGATCGCCTTTCGACTCGACTACGAACGGCTGCGCCATCCGCTTTGCATCTACATCCCGAAGTCCGAGTCTGCGCAGGAGGCGCTGTGGTGGCGCGACGCGTTTGACGCGCTCGTCGCCGCGAAGGGCTGGGCGCCGGACTCGATCAAGGCGATGGCGCTCATCGAGTCGCATCCGGTTGCCTACGAGATCGAGGAGCTCCTGTTCAACCTGCGCGAGTACATCGTCGGGCTCAATCTCGGTCGCTGGGACTACATGGCGAGTCTCATTCACTACAACCTCGGCGATCCCGGATGGCTCTTGCCCGATCGCAACACGATCCCGATCGACGTTCCCTTCTTCCAGCGCCTCCGCACGCTCATTCCGGAGCTGACGCACAAGCACGGAGCGCTCGCAATCGGCGGCATGACGGCGCTCTATCCGAGCCGCGACGACCCGGAGCTCAACGCGCGCGCGCTCGACGTGCTCGAACGCGACAAGAAGAATGAAGCAAACTGCCTGATGGACGGCGCGTGGACGGGGCATCCCGATCAGAACGCGATCGCGGTTGCGCAGTTCCCATATCCCAATCAGCTCGGGCGGCGCCCCGCGCTCGAGACGCTGCACCCCGACCTGCGTCCGTTGCCCGCCGAAGTGGGCACGACGTCGCTCGACGGAACGCGGGCCGCGGTTCGCACGGTGATTCGCTACCGCAACGGCGTGCTGGAGGGACGCGGCGCGAGCCTTTTGGACGGCTACATGGAAGACCTCGCGACCGACCGAATCTACCGCCTGATGATCGCGCAGCGCCTGCGCTATCCGGGCGTGTACACGCCGCCGTCGCTGGGCGCGATGTTCGACGAAGAGCTCGAGCGCATTCTGGGCGACCTCCCGTCCGATGTGCCGGATGACAGGCGGATGCGGTATCGGCGGGCGCGCGAGATTTCCGAGAACATGATACTCACGGGGGCGTTCGACCCGACCTAGTCGCGCAGCGAAAGATACCGCGCGTCGTTCGGACAGACCATTTGCACCGGAAGCGGAACGTCGCGTAGAACCATCTGGTCGAGCGGCACGCGGCGCTGCGTTCCCGCGTTCGGGCCCGCGGTGTATGCGACCAGTGCGTCGGTGAAGTCCCCGCTCGGCTTTGCGTCGAAGCGCACGACCCGGACGACGTTTCCGCTCCAGCGCAGCAGCGTCCCGGCGGGGATAGCGGGCAACACGGAGTCGATGCTGACGTAACCGCTCCATGACCGATCCGCCGCGCGCGCGTGGATCGCCGTGTCGTGGCCGCACGGATAACCGTTCGACGCGACGCCCTCGATCACGATCGGCATCCCTTGCCGCTGCTCCTTATGGAGAAACGCGCGCGTTCCGGGCTCGAAATAGAGCCAGGGCGGCAAGTCTTGCCCGTGCGCGACGAGCGCAGAATCGACGGCAACGAGCTCATTCGCGTCGACCGTGTAACGCGTCACGCGGCTGGCCGACGGGCAACACTCCGGATCCGATGCTGCGTACACCGGCATGCGCGTCACGATGTAACCGCCTTCGATGAACACCCGCAGGTGGCCGCGCGGCGATGCGATGTATCCCGCGTAGTGCCAATCGCCACCCTTCCCGCTCCACACAGGCGCGACAAAGCTCACTCCCGTCCCGCCCGAATCGAGCGGCACGACGAGCACGCCACGGCGATTGGCGAGCACCTTGCTGAGCACCGCGGCAGGTATCACGAGCCCGTCGTACGGCGTGCCCTTGATCCGATAGGATGGCTCAGTGCCCGGCAGGTGGGCGCGCTCGAGCTGCGGCGTCTGGTCGAGCACGGCTTCGACGCCGAGGTTCGTGTAGAGATCGGCCGCGGACCGGCCGGCGCTCGCGCCGACCCACGCGACGGCTGCAATGACGTACGCGAGCTTTCTTACGGCCATGGCAGTTTATTCAGGAGCAAAAATCGTAGTTCCCGGCAACCGCATGCAGAACGTCAAGATTCCGCTGGCTGCGGCGCTCCTCACGCTCGCGGTTCATCTCGCGGGCAATCCGCACTACGGCTTCTTCCGCGACGAGCTCTACTTCATCATCTGCGGCTTCCATCCAGCGTTCGGTTACGTCGATCAGCCGCCGATCGCGCCGCTCTTGGCCGCCGGCTCGCAGCTCTTCGGCCACTCGCTCTTTCTGCTGCGCACTGTCCCCGCGATCTTCGCCGCGGCCGGCGTCTACGTCACGTGCCTGCTCGTAATCGAGCTCGGCGGCGGCGCGTTCGCGCAGATCCTCGCCGCGGTCGGCGCGACTTTCGCCAACGTCTTGATGAGCTTCGGCATGAAGGTCGGGCCGGACATGGTCGGCCTGTGGCTGTGGCCGCTCGCGGCGCTGTACGTCCTTCGCATCGTCAAGGGCGGCGATCCGCGCCTCTGGTTGGGCGCGGGCGCAGCGATCGGCGTCAGTCTCGAAAGCAAGTACAGCGTCATCTTCTTCGCGATCGCGCTTATCTTGGGGCTTGCGCTCACGCCGCAGCGCCGCGTACTGGGCTCGCGCTGGTTCGCGGCGGGCGTCGCGCTGGCCGCCGCGATCGGGCTGCCGAATTTTATCTGGCAGGCCGCGCATGGTTTCCCGATGTGGGAGCTGCTGCGCAACGGTCAGAATGGCAAGAACCTCGTCGCGAGCCCGTGGCTCTATCTCTTCCAGCAGTTGCTGGTTACGAATCTGTTTCTGTCGCCGGTCTGGATTGTCGGCGTCGTGTGGCTGCTGTGCAATCGCACGGCGCGCTTTTTGGGATACGCCTACGTCGCCCTAACCATCCTGATGATCGCGTTCCACGCAAAGTTTTACTATGCCGGCGACGCGTACCCGATCCTGATCGCGGCCGGCGGCGTGGCGATCGAGGCGACGACGCGGCGCACGACCAGGCTGCAGGCGGTGGTCGTCGCCTATGCGATCGTGGCCGGTCTGTTCTTCTTGCCGTTCTCGCTGCCGGTACTCGCGGAGCCGGCGATGCTCCATTACGCCGACTTCGTCGGCGGCGCGCTGCACGTTAAGAGGTCGACGATGCAAACCGAGCGTTTCAGGACGTCGGCGCTGCCCGAGGACTGGGCCGACATGCACGGTTGGCCCGAGCTCGCCGCGACGGTCGCGCGCATCTACCGCGCGCTGCCGCCCGGCGAACGTGCACAGGCCGCGATCGTCGCGAGCAACTACGGCGAGGCCGCGGCGATCGATTTCTTCGGCCAGCCCTACGGGCTGCCGCCGGCGCTCTCGGGACACAACAACTATTGGCTGTGGGGCCCGCGCGGCTATGGCGGAAACGTGGTGATCGACGTCAACGGCGACTGCGGCCGCAGCAGCGCGCCCGGTTTGTTCCGCACGGCTGCGCTCGCGGCCCGCTCCGATCCGCCGTGGGTGATTTCTTACGAGCACAATATACCGATTATGCTCTGCACCGGAATTCGGACGCCGCTGGCCGCGCTCTGGCCGAAGCTCAAGAACTATATTTGACGCGCGTGCTCACATCTCGTCTACGGTCGAGACTTATATCTGAAGCAACTCGAATGATGGTCGTTCACGATTCCGACCGCCTGCATGAACGCGTAGCAGATCGTGGGGCCGACGAAACGGAACCCGCGCTCGCGAAGGTCGCGGCTCATCGCTTCGGACTGCGGCGTTGACGATGGGATCTTCGCCGAGCTGTGCCGGCGCTTCGCGATAGGAGCGCGGTCGACGAAGCTCCAGATATAGGCATCGAACGAACCAAACTCTTTTTTCACTTTCAGCAGCGCCTTCGCGTTCGTGACGACCGACTCGACTTTGGCGCGGTTGCGAATGACGCCGGGGTCGGCAAGGATCTTCTCGATTCGCGCCGGCGTCATTCGCGCGACGGCGGCGGGATCGAAATCCTTGAAGAGGCGGCGATAGCTCTCGCGTTTGCGCAGCACGGTCTCCCAGCTCAACCCCGCCTGGGCGCCCTCTAGACAGAGCATTTCGAATAGCGCGCGGTCGTCGTGCACAGGAATGCCCCACTCGTTATCGTGGTAGGCGATCATCGGCTCCGACCGGGCCCAACTGCAGCGTTTCATCGAATGTTTGTCCATGTGCCCCGTTCGCCGGCGCGGCGCGACACGATCCGCCGGGATTGCGCGCCGCGGCAGAGTATCCTATGAGCTAGGCTATGCGCACGAGCCCTTCGACTCCGCTCAGGATAACAACGAGCATACCCCGGGCGGCCGCGCTCGCGGCGCTGATCGTGCACCTCGCCGGCAACCCGCACTACGGCTTCTTCCGCGACGAGCTCTACTTCATCATCTGCGGTTACCATCCGGCCTGGGGATACGTCGATCAGCCGCCGGTCGTGCCGCTCCTGGCCGGGGGATCGCAACTCTTCGGACACTCGCTCTTCTTACTGCGCGCGATCCCCGCACTCTTCGCGGCCGCGTCCGTCTACGTGACCTGTCTGTTCGCCGTGGAGCTCGGCGGCGGCGTGTTCGCCGAATTTTTCGCGGCATTGGTCGCCGCCTTCACGCCCGTCCTGATGGACTTCGGCACGAAGCTCACGACGGATACCGTCGGGCTGCTGCTGTGGCCGCTGATGGCACTGTACGTCTTGCGGATCGTCAAGGGCGCGGATCCGCGCTGGTGGATCGCCGTCGGCGCCATCCTCGGGATCGGCCTCGAGAGCAAGTATAGCATCGCGTTTCTCGCCGTCGGCATCGTCGCGGGGCTGCTCGTGCTGCCGCAGCGCCGCGCCCTCTTCACCCCTTGGTTCGTCTGGGGCTTGGCGCTCGCCGCCGCGATCGTCGCGCCGAATTTTGCGTGGCAGGCGGCGCACGCGTACCCGATGTGGACGCTGCTGGTCCATGCCGGCGAATATAAGGACGAGTTGCTCTCGCCGCTGCAATACGTCGCGGCGCAGATCCTGATCACGCACCCGTTGCTCGCCCCGGTGTGGATCACCGGGCTCGTAGCGCTTTTCCGCAGGCCGGACGCGCGATTTCTCGGCATCGCCTATCTGTTCGTGATCGCGCAGATGATCGCGCTCCACGGCAAACACTACTACGCCGGCGCCATTTATCCGATCCCGATCGCGGCGGGCGCCGTCGCGCTCGAGGCGTGGACGAAACGCGCCGTTTTTTGGCGGCCGGCGCTCGCCGTCTACGCGTTTGCCGCGGGAATCGTCCTCGTGCCGCTGCTGATGCCGGTTCTGCCGGAGCGCGCCATGGCGGCGTACGATCGCTTTGCACTACGCGCGTTCACCCGCGAGGTCGATCTCGCGCGCGCGGAGCGAACCACGTTTGGGAGTCTGCCGCCCGATTGGAGCGACATGCACGGCTGGCCGGAGCTCGCCGCGGCCGTCGCTTCCGTCTATCGCTCGCTGCCGCCCGCGCAGCGGGCGCAGGCCGCGATCTTTGCGAGCAACTACGGAGAGGCCGCGGCCATCGACTTTTTCGGGCCGCAGTACGGCCTGCCGCCCGCGCTCTCCGGCCACAACCAGTACTGGGTCTGGGGGCCGCGCGGCTTCGACGGCAGCGTCGTGATCGACGTGCACGGGGACTGCGATTCGCGCCTCTTTCGCGACCGCCGCGTCGCGGCTCGTTTCAGCAACCCGTGGGTCCGGCCGTTCGAGAACGACTTCGACATCTCGGTGTGCAGCGGCAACACAACGCCGCTGGCGGCGTACTGGCCGCGGCTGCGCCGCTACATTTAAGGAGCGGATCGATCTAAAGCAGCGGATCGATCGCGTCGAGCAGGCGCGGATGCACCCGGTCTGCGAGCCGCCAGGGACGCAGCGGCGAGACGATGTCGTGCGAGAGCGGGAGTCCCGTAATCCGCACGAGCTCTACGGCACCCGGCCGCTGCCTGCGCCAGCTCTTGTAGAGGCGCCGAATCGCGTAGTTGTTCACCGCGATCTCGGCGGCGTTGGTCACGATCGTGAAATGCTCCGCGCGCGGCACGATCGTCCGCGCCTCGTCGAGGAGCGCGCGAGCGATGCGATACATGTGTCCGATCGCATGGGTCGCATAGCGCGGGTAGCCGTTGGCGGGCCCGCGCTCGCGCAGGATCGGGTTCCACCAATGGAAGCGATTCGGAAGGCGCAGCAACTGCTCGGCAACGGCGCCCATGAAACGATTGGGAATTATCGCAACGCCGAGGAACGGCGAGATCGGCACGCAGCGGTCGATCGCGTAGTGCTGTCCGATCCAGGCCGCCATCATCCCGCCCAGCGAAAAACCGGCGATGGTTACGCGTTCGCCGAGCTCCTGGGCGACTTCAACGTACTGTGTCGCCGCCGCATACAGCTCTTCCGCGCGCATGCGCGCCAGTGCCGTGGAGAGCGGATTGGCGTGCCCGTGATGGGGCAGGCGCGGCACGAGCACGTTGTGCCCCCGCTCGAAGAGCTCGAGGGCCACCCGCTCGAACTGCGCCGGCGTCGTGCTCAGCCCGTGCAAAAGAACGATCGCGCGCGCCGCGCGCGTACCGTGGACGTGGGCGATCGTGCGTCCGTTTGGGGCGAGACTCGCGTAATCCCGGGCCACTAGGCGGTCCAGGAGCGAAAAGCAGGTAGTCAAGGAAAAGTCCTTAACAGCACCGGCGTGCATCTCCTCTCAGAGCGTGCTCGCGAACTGATCGCCGACGAAGAGCGCTACGGCGCGCATAACTATGCGCCGCTCGATCTCGTCGTCGAGCGCGCGCAGGGCGTTTGGCTGTGGGACGTTGCCGGCAGGCGCTATCTCGACTGCGTGAGCGCCTATTCCGCCGTCAATCAGGGACACTGCCATCCCCGCATCTACGACGCACTTGTCGAGCAGGCCGCGAAGGTCACGCTGACGTCGCGCGCGATGCGGAACGATCGGATGCCCGGCTTCCTCGCGGCGTTAACGCGCCTGACGGGATACGACAAGGCGCTCCCGATGAACACCGGAGTCGAGGCCGTCGAAACGGCGATCAAGCTCGCGCGGCGCTGGGCGTATGCGACGAAGCGCGTCCCGGCCGATCGCGCGGAGATCATCGTGTTCTTCAACAACTTCCACGGACGCACCATCGCCGCGGTGAGCGCGAGCACGACGCCGGAATACCGCGAGGGCTTCGGACCCTTCGTGCCGGGATTTGTCGCGGTCCCGTTCGGAGACGCGGACGCCCTCGAGCGCGCGATCACACCGAACACGTGCGCGGTACTGATCGAGCCGATTCAGGGCGAAGGCGGCGTGAACGTACCGCCCGACGGCTATCTCAAGCGCGCGTGGGCGCTCTGCCGCGAGCACGACGTTCTCTTCATCGCCGACGAGATTCAGACGGGGCTCGGCCGCACCGGTGACATGTTCGCCTGCGACTACGACGCGCTGCGTCCCGACGTGCTGGTCGTCGGCAAGGCGTTGGGTGGCGGCTTCTATCCGGTATCCGCGGTTCTCGCGAACGACGAGCTGATGCGGCACTTCGAGCCGGGCAATCACGGCAGCACGTTCGGCGGCAACCCGCTCGCCTCGGCCGTCGCGCAAGCGGCGCTCGACGTGGTGGCCTCCGAGAATCTTCCGGCGCGCTCCCGCTATGCCGGCGCGCGGTTGATGCAGGGAATGCGCGCCATCGCTTCACCATTCATAAAGGAGATCCGAGGTCGCGGCCTGCTCATCGGCATCGCGTTAACCGTCCCCGCCAAGCGCCTCTCCGAGGCCCTGCTCGAGCGCGGCGTCGCGGCCAAGGACTGCCGGGAATACGTGCTGCGCATCGCCCCGCCGCTGATCATCGACGATGAGGCCACCGCCTACTTCCTCGAAAGTTTCACGGACGCCGTATCCGCGCTGGCCGACGGCCCTTGACATTCCCCCGGACCCGCGTGATATGGTGGGCGAGCCGAAGCAGCGGTTCGTTCCGCTCACCGGATGCCCGCGGGCGATCCGGTCTTCACTCTAAGGGACTCTCGGCTGGGTCCGCGGTGGGGTTGCTCCGGCAGCGCCTTTTTTATTTGGAGATGAGCTCATAGCACGACCCCTGCGCGTCAACGATCAAATTCGCATCCGTGCGGTCCGGGTGATCGACGACAACGGACACCAACTCGGGATACTCGCAACCGAAGACGCGCTAGCGCGCGCGCGAACCGCCGGACTCGACCTGATCGAGGTCTCGCCGAACGCGCAGCCGCCCGTATGTAAGATCGCGGACTACGGCCGGCTCAAGTACGAGCAGTCGAAAAAGGACAAGGACGCTCGAAAGAAACAGCGGCACTTCGAGTTAAAGGAAGTGAAGCTGCGGCCGAAGATCGAGACGCACGACTACGAGACGAAGGCACGCATGGCCGAACGGTTACTGCTCGACGGAAGCAAGATCAAGGTTACGATCATGTTCCGCGGGCGCGAAATCACATACACGTCGTTCGGGCGCCGGTTGCTCGACCGCATGGCCGAAGACCTGTCGCCGCTCGCGACGGTCGAGCGAGAGGCGCGGCTCGAAGGCAAGAATATGTTCATGATCATGGCGCCCCGCATGACGCCGACGGGTCCGCCGAAGTTTTCGACACCGCGCGAACGGGAAAACAGGCCGATCGCGCACGAGACACCAGCGAAGGAGCGAACCAGTGCCTAAGATTCGTACCCACCGGGGGACCGCGAAACGCGTGAAAGTCAGCGCGACCGGAAAGGTGACGCACCGTCACCAATTCGACGGATGCGGCCACATCCTCAGCAAAAAATCGCGCAAGCGCAAGCGCAAGTTTCGCAAGGACCAACCGACGGCGAAGGGCGATCTGAAGCGCATCGCGCCGACGATCCCGTACCTGGTTTAACGGAGGCTCGACATGGCACGCATCAAACGCGGCGTACACGGTCTCAAGCACCGCCGCAAGGTCATGAAGCTGGTCAAGGGCTTCCGCGCCTCTCGCCGGCGCAACTATCGCGTCGCCAACGAGGCGCTGCTGAAGTCGCTGGCCTACGCCTTCCGCGACCGGCGCGCGCGCAAGCGCGACTTTCGCTCGCTCTGGATCAGCCGGATCAATGCGGCGGTGCGCCGCGAGGGGATTTCATATTCGGTTTTCATGCACGGTCTGAAGAAGTCCGGCGTGAGCCTGAACCGCAAGGCCCTGGCCGATCTCGCCATCTCCGACGAAAAAGCGTTCGGGATGCTCCTGAATTTGGCGAGGCAGGCCGCCCAAAAATAGCCACAAGCGCGACAGGCGGCCGCGCGCTAGTATATAATGGTGGCGTTATGAGACGTTGGGGCTCCGTCTTTGCGACGGCTCTATGCGTCGGCTTGGCCGTGTGTGGCCTAGCGCTGCCGGCCCGCTCGCAAACCGGCCTCACCTTAACGCCGTCGGTCGCCGCGCGTATCGACCGCTTGGCGCGAGACGAGGTGCACGCCGGGCGCACTCCGGGCCTCGCGGTCGGCATCGTCGAGGACGGCCGGCTCGTTTACGCGCGCGGATTCGGCTTCGCCACGGTGGTACCGCACGCGGCGATGATGCCCGATACGGAGTTTTACGCCGGCGGCGTGACGATGCAGTTCACCGCGGCAGCGATATTGTTGCTTGCGCAGGACGGCAAGTTGAGCCTCGACGACAAGGTAACCAAGTATGTCCCGGAATTTCATCTGGGCAACGACGTCACGATCGCGCAGCTGCTGACGCAAACGTCCGGACTCCCGAGCTATGACTCGATACCGAACATCGCATCGGACCTGACCCGGACGATCAAGCTGAACGATCTGCTCGCCATGGTCGACGGCATCAAGCCCCCCGCTCCGCCGGGAGCCGTCTATGCAAACAATCCGATCAACTATCTCGTCGCCGGATTGATCGTGCAGCGCGTCAGCGGCGTGCCGCTCTCCGACTATCTGGAACAGCACATCTTCTTGCCCCTGGTCATGAACCACACGTTCTTGGCGGGCGACAACGGCATCGGCGCCCACGCCACCGGCTACACGCGAAGCGGCAAGGGATTCGCGGTCGCGCCGACATGGGATCCCGCCTGGCTCGACGGCGACTCCGGCATCGTCTCCACGATCTACGATCTCGCCAAGTGGGACATTGAGATGCCGGTCTTGCTGCGCGTAGATTCCGTTCGCACGATGTTCACGCCGGCCGCGGCGAACGGGCCGACCCACTATGGCATGGGGTGGGTCATCGACCGGCGCGGCGGCAAGCAGTTTGTCTGGGCCAACGGTGAGATCTCGGGGTACCGCGCGATGAACGCTCTACTGCCCGAGCAACAAGTCGGCGTCATCG
>JAFAJV010000117.1 GCA_019235995.1 Vulcanimicrobiota bacterium
TGATGACCGTCCACGTTTGGCCGTGGTCGGTGCTCGAAAAGACGACCTGCGCGGCGACCAGCAACTCGCGCGGGTTCGACGGCGAGAAGAAGATCGGATGCGTCCACCCGAAGCGGTACTTAGTTTCGTGCGACGAAGCGCCGGCCATGTAACGCGGCCAGGGGCTGACGTTCTTGGCGTTGCCGGTGATACGATCGAGCCGGACGAACGCGCTGTAGTAACCGCTGCCGTACGTCACGACGGGATCGCCGGGTTCGGGCGCGACGAACGTACTCTCGCCCAGGGCAACCTCGTGCCAATCGCCCCGGCGGATGCCGCCGATCGCCGCGCTCGCGCCCTCGAAGGCGCCCTCGTCTTGCGCTGCGCCGAAGACGTGGAACGGAAATTGATCATCCAGTGCGACGTGGTAGTACTGACCCGTGGGTTGATTGTCTTCCGTGCTCCAGTGGTCGCCGTAATCCACGGTGACGCTGGCGCCACCGTCGTTGCCCACCAAGACGATCTTCGAATTGCGCGGATTGATCCACACGATGTGATTGTCGCCGTGCGGCAGCTGCAAGAGCTTGAACGTCTTCCCGCCGTCCGCGGTCTTGTAGACACCGTCCACCTCGGGTGTGTACGCGACCTGAGGGTTCGTTGGGTCGACGAAGATGGCCGTGTAATAGAAGGCGCGCTGGCGCAGCTTCATCTCGCCGTTAACGCGTCTCCAGGTCGCGCCGCCGTCGTTGGATCGGAAGACGCCTCCCTCGTGCGCCTGCACGGTCGCGTAGACGATCTTCGTATCGCTCGCGGAGACGGAGACGCCGATCTTTCCGAGCACGCCGGCCGCGAAGCCGCGATTGCTCGAAATCTTCCTCCAGTGTGCGCCGCCGTCGGTCGTCTTGTAGAGCGCGCTGCCCGTCCCGCCGCTGACGAGCTTCCACGGCACGCGCTGCGCCTGCCACATCGCCGCGTACAGGACGCTCGGATTGCGGGGATCCATGCAGAGGTCGACGCCGCCGGTCCGGTCGTCTACGAAGAGGACCTTTCGCCAGCTACGTCCGCCGTCGGTCGTCTTGAAGATGCCGCGCTGCGGGTTCGGCTTGAACACGTGACCCATCGACGCGGCGTAGACGACGTTGGCATCGCGCGGATCGACGGCGATCTTCGCGATCATGTGCGTGTCGCGCAGACCGGCGTACGACCACGTTTTCCCGGCATCCGTCGTCTTGTAGACGCCGTCGCCGGTGTCGAAGTCGCTTCGGATGTCCGCCTCGCCGGTGCCGGCGTAGATGACGCTCGGGTTGGACGGCGCCACCGCGAGCGCGCCGATCGGATCGGCGACGCCCGGGATCTTGCCGTCGCTGACGTTCGTCCAGCTCAGTCCATAGTTGGTGCTCTTCCAGATCCCGCCTTGGACGCCGCCCATGTAGAAGAGATCCTGGCGGTTCGGTACGCCCGCGACCGCGACGACGCGACCGCCGATATAGGGGCCGATGCTCCGCCATTTGAGCTTGCTCATGAGCTGCGCGGCGGGGGACGACACATCGGCCGCGCCGGCGCCCAGCGGTGCGATCAGGAGCGACGCGGCGACGATGGAGGGAAGAAGACGCTTCATGCCGGCGTAATCGCGCCTGCGCGTTCGAAAACCCTTGTAGATGGCCGTTAGGCCGGCCGTCGCTTTCCGGCTGCAAGCTTCACGCAGGCTTCGGCGATCCGCCGTTTACGCGTGTCTTTCTGTTTAGCCGACTCTATCCAACCAATGACGTCGCGCTTTGCGTCCGCCGGAAGCGCGCTCCATCCGGCCTTTGCCGTCGGGGTGGCTTTGAGCGCCAGGTGAAGATCGAGCGGCACGATGGCATAGCAGCACGGGCGGCGCTTTCCGGCGACGAGCATGTCGCATGCGCGCTCGATTCGGCGGCTGCGCGTCTCCGCTTGTTTGGCCGATTCGATCCAACTGACGAAGTCGCGGCGGCTGATCGGCGTAAGAGCGTCCCATTTCGCCTTCGCGGCCGGCGCGGCTGCGAGGGCTTTACGAAGGTCCGCGGGCTGCCTTAACTGCATCCGCTCGTCGCGCCGCAGGAGTCGCACTTCTCGCATGCGCCGTTGCGGACCATCGTCAGCTGGCCGCACTCGGAGCACGCGTTGCCCGTATAGCCCTTAGCCTTCGACGCGTTGATCGCTTGCGTACGGACGAGCGTCGCGGTCGCGGTGCCGTTGCCGCCGCGATGCAGCAGCGGCTCCGGCTCTGATACCGCATCCTGGCCCGGGTGGAGGTGGGTGCTGACCGGGTGCAGTTTCTCCGCGACGCCGGCGGGCCGCACGCTTACCGCGCCCTCCTCCTCGGCGATGTACTCCTCTTGCGCCTCGGGGCCCATCGCGTCCATCTGCATGGACGGCTCGACGTGCGCGAGGTCGTAACGGCCGAGATAGCTGACGGCGAGCTCGCGGAAGATGTAGTCGAGGATGGAAGTCGCCATCTTGATGTGATCGTGACCGATCACCGGCCCGTTCGGCTCGAAGCGCGTGAACGTGAACGCCTCGACGAACTCCTCGAGTGGCACGCCGTGCTGCAAGCCGAGGGAGATCGCGATCGCGAAGTTATTCATCAACGAGCGGAAGGCGGCGCCTTCCTTGTGCATGTCGATGAAGATCTCGCCGAGCTGGCCGCCCTCGTACTCGCCCGTCCGCAGGTAGACCTTATGACCCGAGATCGTCGCCTTCTGCGTGTATCCGCTGCGGCGCTGCGGCATGGGCCGGCGCTTGGCAATGTAGCGGTAGACGATCTTCTCGGCGATCTGCAGCGGCTGCACGAAGGGCTGCGGGGCCGCCCCCGTTTCCTCCTCGCCGGTGTCACCGCCGAAGTCGTAGCTCGCGGCGAGCGGCTGTGAGAGCTTAGAGCCGTCGCGATAGAGCGCCACCGCCTTGATCATGCGCTCCCACGAATAACGATACGCCTCTTTCACGTCGGCGATCGTCGCGGTTTGCGGAAGGTTGATCGTGTTATGGTTGACGACACCGTTGCCTACAAACGCGTGCGTCACCGGTACGGAAATGTCATAGACGGGCTGAGTTCCGGCATCGGCGACGTGCTCCACGGGACTAAAATGCAGGTTGCTTCCGACGATCTCGTCGAGCCACTCGGGCAGTTCGACCTGCTCCCGAAGCTTCCGTACCGTTTCCCAGGAGACGTTCCGCGTGCGCGGGTCGAGGAGGTAGGTGTGGTAGCTCCGGATTCGCCTTCCGGGCTTGCGCCCAGGGCGCGCCTTCGGGATCATTTGGTAGAGTGCGCGTCCTTTGACGGCGGGAATCACGTCGGCTGTGCTCTGAGCAAACGTGTTGGTGAGCAGCGCCCAGGAACGCGCGAGCTTGACCGGTTCGGGAAACTGGATGAGGGTCAGGAGCCTTTGCGCTTCTCTACCGCCGGCGTAGATCTCGCCGTACGATTTGTCGTACTCCTTGTTGTACTTCTCGATTCGGTTGTGAACGATCCCGAGGTTCGTGAGGACCGCTTGAAGGTCGTCGAGGAGGGCTGCGGAGTCGAGACAGATCGCCCACTTACGCGCGCCTGACGTCGTAACGTACGCGTCAAGCGATAGGCCTGATAGAAATGCCAGGACGTGTTCGCGGGTGGAGCGCAGAACGAGGTCCGGAATTCGCTTTTCGCGCGCGCGCGATCCGCAGCCCAAGTATTCCAAGAATTCGACGAGCGTCTTGGAGGTGAAGACGGCGGTCGGACACCGGTCGGCCTGGCGCACGATCGTGCCCTCGATGCCAAAAACTGCGTGGGCGCTCGCGATTACGCGCTCCAAGACGACCTCGACGGAGTTCGTAACGAAAACGGAGTAGGTCGAGCGCGACGTGTGACCTTCCGACGCGTACGCACCGAGGAAGAACGCGAGATCCGAGCTCATCTCTGCCGGAACGTTAAGGGCCTTCTGATAACCGTATGCGGGCGACGGTTGAAAACCGGTGATCCGCGCCGATTCTCCCGACCACATATCGTCCCCGTATTTTACGGCGACGTGCTCTCCCGGCTGTATCTCCGAGAGGTAACGCCAGGCGAGGCCCGAGTCGCTGCATGTGAGGACTCGGTGATTCGGGGTGCCGACGACGCGATGTCCGGAACGCAGACGGATCTCCCGAACTGGTCGCCGACCGCCGTAATAAAACGCGTCGGTTGATCGCGGCTCGTTCAGCGAGGCAACTCGAATCTCTGAGGATCTGAATGTATCGTCGGCCTCTCCTTGATGCATAGAGGCAATGCGCACGAGGCCGTTTTCTGTAGTTAGCAGGGTGCTGCCGACTACGCATTTTGAAATCGCGCCGCTGACCCACGGCTGGGCCGCCGCCATCATGTCGACGTGCGCCAGCGGCCGGATGTAGCGCGTGCCGTACTTGCCGCACGGCGTCGCGCAGTCGAAGACGGCGAGATGCTCTTCCTTGAGATCAGGCGCGCCCTCGATGGTCATGCGGCCGCAAATATGAGCGGATGCTTCTTCGATCTGGCGCGGCGTGAAGCCGAGCCCGTCGCGCAGAATCGAGAAGCTCCAGTCATTCAGCTGCTCCTCGGTCAAGCCAAGCCGATCCTTGCAAAAATCCTCGCCGAGCACGAACTTGTTAAAGACGAACGGCAGCTCAAAAGCAGTGGGAAGCGCGGCCTCGACACGCCCGATCGCTTCGTCGTCGAACCCCTTCGCTTTCAGCGTGGCGCGATTGATATGCGGCGCCTCCTCGAGCTTTCCCGTACCCTTCGCGTAGATTTCGATAGCATCAATCTGCTCTTGCGAATAACCGAGCTTGTGTAATGCGGCGTCGACCGACTGGTTGACGATCTTGAAGTACCCGCCGCCGGCGAGCTTCTTAAATTTAACGAGCGCAAAGTCGGGTTCGATGCCAGTCGTATCGCAATCCATCACGAGGCCTATGGTACCGGTCGGAGCTGTGACGGACACTTGCGCGTTGCGGTAACCGGCCACTTCGCCGATCGACAGCGCCTCATCCCACATCTTGCGAGCGAGCGCCCACGTCTCTTGGGTGAAGAGCGTCGGTGGATGGGTCACGGGCTTGACGGTGAGTCCTTCGTACTCCGCGGGATCTACGGCATAGGCTGCGCGGCGGTGATTTCGAATCACGCGCAGCATCGGCTCGCGGTTCGCCTGGAAACGGGCGAATGGACCGAGTTGCTGCGCCATCTCCGCCGACGTACGGTACGCCATACCGGTTAGCAAGGCGTTGATCGCACCGCACCAGCCGAAACCCTCCTCGGAATCGTACGGCAAGCCCATCCGCATGAGCAGGGTGCCGAGATTTGCATATCCCAGCCCGAGCGTGCGGTATCCGTGGTTTTTCTCGGCGATCCGTCTGGACGGCATCTGACCCATCGCTACCGATATCTCTAGCGTCGTCGTCCAGAAACGCACGGCATCGGCGAAGCGCGGCGCGTCGAACTGGCCATCGGCATTCAAGAACTTGACCAAATTGGTGCTGGCCAAATTGCAAGCCGTGTCATCGATGAAACAGTATTCGCTACACGGATTGGTCGCGTTGATGCGGTCGTCATTGGAGCACGTATGCCATTCCTGAAGCGTGTCGTCGAACTGCAAGCCGGGATCGGCGCACTGCCACGCGGCTAGCGCAATCTGCTCCCAGAGGTCGCTCGCCTTGATCCGCTTCACGACGTCGCCTGTCGTGCGGGCGGTCAGCAGCCAGTCGTCGTCGCGATCCAGAGCTTCGAAGAACCCATTGGTCAATCGAACCGAGTTGTTGGAATTCTGCCCCGAGACGGTGACATAGGCCTCGGAATCCCAGGCCGTGTCGTACTGCTCGATCTCCAGGCGCGTGTAGCCTTGGCGCGCGTAGTCTAACGCGTTCTGTGCCGCGCCCGAGGGAATGCCCGCCGCGATGGCATCGCGGATCGCGTGGCGCAGCGACGCGTTGAGCGCGGGATCGAGGCGCGCGTGCTCCGGCACGCGTGTGTCGTGTGCGGCGGCGATGATCGCGTTGAGGTTGCGCTCGAAGACGCGAGCGCCGATCACAAGGTCGGCGACTTTACGCTCTTCGCGCACCTTCCAGTTGACGAAATCTTCGATGTCGGGATGGTCGGCGTTGAGCACGACCATCTTGGCTGCGCGGCGCGTCGTGCCGCCGGATTTGATGGCACCGGCCGCGCGATCGAACACCTTGAGAAACGACATGAGTCCGCTGGACGTCCCGCCGCCGGTGAGCTTCTCTCCCGCGGCACGAAGCTTCGAGAAGTTAGCACCGCTACCCGAACCACCTTTGAAGATGCGAGCCTCGCGAATAACGCCGTCGAAAATACCGCCTTCGTTTACGAGATCGTCTTCAATTCCGAGGATGAAGCAGGCCGAAACTTGCGGTTTTGTGAACGCGTCGTGCGACGGTTTAGCAACGTGGTCGTCGGCGTCGACGTACCAGTGGCCCTGTGCGGGTCCCGAAATGCCGTACGCCCAGTGCAGTCCGGTGTTGAACCATTGCGGCGAATTGGGCGCGCCGATCTGACGCGCGAGCATCGCGCACATCTCGTCGTAGTAGATCCGTGCGTCGTCCTCGGAATCGAAGTAACCGTACTTCCAGCCCCAGTACGTCCAGCAGCCGGCCATTCGATTGAATACCTGGCGGGCGTCGCGCTCCGCGCCGAATTGAGCATCGCGGGACATCGCCTCGAGCGCCACGCCGTCCGCGACGGAGCTCTGCAACCACTCCGGCACGCCCTCTTCGGCGACCCGGGTCGTGGCCGTCGGCACCCCCGCCTTGCGGCAGTACTTCTGGGCCAGCACGTCGACGGCAACCTGACTCCAGCCGGCCGGGACGAATACCTCGTCGGCTTCGAAGATGACCGAACCGTCAGGGTTGACGATCTTGGAGGAACGCGGCTCGAAGGCGATTCCGGCGTAGGGGTCGCCAGGGACCGAATACGTGCGGGTAAACTTCATACTCGAGGCTCCTCAATTATATCGAACGCGCGTTCGATTGCAATGGCTCGCGGCAACGGTTTGCGACACCTATAGTGCCGTATGCTGAAGTTTACCACAATATATTGGGGTCCCTCTGGGAATCCTTGTGGGGATTCTGTGGGTATCAGGGTCAAACCGGTGGATGGCGCATGGGCGGGTGGAGAGCATGTGGAGAGTCCCGAGGATACCGGGGATAAACGGCGCAAGCCAAGCGCCATGTTCGGGCCGGACCGCTTCGCTCCACGCCTCTACGACGTACCGCACGAGGAGCTCGAGGCAGCCGGGATTCGCGGGCTGATCGTCGATCTCGACAACACTCTGCTCGGATTCCGTGAAACCGAGCTCGCCGCCGAGCACCTCTCATGGGTGGCTCGCGCGCACGATCGCGGCTTCCGCATCGTGATGTTGTCGAACAATTTCTCCGATCGTGTTAACGGCCTGGCCGCGCAGCTGAACGTCGCGTGCATCCCCAACGCGCTCAAGCCGTTGCCCTTCGGATTCTTACGCGCTAAGGAGTGTCTTGGACTGCGCCGGAGGGAGATCGCGGTCGTGGGCGACCAGCTCTTCACCGACGTCTTGGGCGGCAAGCTGTGCGGGCTCTACACGATCCTGACCGAGCCCATCGAGCTCAAGGACTTTGTGGTCACGCGCGTCTTCCGTTTCTTCGAGCGGCTGATGCTGCGCGGACGACGCGGATGAAGCTGGCACTGATCGGCGACCCCGTCGAGCACAGCGGCAGCCCTCGGCTCCATCGCGCGTTCCTCGACGAGGCCGAGATAGACGGCAGCTACGTGGCAATCCGCGTCGCCCGCGGCGGCGGCACGACCGCGATCCTGCGGCTTCGCTCGGACGGCTTTATCGGCTGCAACGTCACCTATCCATTGAAGGAAGAGGCTATGCGCGCGTGCGAGGCCCTGACCGACGAGGCCCGGCGCGCCGAAGCGGTCAACACGATCTTTTTCGGTCCGAAGTCGCTCGGCACGAACACGGACGGCATCGGGGCCCGTACGGCGATCGAGGCGCTGCTCGACGAGCCGGTCGCCCTCAAACGAATCGGAATCCTCGGGTACGGCGCCACCGCCCGCGCGATTCTCGCCGAGCTCCACGACAACGACGCCTATACCTTCGTGTGGGGACGCGACGCGCGCCGGCGTGACGCCGCCTGCCGGCGCTTCGAGGCGAAACCGTGGCCGAACGCCAATCCGCCCGAGATTGTGCTCAGCACGCTGCCGCCCGACGTTACGTTACCCGAAGGTTTGGTCGCGCAGCTTCGCGCCGCCGACCTCGTGATCGACGCGAATTACGGATCGCGTACGAAGCTCGCGCAGCATTTGCGTCGAGACGTCGTGCCGGGTGACGCGATGCTGGAGGCGCAAGCGCGAGCGAGCTTCGACTTCTGGCTCGCGCATCTGGATCGCGTCAGTGGCTGACCGCGCGACCCCCGGAGAGGTGGCAGAGTGGTCGAATGCACTCGCTTGGAAAGCGAGCAGAGGTGATGAGCCTCTCGAGGGTTCGAATCCCTCCCTCTCCGCCACTTGCGTGCTGCGGGTCGCCTTGATCCGGCACGGGCCCACGGAATGGAACGATGCGGGCCGGTTCCAGGGAAACACCGACCTTCCGCTCTCGCCGCGCGGCGAGGCGCATGCCCGGGCA
>JAFAJV010000125.1 GCA_019235995.1 Vulcanimicrobiota bacterium
CGCGCCACTGCCGCGCACGGCGCGCGGCGAGGTTGGCGCAATCGCGCTGCGGCATCGGCGTTGCGGCGATCCGCTGCTCGCGGCGGCGCTCGCGGACCTCGCCGAGGCGCTGCGCGCATTCGGGCATCCGGTCGTGCACGGCGCGATACCGGTCTGGCGCCGATTCGACCGTCGCTTCCGAATCGCGGCGACGGCCGCGTGGTTCGAGGAGTTGCCGGGACCTCCGGGCGTCGCGGTACGCGCGTCTCCGGAAGGGGCTGTCATTCGCACGCACGGCCCCGTGCGGCTCGAGGTCCCGTGGCTTCCGTGCGCGTCGCCTTTACGCGCCGACGCGTTGAAGGTTCGCCGCTCCGACGATGCGGCGTGCGACGCGGTGGGCGTGGTCGGCGGCGGCGGTTTTCCGGGAATTGCGATCGCGCCGGAGATGCTGCTGCGCAACGGCGAGCTGCGCCTCGCGTGCGTCGTGCACGCGGGGCTGACCGACCCGGCAGCATTCGGCAACGTGCTCCTCGCGCAGGCGGGCGTCCCCGCGATCGTGCTGCCGCGCGACGACTTGCGCGCGATCTTCGCGCCCGACGTCGCGCTGTTTGCCGAGGGAGGCTCGGTCGCCGAGTGCGTCGCGCGGATGGTCGCCGATCCGGTTTTGCGCCGCCGCTACGGCGAGCTCGCCGCGGCCGACGCGCGCCGCCGCTTCTCGCCGCGGCGCAGCGCGATCCGGATTGTGGATCTGCTCTGCGCGTCGCGCTACGGGCTGGAACGGCCAGCGCCGTAGCCGCCGCCCCCAGGCGTCGCGATCGTCAGCACGTCGCCCGGTTCGAGCGGCAGCGTCGTCTTCGCGCGCAGCGGCGTTTCCTTACCGTCGCGCTCAAGCGTGTGCCGCCCGCACGCGCCCGGTTCTCCGCCCTGCGCGCCCGGCGGACGCAGCGCGTGGCGGTCCGCGAGCAGCGTTGCGCGCGCGGAGCCCTCGGTCAGCTGCAGCGCACGGATCAACCCGTTTCCGCCGCGCTGGCGCCCCGCGCCGCCCGTGCCTTCGGCGATCTCGTAGCGCACGACGCGCAGCGGATACTCGCGCTCGACCGCCTCGATCGGTGTGTTGAGCGTGTTCGTCATGTGGCAGTGAATTGCGTCGATCCCGTCGGCGTTCGGGCGCGCTCCCATGCCGCAGCCGTTCGTCTCGTAGAACGCCCACGTCGTCCCGTCCGGCCGCGTGCCGCCCAGCATCACGTTGTTCATCGTTCCGCCGCTGCACGCCGGCACGCGCTGCGGCGCCGCCTTTGCGAGCGCCTGCAGCACGACCTCCGCGTTGCGCATGCTCGTCTCGACGTTTCCGCCCGAGACCGGCGCGGGACGGCGCGGGTTGAGCAATGAGCCGTGCGGGGCGCGCACCGTGACGGGGCGGAAGCAGCCCTCGTTCATCGGGATGCTCGGATCGGTGACTGCGCGCAGCGCGTAGTGCACGCCGGAAAGCGTCACGCCGAAGACGGCGTTGAGCGGGAACCCGACCTGCGGCGACGTGCCGGAATAGTCGAGCTCGGCTTTGCCGTCGCGCAACTGCAACCGCAGCGCGATCGCGATGCTCGGCGCGCCGTCGAGATCTTCGAGATAATCGAGCGCTTCGAACGTGCCGTCGCCGATGGCGCGCAGCGCCGCGCGCATGCGCAGCTCGCTGGAGTCGAGGGCGCGCGCGATCGCCGCCTCGACGCCATCGAAGCCGTAGCGCTCGTAGAGCTCCAGCAGCCGGCGCTCGCCCGTGTAGTTGCCCGCTACCTGCGCGCGGAGGTCGCCGCTGCGCGCGTCGGGCGTCCGCGAGTTAGCGCGGAAGAGCGCGACCGTCTCGGCGGCGACGCGATCGCCGTCGACGAGCCGCAGCGGCGGCACGACGAGCCCCTCTGCGAAGAGCTCCTTCGCGTCGGCGGGCATCGAGCCGGGCACGGAGCCGCCGACGTCGGCATGATGCGCCTTGTTCGCGGCGTACCCGGCGAGCCGGCCGTGGAAGAAAACGGGGCGCACGACGGTGACGTCGTTGAGGTGCGTTCCCGTGACGTAGGGATCGTTCGCGACCCACATCTCTCCCTCGCGCATGCCGCCGTGCTCGAGCTCGATGATCGCAAGCATGCGCCGCAGGCCCCACGGCAGCGATCCGAGATGCACGGGAATGTGCTCGGCCTGGGCGACCAGGCGCCCGAGCGGATCGAAGAGCGCGCATGAGTGATCGAGACGCTCCTTGACGTTGGGTGAGTACGCGCTGTTGCGCACCGCGATGCCCATCTCTTCGGACGCGTAGATCAGCGCGCTTTCGACGATCTCCGCCGCAATCGGATCGATCATCGCTCCGTCCGCTCCAGCGCGAGCAGATTGCCCTCGACGCGCAGCCGCCAGCCCGGCGCGACGTAGGTCGTGCTGTCGTATTCCTCGACGATCGCCGGTCCCTCGAGTTGTGCTCCGTTCTCGAGCGCGCCGCGCTGATGGACGTCGAGGTCGGCGAACGCACCATCAATCCAAACGCTCCTTCCACTACGCTCCACTTCGCGATGCTCAGCGTCGCTGCGCTCAGGATGACGCTGAGCGGCAATCTTTCCACTCGCCGTGAGCCGCGCGTTGACGAGCTCTACGGTCTCGTCGGGAACGTCGTAGCCGTAGCGGGTGCGATGCGCGTCGTGGAAGCGTTGCGCGAGCGCGCCGGGGTCGGCGTCGTGCTCGATCTCCAGCTCGAAGCTCTGCCCGCGGTAGCGCGCGTCATAGTGGCGGCGAAACGCGATCGTTGCCGAGTGCGCCCCCTGCGCGAGCAGGTCGTCCCGCGCTCGCGACTCGCTCTCGCCGAAGAATCGCGCGAGCGCCCGGGCGTCCGCGTCCCGCGTCGCGCGCAGGATCGGCAGCACGTCGTTGACATGCAGGTCGGCCTCGAGCAGGCCGAGAGCGGAGAAGAGCCCGGGATGCGCCGGAACGAGCACCCGCGCGATCTGCAGCTCGTCGGCCACGGCGCAGGCATGCAGCGGGCCGCCCCCGCCGAATGCGACGAGCGTGAAGTCGCGCGGATCGAGCCCCCGCTCGACCGTGACGATGCGCAGCACTTTTGCCATCGCGTCGTCGACGAGCTCGACGATGCCGGCGGCCGTTGCCTCGACGCCGCGCGCAAGGCGCTCCGCGAGTGTGGCGATCGAGGCTCGCGCGCGCGACGCATCGATCGGAAACGCGCCGCCGAGCAGGTGCTCTTGGTGCAGGCGCCCGAGCACGACGTTGGCGTCGGTCACGGTCGGGCGATCGGAGACGCCGTAACACGCCGGCCCGGGATCGGCGCCGGCCGAGAGCGGCCCGACGCGCAGCGCGCCGGCCTCATCGATGCGCGCGATCGTGCCGCCGCCCGCGCTCACCTCCGCCAGATCCACGAAGGGAAAGCGCACGGGGTAACCGCTGCCCTTGACCGCGCGTCCGCTGTGGGTGCGCCCGGCCGCCTCGAATTCGTGCGCGACCTGCGCGACACCGTCGAGGATCGTGCCGGCCTTCGCCGTCGTGCCGCCCATGTCGAACGAGAGCAGCCGCCGCGCGCCGTAGCTCCGGCCGAGCGCGGCCGTCGCGATCGCGCCGCTGGCGGGCCCGCTCTCGATGATGGCCGCGGGTCGCGCCGCGATGCGCGGCGCAGCCGCCATGCCGCCGTCGCTGCGCATCACGAAGAGCGGCGTCGCGACTCCGCGCTCGCGCAGCTCGCGCACGAGCCGCTCGAGATAGGCCGCCACGATCGGCGCGAGCGCCGCGTTGACGACCGTCGTCGAGAAGCGCTCGTACTCGCGATACTCGGGATCGACCTCCGACGAGCGCACGATCCACGCGTCGGGCAGCGCGGAGGCGACCGCGCGAGCGACGCCGCGTTCGTGGGCGTCGTTCGCGTATGAGTGCAGCAGGCAGACGGCGACCGCGGCGACGCCACGCTCGCGCAGCCCCTCGCAGGCTTCCGCTACCGACGCGTCATCGAGCGGCTCGAGGACGTTGCCGCAATGGTCGATGCGCTCGCGTACCGTGAAGCGATCCTCGCGCGCGACGAGCGGCGGCGGCCGCTGGACGAACAGGTTATAGACCTCGCTGCGGTTCTGGCGACCGATCTCGATGACGTCGCGGAAACCGTGCGTGGTGACGAGCGCCGTGCGCGGCAGCTCGAGCCCGAGCTGGCCGAGGAGCGCGTTGGTCCCGATCGTGGTGGAGTGGGCGAGAAACTCGAGCGCGGGGCGCTGCTCGTAGTCGTCAAGCAGCGCGATCAGCGCGCGCATCACCGCGCGATGGGGCTCGCTCGGCGTGCTCGCGACCTTGCGCGTGACGACGCGACCGCTCCACGACTCGGCGGCGACGATATCCGTGAAGGTGCCGCCGACGTCGATGCCCACGCGCAGCGCGCGCAGCTCGTTGTAGTTTCTTAGTGTGGGTGTCGCGTCCAGTACGTGCCGTTGCTCCAGTGAATTACCATGAGGTCGCCGGAGATATGGCCGATGTACGTTGTGCGCGGACCGATGCTCGCTGTGTTATGCCAATCCGGCCAGCTCGCCGAGAGCGTCGTTGGATTGGTGAATACCCCGTGCGCCCGATCGCCGATCTCGTTGACGAACGAGACGTTCAAGCCGCTCTGCTCGATATGGCAGCGCTTTGAGACGTTTCCCTGCGCGTACCACGTACCGGTGATATCGGGCAGCGTTCCGGCACGAACTGCCGTGAGTGTTCCGGCGACGTAGAGCGCGACCAGCACGCCGGCAATGGTGGAGATCTTCAAGAATTTCATCGCGTGCTTAGTACGCGGGCGTGGGGTCGCTTCCCCGCCCGTTAGGTTCCGGCGGCGGCTTTTCTCATCTCGCCGATATCGAGCTTCACCATCTCCATCATCGCGGCTATCGCGCGGTTTGCGCGCTCGCGGTCCGGGTCGCCGAACAGCTCGAGCATGCCCTCGGGCACGATCTGCCAGGTGACGCCGAACTTGTCGCGGATCCAGCCGCACTGCATCGGCTCGCCGCCGGGAAGCAGCTTTTCCCAGGCCTCGTCGACGTCGGCCTGCGTCTCGCAGGTTACGACGAACGACACGGCCGACGACGCGCTCAAGTCGTACTGCGACCCCAGCTCCTCCCCGTCGGGTCTCGTGGTGCCACCGTTGAGCGCGATGAACTCGGTGCCGTCGAGCACGAACTCGATCGTCAAGACCGAGCCGTCCTTGCCCCACCGATTGACCGACTCGATCTTCGAATTCTTGAACGTCGCTACATAGAAATTGACCGCTTCTTCGGCGTTGTCGTCAAACCAGAGAAACGGCGTGATGTTTTGCACGTAACTAAAGCGTTAGGTTGTACGAGCCATTGGCCGGGTTGCAGTCGGAGCCTTGCTCCATGCGGATCCGGAAGTTGAGCACCGTCGTGCCGCGCGCCGCGTCGACCGAGCGTTGCCACGTGTAGCCGAAAGTCGTGGACTGAAGCGGCGCTAGCGGCCGTATGCCCTTGGCGTCGAGCTTCATGCCGTACTGCCAGATATCCACGAACTGCAGCGTGTTGCTCGGCTGCGACTGGCTGCCGAGATTGACCACGGTGCCGACGATGTGGTAGTTGTTCAGCTTCCCGTCGCTCGTGACGTTCTTGACCGCGACGGACGTGATCGCCGGGTTCGCACCCGCGCACGTCGCGGCGGCGGCCGCGGCGGCGGTTTGCACGAGCAGGAACAAGACGATGGTCATCGTTCGAATCATTTCCAGGCTCCCTTCCTCGACGAGGCGGCTAGCCAGTCATATACCCGCCTGAGAGGCCGGGTATTCGCCGCACCTTCCCGAATGCAGGCGGGCCATGCCTCGATTCATCGTAGCGCTCTTCTGCGGCGCCCTGCTCGGTGCGTTTTCGACCTCCCCCGGGCCCGACCCGGCGCTGCGCGCCTCCCTCCAGCAAGACCTAAACCGCTATTTGGCGGCGCGCGCCAAGCCCGAGCACATCTCCGCGCTCTCGCTCAGCGTGAGTCTGCACGGCGAGCCGCAAACGATCGATTTGACGGCGGGGACCACCCGTTACGGCGGCGGGGGCAGGCCGATCGCGCCGCAGACGCTCTGGCAGATCGGCAGCAACACCAAGGCCTTCACGTCCGTGCTCCTGCTCCAGCTCGAGGCCGAGGGCAAGCTGACGATGGGCCAGACCGTCGGACGCTGGCTGCCGCAGTATCCGGCCTGGAAGGGCGTGACGATCCGGCGGCTCTTGAACATGACGAGCGGCATTCCGGGCTACGACTTCTCGAACGCGATGCTGCGGGACTACGCGAGCAACCCGAACCGCCACTTCACGACGGCGGTGCTCGTTCGTTATGCGTATCCGACGACGCCCGGCGCGCCGCGCGCGACGACCGGTTACTCGTACTCGAACACCAACTACATCCTCGCCGAGATGATCGTCGAGAAGGTCACCGGTCATAGCTATACTGACGAGCTCAATCGGCGTATCCTGCGCGCGGGGCTCGGGCTCGACGACACCTATTACGAGGCTTACGCGTATCCGCCGAGCGTCACCGATCGCATGACCGCGGGATACTTCTTCAGTCACGACGCCGACAACGCGGGCCTCGCGCCGCTGCTCGGAAGGGACATGCGCAACCTCAGCGTCTCCTGGATGCAGGGCGCCGGCGGCATCGTCTCCACGCCGCGGGACGTGACGCGCTGGGCCCGCGCGCTCTACACCGGCAGCATCCTCGCGACGCCGCAGCGCGCCGAGCTGATGAGCCTCGTCTCGCAGAAGACGGGCGAGCCGATCCCCGCGACCAGCCTTAGCGATCCCGGCGGATTCGGTCTCGGCGTCGCGCAGTTGACGAAGCCGGGGATCGGGACGGTCTGGTTCTACGAGGGCATGACGCTCGGCTATCGGATGGTCCACGTCTACTTTCCACGGCAGGACGCGGTCATCGCCTTCGGCATCAACAGCCAGCCGGACAGCAAGCAAAACCAATCAGGCGAGCTCGTGCGCGCGATCTATCAGACGCTGCATGCCGCCGGGAAGCTGTAGCATGCGTGCACGGATTCCGGCCGCCGTGGCGGTGGTGCTGATCGCGCTGTCGCCGATTACCGCCCCCGCGCAGAGCACGCCGGGGGCGCAGATCGCGGCTCTACAGTTACAAGCCGTCGCCGATTTCTTGGCGGCCTCGCCGGAGATCGCGACCTTCCTCGGCGACTACAGGCACGACGGCGAATGGAGCGATCCCTCACCGGCCGGCATCGCGCGCTTCAAGGCGATGCTATCGGCGTACGAACAGAAGATCAATGCGATCGAAATGACGTCCGCGACGCTGCAGGACGTCAACGACATCAAGCTGATGCGCGCGTTCGTCGTTGGGCAGCGCCGGGCCCTTGCGGACCAGGAGGCCGGAAAAGATCCGTCCGCGCCGCCGCTGACCGTGCTCGGCGCAATCTTCACGATGATCCTGCACAAGGACGAGCAAGATCCGTCCGTGTGGTGGGACCACGTGATCTCGCGCATGGAGAAAGCTCCGGCCTGGATGGCGGCGCAGCGACCGCAGATTACCCATCCCGGACGGCTGCAGGCGCAGGTCGCGCTCAAGCAGCTCGCTCTGGCGCCCGGTCTGTTCTTCTTCGTGCTCACGCCGATGTCGGCCCAGCTGCCGGCCGATCAGCGCGCGCGCTTCACCAAGGCGCGCGACGCGCTCGTCGCGTCCATGAACGAGTGGACGAAGTGGATGCAGACCAACGCGCCGAGCTGGCCGATCAACTACGCGATGGGAGCGGACGCGTACAACGCGATGCTGCGCGACGAGCTGCTCCTGCCGTACGACGCCGGCCAGATCGCGGCCATCGGGCAGAAGACGCTCGACGCGGCGATCGCGGCGGAGCGCCAGATCAAGGCCGCGGCCAGGGCCAAGGGCGTGAATCTCTCCAACCCGCTGCAGGCGGCCGCCAACGGCGGCGGCATGACGCCGACGACCAAGGACGCGCAGTTCGCCTTCTTTCAGGCGCAGCTCGACACGCTGCGAGCCTTCATCGCGCGCAAACGCATCGTGACGATTCCGGCCTACGTCGGGCGGATGCGAATTGTCGAGACGCCGGCGTTCTTACAGCCGATTTTGCCGGGACCATCGATGAACCCGCCGCCGATCCTCTCCAAGCAGGTAGACGGCGTATACTTTGTGCCGCCGCCGAACCCGCAGATGGCCAAGGCGGCCGCGAACGGCGCGATCTTCGAGGACTTCGACCGCGACCGCGTGCTGATGACGAGCGGCCACGAAGGTTTCCCGGGGCACTTCCTGCAGCTGTCGATCGCGAAACACAACGCCGATCCCGTGCGCCGCTTCTCTTTCGACAGCGTGTTCGCCGAAGGCTGGGCGTTCTATGAAGAGGCGCTGCTCGAGCGCGACGGACTGTACGGAAACGATCTCGATGGGCGCTATGCCGTCGCGCAGTTCGAGCGGCTGCGCGGCGCGCGCGCGATCGTGGACACGAAGCTCGCGACGGGCGCGTGGACGTTCGAGCAGTCGGTGAAGTGGTTCGCGGCCAACGCCGGCGTCGACAGCGAGACGGCGCTGGGCGAGGTCAGCCGCTTCGCGCTCGGGCCGGGCCAGGCGTTCGACTACGCCGTCGGCAAGACGCAGATTGAAGCGTTGCTCGCGCAATACCGGTCGAAGAAGGGCGCTGCGTTCGACCTGCAGGCCTTCCACGACGACCTGCTCTCACACGGGACCGTTCCCGTGAGCATCATCGCCAGCGAGATGCTCGCCGAGTAGCGACGCGCGCTCGCGCAGCGCCGCGAGCTCGCGCGCCTGCCGCTCCGCGAGCCTCCGCCAGCGGGCGATCTCGCGCGTGATGCGCAGCGCATCGAGATGGTCGTAGGCCGTTCCGGCGGCCGCGCAGATGGCCTCGAGCGACGCGACCTCATCCGGATCGATATCCTCGCCGTTGGCGTGCGGCCCGTACAGCGCCACCGCCTCGAGCCGCGCGCGCACGAAGACCGGAACGGCCAGCACGGCGTCGCCGTCGGACAGGCGAACCGCGTGCCGCGTCCCCAGCAGCCGCAGCGAGACGGTCGAGTCGAGCGGCTCGTCGTCGCGGCGGTAGTCGCCCGCGTCGTCGCGCTTGAACAGCGCAGAGGTCGTCAGGGCGTACGCCTCGACGGGCTCGTGCACCAGCGCCTCGTCGACGATGCCGCCGCTCTCCGCGAAGGGCAGGCCGGCGGCGACGCTCGCGAGGTGGCGCTCCGCGAGGTGGCGGCGGCGGAACAGGATGCTCTCGACGAACGCCTCGATGCGCGCGTGCGCCGCCTCCAGCGAGAACGCGATGCCGATCGCGGTCAGCGCGACCAAGACGATCGTGACGCCGCTTTGCTCGATGAAGCGCGCCGCGAGCCACTCGACGAACGCGAAGATCGCGAAGATGCAGCCGGTGAGGATCGTGTAGACCAGTGTGCGGCTGATGACGAACGAGATGTCGAAGACGCGCTGGCGCACGACGGCGTACGCGATCGCGAACGGCGCGACCGCGTAGAGGACGATCGCGATCCAGGCCAACGCGTCGGAGGTCGCGATCGTATACGTCGTGGACCAGTAGCGCGCCCAATCCGACGCGTAGCTGAGCAGCGTGAAGAAGACGCCTGCCATGACCCACACGAAGCGCTGCCGCTGTGCGCGCGAGACGGCGAAGTACGCCGCCAGGAGCGTCGCTCCGGCGATCACGATCAACGCGAGCGCGCCCGCGACCGAGCCGAGCGACATCCACGCGTCCGGGCTGCCCCGCCCGAAGAGCGCCGTGGCGTCCCAGGCGAGGTTCGGTATCACGAACAGCGCCCCGATCGGGATCGCGAGGCGATCGAGCCAGACGCGCCATCCTGCGGGCTTGTCGTCGGGGAAGCGCGCCGCGAAGATCACGAGACCGACGAGCCCGGCGACGGTCAGGATGTCCGACGCGAGCTGCGCGATCGGGAGCACCAAAACGGGAAAGCGGAAATACGCAACGTTCGTCGCCGAGACGAGATAGAGGAAGAGGCCCCACGTCATCCGGTTCGGCCGCCGCAACAGGATCAGCAGCGCGACGACGATGTACGCGAAACCCGTGAGTCGCAGGAATGACGTCAGCGGCGAGGCCGTCGCGTGGCGCGCCTCTTCCGCGGTCAACGGCGTCGCCGTCAGCGTCTTCGAGCGTTTGGAGATATCGAATGAGGTACGCTCGCCGGCG
The DNA here is from genome assembly GCA_019235995.1 of Vulcanimicrobiota bacterium. GTDB lineage: Bacteria > Vulcanimicrobiota > Vulcanimicrobiia > Vulcanimicrobiales > Vulcanimicrobiaceae > Cybelea. Next base: position 10,178 of record JAFAJV010000125.1, read on the forward strand.
ACCGGCGGCTGATAGTCGAGACCGACGATGCGGTCGTGCAGGCTCGAGCGGGAGAAGTCGAGGCGATCGCCGGGGCGGATCGCGGCGCGCTCGGCCGGCGTGCCGGGATCGACGCCGGCGACGCGATTGCCGTCGGTGTAGACGAGCCGGTACCCGAACGTGCTGGGCGGCGTGAAAAGCTGGATGGACGCCGCGACGTTGAGCGCGATCGCGACGGCCGCCGCAAAGAGTGCCGCGAGCCGCTCCCCGGACTGCATCTAAGGGCCGCATTCTGCGGTTTGCCCTCATGTCATCCTGAGAATCGAAAGGCAAGAGCGAGGAGCTGCAATGAACATCGGAATCATCGGCGCGGGAAACATCGGAGGAAATTTGACGCGGCGCTTCACCGCCGTCGGCCACCAGGTATTCGTGGCGAATTCGCGCGGACCCGAAACACTCAGGGCTCTGGCCGCGGAGACGGGGGCGACTCCCGTTACGGTCGAGCAGGCGGCGCGCAGCGGCGACGTCGTAGTCGTCACCATCCCGGAGCGCCGCGTCGAGGACTTGCCGACGGACTTGTTCGCAAGCGTGCCGGCGAGCGTGGTCGTGATCGACACCGGAAATTACTATCCGCGCCAGCGCGACGGACGAATCGAGCCGATCGAGGCGGGAATGACGGAGAGCCGCTGGGTCGGGACGCAACTCCGCCGCCCGGTCGTCAAGGCGTTCAACAACATCTACGCGGAACATCTGCTGAAATTCGGCAAACCCGCCGGCACGCCGGGACGACTCGCGCTGCCGGTCGCCGGCGACGAACCGGATGCAAAGGCGGTCGTGATGCGCCTCGTCGACGAGATCGGCTTCGATCCCGTTGATGCAGGTAGTCTCGACGAGTCGTGGCGGCAGCAGCCCGGCACTCCGGTCTACGGCGAGGATCTCGACGCGCAAGGCGTGCGCGATGCGCTCGCGAGTGCGAGCAAGAAACGCACGCCGGAGTTCTCCGGAACGGCGCAGAGCCCGGGGACGTTCGAGGCGCCGGCATAGCTCATGGCAACGCCGGCTTACGAACGGTTTCGCGCGCTGCACGAGGGCCCGGCGGCGTTCGTCATGCCCAACGCGTGGGACGGCGCGTCGGCGGCGCTGCTCGCGCGCGCCGGGTTCGAGGCGTTGGGCAGCTCGTCGCTGGCGTTGGCGTTTTCGCTCGGGCGGCAGGACGGCCGCCACGCGGTCTCGCGGGACGAAGCGATCGCACACGCCGCGCTGCTCGGGCGCGTGAGTGGACTTCCGATCAACGGCGACCTCGAGGACGGATTCGGCGCGGAGCCCCAGGACTGCATCGCGACGGTGCGCGCCGCGATCGAAGCCGGACTGGCCGGCCTCGGCATCGAGGACACGACCGCGGATCCTGCGCGCCCGATACACGGCTTCGACGCCGCGGTCGCGCGGGTGCGCGCCGCCGCCGGCGCCGCGCGCGGCAAGATCGTGCTGACGGGACGCACCGACAACTTCATCAACGACCGCCCTGATCTCGACGACACGATCCGTCGCCTGACGGCGTTCGCCGAGGCGGGCGCCGACGTGCTCTACGCACCGGGATTGCCCGACATGGACGCGATCGTCGCCGTCGTGCGCGCGGTCGCGCCCAAGTGCGTGAACGTATTGATCGGCCCGGAGACCGGCGTCGTGCCGCTCGCGCAGCTCTCCGCCGCCGGCGTTCGGCGCATAAGCCTCGGCGGAGCGCTCTATCGCCTTTCGCTAACCGCGCTCGCCGATGCCGCGCAACGACTGCACGACGGAGACCTCGGCGTGACCTCCGACGCGATCCGCGGGAGCGAGCTCGCCGGACTGTTGCCTCCCGCCTAGGCCGCCCCGAACCCGGGTATAACCGGCCCTGTGCTGCTAAGAATCCGCAAATTTTTCGGCATGCTCGGGCCGGGCCTCATCACGGGCGCCGCGGACGACGATCCGTCGGGGATCTCGACGTATTCCGTTGCAGGCGCCGCGACCGGCTACTCGATGCTGTGGCTCATGCTGATCTCGACGCCGATGATGGCGGTGATCCAGGGCATGTGCGCGCGCATCTCAATGGTCAACGGCGAGGGCCTGGCGGCGATCATGCGCAAGCGCTTGCCGATCTGGCTCGCCTACGCTCTGGCCTGCCTCGTGATCGCCGCCAACACGTTCAACCTGGGCGCCGACATCGGCGGCATGGCCGACGCCGCGCACCTCGTCGTGCCGGTCCCGGCGGATGCGCTCGTCTTCCTCTTCGGGATCGGGATGATCGCGGCGCAGGCGTACCTTCCCTACGCGCGGATCGTGCAATACTTCAAGTGGCTGACGCTGGCGCTGTTCGCGTACGTGATCACCGCCTTCATCGTGCATCCTCCCTGGGGCGAGGTTCTGCTGCGTTTTGCCGTGCCTCAGGTGCGCTTCGATTCGGTGTGGCTCTCGACGATGGTCGGCGTTCTGGGCACGACGATCACGCCGTACCTGTTCTACTGGCAGTCGTCGCTGATGGTCGAGGAAGACAAGGAGGCCGGGAAGACGACGATCGCGGAGCGCCGCGGGACGAATGCGCGACAGGTGCGCACCATGCACGCCGACGTCAACGCCGGGATGATCTACTCGAACCTCGTCGCGTTTTTCATCATCGTCACGACGGCGTCGACGCTGGGAGCACATGGCCGCCACGACATCGCGACGGCACAGCAGGCCGCGGAGGCGCTGCGCCCGCTGGCGGGCCGCTTCGCCGAGCTGCTCTTCGCGCTCGGCATGGTGGGCACGGGGATCCTGGCCGTCCCGGTTCTGGCGACCTCATCGGCCTACGTGGCCGCGCAGACGTTTCGCTTTCGCGAGGGTTTGAGCGAGCCGGTGCACCGCGCGCCGCGCTTCTACCTGATCATCACGGCCGGCATCCTGATCGGAATCGCGATGAACCTTCTCCGCATAGACGCGATCAAGGCGCTGTTCTGGTCGGCGGTGCTCAACGGCATCGCGGCCGTGCCGCTCATCTTCGTGATCGTCTGGCTCGCATCGAATCGCCGGCTCATGGGCGAGTGGACCAGCTCACGGCTCGCGCGCGCCTGGGGCTGGGCGACCTTCGCGCTCATGGGCGGCGCCACGATTGGGATGTTCTACTTCATGGCACGCGGCTCGTAAGGCTTCGCCGACAGGAGCCGTCGCTCGCACCGTCAGAGTGAGTCGTGATGCATTCGCTCTTCACGGGGCCGGGCTCGCTGCGAGAGCCGTCGGAACGCGTGGCGTTCTGGCTGACGGCGCTCCTGGCGTTCCCCGCCGCGCTGCTCATCGGCTACGTGCTCCACGAGTCGATCGGAGCGTCGCAGGTGGCGCTCTTCATCGTGATCGCGATGGTGTACGTGACGTTGGCCCGAGGGCGTCTGCTGGGCTCGAGCGTGCGCGTGCACCAGCTGCAGTATCCGCGCGTCTTCACGATCGTTAAGCGCGCCTGCGCGGCGCTCGAGATCCCGATGCCGTTCGTCTTCGTGCGTGAGGACAACTACGTGCCGGTGGTCGCACTCGGCTTCGGAGAGCCCTACGCGCTCGTGCTCTCGAGCCATTGGATCGAGCTGTTCGCCGACGACGAGCTGGCCTTCATGATCGGCCGCGAGCTCGGCCACATCGCGGCCGGGCACACGCGCTTTCACTCGCTGCTCAGCGTCAACGGCAACGAGAATCCGCTGATCTCGCTGATCTTCGGCGCGTGGCTGCGGCGCTGCGCGCTCACCTGCGACAAGGTAGGGCTGCTCGTGTGCGGCTCGGTAGACTCCGCGATCCGCGCGATGGGCATCGCGGCCTTCCATGAGTTCGGGCGCAAGGTGGACTACGAGACGTTCGCGCAGCAGGACGCCGAGGTGCAGAGCGATTCGGTGCTGCGCTGGGGCGAGTGGCTGAGCAGCGAGCCCTATGCGACGCGGCGCATCGCGTCGCTGCGGACGTTCATCGCGACGCAGCGTTATGAAAACGCCGAGGCGTGGTTCTTGCGGGAACGCAGCGAGGAGCCGCCGGCGCTGGCGGCGCCGGGCCAGGCCACCGTCGCGACGCGCGACTGCGCCGGCTGGTGGAGGCGCTTTGCCGCGTGGGGCATCGATGCGGTAGTCGTCAGCGCGATCATCACGTCGTTCGGCGGCAGCATCGCGGGCGGCACGCACGCCGGCACGACGGTCAATGCGTCGCCCGGAGACGTGGAGATCACCGCGCCCGGAATCGGCAACATCAACGTTCGCGGGAAGAAGCACCCGGTGGTGACCCTGACGACGCCGCGGCCCAGCGCGGCGCCCACGGCGGACACCTCGGACGAGGCCCAGGTCGGACCCTTCGTGCTCAACGATCAGGGGCTGTCGCTCAAATCCGGCAACGCAGAGCAGGCGCTCTCGCTCGACGCCGTCACGGGGTTCGTCGGCGAGTTCATCCACCGCCTCGGCTTCTTCTTCTGGTTCCCGTTCTATCTCGCGGTACTCGTAATCGTCGCCGGCCAGACGTTCGGCATGATGATCGCCGGGCTGCGCGTCGTGACGACCGACTTTCGCAAGCCCAGCACCGCGCGCACGATTGGCCGCTACATCATCGTGTTCTTCATGTGGTGGGCGATCGCGCCGCTGAGCTTCATCTGGCGCCGCGTTCTGCTGCACGACCGCTGGACGAAGACGCGCGTGGTGAAGGTAGAGCGCGTCGTCGCGCGCCTCACCGGCAGCTAGCGCTGCGCGCTAGCTGTGGACGCAGACGTCGGTGGATTTCGTCGTTTTACCGTTTGCGGTTTGCGAGAAGTGAATCGTGTATTGCGTCGGCGACGTGCGGTCAATGTGCTCGGTCATGCTCGTATCCGGATAGATGCTGCGATAGACGATATGCGCGAAGTCGGATCCGGTGCCGCGAAAGACCGTGAGGCTGCGATCGGGCTCGACGACCGATATGATCCAGGCGTGCTGCTTGGGCTGATACGTGAAGAGACCTTCGTCGCCGCCGCCGCCGGTCCAGACGTCGCGCTCACGCAGCCAGTTGCCCGCTAGATCGTAGGCGAACGTCGCCTTGTACGTGACTTTAGCCGGGCCCTGATGGTACGTGCAGGTCCAGTCGCCCACGAGGAAGTGCATGGAGCTCATCGGGTCGCTGCGCGCCGGCGCGCTCGCCCCGATCGCGCTCAGCAGAACCGCAACCGCTAACAACCGCGTCACGGGCTCGAGGTGACGGTGACGCGGACCGCGGCCCTGCCCGAGATCACATGGCCCACCGCGGCGTTGGAGCTGACGGTGTCGATCTGCAGCATGCCGATGTTCTCGTTGACGTGCAGCACCTGGTGCGTCGTCGGATCGACGAGCGACTTCGCCATCACGATGTTGAATTGCTGACCGGGCTGAACCCCGTAGTTCGCGCCGATGTCGATGATCACGTTGTGCCCGTCGATGGCCGCGATGTGGCCCGTCAGGGTGGGCGCGGCCGGCCCCGAGTTGAAGCGGCTCGGGTCGATCGAGGCGACGATCTTGCCGGCCTCGTCGTCGATCAGGTGGCCCATGTCGCTGTTCACGAACTGCTCGTTGCTATACGAGCCCCACGTGCCGCCCGTAAAGCCGCCGGCGCCCCAGGACGTCCCCGTGCGCGTCTCCTCGTCGGCGAAGCTCTGAACGATCTGTCCCGTTCGCGCGTCGATGACGCGCACCGCGACCTTGATCGTCACGCGGTGCGTGTTGACGCTGCCGGCGGCCGCCGAGTACGGCCACGGCAGGAAGCTCCCGGCGTTCGCGCCGCTTTGGCCGGTCTGATCGAGTTGGAGGATGTTACCCGTCACGAGATAGCGCGCGCCGGTCATCCGCCCGGCCGAGATTGCGGTCTGCGGATCGACCTCGCCGCTCGCCGCCAGCTGGTGCTCCCCCAGCGTCGAGCTCAAGTGCGTGCGATCCAGCACGTTGAACTGGCCCGCGTTGACCATCCGGTCGGTGAGCAGATCGCTGAGCGCAACGCCCGGCTGGAACGATCCGTACCAGCTCGAGGTGAGCCCGTTCGTGTTGAAGTCGAGCACCGCGATCGTGGGACGCGCGCCGGTCTGCTGCGCGAGAGCGGCCGCCGGCGACCATCCGAATGCGGCGATGAGACAGGCGAAAAGCCAATGCCGATACACGCCCCCATTATGCCACAAGTCAGACGCCCAGGGCAGGGGGCTGCCGCCGGCGCCGAACTAGCCCGGAATGTGCGGACGATTCACGCTGACCAAGCCCGCGGCCCTGGCGGCCGCCTTTCCGAGCTTCAAGTTTCCGCAGCTGCGCGAGTTCAGCGAGACCGGGCTGCCGCGCTACAACATCGCGCCCACTCAGGAGGTGCTCGGCGTGCGCAACGACGGCCGCGAGACCGTCGAGGCGTTGCGCTGGGGCGTGCGGGGCCGCATCAACGTCCGCGCCGAGTCTATTCTGGCGCGGCGCAATCCGGTTCGGCGGCGTTGCATCGAGTTTGCCGACGGTTTCTACGAATGGAAGGAGCGCCGTCCGTACTATTACACGCTGCGCTCGGGCGAGCCGTTCGCGTTCGCCGGATTATGGGAGCCGTTGGACGGCACGGCGGCGTGCGACGTCGTCACGTGCGAGCCCAATGCGGTGGTGGCGCCGGTGCACGATCGCATGCCGGTGCTGCTCGCCCGCGACGCGATAGCGCTGTGGCTGGATCCCGAGCCGCTACCGCCTGAGGTCGCCGGCTCGCTGTTGCGGCCGTTCGATCCGGCGCTGATGACGGTGCGCGAGGTGTCGATGCGCGTGAATAACGCGAACTACGACGCGGCCGACGTGCTCGCCGACGCGGCGCCGCGCCTGCTTTGAATCAATACGACTCCCGTGCACACGAGCCAGATCGCGGCGGGGACTGCGCCGAAGACGCCCGGCCCGAGCTGGCCGGGCGCCATGAACGAATACGTCGTGGTGAAGAAGATCGACAGGGTCGCGATTGCCGCGCCGAAGGACGCGACGTAGCCGAGCGCGGCGAGCCAGCCCGGCGCGGACTCGTGCCGGCGCATGCTGTGGGCCGCGGCGAACAGGAAGATCGAGACCGCGGCGTAGCCGAGGCCACCCTGCGTGAAGACGAAGACGTCGTAGGCGCCGACGAGCCCGTTGTGTGCGAACATGTCCGGAGCCGCGTAGAGCGCGGCGCTCTCGATCGCGGCCGCCAGCAGCGAGCCCGCGACCATCACGACGCCCGCGATCATCGCAAGCGTCGGCAGCCCCTCCTGGCGCCCCTGCGCGTGGCTGAGATAGCTGCGCAGACCCACGAGAAACCATAGGAAAAAGGCCGCTGCAGGAAAGGTGAGCCACGCACCCAGGAGCAGCCCGAAGCGGTGCGCGTCGATGAGGAGCGCCGCCGTGGCGGGCCGGACGTCCATCGACGGCATGCCGTTGTTGAGGAGCGTCGCGATGACGAGGACGCCGACGTAGCACAGGACGGACCAGCCGGCGGAGCGCTCTGCGTGTACGTTTTCCATACAGCGTTCTAGGTCTTACCCAGACGGCGGCGTTTCCTCTTTATAAGCCGTAGTACTTGAACGCCGGCCACATCACGGCCAGCGGAACGCGGGGCCGCGTGCAGATATAGATCGGCAGCGGGCCTTCGAGCATCCAGCGGTAGTCGTTGCGATAGACCGCGATCTGGCGAACGCTGCCGAACCATCGCAGCAGCAGATAGTAGTCCGTCGCGCCGACCGCGAGCATCGAGCGGCCGCTGTAGCCGCGCGTTCCCCAGAGGTAGTATTGGTTGTTCGGGCTGATCGCCGTGGGGAGACCGTAGCGCGGGCCGTAAAAATCGAGTGCGCCCGCGTACGCGTAGCGATCGGCGAAAACGGCCGTGATGCGGCGCTGCGCCGGCGGCAGCGACCAGTACGCGCCACCGACGGTCTGCGTCATCGTCTTCCAGCCGAGCTGATCGGCGAACATCGGATTGATGAGGTGGCTCCTGCCGTCCGGCGGCGCCGGGCGACTGAGCCCGATGGCGCGCTCGTAGGCCATGTATGCGGGCAGCGAGAGGACGGGAAGCGAGAGCGGAAACATCGGTAACCCGGCGACGAACACCGCGGCCAGCAGCGCGGGCCGGAGCCACCCCGGCCGCGCGGCCAACGCGCGCTCGATGGCCACGGCCCCGGCGGCGAACAGCGCCGGGTAGAAGCCCTGGATGTAGTAGCCGCGCCCGATCGTCCAGATCAGAACCCCGAGTAGCAGCAGATACGCGACGCACAAGAACCGGTACGGCTGCGCTCTCCAGAGCGCGACTAATCCCCAGACCCACACCGGTGCGAACAGCGGGTTGTTGTACGCGAACTGCAGGCCGAACATATACAGCGCGTTGATCCAGCGATTCGGCGACTCGTCGGCCATGCCGTTGGCCAGCGCGTGGCGATTGAGCTGGTCGTTGTGGATCACCTCGAGCATCGGCAGCCCGTGAGCGATCTGCCAGATCGCGTTGGGCAGCAGCAGCGCAAGCGTGAGCGCAACGCCGAGCGCCAGCAGCCGCGAGCGCAGCAGGCTCGCGTGGCCCGTCAGCAGCAGCCCGGCCGCGAGCGCGATCGCGCAGCCTGCGATCGAATACTTCGAATACATCGCGACGGTGACGACGAGCGCGATGGGAATATAGAGTCGCCGATCCTGCGTGTTGACGAGCCGAATCGTGAGATAGATCAGCGCGGTCCACGCGGCCGGCGAGAGCATCTCCGTCGACAGGCCGTATGCGATGCCGATGAGACCGGGCGCGAGCACGATGGTGAGCGCCGTCAGCGTCTGCGCGAAGCCGCGGCCGCCGAGCTCGCGCGCGATCGCGCAGGCAAAGAGCACGGTCACGCCGGCGAGCACTCCGGGAAGGAAGCGCAGCGCCCAGACGGGATAGCCGAGCGGCGCGGTCAGCCACGTGTAGAACGGCACGAGCGGCGGCTGATCCACGTAGCCCCACGACAGATGCTTCGCGCAGTCGATGAAGTAGAGCTCGTCGCGATAGTATCCGAAGCGGTGGCAGAAGGCGAGGTGTAGGGCGACGGTCGCAAGCGCGAGGACGTACGCGCTTGGATGGAGCCTCATGCAGGGGCGGTGGTGCTTTGCGCTCCCGCGAGCAAGAGCTGACTGAGGCAGAGACCCACGAGCCCGGAGACGGCGATCGAGCCGAAGACGAGGCTCGCGTCCCACCACGTGCCGCCGAACGGGACAGCGAAGAGGAAGTACGCCGCAAAATAGGCGGCCGGAACGACGAAGCCGAGCAGCCGGAACGCGTTCGGCCGGCGCGCCGACGGCTTTAAATACGCGACGATCGCGTCACCGGCCAGGCCGGCGGCGACCGACGCGAGCACGATCAGCAGCAGCTCGATCCAGTCGCTGGAGAGCTCGCCCCCGATCCAGAGCTTCACGAGGACGCACAGCAGCGCGAGCGCGCCGAAGTGCAGCCGTCTGCGCACGCAGAGATACAGCACCGCCGCCGATAGCAGCAGGCTCTGCCAGAGCACGATCGACAGCTCGAGCGCCTGGCGGTAATAGAGGAACACCGAGAGCACGAACTGTTCCCGCACGAACGCCGTCTGCGGGAGCGGATGATCGCGGAAGAGCGCCTCGGGATAGAACGCAAACTGCGTGATGAACTGGACGATCTCGATCGCGAGACCGAGTGCGATCAGCATCGGCAGCTGCTCGAAGAGATTTGGCGCGTTCGGGCGCCGCATCGCGCTGCGCACCGGTCCGGTGACGAGAAAGAAGAGCCCGGAGAGCAAGAAGAGGTGCGGCGGACTCAACAGCAGATCGAGTTGATGCTCGAATCCGTAGATGGAATGCCAGGCGAAGTCGAGCGCGCCGCCGACGAGCAGCGCCGCGACGCCGACGACGCTCAGCGAATAGCCGGGCGGAATCGCCTTCCAGAATGAGCCGGCGTCGCGATAGTTTCCTAAGATCGATGCGCAGAGCACGAGAGCGGCGAACACGGCGCCGCTGTACATCGTCATGTGCCATGGATTGAAGAACGATTCGACGGCGAGAAAGAGGTGTTGATGCGCGTCGATGAAGAGTCCCGTGATGATCCAGACTCCCGCCAAGGCCACTAACCAGTCCAGCCGAGTGGCCAATCCCGACGGCTCTATAATGAAGTCGATTCGCCTGGAAGGCTCGCTTTCTGCCGGAGGGGAAAGCGTTTCCATCAGATCCATGTATCGGCGGTTATCCTTGCTATCGGGTGCGCTCGCATTAGGGGTCGCGGCATGTTCGCCCAATGCCGTTGCAATTCCGGCAAATCTCTATGTGGGCGCGAAGAAACCAAACGCGTGGCCGACGCCGCCGGTTGCCGAGCCCTCGGCGCCGCCCCGGATCGTCGCGATGTGGTTTCCGACGCTGACCATTCATCCCGGGATGTGGTTCGACGGGACGATCGTCGTGAGCACGAACGTCGCGTCGGTAGAGGTGCGGACCGCGGCATTCTCGATCAACAGCGCGCACGTGGCGCCCGGGCTCTACCGCTTTCACACCCAGCTCCTCGAGCTGCCGCCCTTCTCGCGCCGGCATTCCTACGAGCTCGACATCATCGCCCGCAACGCGGCCGGGGTCAAGCAGGTCGAACAGGCGCCCCTGCGGGTGGAGTAAGCGAGGGCAGGGTCGGATTTTATGAGTAAAGAAATCGCGAGATAATGGGTGCGCTGCTCGCGGTTCTGTTGGCGTTTCCGACGGCGTTGATGTATCACCGCGTCGACGTATCGGCGCCGAGCGACTACATCTCACAGGCGTTGACCATTTCGCCGGCGCAGTTCGCCGCCGAGCTGCAGTATCTGCACGACAAGGGATTGCGCACGATCGGCATCGCGGAGCTGCAGCGCGACCTGCGCGAGCAGCGCTCGGTCGCGCACGATGTGCTGCTGACGTTCGACGACGGATACGCCGACCAGTTTCAGTACGCGTTCCCGATCCTGCAGCGCTACGGCGACGTCGCGACGTTTTTCGTCAACGTGGGCACGATCGGGACGCCGCGGCACATGACCTGGGACGAGGTCGAGACGATGGCGCGCGCGGGGATGTCGATTGGATGTCACGGGGTGACGCACGTCGACCTATCCGAGCTCGCCGCGTCCGCGCAGAGTTACCAGATCGATCGCTGCGTGCAGCTGCTGAGCGCGCATCTGCATTCGGAAGTGCTCGCCTATGCGTACCCCAGCGGCGCGTTCGATGCTGAGACGATCGCGCTCGAGCAGCAGGCCGGGCTCGTCTTCGGGTTTACGACCGATCCGCGCTTCCAAACCGACGCGCAGTCGCCGTACGAGTTGACGCGCCGGCGCATTAAGAGTGGAATGAGCGCCGGCGACTTCGCCGCGATTTTCGGCACGCGCGCAACCTACGTCAAGCTCTCGCCCTAGTCATAACAAAGAATAGCTGAGGTGCCGCGGCGCTCGCTCGGTATCCCCCAGACACTGCCACCTCGCCTTGCTGCGACCCTCAGCCGTCCGCGAGCGTAGCGCGCAACCATGAAAAAAGCGTTAAAACCCTCGGTTAGTCCCGAATCCTGGGCCGGCCGGCAGTAAGCTTTCGCCTGCCGCAGAAACTTCGAGCCCAATGAAACGACGCTTTTTCGGCCGCGCGTCAGCGGTAGCGGTTCTGCTTCCCCTGGTAGCGACGGTCCTCAGCACGGCGCCGGCCCACGCCATGGGCACGGTGACGATTCAGCAGGCCGACGGCGGCCGCAATACCTATCGCGACGCGGTGATCAAGATCATTCACAACGCGCTGTACGTGACCTCCGCCGACGGCAAGGGCACCCTGGTGATCAATCGGGCGGCGTGCTCGTACCAGGGACAGATCATGGTTTGCTTCGTGACGAACGCGGCGCTCGTACAATCCGGCAAGACCAGTCCGCTCGACTTTCGCAGCGGCACGGTCTACGTCAACATGACGAGTGAGCCGCAAGCGCTGTCGATGTCGACGATGAAGGTCCCCGCGAGAGGCATCGTGAGCTCGTTCACGACGCAGCGCGGGACGTCGGTGAACCTGGTCGGCTCGATCGACAAGGTGGTTAAGTGATGAGATATCTTAGCATCTTACTCGCGGTTCTGTTCGCGCTTCAGCCCGCGCTCGCGTCGGCGCGGCCGGGCGGCGGCGGTGGCGGCGCGCGCGGCGGCGGTGGTGGCGGCATGCGCGGCGGCGGTGGCGGTGGTGCAATGCGCGGCGCTGGCGGCGGAGCTCGCCCATCGGGCGGCGGAGGCGCGCGGCCATCCGGCGGCGGAGGCGGATTCAATCTCGGCGGTGACACCGGGCGCGGCGCGGGCGGCAACCGCGGCAACATCGGTAGCGGCAACGTCGGCAACGGGAACCGCGGCAACGTCGGCAATGGGAACCGCGGCAACGTGGGCAACGGCAACCGCGGCAATGGCAACGTCGGCAACGGGAACCGCGGCAACGTGGGCAACGGCAACCGCGGCGATGGCAAAGTCGGCAACGGCAACCGAGGGAATGGGAACTTCAACAATAACACGGTGAACCGCAACGTCAACGTGAGCGGCAATACCGTGGTCCGCAACCCGGTCTACGCCAACGGCGCGGCGTGGGGCTGGAACCGTGGCGTCGCTTGGGCGCCGGCATACGGCTACTGGGGCGGCGGCTTCTGGGGCGCGATGGCCATCGGGGTGACGTCGGCGGCGGTCGGCGCGGCCGTCTACGGGTCGGTCGTGTCAAACAACGTCACGTACACGTCGTATCAAGTGCAGCCGAGCAGCCCCGGCGCGACGTTCCTCTCGAACTATCAGCTCACGCAGGTGCAATGCGGGCCGGCGGGCCTCGTGGTCGTGTACGGTCCGCAGAACAGCGTGATCTGCGCGAATCCGAACAACCTCGTTGCGGCGGGCACCTATCAGCTCAACACGGAGACCCTGTCGCTCACCGCGATCTGACGCTGACTACTGCGGCGGCGCGAGATTGGGCGGGCTGGAGAAGTCGAAGCAATCCTCCATCCCGTCCGACGCGCCGTCCCGAGCGTTGATCGAGCTCAGCCCGAACGTCGCCTCGCAGAACTTGACGAGGCTCACGTGCGTGTGCTGCGCGTGCGAGATGTAGCCGCGCTTCGCGTATGGGCTCAGCACGACGCAGCCGACCCGGCCGCCCGGATAGAATTGCGTGCCGTCGGTCCACGTTTCGAGCTGCGGCGGCTCGACATGATCCGACCATCCTCCCCAGTCGTCCCAGGTGATGAAGATCGCGGCGCTCGCCCACTGCGGCCCCTGCGCGACGGCGTTCACGAGCCCGACGGTCCACTTCATGCCGGTCGTTACGTTGGCGGTGGGATGCTCGTCGAGCCCGGACGGCCCGTAGATCCACGCGACGTTGGGAAGGCGCCCCGCGGCGGCGTCGCCGGCGAAGTCGCTCTGCGGCTTCATGTTGCGCGTGCCGAGCTTCGTGATTAAGTTGAACGGATAGCCGGTCGTGTAGCTGCCCCACGTTAGGCCGGCGGCGTCGAGCAAGTCGGGGAGCGACGGCAGAGCGTACGGGCCGGCCGACGAGGGCGGATTATTGATCACGGGCGAGTCGGCGGCGATCAGCATGAGATGGTTGGGCGTCGACGGCCCGGCGACGGCGGTGAAGTAGTTGTCGCACAGCGTGAACTGGCGCGCGTAGGCGAAGTACTCGGGGATGTCGGCTTCTTTGTAGCCGAGCCTCACGGCGCTGGTAGCGCGGCGCAGCCAGGCCTCGTGCGTGTGATTCGGATCCGACTTCGGCGGATTGGGCGCCTGCGGCAGCGTCGCGTCGCCGTTTCCGCCCGGAAACGTTCCGAAGTAGTTGTCGTAGGTGTGATTCTCCTTGACGATGATCACCACGGTCTTGATCGGACTTGCCATAACGACCCCACAACCCGCAGCCGCCGCTCTTGGTGTCGCTCGATGTAGGAGATCCGTGTCATCCTGAGCAAGCCGCGCAGCGGCGCCGTCGAAGGGTGACCAAGGAGGAAACCATAAACCGGCATAATGCGTAGCGTTCTCGTTGTATCAAGCCTACTGGCACTCACGGCATGCGCGGGAAACGGCGGCGTGCCATCGACATCGTCTGCACCCACGGCACGCACGTCGTCATCTTCGGGCAGCATCGCAAAGGCATACACCTTTCTGCGTTTGATGATGGACAAGTACGCGAAGGGCTCGACGACGCGGCTCGTGCAGAGCTTCGACGGCGGCCCGCTCAAGGGGTTCACCGACGCGGTGACCTACGACGACGCCCTCTTCGTGGACGCGATGCTGGCGCAGGGCTCGGCGGACGACATCGCGCGTGCCAAAGTCGTCGGCAACGCGTTCCTCTACGTGCAGAAGTACGACACGGCGGGCGACGGGCGGCTGCGCGCCTCGTACGCGCCCCGGCCGCTGCGAAAGCCGAGCGACGTCATTGCGCGCGACGACACGAGCGACGTGGGAAACATGGCGTGGGTCGGCCAGGCGCTGGTGCAGCTCTACGCAAAAAGCTCCGACGTATCGTATCTCAACTCCGCGCTCGCGATCGGGACGTGGCTGCAAAATAACACGTACGATACCCGCGGAGCCGGCGGCTACACCGGCGGCTACACCTCGCGCGGCACCAAGATCGAGTGGAAGTCCACGGAGCACAACATCGACGTCTACGCATTCTTCACGATGCTCGCGACGGAGTCGGGCGACACCGCGTGGAGCGAGCGCGCCGCGTGGGCCGAGCAGTTCGTCGCGGCAATGTGGGACGCGAACGACGGCCGCTTCTACGTGGGGACGCTCGACGACGGCAAGACGCCCAACAAGCCGTTCAAGCCCGAGGACGTGAACTCGTGGAGCTATCTCGCGTTCCAAAACCCGGCCTGGGCCGCTGCGCCGAGCTGGGACGTGACGAATCTCGCGGTGAGCAAGGACGGCTTCAGCGGCGTGAGCTTCTGCAGCGGCGACCGCTCCGGCGTGTGGTTCGAGGGAACGTCGCATCTCGCGGATGCGCTCGAGCTGCGCAACGCGTCGGGCGACGATCGGCAGGCGCAGCAGTATATCGGCGACGTCGCGTACGCGCAGATCCACGGCCTCAACGCCGACGGCCTCGGCGTCATCGCCGCCTCCAAGAACGGCCTGAGCGACTGCGACGGTGACAAGTACTACGCGTCGCTGCACGTCGGCGCGACCGCGTGGTACATCCTGGCGGTGCGCCAGGGCAACCCGTTTCTCTTGGCCAAGCTCTAGCTTTCGCCAGGAGAAAGGGGCACTCTATGCGCTTTCCTCGGATCATTCTTTTCGCCGCGTGCGCGGCGCTCTTCACGGTCGGCGGCACCATCGGGTTCGCTCGGGCGGCAGCGCAGCAGCCGGCGCTGCTGACGATGCTGCCGGGATCCTGGAGCTGCACGTACCGGGGCCCGAAGGGGACCCGGACGTCGACGCTCACGATTACGAGCCAAAACGCCAACTGGCTCTTGATTGCCGGCAAGGACGGCGCGTACGGGACGACGCCGGCCCATGAAGGCGCGACGCTGTTCGGCTACGACGACAAGAAGGATCAGTACGTCGGCATGGGCGGCAACACGCTGCCCGGCGGCGAGTGGGGCATCGGTACGGCGAAGGCGTCGCCGAGCGCGACGACCATGACATTCCTCGGCGCCTATCCTGCCGATCCGACGCACGACAAGACGACCTACACGTTTAGCGCGTCGACGATCACGTATAATGAAACGTGGAGCGAGAAGGGCAAGGCCATGAGCGGCCACGGGAGCTGCACGAAGCAGTAGCCCCCGAGAACGTGCTGCTCACGGTGCAGTCAACCGCCGTTCGAAATCCGCAAAGGCCGTGAGCAGTTCGGATGCCTCGAACGTGCGGTTCCGCCGTGTCTCTTTCTGCGGCGTCAAAACGCGTGCGCCGACAAGCTGTGCGATCGCATTATTGGCTGCTTCGAAGCTGCGGCCTATCACGTCGGCCGCGTCTTGCGCCGTCAAAATCGGTACTTGGGGGAGGTGCCGCAGCAGAAGATCAACGGCGGAGCCCGCACGCACACGACCGAGGCGCTTCCTCCATCGAATCTCTAGTCGGTCGATATGCTTCTCGAACGAGTCGGCATGGCCGACGGCTTGCGATGTCGTTAAGGCGAAGCGTTCGACCCAGGCGTTCACCGCCTCGCGCGCCGCAGCCGACTCAGGCTTTCCGACATATGCGCTTGCGCGCAGCGCCGCGAAATAATCGTCGCGCGAGGACGCGAGGACCAACGAAATAGGCGGGAGCGTGCGTTGGGAAAGCCCTCTGCGTCGCAGGATCAGGTGAATCAGGGCTCGGCCGACGCGTCCGTTGCCATCGGCGAAGGGATGAATGTTCTCGAACTGCGCGTGGGCGATGGCCGCTTGCGCCACGGCCGGCAAAACATCGGCGTTGCAGAATGCGCATAGGTCGCGCATCAGCGATTCGACGAGATCCGGTGGCGGAGGAACGAACACTGCGTCGCATGGATTGTATCCGCCGCTGCCGATCCAATTCTGGACGGTCCGCAGTTTCCCGGCGTGCGCCGACTGCAGCGTCGATTGCAGCAGAAAACGATGGATCTCGAGTATCAGATCGAGAGTTATCTTGCCCCCCTGTCGCACTGTTTCGGTTCCGAAACGAAGCGCGACGACGTTTGCCATTACGTCCGCCGCGGTGACGTCATGGGGGCGATCATTGAGGCGAGCTGCGGCGCGCAGGAGACGGCGAGGGCCGACGGCGAGCCCTTCGATCCACGACGAAGCCACCGATTCAGTACGCAGCAAAAGGCGGGCTAGGGCCTGGGTGTCGACCAGGATGCGCGCTCGTCGATCGAAGTCTGCGACGGCGAGTTCCGCCTGGGCAACGTCGGCCGCAACGGCACCGTCCAGCAGGAAGGCGCGCTCTGCCAGCGGGTCGGGAAGATACACCTTGTAGTCGCAGCCGCGGCGGGCGCGACGAGGCAGGCCGGAGGGTGGGACGGCTTGGGGAACCCAGCGCCGAACCTGGAATGAGGCCATAATACATTCAAGGATATCAAATAAGCTTGAATAACGCTAGAGTTCGTTCAACCTTTCTCGGCCGGCTGGGGCGCGCGGCCGCGCTCGGGGTGGGCCTCCTCGTTCTTGTACATACAGCGCCGCCGGCGGGCCATGCGATGGTCGTCACGGAGCAACACGACGCGACGCGGGTCGGGATCGGCGTGCTGCGCGCAGGGGGCAACGCCGTTGACGCGGCGGTCGCCGTCGGCTACGCGCTCGCGGTCACCGATCCGTGTTGCGGCAACATCGGCGGCGGCGGCTTCATGCTGATCCGCACGCACGACGGCCGCGAGCGCTTCCTCGACTTTCGCGAGACGGCGCCCAGGCGCGCGACGCGCACGATGTATCTCGACGCCGGCGGCGACGTGCGGCCGGGCGCGTCGACGAAGGGCTGGCTCGCGGTGGGCGTGCCGGGAACGGTCGCGGGGCTGGAGACCGCGCGCCGCGAGTACGGCACGATGTCGCGCGAGCGGCTCCTGGCGCCCGCGATCGCGCTCGCGCGCGACGGCTTCACGCTCGTAGCGGGCGACCGCGTTCCGATCGGCGGCCCGCGCGCGCAGCCCGGCGCGCGCTACGCGCAACCGCTGCTCGCACACACGCTTGAGCTCATCGCGCGCGACGGAGCGGACGCGTTCTACCGCGGGCCGATCGCGCGCGCGATCGTCGCGGCGAGCGAGGCGAACGGCGGCATCCTGACGCTGGACGATCTCGCAAACTATAGAATTGAGGAGCGCGCCCCGCTGCACTGCGCGTTCCACGGCTACGACATCGCGTCGGCGCCGCCCCCGAGCTCGGGCGGCGTGACGCTCTGCGAGATCCTCAACGTCATCGCGTCCTATCCGCTCGCGGCGTGGGGCTGGCACAGTGCGCGCGCGGTGCACTACGTGACCGAAGCCGAGCGCCGCGCGTACGCCGATCGAAACGCCTATCTCGCCGACCCGGGCTTCGTGCGCAACCCGGTCGCGCAGCTGCTGTCAACGCAGTACGCCGCCGCGCTGCGCGCGCAGATTCAGCCGGACCGGGCGACGCCGTCGGCGGGCGTGAAGCCGGGGCTCGGCGCGGCGTGGAGCGAGGGCGCGGACACGACGCACTTCTCGATCGTGGACGGCTCCGGCAACGCCGTGGCGGTCACGTATACGATCAACGACGACTTCGGTGCGGGCGTCATGGCCGGCGACACGGGCTTCTTCCTCAACGACGAG
Organism: Vulcanimicrobiota bacterium; assembly: GCA_019235995.1. Lineage (GTDB taxonomy): Bacteria > Vulcanimicrobiota > Vulcanimicrobiia > Vulcanimicrobiales > Vulcanimicrobiaceae > Cybelea. The sequence goes on from JAFAJV010000125.1 coordinate 28,330, forward strand.
ATGGACGACTTCACCGCCAAGCCCGGCGTGCCGAACCTCTACGGCCTCGTGCAGGGCGCGCGCAACGGCATCGCGCCGGCGAAGCGGCCGCTCTCGTCGATGGCGCCGACGATCGTCACGCAGCACGGCATGCTGCGCATGGTCACCGGGAGCCCGGGCGGATCGCGCATCATCACGATCGTGCTGGAGACGATCCTCAACGCGCTGGTCTACGGCATGAGCGCGCAGGCCGCCGTCGACGCGCCGCGCACGCACATGCAGTGGCTGCCCGACGCGCTGCACTACGAGCCGCGCGCGCTCTCTCCGGCGACGTCGCAAGAGCTGCGGGCGATGGGCTACCCGCTGCGGCGCGTCGCGCAATGGGGCTCGGCGCAGGCGATCCTCGTCGACCCGCGCACCGGTGCGCTGCAGGGCGGCAGCGACCGGCGCGTCGCGTCGGGCGCGGCGATGGGTTACTGAGGAGGCTGCTGTCCCTTCGCGGACGACTCGTGCTGGTGTGCCGCCTGCTTATCGCTGTCGGTCACGGGGGCGGAATGCGCGGGCCGGTTCGACGCGCTGTACGGATGCGCCACCGCTCCGGAGGTTGGCTGCCCGTGATTGACCGTCGTGTAGTGATTGCGATCTTGTCCCGACATTTGTTCGTGGCTCTGCTGTTCGGGCGTCGCCGGCTGGCCGTGCGCGCGCGCGTCGACCTGGGCCTGCGTCGGGCGAGCTTGAATCCCCCCGTGCCCGCCGTTATAGCTCACGCGGGAGTTGTTGTAATAGTTTCGGTGGATGACCGTCTTGTCCACGTACGTGTTGTGAATCACGACCGTGTTGACGCGCGTGATGGCCGTGTTGTAGCGGAAGACGTTGCCGTACCACCCGCCGCCGACGTAACCGACGCCGAAGTATCCGAAGCCGTAGTTGATGCCGCCGTAAAACCCGACGGTGCGCGCCCAGTAGCCCCGATGCCAGTAGTACGCTCCCGAGCCCCAGCCCCAGTAGCCGGGGGTCCAGAGCAGCCCGACCGCGGGCGCGAGCACCCACGTTCCGGGCACCCAGTAATATCCGCCGGCGCCCCACGCCCAGTAGCCCGGTTGCCAAATGTAGTTGGACGCCGGACAGGGCGGCTGCACGTAGACCGGGATGGCGGGCGGCGCGATGTTCACGCCGATGCTCACGTAGACTTGCGCGGGCGCGGCGATCGGAACGGCCGCGAGCAGTCCCGCCGCCAGCGCGGCGCGTGCGAAATTATACATGCTCATAGGGCCCGCATACCCTCGTCCGGCTGAGAGTATTCCTAGCAAGCGTTAAGGCATCATGAGGGCGGGGGCCAGCTTCCGCAGCTTGTGCTCCGTCTCCGACCCCGGCTCCGCGGTCATAACGACCATCCGCATGTCGCCGTCGCCCGGGATCTCGAAGCCGGTGTAATCCAAGATGAACTCGCCGAGATCCGGATGGAGGAAGTGCTTGAGCCCTTCGGTCGAGCCGAGCACGTCGTGTTCGGCCCAGAGCTGCTTGAACTCGGGCGAGTTGGCGCGAAGGTCGCCGATAAGCTCCGCGAACGCCGGATCCTCGGGATACTTCGCGGCGACGGTGCGGAAGTTCGCGACGCAGCGCCGCATGATGCACTGCAGGTCGCCGTAACGGCACTGCGACTTCTCGTCGCGGAAAAGCCGCCAGACGATGTTGCGTCCGAGGCCGGTTTGGCTCGAGAAATCGGCGAGCGCGTCGGCGCTGCGGTTGTAGGCAAGCACGTCCCAGCGGCGCCCACGCACGTAGGCCGGCGACGGCTCGAGCGCGTCGAGCACCCGCAAGACGAGCTCGCTCACCTGCTCTTCGTGCTGGGGCGCGACGGTGAGAGGAAGGCCGGCCAGCAGATAGAGATGGCGCCGCTCCTCGGTGGTGAGGCGGAGCGCGCGCGAGATCGAGGCGAGCACGTCGGCCGAGACGTTGATCGGAAGGCCCTGCTCGAGCCGCGTGTACCAGGTGGTGCCGATGTTGGCGAGCAGCGCCACCTCCTCGCGGCGCAGCCCGGGCGTGCGACGGCGCGCGCCGTTGGCCAGCCCCACGTCGGAGGGCACGACCTTCGCCCGCCGCGTACGCAAAAAATCACTCAGCTCGTGCCGCCGGTCGGAAGTGCTGCCGTTCATTCGTCTTTCCTATGTGAGCGTCGTTCAGCGTGACCGTGCTAGTACTAGGATAAGCGCGGTGCTAGTCATAGCATCGCACAAAGGCTACTCTGAACGCAAGCCCTTGCCCACCAGAACCACGGAGACGCAAATGTCGGTTGCCGAGCGGGCGATTCGGGTCGGCACGATTCCCGGCCGACCGCGCCCCAAGCTCGAGGCGGTCCCGCCGCCGGGCCAGCCCGCGTCGCTGGTCGAGTACGGCACGCGCCGGTGGCTCGTCGTGGCGGGTGTGATGCTGGCGGCGCTGCTGCAGACGATCGACCTCACGATCGTCAGCGTCGCGCTGCCGACGGTTCAGGGCAATCTCGGCGCGACCGTGGACGAGGCGACGTGGGTGCTCACCGGCTACGTGATCGCCAACGTGGTCGTGATTCCGATGACGCCGTGGCTGCAGCTGCGCTTC
>JAFAJV010000016.1 GCA_019235995.1 Vulcanimicrobiota bacterium
AATGTTCCAATTGAACAACGTGTGCAGGATGAACGTGAAGTAGCCTGACCAGCCGACGCTGACGGTCGACGCGCCGAGCGCGTATTCGAGCACAAGACCCCACCCGACGATCCAGGCGAGGAATTCACCCATCGTCGCATACGTGTATGTGTAGGCGCTGCCGGAGATCGGGACCTTACTCGAGACCTCCGCGTAGCAGAGCGCTGCGAGCGCGCTCACGACGCCGGCGACGACGAACGAGAGCGTCAGCGACGGCCCCGCGCGGGTCGCCGAGGCGACCCCGGTCAGTACGAAGATTCCGGTGCCGATGATCGCGCCGATGCCCATTGCGGTGAGCGCCCACGGCCCGAGCGAGCGCTTCAGGCCGTGTTGCTCGTCGCTACCCTCCGCGAGGATTCGCGACAGCGGCTTGACACGTTGCATCAGCATCGGCAGCTCCTAGCGCAAAAAGCGAATGGCGAAGGGGTACGTGTACGGGCGCCCCTCGTTGGCGGCGATCGTTCCCATGATGATGAAGATCAGCGAGAACAGGAGCAGCACCACGGCTGCGATGGCGATCGCGATCCACATCACTCCGAACCCGATCGCGGGAGCGTTCGAGTTGTCCGACGTCGAGTTCACGAGGTAGCCGAGGCTCAGGGCGACGCCGACGAGGATCGCCACGATGCAAAGAATCGAGATCGTGATCTGATAGTTGAGCGACGCCTTGGCGTGCTCGCCGACGAACTCCGATTCGTGACCCTTGATCAAGTACACGATGAGCGGACCGAGCACGTGACCGAAGGGCAGCCCTGCCACGGCGACGAGCGCGCTCAGATGCGCCGCCATCGCCCAATTGCGTTCCTGGGAAGCAATAGGAACTTGCATGTGCGGGTATTGTTGAGCGCGCGGAAATGGCCTGCTCCACGCGGCGACGAATCGCGGCGCATGGACGTGCTCGTCGTCGGCGGCGGGAACGCCGGTTGCGCCGCCGCGCTTGCAGCCGCGCGCCACGGTGCGCGAACGCTGCTCGCCGAGCGCTACGGTTTTCTCGGCGGCACCGCAACGGCGGCCATGGTCGGACCCTGGATGACGTTTCACTCGGGGAACGAGCGCATCGTCGGCGGCATAGCGCAGGAGATGGTCGATCGCCTGATGTCTAAGGGCGCCTCTCCCGGGCACCTACCCGACTCGTCCGATTACGTCGCGACGATCACGCCGTTCGACCCCGAGGTGCACAAGGCGCTGCTCTTCGAGATGATGCGCGAAGCCGGTGTATCGCTCGTGCTTCACGCGTACTTCCTCTCGGCGCTTCTCGAGGGAGATCGCGTCATCGGCGCGAGGTTTGCGACGGTCGGCGGGGCGCGAGAGTTTCGCGCCTCGGTCGTCATCGATGCGACCGCCGACGCATTCGTCGCGGCCTCCGCGGGCGTGCCGACGCAGCAGGGCGACGAACGTGGCCGAGTGCAGCCCGCGACGCTGATCTTTCGAGTGAGTCACGTAGACCTCGCGGAGCTCGCCGCGTATCTGCGCGAGCATCCCGAAGAAATGCGAACGTCGCTTGCGGCGGACCAGATCACGGCTTCGGCCCTCACCGCCGTCGCCGGGCTGTACTCGCTGTGGAAGCGCGCTCGCGAAGACGGCATCGTCGACGTGCCGCGGGAGCTCGTATCGTTCTTCATCTCGCCCTATCCGGACGAGGTCACCGTCAACATGACGCGCGTCGTCGACGTCGATCCGCTCGATCCCGACGACCTCACGCGCGCCGAGGTGGAGTCGCGGCTCCAGGCGATGCAACTGCTCGACTTCTTTCGCAGCCGCGTGCCTGGATTTGGGAACGCGCGCATCGCGGCAACGGGCACGCAGATCGGCATCCGCGAGTCGCGGCGCATCGTCGGACGGTACACGCTCACGCGCGACGACGTGTTGCAGGGCCGCAGATTCGGCGACGCCGTGGCGCGCAGCGCGTATCCCATCGATCTTCACAACCCGAGCGGCAGCGGCACGACGACGCATCGCCTCGCGCCCGGGGAGAGCTACGAGATTCCGTACCGCTGCCTGCTTCCCGTCAACCGTGAGCAGCTGCTCGTGGCGGGCCGCTGCATCTCGACGACGCACGAGGCCCTCGCCTCGACGCGGCTCACTCCGACCGTCATGACGCTCGGACAGGCCGCGGGAACGGCGGCGGCGCTCGCGTGCGAGGGCGGCCGGCTCGTCGGGGGAATTGACGGCGGCGAGCTGCGTGCGCGACTCGTCGCCGACGGTGTCGCTCTGTGACGACGGCGCTCGCGCTCGCGCGTTCCTACGGCGTAGCGGTGCGCTTTGCGAACCTCGGCGAGTGGGGCGACGCGGAGCTGCGCTCGGAGTACGATCCGTCGATTCCCGAGATTCGTCTCAACCTCGCGGTTGCGGCGCGGCTTCCGTCCGCACAGCTCGGCGAGTTCGTCGCGCTCGCCGTCGGGCACGAGCTCTACCATCATCGCGAGGCGATCCGCGAGGTGCCGCGGTTACGCGATCGCGGCGCGCGAGAGTCGGCCGCGGACGGCTTCGCTCGGACGTTGCTGGGACCGAGCGCGTGACGATCCTCGCCGCCGGGATCGACGGAGGCCAGAGCTCCACGGTCGCGGTCGTCGGGGACGAGCGCGGGCGCATCCTGGGCCGCGGTACGAGCGGGCCGTCCGACGAGATCGGCGCCGGCGCCGAGTCGACGCGGTTGCGCGATGCGCTGCGCGACGCGTTGGAGGACGCGCTGCATCACGCCGGGCTCGCGCGCGGCACGCGCTGCGACGCCGTCGTGGCCGGGATCAGCGGTTACAACGGCCGCGTCTACGGGCGCCCACCCGAGCTGACTGCGGGCCGCGTCGTGCTGATGCACGACACGCCGATCGCGCACGCCGGAGCGCTCGCTGGACGCAACGGCGTCGTCGTGATCGCCGGCACGGGCTCGGTCGCGTATACGCGCGATCGCGAAGGCGCGGCGCACGTCTTCGGCGGGTGGGGGTTTCTGTTCGGCGACGAGGGCAGCGCGTTTCGCATCGCGCGCGATGCGCTCGCCGAGCTGATGCGCGCCGCCGACGACGGCGACCCGTCGACGGCCGAAGAGCTGCGCGCGGCAGGCGAATTCTTTGAGGCGGGTTCGCTGCGCGAGATCGCGCGGCGATTCTACCACGGCGAGATCTCCCGCGACCGGCTCGCGGCTTTCGCTCCCGTCGCGCTGCGGTTCGAACGCGTCAGAGCCGCGGCGAACCGAGGCGCGGATCGGCTCGCCGGTCTCGCGTGTCGCGCGATCGGCGCCGGAGGCGTCGCGCGCGTGGGTCTCTCCGGCGGAGTCTTCCGGGACGCGGGTTTTCGTTCGCGGGTCAGTGACGGAATCCGATCGCTCGTCGCCTGTGCCGACGTGTTTGAGGCGCGTTATGACGCCGCCGGCGGCGCCCTGCTGCTGGCCTATCGCGAGCTCGGCATCGAGCCGGAGCGGCTCACGCAGTGACGACGTTGGAAAGCCTGCGCGGCGGACTAATCGTCTCGGTGCAGGCGTGGCGAGGTTCGGCGCTCGACGATCCGCACGTCATCGCTGCGATGGCGCAAGCCGCTCAAGAGGGGGGCGCCGTGGCGGTCCGCGTCGCCGGCTTGGACGACCTGCGGGCGGTGCGCGCACGCGTGGCGCTGCCGGTGATCGGCCTAATCAAGCGCGAGTATGCCGGCTTCAAACCCTACATCACGCCGACGCTCGCCGAGGTGCACGCGGTGATTGCCTCGGGCGCCGAGATCGTGGCGTTCGACGCGACACAGCGTCGCCGCCCCGACGGCGCGGACTCGGCAGGCGTGATCGCGGCGATTCATGCGGCCGGCCGCGTCGCGCTGGCGGACTGCGCGACGCCGGCCGATGCGCGGGCGGCGCGCGAGGCGGGCGCTGATGCGGTGGCGACGACGCTGTGCGGGTATACGGCGGAGACGAGGGGAGCGGCACTGCCGGCGCTCGACGTCGTGGCTGAGCTTGCGCGATCCGGTGGCTTCACGATCTGCGAAGGAGGGATACGTTCGCCGCGGGATGTGCGTGCGGCGCTCGACGCGGGAGCGGATGCCGTCGTGGTCGGGACGGCGATTACCAACGTCGATTGGCTGGTCAGGGAGTTTGCAGGGGCCGCCGACAGACTCTCTTAACAGCCCGTTTAGTCGACGCGCGCCGAGCGCGCGGAATTCTATAGTAGACCTGGGGAGAGAGCTTTCTTTTGGTTGAGAACACGGTGCAGCCCGTCCGGCTCGGCCGGGGCTTTTGGACGGTCACGGCGATCCTGGCCATACTGGCCGTGGGAGCGATCGTCTTCTGGTATGAGTTTCCTCTCGAGAAGTATCTCCCCGAGGCGATCGTTACGGCGCGCCAGGTCGACACGCTCTTCCGCTTCATGGCAGCGACGGGCAGCGCGCTCTATATCTTCGTCGGCGGATATCTGCTGTATTTCAGCATCGCATTCCGCGCGAAGGCGACGGACCCGCCCGATGCAATCGGCGTGCAGATCCACGACAACCACAAGCTCGAGTTCTGGTGGACGGTGATCCCGGCGCTCTTCGTGGTGCTGCTCTCGATCGTGAGCGTCCGGATCTGGTACGAGATCATGCTCGAGCCCGAGAACGGGGTGGTCGTCGAGGCGATCGGCCACCAGTTCTACTTCTCGTTCCGCTATCCGCAGATCAACGGCGAGGTCACCGACGAGATGCACCTCCCGCGGGGCGTGCCCGTGACGCTGAACCTGACGTCGGCCGACGTGATTCACGGATTCTGGGTGCCGGCGATGCGCCTCAAGAACGACACCGTGCCGGGCCTCGTTACCACGATCCGCTTCACGCCGCGGCTCGACGGTCGCTATCGCATCATCTGCACGCAGTTCTGCGGCGTGCTTCACAGCGAGATGGATAAGCAGGCGCTCGTGATCGAGGAGAAGCCGGCGTTCGACAAGTGGTACAAGGGCTGGCAGCAGAGAAACGCGCACACGAGCAACGCGCTACCGGCCGCCGGCGGCCAGGCGGTCGCGCTTCAGGGCGGCAGCGCGCCGGCCGGCCAGCAGATGTTCGCGCAGAAGTGCTCGGCGTGCCACAAGATCGCGCCGTTCGACGAGAAAGTGGTCGGTCCGGGGCTCAAGGGCGTGCTGCACGACCCGGCCCATCCCAACTTGGTCAACGGGCAGCCGGCGACTCCGGAAAACGTCGCCGCGATCCTGCAGAACGGCTATACCGGCAGCATGGGAACGATGCCGAACGCGACAGCGAACGGCCTGTCTGCGCAGGACATCGCGAATTTGGTCGCATTTCTCGACTCACTGAAATGATACAATCGAAAGAATTATGGCAGTAGCAGCGGTTTCAGCCGGCGGGATCGCCGATCATATTCATCCGGAGCCTCAGGGGTTCGTCCGGCGATACGTCTTTTCGCTCGACCACAAGATCATCGGCATCCAGTATCTCATCACCGCCTTCGTGTTCTTCATGCTGGCGGGCTTGCTGGCCGAGGCGATCCGCACGCAGCTGCTCAATCCCAACGGCGGCTTCGTCGCCGCCGACACCTACAACGAGATCTACAGCATCCACGGCAGCACCATGGTCTGGCTGGTCATCATCCCGATGCTGACGGGCGGCTTCGGCAACCTCGTCTTCCCGCTGCAGATCGGGGCGCGCGACGTCGCGTTTCCGTGGCTCAACATGCTGAGCTTCTGGATCTTCCCGGTCTCCGGCCTGATGCTGTTCTCGTCGTTCCTGATGGGCGCGCCGACCGCGGGCTGGATGGAGTATCCGCCGGTCTCGCTGCAGGGCGCCGCCGGGACGTCGATGTGGGCCGCGGCGATCTTCCTCGTCGGCGTGAGCTCGACGATGACGGGGCTGAACTTCCTCGTCACGATCCTCAAGATGCGGGCGCCCGGCATGACCTTCACACGCATGCCGCTTTTCGTGTGGGGACAGTTTGCGACGGCCCCCCTGCTGATGATCGCGACGACCGCCCTCGCCGCGGCCCTCGCCGCCCTCTTCATCAACCGCGTCTTCGGCGTGCCGTTCTTCGACCCGACCAAGGGCGGCAGCCCGGTGATGTGGCAGCACATGTTCTGGTTCTACTCGCATCCCGCCGTCTACATCATGATCCTGCCGGCGTTCGGCATCATCTCCGAGGTGCTGCCGACCTTTGCGCGCAAGCCGATCTTCGGCTACAAGCTGATCGCGTTTTCGTCGATGGCGATCGCGCTGACCGGCTTCATGGTCTGGGCGCACCACATGTTCACGTCGGGGCTCGCGCCGTTCTTGCAGCTTCCCTTCATGATCATCACGTTCGTGATCGGCGTGCCGACCGGAATCAAGATCTTCTCGTGGACCGCCACGCTCTGGGGCGGCAAGATCCACTACAATACCGCGATGCTCTTCGCCATCGGATTCGTCGGGCTGTTCACGATCGGCGGCATCACCGGCATCTTCCTCGCGGCGATTCCATACGATCTCCACGTGCACGGCACGTACTTCATCGTTGCGCACCTCCACTACGTGCTCGTGGGCGGCAGCCTCATGGGCGTGTTCGCCGGCATGTACTATTGGTTCCCCAAGATGTCGGGGCGCGTGCTGAACGAGACGCTCGGCAAGCTGCACTTCTGGCTGTTCTTCATCGGCTTCAACCTGACGTTCTTGCCGATGCACTGGCTGGGCATCGAGGGTATGCCGCGCGAAGTCGCGACGTACGACCCGCAGTTCGCGTTCTTGAACCAGTTCGCGTCCTACGCCTCGTACCTGATGACCTTCGCGATCTTGATATTCTTCGTCAACGTGATCTGGAGCATCCGCAACGGCAAGCGTTCCGGCCCCAACCCCTGGGGAGCGCGGACGCTCGAGTGGCAGATACCGTCGCCGCCGAACTACTACAACTTCAAGCACGTCCCGACCGTGTACGGTCTGCCGTACGACTTCAGCCAGCCGTTGCCGTACAAGGGGCTTGACGAAGAACTGACGGACGCGCCGCCCGTGGCCGCGGGAGCGCATTGATGACGGCCGCATCGCTGCCGCTCGACTCGCACGGAAACGTCGATCAGCTCTACATCGAGACCCGCGAGCTGCGGCTGCAGGGCTTCCTGCTCTTCCTGGTCAGCGACTGCGTGCTGTTCGCCTCCTTCATATTCGCCTATCTCTATCTGCGCAACAGCGGACAAGGCTGGCCGCCGCCGGGTATCCAGCGTCTCGACGTCGCGTTCGCGGCCTGGAACTCCGTCGTGCTGTTCGGGTCGGGGGCGACCATGCACTACGCGCTCGAGAACTTCAAGCACGGCAACTTCATGCGCTACATGTGGTTCCTGCTGGCGACGATCGTGCTCGGCGCGGGCTTCCTCGGCGGACAGGCCTACGAGTACACCCATCTCATCTACGGCGAGCACGTGACGTGGTGGGGCAGCGGCATCTTCGGCGCATCGTTCTTCACGCTCACCGGCATGCACGGGATGCACGTGTTCATCGGCGTGTGCTATCTCACGGTACTCGTGCTGCAGTCGGCAGCCGGGGTCTACACGCGCGGCAAGTTCTTCGGGATCACGGCCGGTACGCTGTACTGGCACTTCGTCGACGTGATCTGGGTCGTGCTCTTCTCGATCTTTTACCTTCTATAAGGAGCGAACGTGAACGCAGCGCTGATTGAACGGTTGGGCGCGGTCATCGCGGGGATCGTCGTCGGAGTCGTCGCGTTCTACGCTCTCTACAAGGATTGGCACGCGACCGGTGTCGAGAACCAAGTCTTCAAGCTGATGCTCCTCCTGCTCGGCATCGGGGCGATTCTCGCGCTCCTGGCGGGCCTCAACGTCGTCGGCTTCGCGCCGAAGGGATAGCCATTCACCATGATCGTTCGCGACGACGAGTATCTCGACTTTAGCAAGGTTCCCGAGAGCCGCGGCGTGCCGGTGGCGCTCTATCGCGTCCTCGTCGTCGGCTTGGTGGTCATCTTCGCGATCGGAGGAGCCGTTGTGATGCTCTCCGGCTACGGCCACCACTGGCCCTCGAACACGACGCTGCGCGTCCCGCTCAACAACCCTGCGCCGTAAACTTAAGAGGGTTCAGTCGCCGGGATCTACCGCGACCCCGGCGGGCTGTATGAGATTTCCGTTCGTATACGTGCGAACGAGTTCGCCGCCGGGAAATTCGCGCGCGACGACCGAGTCGTTCGGCGTATCCACGCCGAAGACGACCTCCTCGCGTGCATCCAGCGCGATGTCGCCCCAAAGGTCCGTACCGCCCGTGTGGATCGCTCGCCCCGTCGGCGTACCGGCTTCGGTGAACTCCACCAGGGCGGGCTGTGACGGGGCGGTGTACGTCGGGATCAGCAGCGTTCGTGCTGCGGTCGCCTTAATGCCGCTCTCGGACTGCGCGGTCGGCTGCAGAAGATAGTATCCCGATTCGCGCGCGTGGCGCCAGCCGACCGTCGCGGGAAACGGCGACGCCCCGATGACGCCCGTCGCGAAGATGTTGCCGCCGAGATCGCAAGCGACATAAAACTCCAGGCCGCTCTGACCACTCTGCTGTGCTACGAGGCGGCGCGTCGGGTTCTTGTGGCCGGGCGGAAAGACGGCGATGCCGCCCAAGTTCAGCGAGTCCGCGACGAACGCCGTCCTATGGTGGCATACGGCGACGTCGTTGGGCTGGTTCGGATCGTGGAGCGCAGCGCTCGGCGTCGTCGAGCCGCGACGAAAGACGAGCACGTTGTTTGCGCCGGGGTTGGCCACCCACAAGTCGTGCTGCGCATCGACGAACAGCCCGGCGGGCGCTTTCACCCCGTCCGTAATGGAATAGCGCAGATTTCCCCGAATGTCGAACACGTCGACGAGGTTGTTGCTGTGGTCGGAGACGTACACGAGCGCCGTTTTCTGCACGTGGGCACGGAGCGCGGAACCCGCGTGGGCCGCCGGCGCCGCGGTGAACCCTGCGCCGCATGCGGACGTCACGGCAGCGAGGAGGAACAAGCACAAGTTCTTCATTGGTGAGATCTCCTCGAGAGCTATAAGTCCGAGCGGCGGCCGTGGCGGGTCGCGATGCCGATCGCGAGCAGCGGAATTTCCTCGTCCGGTAGCAGCCCGGTCGGCCTGCCGTCGATCTTGTGGATGCCGGCGTAGGCGGAAAACTCCACGAGCGCCGGGATCGTCGCGTTCGGCAAGCGTTTCTTGCCGAGCCATTCCCACTCGCCCGCGACGCCGCGGTCGGGATAGAGCACCGCGGCGTATCCGCAGGCACCAGGCTGCGACCGATCGTCGGGCTCGCGATAACGCACGTAGCCATCGAGGACGTAGATGGGCTTGAACGTTTGCAGATAGGCAATCACCGGAGCGACCAGCACGGCGATGAAGTAGCCGGCGAACGCGACCGCGCCGACCGCGAAGATCCAAGCGATCTTGATCAGCGTGGCGTCTGAGGGCACGTGCTGCGCTCGATAGACGATGCCCCACGTGAGCAAGCCCATGAAGAGCATGCCCAGCAGCGGCTCGATCGCGAGCGAGAAGCGCCCGGTCAGGCCGCGCCACACGACGGCGCGCTCCTTGCGCGTCCAGGCGCGGCGCGCCAACGAACCTGTCATATTGCGGCGCGCTCCACGATCGTGCGCAACGCCGTGCCGGCCGGCAGGGTTCCGAGCGTCCGGCCATGTTCGCCGCCCATGCGGCTCGCCACGAACGCGTCGGAGACCTCGGCGGGCGCATATGCGAGCAGCAGGGCCGCCTGCCAGAGTTGCGCCATGCGCTCGGCGACGTCGCGTGCCTGTGCCTCGCCCAGCGCGGGATCACGGAGTTCGCTCTCGAGACGCTGTGCGTGCGCGGCGATGCGCGGTTCGGCCAGCGCCGGCGCGACCTCGTCGCGCCACGCCGCGAGCGCGTCCGGCTGCTTGCGGAGGATGCGTAAGACGTCCAATGCGTTGATGTTACCCGAACCTTCCCAGATGGAGTTGAGCGGAGCCTCGCGGTAGAGCCGCGGCATCACCGACTCTTCGACGTATCCGTTTCCACCAAGGCACTCCAGCGCCTCGCCGACGACGACCGGCGCTCGCTTGCAGACGTAGTATTTGCCGAGCGCCGTTCCGATGCGCCGCAGCGCGGCGCGCTCTTCTCCGGCCGAGTCGTCGACGGCGCGTGCGATGCGCACGCAGAGCGCCATGGCCGCCTCCGATTCGAGCGCGAGGTCGGCCAGCACGTTCTGCATCAGCGGATGCTCGATCAGCGTCTTCCCGAACGCGCGGCGATACGTCGCGTGATGGATCGCCGCCACCAGCGCGGCCCGCTGCAGCGCCGCGGACCCGATCGCGCAGTCCAGCCGCGTGGAGTTCACCATCTCGACGATGCGCGCGAGTCCCTCGCCCTCGCCGCCGATCAGCCAGCCCGCCGTCGAATCGAACTCGACCTCGGCGGAGGCGTTGCTGCGATTTCCGAGCTTGTCCTTGAGCCGCGCGATCGCGAACGCGTTGCGCGTCCCGTCGGGGAGCACGCGCGGCACGAGGAAGCAAGACAAACCTTTCCCAGTCTGCGCGAGCACGAGGAACGCGTCGCTCATCGGCGCGCTGCAGAACCACTTGTGCCCCCTGAGGCGGTACTCGCGTCCCGGCCCGCGGGCGGCGGCAGGTTCCGCACGGGTCGTGTTGGCCCGCACGTCGGAGCCGCCTTGCTTCTCCGTCATGCCCATCCCGCACAGCCCCGCGCGCTTCGCGGCGATCGGAATCAGACGCGGATCGTATTCGGGCTGCGTCAGCGGCGCCGTCCATTCCGCCAGCTCGCGCTCGGCGCGCAGCACCGGAACGGCCGCATACGTCATCGAGATCGGGCAGCCATGGCCCGATTCGACCTGCCCCCACACGTAGAATTTCACGGCGCGGCGCAGATGCGCGAACGGCCGCGCGTCCTGCCAGGGCGTACCGTGCAGCCCGGCGCGCGTAGCGTGGCTTAACAGTGCGTGCCAAGCCGGATGAAAGCGCACCTCGTCGACGCGGTTGCCGAAGCGATCGTGCGTGTGCAGCGCCGGCGGATGCTCGTTGGCGTCGAAGCCGAGCGCGATGACGTCGCCGCGTCCGGCGACCTCGCCCAGTGCCGCCATCTCGCCGGTCGAAGCGTCGGGCGCGACGTAGGCGATCGCGTCGTTCAACGCGCGGTCCGACGCGAAGACGTTGTAATTCTCGAGCGGCGGAGGTTGATTCTCCACGACGTGCGTCGCCATGCCGGGAGCTTCGCGCTAGAGTGCTCCGGCGGCTGCCTCTTCGATTGGGCGGCTGCGCTCGTCGCGCTGCGGTTTGAGCCGCGCCGCGAGGACCAGGGCCACGAACGCGACGCCGCAAAAGGCCAGATAGGCGTGCCGATAGCCCGCGATCTCGCTTCCGGCCGTCGCGAAGAAGTTCCCTGCCATCGCGGTGCCGAGGATCTGCCCGACGATCAGCATCTGGCTCAACAGTCCCACCGCGGTGGCTCGCGAGCGTTCGGGTGTTTCGTTCGTCACGATGTAGCGGGTCGGCGCTCCCAGCAGCGCGCCGAATCCGGCGCCCGCGACGATCATCGCGAGCAGCGCCGGCGCGAGCATTTGAAAGCCGAGCGCGAAGATCGCCAGTCCAAGCTCGGTGAGCGCTGTGCCCAACAGCAGCACGTCGCGACTGCCGATGCGATCGAGCGCGCGCCCTGACGCCGGGATTACTACCACGAATGTGAGCGCGCCGAGCGCCGCGACGAATCCCGCTGCGGCGTACGAGAGTCCCTGCGCTCCGACCAGCACCGTCGGAATGAAGAACAGCGAGCCTTCCAACACGCCGATGATCAGCTCGAGTGCGTAGGTCGTGACGAGCTGCGGGCGGCTCAGGAGCTCCAGCGGAACGATCGGCGACGGCGTCAGCGTCTCCCATACGACGAATCCGGAGAGCACGGCACCGCCGAGCAGGCCGATCACGAGGTGTGCACCGATCAATCCGTCCATTACCGCGAGCAATCCGACACAGAGCAGCGCGAGTCCGACGGCGTCGAAGCGGCCGCGCCGCCGCGGCGCCTCGCTCGGAATGTCGCGCAGCGCGCGCGCGATGACGGCGACGGCGAGCGGAACGTTCGCCGCAAAGATCCAGCGCCAGGAGACGTAGTGCGTGATCAAGCCGCCGAGGCTCGGGCCGACGACGGCGGCTAAACCCCACGTGGCGGCGACCATTCCGAGCGCCGCGCCACGGCGGCCGGCGGGAACGACGTCGCCGATCGTGGCCGTCGCGACCGGGAATATGCCGCCCGCACCGAGCGCCTGTATCGCGCGAGCGGCCAGGAAGACGGCGTAGCTCGGCGCGGCGATCGCGAGGATGCTGCCGGCGGCGAAAACGGCGACGCAGGCGACGTAGACGGGACGGCGTCCGTAACGGTCGGCGAGCGTGCTCGCGAGCGCGATCGAAACGACCGTAACGAGCAGGTAGAGCGTGAAGACCCACGCGAGGTCGCCGGTCTGCACCGAAAAATCGCGGCCGAGCGCGGGCAGCGCGGGCGAGAGCACGCTGAGGTCGAGCGCTCCGGCGAAGACGCCGAGCCCGAGCGTCCAGAGCAGCCGGTTCACGACACGATGCGGTCGATCACCATCACGGCGCACATCAGCGCGAGGTAAAGGAGCGAAAAGCGGAAGAGCTTGCGAGCCTGCAGCGTGCCGCTGCGTTCGCGCCACGTGCGCACCGCATCGAGCACGAAGAGGCCGCCCAGCGCGGCCGCCGCCGCTAAGTAGAACGCGCCCATGACGTGCAGCGGGTAGAGTGCGAGCGATGCCGCGACCAGCACGAGGCTGTAGTAGACGATTTCGCGCTTCGTGCGTTCGATGCCGTAGACGTTGGGAAACATCGGGACCTTGGCCTTGCCGTACTCGGTCTCGGTCATGAGCGCGAGCGACCAGAAGTGCGGCGGCGTCCAGAGAAAGATCAGCGCGAACAGGCCGAGCGCGGGACCGCCGATCGTATGCGTGACCGCGGCCCAGCCCACGAGCGGGGGCACCGCGCCGGCGGCGCCTCCGATGACGATGTTGAGCGGAGTCACGCGCTTGAGCCACATCGTGTAGACGCCGACATAGTAGACGTTGCCGGCCAGCGAGAGCCACGCGGCGAGCGGATTGACGAGCAGGTAGAAGATCGTGAACGACGCTCCGCCCGCGAGCACGGCGTAGATCGTCGCGTCGCGCCGCGAGAGGCGACCGGCCGGTATCGGGCGCGACTGCGTGCGCTTCATCACGCGGTCGATGTCGGCGTCCCAGACGCAGTTCAGCGCGCCGGCCGAGGCCGCGGCCAGCGCGCCCGCGAGCAGCGTCCAGAAGAGCAGCGAAAGGCTTGGAATGCCCCGCGCCGCCATGACCATCGCGGCCGCGGTCGTGACGAGCAGCAGCGCGATGATGCGCGGTTTCGAGAGCTCGTAGTAATCCTCGAGCCGCGCAATCGCCGTCATCGCTGCGGGCTACTTTCGCGCAAGCGCCGCGAAGCGACGCCCGGCGCGGCGTCGAGCGCCGCGAAAATGGTCGCCACGAAGAACGTCAGGAAAACGAGCGCGGCGTTGACCGCGTGCGCTTCGCGCAGATCCGTTGGCAGCCGCAGGGCCACGTTGAGCAGGCCGAGTAGCACCTGAAGGCTTACGAGCGCGACGCCGAGCGAGACCGCCGCGCGCAGCCGCGCCGGCGAGGATTGCGCCCAAACGAGCGCGAGCGCGCCGGCGGCGCAGATCAGCGTCGCGGCCGCCGCGATGCGATGCAGCATCTGCACGAACTGGCCCGACGTGTACACGACGACGTTTCCGGCGCAGTCCGGTATCGACAGGCACGCGAGTCCCGCGCCGCTGGAGCTGACGTACGCGCCGACGCACATCGTCGCGAACGCGACGAGCGCCGTTGCTCCCACCACGGCGACGGCGGCCGAGAAGCCGCGTGCCGGGGGCTCCGTCCGCGCCGCGTCGGCGGCGGCTGCGAAGACGGCCATCGCCGACAACGCGGCGATCAACGCCATGGCGGTCGCCCAATGCAGCACGACGGAGATCGGCGTGTTCGCGAGTCGTACGGTCTCGGCGCCGAGAAAAACCTGCACGAAGAACAGGGCGACGATGACGGCCAGCGTGGGGCCGATGAACGGCAGACGGCGTTTGCGCCACGCGGCGGCGATGAGCGCGACGACGAGCGGCGCGACTGCGAACGCGAGCAGGCGATGCGTCCATTCCCAGAGCGTACCGTCGGTCATCGACGGCACGAGGCGTCCGCGGCATAGGGGCCAGTCGGGGCACGTGAGCCCGGCGCCATTGATGCGCGTCCAGCTCCCCAACACGACGGTCATCAGCGCCACGATATCGGCGGCCAATGCCAAACGCAGGAGCTGTTTCATCGTCCTTTAGCGTACCGTCGCGACGGCAGCGCGGGCAACGACATTTGAGGATAAAATTTTCGTGTGCCGGGGAGGCCGCCGGTCGGTACGGGCGAAGCGGACGGCCGTGAAGCGCTGGTCGGCCCTGGCAGGTCTAGCTGTAGGGCTCATCTTGCTGGCCGGATGTCGCGAAGTTCGCGTAAAGACGCTGGCAGTTGGCACGACCACCGTTCTTGGAGGGAACCAAATCCTTATAGTACGCGATGCCGAAGCCCTGGGCAAGCTGGGAATTCACGCGCCGGTGCACTATAAAAGCGAGTTCGGCGCCGTATTGTTGATGGGCCCGCACGACCGTACCGGTTACAAGCAGATCGTCGAGTCCATCCGCGCCACGCCCGAGCGCGTGAGGGTCGTCGCATTCGAACAGGCGCCTGCCGACGGCGGCGAGCCGACGCCGGCCTACCGCTCCTTCACGCTCTGGATCGTGCCCAACAGCGTCTATCGGCGCGGCGTGCGCGTCGAGGTCGTCACGCCGAGCAACGAGCCGATCGCGGTCACGTCATTGCCGTGATCTCTCCCCGAAGAACGACGCCGTCCCTCGAGCCGCTACCCCAGCTCGGCGTTCGCGTGCAGCGGCTCGGCCTGGTGCTCGAGCCTGACGGCGATCCGGCCGAGGCCGGCGGCATCCTGAATCCGGGCGCGACGCGCGCGCCCGGAGGCGAGTTGTTGCTCTATCCGCGCTGCGTCGCCGAAGGGAACGTCTCGCGGATCGGCATCGTTCGCACGCAAGCCGCGAACCGCGGCTTCGAGGTCGAACGCCTCGCCTTCGCGCTGCAGCCGGAGGCGCCGTATGAGATGCGCCCGCGCGGCGGTTACGGCTGCGAGGATCCGCGCGTCACGCACGTCGCGGAGCTCGGGGCGTATGTGATGGCGTACACTGCGGTCGGACCGGACGGCCCGCGCGTCGCGCTCGCAATCTCCACGGACGCCTACCGCTGGGAGCGTATGGGCCCGGTGCGGTTTCCCGGAACGGCGACGCATTCGGGCGACGACAAGGACGCGGCGTTCTTTCCAGAGCCTGTGCTCTCGCCGAAAGGCAAGCGCTGCTTGGCCTTCTACCATCGGCCGATGCTGCATCTCTCGAGCGTCGACGGGCGCGCCGCCGTGCCAATGATCGAGCGCATGCCGTACGAGGATCGCGAATCCATCTGCATCGCCTACGTGCCGCTCGGGCCGGCGCTCAAGGATCACGCCAAGCTCTGCAACGTCGGCGAAACGGTCCAGGTGCTCTCGCCGGACGCGCGCTGGGGATCGATCAAGATCGGCGCCGGCACGCCGCCGGTGCGGATCGCCTTGACCGGCGGCGACGTGTGGATGGCGCTCTTCCACGGCGTGGACGTCGTCAACGACGGCGCGCGCAAGCCGTTCTTGCGCTACAGCGCCGGCATCGTGATTCACGACCTCGAGCGTCCCGACCGCGTGCTCTATCGATCGCCGGAGCCGATCATGGTGCCAGAGTCGCGACGCGAGCGGCGCGGCGTGGTCGACAACGTCGTGTTCCCGACCGGCATTGATCCGCGCCCGGACCTCGGCGAGCGCGTCTTCGACGTCTACTACGGCATGGGCGACTACTCGGTCGGCGCGGCGCGCGTTTCGATCGAGCCTCTCAACACCTGAGTGCTGCGATATCTGATTCTATCGACGGTCATCATCTTGAGCGCCGCTGTGCTCGCGACCGCGTGGGCGAATCGCGACCTGATTCGGATCAAGATCGGCAGCGTCTACGCGCGCGTGCCGCCAAAGGCCGGCGGCTCGGGCCCGCCGGAGCCGGCGCCGAGCGCGGCGCTGCGCGGCGATGCGCCCTGGGCGCTCTCGGCCCTGCCCGATTGTCTGACCCAGGTCTCCGAGTCGTCGGGCCCAACGGCGTACGTGCGCTCGCGGCTGCCCCGCGGCGCAGCGGCGATTGTGCCGCCGGCCACGTTGGTGTATGGTGATTGCACCATCACCATCGCCGGTGATCAAGCCGACGTGTGGCGGGGAGCCGATCGCCTGCATATTCCGCCGCGCGCGCAGTTTTTTCGCGCCTCACGGTTCCTCGCGCTCCTGCGCGAGGATTCGCACGGCGCCCAGCTGCGGGTGTACGAACCGGCACAACGTTGACGAGGTAACGTGGCCATACGAGACGAGGTGCACAAACGGCGCACCTTCGCGATCATCTCGCATCCGGATGCGGGGAAGACGACGCTCACCGAAAAGCTGCTGCTTTACGGCGGGGCCATTCACGTCGCCGGGCAGGTCTCGGCGCGCAGGCGTCAGCGGCAGGCGACGAGCGACTGGATGGCGCTCGAACGGGAGCGCGGCATCTCGATCACCTCGACCGTCTTGCAATTCCCATACCGGGAGCACACGATCAACCTGCTCGACACGCCCGGCCACCAGGACTTCGGCGAGGACACCTATCGCACGCTGCTCGCCGCCGACAGTGCGGTGATGCTCATCGACGCCGCCAAAGGCGTCGAGCCGCAAACCAAAAAGCTGTTTGCAATCTGCCGCGAGCGCCGCATCCCGCTCTTCACGTTCATGAACAAGCTCGACCGGCCCAGCCGCGATCCGCTCGAGCTGCTCGACGAGCTCGAGAACGTGCTCGGCATCGGCGCGTTCCCGATGAACTGGCCGCTGGGCAGCGGCGACGAGTTCCACGGCGTCTACGATCGGCGCACCAAATCGGTGCATCGGTTCGAGCGCTCCAGCCACGGCACGACGCGCGCGGCGTTCTCCGTCACCGACGTCGCCGACCCTGCGCTACGCGAGATGGTGAGCGAGTACGTCTACGGCCAGTTTCGCGAAGGCATCGAGCTGCTCGACGGCGCGGGCGAGCGCTTCGACCGCGCCGCGATGCTGCGGGGCGAGATCACGCCCGTGTTCTTCGGCAGCGCGGTGACTAATTTCGGCGTGCAGCTCTTCCTCGACGACTTCGTTGAGATGGCGCCGCCGCCGGTCGCGCGCGCGGGCGTCGATCCGGCCGATGCCGCGTTCACCGGCTTCGTCTTCAAGATCCAGGCCAACATGGATCCGCGCCATCGCGACCGTGTCGCCTTCGTGCGGATCTGCTCGGGCGAGTTCGCGCGCGACATGACGGTTCGAAACGCGCGCACCGGCGCTCAAGTTCGGCTGTCGCGCGCAATGCGGCTCTTCGCCGACGACCGCGTCTCGCTGGACGTGGCGTACGCCGGCGACGTCGTCGGCCTGGCGAATCCCGGCGCCTTCGCGATCGGCGACACGCTGTACGAGGGCAAGCCGGTCGCGTTCCCGCCGATTCCGGCCTTCGCGCCGGAGCATTTCGCAACCGTCCGGAGCACGGACGTGGGGAGTTACAAGTCGTTTGGAAAGGGCATCGCGCAGCTGCGCGAGGAGGGCGCGGTGCAGGTCTTCTATCCGTGGGGCGTGCCGAGAACGGAGCCGATCCTCGGAGCCGTCGGCGAGCTGCAGTTCGAGGTCGCGAAGTACCGGCTCGAGTCGGAATACAACGTGAAGACGATCCTCTCGACGCTGCCGTACACGATTGCGCGTCACGTGCGAGCGGAGCGCGACGCCCTCGAGCGCGCGCACTGGCCTTCGAACGCGAAGCTCGTCGAGGACTGGGAGGGGCGACCGGCAGCGCTCTTCGAGAGCGAGTGGAGCCTGCGCCTCGCGCACGAGTGGAACCCTAAGCTCGAGTTCGACGCGTTCCCGGCGCAGAGCGACGCCGAGGCGCTCGCGTCGTGACGATCGCGCGCGGGCTGCTGGTCGCGGGCGCCCTCGCGGCGCTGGCGGACTGCACGTTGCAGAATCGCAACGAGCGCGAGGCCGATCGCATCACTCGCGCGGTGATCGGCAACGACCTGCGGCCCGTCCAGGACGACATCGCCAAGGGCATCACGATCACGCGCGTCAAGGTGGCGCAGTGGTCGGACGAGCTCAACGCACAGGGCAAGCTGCTCTCGGTCAAGGAGACGACGGCCGGCTGCGATCCGGGCTGGCATTGCTTCGACGTGAAATTCGCGAAGCACGATTACGTCGAGCGGATGCGCTTCGACGAAAACGGTAAGGTGGTCGACTGGGACTTTCACATGGCTCGGTGACGCTCGACGGCGTCCGTGCCGCGGCGCGCCTCCTGGCCGGCGTCGCTCACCGCACGCCCGTCGTCGTCTCGCGCACGCTGGACGATCGAGCCGGCGCTCGCATCTTCGTGAAGTGCGAGAACCTGCAGCGCATGGGAGCGTTCAAGTTTCGCGGCGCCTACAATTTCCTCGCCTCGCTCACGCCCGAGGAGCGGCGCCGCGGCGTCGTGGCATTCTCCAGCGGGAACCACGCGCAGGGCGTCGCCCTGGCTGCGCGGCTGCTCGGGGTTCCCGCGACCATCGTCATGCCGACGGACGCCCCCGAGGTGAAGCTCGCGGCCACGCGCGGCTACGGCGCCGACGTCGTGCATTACGAACGCGAGCGTTCACACCGCGAGGAGATCGCGCGAGGCGTCGCGTCGGAGCGCGGCGCGACGCTCGTGCCACCTTTCGACGACGCGCGGATCGTCGCGGGCGCCGGCACGGCGGCGCTGGAGCTCTTGGAGGACGTCCCCGAGCTGGACGCGATCGTCGTGCCGGTCGGCGGCGGCGGCCTGATGAGCGGGACGGCGATCGCGGCACACGGTTTGAATCCTTCGATCGCGCTCTATGGCGTCGAGCCGCAGGCGGGCGACGATTTCGCTCAGTCGCTCGCGCGGGGCGAGCGCGTGACGATTGCCGTGCCGAGAACGATCGCCGACGGGCTGCAGACGACGGCTCCCGGGAAGCTCACGTTCGCGATCGCGCGCGAGCACGTGCGGGCCGTCGTGACGGTGAACGACGACGAGCTGCGCAACGCGATGCGCTTCGCGTTCGAGCGGCTGAAGCTCGTGATCGAGCCGAGCGGGGCCGCGGCGCTCGCCGCGCTGCTCGCCGAGCGCATTTCCGATCTCTCCGGCAAGCGCGTCGGTGCCATCGTCAGCGGCGGCAACATCGACCCCGCGCGCTACGCGGAACTGCTTACATCGCCGACGCGGTGATGTTTCCGCAGGCGACGTACTTTCCCAGGTTGTCCGCGCTCTGGTGAACGTTGATCGCAGTCGGCTTCGCGAGTAGCTGGGCGATGGTCACGCCCTTGACGGTCGTCGTCGACTTCCCGCTGGTGGCCGACGTGAGGGGATAGGCGACGCCGCCGAGATTGCTGCACGTGCCGGTGTGGATGTGCATCGGCTGCGCGGTCGCGGGCGCTCCGTCCAATGCGATGACGACCTGCACGTCGCTGCCCATTTGCGTCAGCGTTGCGCTTCCGCTTTCACCGGAGCCGTTTTGCTGCTGGAGGTTGACCGTCAGCGTGCTCGGGGCGGCCGCCGCCGGCTGGCCCAGCGCGACGCAGAGAAGACTCAACGAAGCTAACAACAGGATGCCTTTCATGCCGAACTCCTTTCGAGGAACCTCACCGATTCTGTATCGCAGCAAGCCGACCTTCGAGCGTCCGAACGGCCTGGGCCGCCTGGAGCGTCGGCGGAGCATCCGCGCCCTCGACCGTGTCCAGGAGAGACTGGGCATCGGCGTTGAGCGAGGCGAAGGCGCCGGCCGCGCTCGCGTGCCGGGCCCGCTTCGCGGCGGCGTTTGCATCGTAGCTGCGGTTCATGATGGCCGCGATTTCGCTGCCGAGCCGGTACTGTTGCTCGAGCGCGCCGCGCGAGACGGCCACGCGCGGATCCATCGCCACGGTTAGCGGGCGCTCTTGCGCGCGGGCGTCCACGTCGAGCCTCACGGTGTAGCGCCCCGGCACCACGAGCACGCCCTCCGGTACCCGCGGCGTGTCGTGCGGGACCGCGGAGATGGGAAGATCCGGCTGCAGAGAGTGCGGCGGCGCCTCGCGCAGGTCCCAGACGAAGCGGTGCATTCCCGCGCTCGCCGGCGGAGCCGCGAACGGCCGCTCCCAGTACGCCGGCTTGTCGAGATGCTCGATCGAGGGAGGCGGAGGGTCGTCGCTCGCATACCGCCGCACGACGTTGCCGGTGCCGTCGAGGATCGAGATGACGACGTGCCGCGCGGGCGCCCCGAGAGCGTAGTCGAGTATCGCTCCGTCCGGCGGATTGGTGCCCATCGGCTCCTCGGGCGGCAACGGCGTGTCCGTGTTCGTGCTGCGCCGCACGCGATACGCGAGCGCCGGCGTGAAGAGATGCGTCTCGACACGCGGCAGGCGCGCGAGCTCGCGGAGCGGCTCGACGTCGTCGAGGATCCAGAAGCCTCGGCCGTGGGTGGCGACGACGACGTCCTCGCCGTGGACGATGAGATCGCGAACCGACGTGTGCGGGAGATCGAGCTGCAGCGATTGCCAGCGCGCGCCGCCGTCGAACGAGACCGCGACGCCGTTTTCCGTGGCGGCGTAGAGCAAGTTCGGCTCGCCCGGGTCCTGGCGCACCGCGTTGACGGGCTGATCGGGCAGACCTGCGACGGCGAGCCTCCACGTGGCGCCGCCGTCGTGCGTCACGTAGACGTACGGGCGCATGTCGTCGAGGCGAAACCGGTTGACGGCGACGAACGCGGTGCCGTCGTCGAAGCGCGACGCGTCGATCTGCGCGACCTTGCTCCACGGCGTCAGCTCCGGCGGCGTAACGTTGCGCCAATGCCGTCCTGAGTCTCGGGTGATCCAGACGAGGCCGTCGTCCGTTCCGGCCCAGACCGTCCCCGCACGCACGTAGGACGGCGCGAGCGCATAGACGACGCCGCGGTGCGCGCCGTGCTGCGGATCGTCGCCCTCGAAGGGCTCGATGATCGCCGGCACGGCGGGGTGCGTCCGCGTGAGGTCCGGGCTGATCGCCTGCCAGCTCCGGCCGCCGTTGGTCGTCGTGAAGACGACGTTCGATCCGAAATACAGCCGGCGCTTGTCGAAGTGATCGAACGCGAGCGGCTCCGTACGCACCACGCGATACCGCTTCGTCGGAAGCGCGATCGGCGAGACCTCTTGCACTTGCCCGGTGACCTCGTCGAACTTCTCGACCTTGCCCCCGAAGAGGATGCCGCGGCGCAGCGGATCCGGAACGACGTAGCCGTACTCTTGCGCGCCGGCCGTGTGCCAATCGCGTTCCGTGACCTCGCCCCCGTTTCCGCGGCTCGCCACGCATGCGGAGCCGCTCTCTTGCTGACCGCCGCAGACCCAAAACGGAAAGCCGTTGGTCGCGTTGGCATGATACATCTGCGCGGTGGGCTGGTTATACCACGAGCTCCAGGTCACGCCGCCGTCAACGGAGATCGTCGCGCCCTGATCGCTTGCGAGTGCTACGATCCGCGGGTTCCGTGGGTTGATCCAGACCGTGTGGTAGTCGTCGCCGCCCGGTGCGCCCTTGATCGCGACCATCGTCTTGCCGCCGTCCGTCGACCGATACGTCGACGTGTTCGTCAAATAGACGACGTTCGGATCGGTGGGGTCCACGGCGAGCGAGATCAGGTCGTCGCCGCGCTGCGCGATCTCGTCCGCACTGTTGACGAGCGCGAAATGCGCTCCGCCGTCGGCGCTGCGGTAGAGGGCGCCGTTTTCCGTGTCCTTCGACTTGACGTCCGTGTAGGCGTAGACCACTTGCGGATTGCTGCGAGCGACGGCGACCTCGGCGCGCCCGATTTGCGGCGGCAACCCGTAGCGCAGCTGCGCCCACGTCGTGCCGCCGTCGGTCGACTTGAACACTCCGCTACCCGACATCTCGAACGACGCGCCGATCTCCCACGGCGCCTGTCGCGCCGCCCAGAGCGTGGCGTAGACCACGCGTGGATCGCGCGGGTCGAGGACGACGTCGAACGCGCCGACGTTCTGGTTCCCGAAGAGCACGCGTCGGAACGTGGCGCCGCCGTCGAGCGACCGGTAGACGCCGCGCTCGTCATTCGGTCCGTATGGATGTCCGAGCACGGCGACGAAGAGACGGTTCGGGTTGGCCGGATCGACCGCCATCGAGGCGATCTGCCGGGCGCCGCGCAGGCCGAGATGCGTCCACGTCGCACCGCCGTCCACCGACTTGTAGATGCCGTCGCCGACCGAGAGATCCGGGCGCTGTAATCCCTCGCCGCTGCCGGCGTACACGACGCGCGGATCGCTGGGTGCCACGGCGATCGCCCCGATCGAGCCCGTTGCCTCGCGGTCGAAGATCGGAGTCCACGTGCGGCCCGCATCTTGCGTCTTCCAGATTCCGCCGTTGACCGCCCCGATGTAGAAGACGTTCGGCTCGCCCGCGATTCCGTCGAGCGCCACGGTGCGTCCGCCGCGCAACGGGCCGATGAAGCGCCACCGCAGCGACTGATAGAGCGACGGCGACACCGCGGACGTTTGTGCACGAGCGGGCGGCGCGGCCGATATCAAAGCGGCCGCGACGAGCGCGGCGATGAAGCGACGTTGCATGCAATTCGGTTACGACGACTTTTTCGTGTTATCCCTGGCCCTTGCTATCGGAGAGACGCTCGTGATAGAATGAGCACAGAATATGACCAGAAAAAAGCGACCCGCCCAAAACAAAGGCTCTCACGTTTCTCTGCTGATGCTCGAGCCCCGTGAGATCGGGGCGGCGGAGTTTAAAGCTCACTGTCTCGAACTGATGAGCGAAGTCGAGCGTCTCGGAACGGAGATCGTCATCACGAAGCACCGCAGGCCGGTTGCCCGTTTGGTCCCTGTGCGAGCGGCGTCTCGACGTTTCTGCGGATCGCTTGCCGGAATGGTGACGGCACAGAAAGACCTGGTGAGCCCCGTCGACGATCCCTGGTCGGCCGATGAATCCAATTTTACTTGACACGCACGCGGCGGTTTGGGCGGCGGATGGACTGCTAAAGGGAGAAGCCGCCGCGCTCGTCGAGGCCGCTGCAGAACGCGACGAACTGCTCTTGTCGCCAATCACGGCTTGGGAGATCGGCCTACTGGTTAGGAAAAAGCGGCTCTCAGTTACCTCGACGATCGAAGACTACATACGAGCGCTTTTTGGTCAGCCCGGCGTCGTACTAGCGGCGCTGACACCGCTGGTTGCCGTCGCCGCGACCGTTCTCCCTGGATCTCCGCTCACGGATCCCGCTGATCGCTTGCTCGTCGCCACTGCAGCCGCATATGGCGCGCGGTTCGTAACGCGCGATCGGGAGATTCGCGCCTACGCGAAGTCGACCGGACACATTCGCTGCATCGCCTGTTGAATGATGGCCCCGCGAGATCGCGCTATCTGCGGCGTCCGTTTCGCGAGCGGCGCTTGGGTTGGAACGCCGCGCCGATCTTGAAGGCAGAGCGCCGAGGGAGGGACGTGTCCACGTCCTCGCAGCCGATCGGACTGAAGTCGCGGCAGTCGTGCGGCCGCGCCGGATAGATTCCGCAGTAGTGGCGGCCGCTGCGCGGGCCCATCAGGAAGATGCAGCGGTCGGCGATGTCGTCGCTGATCTTCCTCAGCCAACCGACGTGGTAGCCGTCGGCCGAGGGGCGCGCGACGACGTATTCGCGCATGACCTCGCCGTACGTCAGCCCGAGATGATCGGCGATGCGCTGCACGTCCGCCTTGCTCACGAACGGCTCGTAGCCGCTGCAGCACTCTGCGCAGCCGGGTGGGCACGCGACGTTCTCCGGCAAGTCTTTGAGATGCCGCCGCGCGAGCTCGATCACGCGGCCGACCGCGGCGACGAACGCCGGATCGTCGTTGTACTTGTAGACCCATTCACGATGGGTGATCTCGTTTGCGTTGTAATAGCGCGTCGTCTTTTCGTCGAACTCGATCGTGATGTGCTCTTCGTCGATTTCGATCTTGTTGACGTGTTCGAGCGGACGCGCGTCCAAGAGCTCCGGA
Source organism: Vulcanimicrobiota bacterium (assembly GCA_019235995.1). Lineage (GTDB taxonomy): Bacteria > Vulcanimicrobiota > Vulcanimicrobiia > Vulcanimicrobiales > Vulcanimicrobiaceae > Cybelea. The sequence continues at coordinate 24,156 of JAFAJV010000016.1, forward strand.
TGCGTCGCTTGTCCGGTCTCGCGCGTGTATTTCTTTAGAGCGGTGAGGTCGATTGTCTCCATAACGAGTATTCGATTCCCGTGCCTTGCGGGTACCGCCTTCGCGAAGCGCCAAAGATAGCGGCCATGCAAACGGCTATCGGCGTCGATTTGGGCGGCTCGCACGTCAGCGCGGCGGTCGTGACCGAGGATGGGGCGATCCGGAATCAGCACGAGGAGGACTTGGACGACCTCAAATTCGAGGCCGTCATCGCGGCGCTCGACACGGTGATCGGCGCGGCGCTGAAAGACGCGGGAAACGTCGCAGGCATCGGAATCGGCTCGCCCGGCAACATCGACGCCGCCAGCGGCGCGGTGCTCTTCAGCCCGAACTTCGGCTGGACGAACGCGCCGCTCGGCGAGACGCTTCGTACGCGGTTCTCGGTGCCGGTGTACGTCGCCAACGACGCGCGCTGCGCGACGCTCGGCGAGCATGCGTTCGGTACCGGCAGGCTCACGAAGGACTTCGTGCTGCTGACGCTCGGGACCGGAATCGGCGGCGGCATCGTGGCGGCCGGCGAGCTGCTCTTAGGAAATCGCTGGGGCGCCGGAGAGATCGGTCACCATCAGATCCGCCCACGCGACGGATTCGTCTGCGGGTGCGGCAAGATCGGATGCTTCGAGGCACAGGCGTCGGGCACGGGGCTCATTCGTCACGCCTTTGCGGTCGCGAGCTCGTTCCCGCGCAGTCCGCTGCTGGACGTGCCGCGCGAGAAGCTCAGCTCGAAGAAGATTCGTCGCGCGGCGCAGGCCGGCGACGGACACGCCCTAGCCGCCTGGAAGAACTTCACCGAAGATCTCTCGATCGGGCTCGCAAACATCATCGCGTTCACCAACCCGGAGAGGATCGCGCTGGGCGGCGGCGTCTCGACCGCCGCCGACTTCATGCTCGACGCGGTGCGTCCGCGCGTGGATGAGTTGACGACGATGGTGCCGCGCGGAACGACGCAGATCGTGATCGCGGCGCTCGGTAACGACGCCGGCCAGGTCGGCGCGGCGACCATGGCCCTGCGCGGCGGCCTGACCACGGGGAGCGCGCTTGCGGTTTAGGACGAGCCTCCTCGCGCTCGCGCTGTGCGCGGCGACGCCCGCTCGCCCGACGGCCGACCCGATTCACAAGATCCGCCACGTCGTCATCATCATGCAAGAGAATCGCTCGTTCGATTCCTACTTCGGCACCTTTACCGGCGCGGATGGGATTCCAATGCGCGACGGTGTGCCCGTCGCGTGCGTTCCCGATCCGCGCGGGGGAGCGTGCGTGCGGTCCTACCATGACCCGCAGGATCGCAACCGCGGCGGCCCGCACAACGCTCGCGCCGCCGTTGCCGACATTGCCGGCGGCAGGATGGATGGCTTCATCGCGGAGGCGGAGCACGCGCGGCGGCAGTGCCGCGACCCTAACGCCCCCAACTGCGCCGGCACGGCCGATGTGATGGGATATCACGACGAGCGCGAGCTCCCGAACTACTGGAGATACGCGCGCGACTTCGTGCTTCAGGACAGGCTGTTCGAGCCGAACGCATCGTGGAGCTTACCGCAGCACCTGTTCATGGTCTCGGAGTGGTCGGCGCGTTGCGAGCGCCTCGGCGATCCGGCGTCATGCGTCAACGAGTTGCAGTTTCCCGATTTCCCGAACGACTTCGACCCGCGCAACTCCGCGCGTCACGGTCCTGGCCGGCCCGACTACGCGTGGACCGATCTGACGTATCTGCTGCACGCCCGTCACGTCAGCTGGGCGTACTACGTGATGGCCGGCACGGAGCCGGACTGCGCGACCAACCTCGACGACTGCGCGACGGTGCCGATGAACGCGCACACTCCCGGCATATGGAACGTCCTTCCCTACTTCGACACGGTGAAGCGCGACGGCGAGCTGCGCAACGTACGCGACCTGCGCGACTTCTACGCCGCGGCCAAGGCGGGCACGCTGCCGAGCGTCGTCTGGATCGCGCCGTCCGCGGCGTACAGCGAGCACCCCCCGGCGCTCGTGAGCCTCGGCCAGGCCTACGTCACCGGCCTGATCAACGCGATCATGCGCAGCCCCGACTGGAACAGCACGGCGATCTTCCTAAGCTGGGACGACTGGGGCGGGTTCTACGATCACGTCGTGCCGCCGCGCGTCGACTCCAACGGCTACGGCCTGCGCGTGCCCGGCCTCGTCATCAGTCCGTACGCGCGCCGCGGCTTCATCGACCATCAAGTCCTCAGCCACGACGCGTACGTCAAGTTCATCGAGGACGACTTCCTCGTGGGCGAACGCATCGATCCCGCTACCGACGGGCGCCCCGATCGGCGACCGACCGTGCGCGAGAACGCGCAAATCCTAGGCGACCTGCGCCGCGACTTCGACTTCACGCAGAAGCCGCGGCCGCCCGACATCCTGCCGGGCGGCATCCTGTGGAACGGCACCACCGCGCAGTAGCTCCTAGAGTGTCATCCTGAGCAAGGCGTGAAGCGCCGCAGTCGAAGGACGCGAGTGCCACGCAGCCCTAAAGTTCGCAGATTATATCTCTGCTGCCGTCACGCCGAGCGGGAGGTCGAAGTGCCCCCTAAGGACGGCAATCGCTGAACCCCCGGCCGGGTACTTGAAAACCTCGCCCTGGTCCTTAGCCGCATCCGCGCAATAGACAATATGCGTAGCGATCCAGGTCTGCGCACAGCTGCCGCCACCGCGCAAGCGTACAACGCCCTTCAATATTGCCTTCGTTCCGCTGATGGTGTACTGATACATCTCGTTTTTGTCCTGATCGAGGACGGTGACGTACTTTCCGTCCCACTGCACCGAGCCAGGCGCCTTCACGCGGTTGCTAGTCGTGATCGTTCGGAACGTTTTGCCGCCCTCCGGGAGCTCGACGAGCTCGAATCTAGCGCTGCTATGGCTGCCGCTAAATCCGTCGGCGAACAGATTCCCACGCGGGTCGTAGCCGTCGCCGTACTCCCCCGATAAAGGCGTGGTCATGACGGCGCCCGCGCCGCTCGCGTGCCGGAAGATCACGATGTCGCCGCTACGCGACCCAAACAAGATCCCGACCGCAAGGTCGCCGTCGCTACTCATGGCGCAGCTGGATGGTCCGCCGACGGAGGATACAGAGAGCGTCTTGATCGGCGTCTTAGGGACCGTGTACTCGGTGATCTGGTCGGCTCCCGCGACAATCCAGAATCTCTTCTTCCCTTAGCCGTAGAGGACGTTCGTGCATCCTTGGCCGCCGACGTTCTTGATCGTACCGATCTGCTTGTCGCTGTTCGGATAATCGAAAATGCTGGCGTAGGTGCCGTAGTCGTTGATGATGTAGTCAAAAGTCTTCGTCTTCGCACGCCGGTCAGGAAGAATCACCGCATCGACCCTGCCGTATGCGCCATGGAGCGCGGCGTTTGCCGGCGCGACCGCCGAGCTGTCGCAGCCCGCAACTACCCCCGCCCCGATTATAAGAACAGCGTTCGCAAAGTTCCTCATATGCGATGCCTCGCGGTCGATGACGCCGCGTTAGACCGCAGCGGCCGTTGGGACTTTCGACGTTTGCGTGATTTGCGCGATGAGCGCGGCGATGCGGCGCGAGCTGTGGCGGGGCGCGACGATCTCCTGGTTGTGGCGGATCGTCGCGAGGCGCTCCGGAGCGCGGATGAGCGTGCGGACGGCGGAGACGACGGAAGCGGCGCTGCGCAGCGCGATCAGCCCGAGCCCGTTGTCGCGAACGAAGTTGACGTTGCCGCGTTCTTGGCCCGGGACGTAGTCGTAGACGACGACGGGCAGCTGTGCGGCGTTCGCCTCCGCGAGCGTTCCGGGCCCGGCCTTGGTCACGAGCAGGTCCACGGCGCGGAAATACTCTGGAATCTTGTTGGTGAACCCGAGGACGTGCATCGGCGTCGGCAGCGTGCCGGCAAGCTCGCGCAGCTTCTGCTCGAGCGGCTCGTTGCGTCCGCACACCACGACGAGCTCCACGGGCAAGCGCGCGCGCGCGAGCGCGAGCGCCGTCGAGAGCAGCTTGCCACCGCCCTCGCCTCCCGCCATCAGCATCACGACGAAGGCCACTTGCGGCAGCATCAGCGCATCGCGAAGGTCCGCCTTACTCCCGGTGACGTCGTCGAACTTCGGCGAGATCGGATGGCCGAGCAAGTGCAGGTGCGCCGACGGCACGCCGCGGGAAAGCGCGCGCGCATAGACCTCGCGCGCCGGCACGACGACCGCGTCCGCATCGGCAACCAGCCACGATTCGTGCACCTTACCGAGATCGGTGATTACCGTTACGATCGGCACCTGATGCATGCCCGCGTCGTCGCGAGCGCGCAGCGCCGCGTGGTTGAGCAGGGGATGAATCGAGACGATGACGTCGGGCTGATATCCGATGAAGAGATCGCGCAGCCGCTCGCGATAGAGCGGCTCGCAGAAACGCACGAGGGCGCGATAGCGCCGGCGGCCGTTAGTCGCATAGTACAGCGCGCCGTAGACCGGCGGGGCGTACCGCAGCGCCATGCTGTAGCCGAGGCCGAGCTGGGTGAGCGGGAAGGCGCAGTGAGCGGCCACGTCTTCGATGCGGTGCTCGAAGGTATTCGGCGTGGAGATCTCGTCCAGCGCGGCGGCGATGGCGTTGGCGGCACTGCGGTGGCCGCCGCCCGTGTCCGAGATCAACAACAGCGCCCGTTTGGTCATTCGCTCTCCCGATTAGGCTCTCGCCGGCGCCTCCTTGTGGGAGCGCCGGCTGGCATTGCGGACCCGTCGGCTCGTCGGGCCGAGCTTGGCCAATAGCGCCCGAGCCGGGGCGTCATAGAAGCGAAAAATGTCGCCAAACTCGATGTCCGGATTTCGGTGATGACCGTCGTGGTCCTCGGGAAGGACGATCCCCAGAGGCCGGAGGACTCGCCGGACGCCCTCGGGAGTGCGCCAGCCGAGATCCGTCGTATGACGCCACCAGACGTGAAGCTGCCCGAAGGCCAGGCCGGCCAGCGCGCCCGGCAGCGAGAGATGCGCGGCTAGCGCCGCCACGACCAGGTAGGGCAGCGCCCCGAGAAAACCGTCCATCAAGACGCCGGGGTCTTTCGACAGTACGGCATGATCGAAGTACGAGCGCCGCCGGTCATGGTGCGTGCGCAAATGCAGCGTGAACCAGAGATGCTGCGGAACGTGGTAGAAGAACGTCGAGGCGAAATCGCCCACGACGAGTGTGATGATGAAGGCGACGACGAAAAGCATTTGGATCTCCCTGATCGCCATGTCGTTGTGCGGCTGCGCCGCCACTAGCATATACCATAACCGCGCGCACGTTATACCAAAAGTGCGCCTCCATCGCGCCCTTAATACCGCGTTAAGCTGGCCCTCGCCCGCAAACTTCGACGCGCTCGCGGGTGGCGTGCTCGTCCGCGACGGCGGTCCGGTCGCGCAACCCGAGCTCGCGATCGCGCGCGCGATCTTGCGCACGAATCCGCGCATCGTCGCGTCCTACGCGCTCCTCTTTGCCGGTGCGACCGCCGATGCGGCGCGCGCGCAGGCGCTGCCGCCGGAATTTCTCGCAGCCACGCTCTTGCAGGAGTCGGCATACGATCCCACCGCGATCTCTTCGGCCGGAGCGATCGGCATCGCGCAATTCATGCCGGAGACCGCCGCGGCGGCTGGGGTCGATCCCTACGATCCGTTCGACGCCATCCCAGGCGCGGCGGCGCTACTCGGCGGTTACGTTTCCGCGTTCCGGAACCGTTACGCTGATTCGTACGCGACGGCGCTCGCCGCCTACAATGCCGGCCCGCTGGCCGTCGCTGCGTACAACGGCGTGCCTCCCTATGCCGAGACCCGTGAATACATCGCGCTGATCTTCGACCGCTGGGCGCGCATCGTCTCGTACGAGGTAAGGACAAAGTGAGAGCGCGGAAGAAAACGCCGCCATGAGGCTTTTCCGATGCGGCGTCGCCGTGGCATGCAGCGCCGCAATCGTAGCCTGCGGCTTGGGTTCGAGCCCCGCGCAAGGACTGCGGTTCCAGCCGCCCACGGGTTGGCAATCGTCGCCGGGCATCCTTGGGTTCATGCAGTTTTGGCGGACGCCCGACGAGCGCGAGGCGCTGATCCTGTTCAAGTCGCCCAAACCGATCACGGCGAACGACGTGTTCGCGAACGACCGTATGAAGGATACGCTTCAGGGGATACAGATCGAGCAGCGCCACGCGATCCAAATCTGCGGCGGGCAGCCGGCGACGTACGTCCGTGGACGGGGAAGCTCGCGCAAGCGCGGAGACGAGGACGTGGAGATGGTGATCACCACGGTCAACGGGACGAGTTACTTCGCGCTCTACAGGCGTCCGTTCGGGGCTCGACCGACCTTCGCCGCACAGGCAGCGCTGCGAGAACTCTGCCCGAAGCCGTAATGGGTTGCCGGCGATCAAAGGTACTCTAAGACAGCTCTTCGCACGCCAACCGCTCGCGTGGACGGCCCCGCCGACGTCGGGGCCGACGCTGCGGCGCGTCTTGGGCTGGCCAGCGCTGACCGCCATCGGGCTCGGCACGATGCTCGGCGGCATCTTCCCGACGATCGGCGCCGGAGCGCACGCCGCGGGCCCCGCGGTGATCGCCGCCTACGTGCTCTCCGGCGTCGTAAGCCTCTGCGTCGCGCTCTGCTACGCCGAGTTCGCGTCCATGGTTCCCGTCGCCGGCAGCGCCTACACGTACGCGTACGCGACGCTCGGCGAGCTCGTCGCGTGGATCATCGGCTGGGACCTCATCCTCGAGTACGGGCTCTCGCTTGCGCCCACGGCATCGTCGCTTTCCGACTACTTTCAGCACATGCTCGGCAACATCGGTATCGTCTTTCCCGCGTGGGCCCAGACGGCGAACGTGCACGCGGCGCACGCGCAGATCGATCTGCTCGCGTGCATCGTGACGCTCGCCGTGACGCTGCTCGTCGCCGCCGGCATCCGCGAGTCGGCGAGCGTCAACGGCGCGCTCGTTGTGCTTCAGATCGTTTCCATGCTGGTCTTCATCGTCGCGGTCGCGCACGCGATCCATCCGTCGAATCTCCGGCCATTCGCGCCCTTCGGCTATCACGGCGTGCTCGCAAGCACCGCGCTCGTGTTCTTTGCGTACATCGGTTTCGACACCGTGACCGTCGCCTCGGAAGAGGCGAAGCGCCCGGAGCGCAACGTGCCGATCGGCATCATCCTGGCGCTCAGCCTCGGCGGCATCCTTTACGTCGCGCTGACGCTCTGCACCGTCGGCGTGCTGCGATTCGATAAGCTCTCCGACGGCGCGGCGATGCTCGACGCGCTGGGCTCGGTGAGCAAGAGCCACGCGCTCTACTGGATCGTGGCGATCGGCGGCCTCGCCGGAAACACGACCGTGATGCTGACGTCGCTGCTCGGGCAGGTGCGCATCTTCTACGTCATGGCGCGCGACCGCATGCTGCCCCCCGGCGTCGCCCGCATTCACCACGTGTTTCGCACTCCGGCGCGCATGACGATGATCACCGGCTTCATCGTCGCGATCTTTGCAGCGGTCCTGCCGCTGACGGAGCTGTTGACGCTCGTGAACATCGGCACGCTGGCCGCCTTCGCGATCGTCTGCGCTGGCGTCTTGGTGCTGCGCATCGTCAATCCGGGAGCGGTCCGCCCGTTCCGCGCGCCGCTCCTGCCGCTGTTCTCGATCGGTGGGGCGGCCGCGTGCCTCTATCTCGTAACGGGCCTGCAGGTCGCGACGTGGATTCGTTACGGGGTCTGGTTCCTGGTCGGCCTAACCGTCTACGCGCTCTACGGATTCTGGAATTCGCGGTTGAGAGTCGAGCTCATCGAGCCTTAGACGTCGCAACCTTTGCGTGCCCGCTGGTTTATGAGTATACTCACCTGGGCATGAGGGCGGACAAGTGACGATCCACACTGCGGTCTCGGACCGATTCGAGCTCATCACGGTACCCCGCTCGCGCGGCGTTCCGTCGTTTGCGCAGGATGTCGCTCGCGGGCTTCGTTCGAAGCCCAAGCGCCTACCCTCGAAGTATTTTTACGACGAGGTCGGCTCCGCGCTGTTCGATACGATAACGCGGCTGCCGGAATACTATCTCACGCGTGCCGAGACCGAGATTCTCTCGCAGTGGGGATGGCAGATCGTTCGCGTCCTCGACGCGCCGCTCGACTTCGTCGAGCTCGGCAGCGGAAGCGCGATCAAGACGCGTCTCTTGATCGGCGAGGCCCTCCGAGTGCAGCCGCAGCTGCAGTACAGCCCGATCGACATTTCGACCGAAGCGATCCGCGCGTCGTCGATGGCGCTCGTCGAGAGCTATTCCGCGCTCTCGGTGCGCGCCTATGCCGGAGACTACTTCGACGTGCTCGGGTCGCATGCGCTGGTCTCCGACCGCAAGATGCTCGCCATGTTCATGGGCTCGAACATCGGCAACTACGAGCCGGGCGAGGCGAAGCAGCTGCTCGCGCTGTTGGGCGGGGCGCTGCGCGCCGGTGACGGCTTGCTGCTCGGTGCCGACCTGAAGAAGGACGCGGCGACTTTGGAGCTCGCATACAACGACCCTACCGGCGTCACGGCCGCGTTCGACCGCAACCTGCTCGCGCGGATCAATCGCGAGCTGGACGGCGCGTTCGAACTGAGCAATTTCACGCACGTCGTGCGCTACGACGCGGCGCGCGGAGCCGTCGACTCGTTTCTGGAGGCTCGCGAGCGCGCCAGCGTGCCGATTCGATCGCTTGGTCTGCGCGTACCGTTCGCCGCGGGCGAGCGCATCCACACGGAGTCGTCCTACAAGTTCACCGTCGAGGAGATCGCCGCGCTTGGACGAGCCGCGGGATTCAGACCTCAAGCCGTGTGGCACGACCGCGCGAAGCGCTTCAGCGTGCAGTTGCTCGTCAAGCAGTAGCGAAGCGGCGTTCGACGAGGCGCAGCAATGCATCCACCGCGACGGCCAGCGCCGAGGCCGTCACGCTTCCAGCCACGATCATCTGCGGCTGGTGCAGCGTGAGCCCGTTGAAGATCAAGACGCCCAGACCGACGCCGCCGACGTAGCCGCCCAGCGTGGCGATAGCGATCATGGCGATGGCCGCGATCCGCACGCCGCCGATCATGACCGGCAGCGCCTGCGGGAACTCGACGCGCAGCAGCACCTGCAGCGGCGACATCCCGAGCCCGCGCGCGGCGTCCACCTGGGCGGGATCCACGCCCGCGATGCCCGCGACGACGTTGCGGGCCAGCATGAACTGCGCGTAGACGACGAGCGCCACGAAGATCGGCGCGAAGCCGAGGCCGAACGCGCGCACGAGCACGGCGAGCAGCGCCAGGCTGGGGATCGTGTAGATCGCGCCGAGCGTTCCGAGCAGCCAGGGCGACAGGCGAGGGCGCCGCGCCGCGAAGAGTCCGAGCGGTACCGCGATCAGGAGCGCGACGGCGAGCGCGACCGCGACGATCTCGACGTGGCCGCCCAAGAGCGTCGCGACGCGCAGCGGATGACTCGCCAGATAGCTCACTCGGCGAGGCCTCGCAGCAGCGCGCGACCGCGCATGAAATAGCGGCGGTACACGTCGTCGCCGGCGTGCACGAGATCGCGCACGTACTCCGTCGCGGGTCGCTCGAAGAGCTCCTGCGGCCTCGCCACCTGCTCGACGCGACCGGAGCGCATCACGACGATCCGGTCGGCCAGCCGAAACGCCTCATCCATGTCGTGCGTCACGAACAGCGTCGTGGTGTGCAGCTCGGCCACGATGCGCACGAGCTCGCGCTGCAGCGCGGTTCGGACGATTGCGTCGACCGCGCCGAACGGCTCGTCCATCAGCAGCGCGCGCGGCCGTGCGGCGATGGCGCGCGCGACGCCCACCCGCTGGGCCTCTCCGCCCGAGAGCCGGCTCGGCCGGCGGTCGCGGTACGCCGCCGGATCGAGCCCAATCATGCGGAGCAGCTCGTCGACGCGGCGCGCGGTCTCGTCGCGCGACCAGCCGCGCAGCGAGGGAACGACGGCGACGTTCTGCGCGACGGTCATGTGCGCGAACAGGCCGACGGCCTGGATCACATAGCCGACGCTGCGGCGCAGCTCGACGGCGTCGAGCGCGTTGACGTCGTTGCCGTCGATCCTGACGCGCCCGGCGGCGAGCGGCACGAGGCGATTCACCGTGCGCAGCAGCGTCGATTTGCCGCAGCCCGACGGTCCGAGCAGCACCACGAGCTCGCCGTCGTCGCACTCGAAGGAGACGTTCTCCACGGCGTCGCTTTCCGCGCCGGGATAACGAACGGTGACCCCGTCGAACGTAATCGAGCTCAACTTCGTGCACCGATCGAGCGGAGGAAGGCGGCCGCAACGTCCGCCGGATCCTCCTGCGACTTCTCGACGGCCGCGTTCATCGTCTGCGCGGCCCGATCGGTGATCGCGGGCGACACGGCGTCGAGCACGCGCGCGATCTGCGGGCGCGCGGCCAGCGCGGCCCGGCGGACGACGGGCGCGACGTTGTAGGCCGACCAAAAGCGACGGTCGTCACGGAGCACGACCAGGGAGTCGGTCGCGATCTCGCCGTCGGTACTGAAGGCGCTCGCGACGTCGGCCCTGCCCTCCAAGAGCGCCTGGTATTTGAGTGCGATGTCGTACGTGCGCACCTGCGCGAAGCGGAAGCCGCCGTAGAATCGCTGCAGGCCGGGCAGGCCGTCGGGACGCGCGAGAAATTCCTGGATCGTCGCGAGCCGCAGCTGCGGCGCGGCACGCGACACGTCGGACAGCGTCGCGAGATGCTTCGATTGAGCAATCTCGCGAGTCGTCGCGAGCGCCTGCGAGTCGTTCATCGGCGACGGGTCGAGCCAGACGATGCCGTAGCGCTGCGCGAACGCGCGCGCGACGACGGCATAGGCGGCGCGCGGGTCGGGAATGGGCGCGAGGTGTAAGACGTCGATGAGCGCCGTTCCGGTGTACTCGGGATAGCAGTCGATGTTGCCGCGCACCATAGCGGCGATGGCGATCTGCGTCGAACCGAGGTTGAAGAGCCGCTTCACCCGCATCCCGGTTCGCTCGAGCGCCTGCGCGTAGATCTCCGCGATGACGAACGACTCGGTGAAGTTCTTCGAGCCGACCTTGACGGCGTTCGGATCGAAGGCGCAGCGCGCGAGCAGCGGCGTCCCCAGCAGGGCGATGGCACGACGGCGGTTCACGTGCGCGGTGCGACGATGCGGCCCGCGGCGCCGAGTGCCAGATCGGCGCCGAGCGCGAGCGCGGCGACGACCGCGGCGGCCGCGAAGAGGAGCGCCGCGTCATCGGTCTGGAGGCCGCGAACGATCTCGTCGCCGAGGCCGCCCGCGCCGATGAAGGTTGCGAGCGTCGCGCTAGCGATCGTCTCGGTCGCGGCGGTGCGCAGCCCCGAAAACGATACCGGCAACGCGAGCGGCACGACGACGCGCGCGAAGCGTTGCAGCGGAGTCATGCCCATGCCGGCGGCCGCGTCGAGCGCGGCCGCGGGGACGCCGCGAATGGCGAGGTCGACGCTGATCACGATCGGGGGGATGGCGAGCAGCGCGAGCGCGACGATCGCCGGAGCCATGCCCACTCCGAGCCACGGCAGGAGCAGCATCAGGACGGCGAGGCTGGGGAGCGTGCGGCCGACGCCTGCCAACGCGAGCACTCCGCCGCGCAGCCCGGCCGACTCCGCGGCGAGGACGCCCAGCGGCAGTCCGGCGAGCAGCGCGAGGGCGAGCGCCGCGCCCGCCAGCGTGAGATGCTGGGCGACGTGCGCCCACAGCTCGGCCATGCGGCAAGTTTTTTGCCGCTCGGGAGGCGAAAACCCGGTCTAGTGATTACGGAACCCAAACCCACGCAGGCGGCGATCGCCGCCGTCGCGCTCGACGATCCGTCGCTCTACATCAGCCGCGAGTTGTCCTGGCTCGAATTCAACCACCGCGTCCTCGAGGAGGCGCTCGACGCCCGGAATCCGCTGTTGGAGCGGCTCAAGTTCGTGGCCATCTACGGCACGAACCTCGACGAGTTCTTCATGATCCGCGTCGCGGCGATCAAGCAGCAGATCGAGGCGCAAGTCGTGCGCCGCTCGGAAGACGGCCGCACTCCCACCGAGCACCTGGACGCGATATCGCAGAAGCTGCGTGGGTCGCTGCCGCTGCAAATGCGCGTCCTCAACGAAGACCTGTTGCCGGCGCTCGAACGCGAGGGCATCCGGCTGATGCGCGTCGGCGAGCTCGACGAAGAGAGGCAGGCCGCGCTCGCGGAGACGTTCGAGCAGACCGTCTTTCCGGTGCTGACGCCGCTCGCGGTCGACAGCGGCCACCCGTTCCCGTACATCTCGAACCTGTCGCTGTCGCTCGCGGTCGAGCTCGAGGCGACGACGCGCGAGGGCGTCGAGCTCCACTTCGCACGGGTGAAGATTCCGCCGACCCTGCCGCGCTTCGTCCCGGTGGAGGGTGGACCGTCGGGCGAACGGCGCTTCGTATTGCTCGACGACTTGATCGCGCATCACCTCGATGGGCTCTTCCCGGGGCTTCACGTACGCGACTCGTACCTGTTCCGCGTCACGCGCGACGCGGACCTCGACCTGCAAGAGGACGAGGCCGACGATCTGCTGCGCGCGATAGAATCGGAGCTGCGCCGGCGCCGCTTCGGCGAGCCGGTGCGCCTAGAGGTCGAGCGCGGGATGCCCGAATACATGCGCGACTTTCTCTGCAACTCGCTCGACCTCGGGGCCGTCGACTGCTACGAGACCGAGGGGCTGATGGCGCTGAGCGACCTGTGGCAGATCGCGAACCTGCCCGGATACGAGCAGCTGCGCGACAAGCCGTTCCTGCCCGCGATCCCAAAGCGCCTGATCGGCGCCACCGACATCTTCGCGCAGATCCGCGAAGGTGACATCCTGCTGCACCATCCGTACGAGTCGTTCGATCCGGTCATCCAATTCTTACAGCAGGCCGCCGAGGACGAAAAGGTGCTCGCGATCAAGGCGACGCTGTACCGGACGTCGGGGAAGAATTCGCCGATCGTTCGGGCGCTGCTGACGGCGGCGGAAAACGAGAAGCAGGTCGCGGTCGTCATCGAGCTCAAGGCGCGCTTCGACGAAGAGAACAACATCGAATGGGCCAAGCGGCTGGAGCGCGCGGGCGCCCACGTCGTCTACGGCTTCGCCAACCAGAAGGTCCACGCCAAGAGCCTCCTGGTGGTCCGCGAAGACGACGACCGCCTGCGCCGCTACATGCACTTCGGCACCGGCAACTACAACGAGAAGACCGCGAAGCTCTACACTGACCTCAGCCTCTTTACGTGCCGGCCGGAGCTCGGCACCGACGACGCGCAGCTCTTCAACGCGCTCACGGGCTTCTCGAAGGTCACGGACTACGAGATGCTCTGGGTGGCGCCCGTCACGCTGCACCGCGAGCTGATCGCGCGCATCGATCGCGAGACCGAGCACGCGCGGGCGGGCCGCCGCGCCGGCATCCGCGCCAAGATCAACGCGCTCACCGAGACCGAGGTCGTGCGCGCGCTGTATCGCGCCTCGCAGTCCGGCGTACCGGTCGATTTGCTCGTTCGCGGCATGTGCGTGCTGCGGCCGGGGGTGCCGGGCGTGAGCGACAACATCCGCGTCCGCAGCATCGTGGGCCACTTCCTCGAGCACTCGCGCATGTACGTATTCGAGAACGGCGGCAGCCTCGAGGCCCACATCGCGAGCGCCGACTGGATGGGGCGCAACCTGGACCGGCGCGTCGAGCTCGCGGTTCCCGTGCTCGATCCCGTGATGTGCGAGACGCTCGCCTCGCACATCCTGACGATTCTGCTTTCGGACAACGTCAAGAGCCGCGAGCTGCAGACCGACGGCGCCTATCGGCGCCTATCGCCGGGCCCCGGCGAGATGCCGATCGACGCCCAGCGCGTGTTCCTGACGCAGGCACAGGCGCTGGGTTAGGGTACCTCCCACCGCTTCGCTTAAGTTTGTTGTAAAGACGCCTTAACGCTCCGGCGCTTAGCCTTGCAGTATGACGGCGCTCCGTTGCGCGCTCGTGCTGCTCGCGTGCATCGCCGCGACGCCCGCGGACGCGGGCCTGCGCGGAACGGTTACGGACGCGTCGGGCCGGCCGGTTGCCGGGGCAGCGCTCGAGCTCCGGGGACCGCAGACCTACACGACGACCAGCGATGCGAGCGGCGCCTTCATCATTTCGAGCGCTGCGCCGGGAACCTACGCGCTGCGGGCGTCAAAGCCGGGTTACCAGCCGGTGAGGCAGAGCGGGCTGATCCTGGCAGCGGGCCAGGAGCTCACGGTTTCGTTGACGTTGCCGCTGGCGACGTTGCAGACAATCGCCTCGGTCAAGAGCGCGGCCGGCGGTCCGCACTTCAACGCGACGACGGCTTCGGTGGCGGTCGTCACGCAGCAGAACTTCGCCGATCAGGCGCAGACCCAGGTGACCCAGGTGCTCAACCAGATTCCCGGGGTGCAGATCTCGCTGCCGGGCGGCTCGACCAACGGCGCGGCGCCGGGAGCGGTTACCGTGCCAAACATCCGCGGCGCGGCCTCCTACGAGACGGCCACGCTGATCGACGGCCACCCGCTGGCCGTCGGGACCTTCGGCGATTACATTACGAGTTACCTGAGCAGCTTTATGTTCGGCAGCG
>JAFAJV010000132.1 GCA_019235995.1 Vulcanimicrobiota bacterium
CAAGTTGTGGTCTTACAGTGCGGAGAACTATGGCAACCCCATCGTGGACTCGTCGCCCGCGGTGGCCGACGGGGAAGTCTACGTCTGCTTTGAATTGGGCTATGGCGCCAGCGCTGTGTACGCATTCGGTCTGTGATGGGTGAGCGCACTGTTTTAGCTACTTGTGCGGCTGCTGCGTTGCTCGCAGGCTGCGGATCGCAAACGCAGATTATGCAGCCGGCGCCGATCCAGACGCCGTTTTATGTCGTGCAGAACCTCGGATCGTTCGGTGGAACGTCGTGCTGTTTAGTCGTCACGAACAACGATCGCGGCTGGGTGGACGGCACTTCAAACCTCCCAGGCGACAAGAGCTTCCACCCGTTTCTTTGGCGAAACGGGGTGATGAAAGATCTCGGCACGCTCGGCGGTCCGAACGCCAGCGCCGGCGGCATGAATGACCGCGGAGATGTCACTGTTGGCGGCGCTGACACGGGCGAGCCAGATCCGCTCGGTGAGGACTTTTGCACGTTCGGTACGCACCAAACTTGCTTGTCGTTTGTTTGGCACAACGGGAAAAGAACGCTGATCCCGACTCTTGGTGGCAACAACAACGACGTGAACACCATCAACAACAATGGCCTCGTTCAAGCGGTCGCCGAGACCGCGGTTCACGGCAATTGTGCAGCACCGCAGGTGCTCATCTACGAAGCGTTCCAGTGGAACCCGGCCACTGGCAAGATCGTCCGCCTTCCGCCGTTGAAGGGTGATGCCATATCCGAAGCCTTTGCTCTGAACGACCGCGGCGACGCTGCAGGTTACTCGGGCATCTGTGGAAACGGTGAAGCTGACCCCTATGCGATGAATCACGCCGTTTTGTGGCGTCATCACAAACCGATCGATCTTGGCAACCTGGGCGGAAGCATCTTCATTTCGGCAAACGATATCAACAATCGCGGTCAGGTCGTTGGCACGTCGGCTTTGCGTGGTAACAGAACTGCCCATGCGTTTCTGTGGCAGAACGGCACAATGACCGACCTGGGGGCGGTCGCCGGAGATCACGTCAGTATTAGCGGCGGCATTAACGATGTCGGGCAAATTGCAACTCAATCGTGCAAGGATCGGGCCGCCTTCTTTAGCAACAAGTGCCGCGCCGCCATTTGGCAAAACGGCGTGATGACCGATCTCAATACGCTGGTCCGGCCGGGTTCATCGCTATATCTCGTCGGCGCGAATGGAATCAATAACAGCGGGCAGATAGTCGGCACCGCCCGCGAACGCACGACCGGATCGCTCGTCCCGTTCCTAGCAATACCGTGCGACCCAAAAGGCGGCTTCGTGGGAGCATGCAGTAAAGCTTGGCAGAATGCACGATGAAAAGACTCATGATCGTTGCGTCGAGCGTCGTTGCCCTGGGCGGGATGCTTGCCGGCTGCAGTGGGAGTCAATCCCTTGTGACGCCAGACGTTGCGCCGCGGGGCGTCCCGCTTTCGCGAACCGCGCAGACCTTGCACTTAACCTTGAGTGGCGAGACACTATCGGCGAGCAATGCTTCTGTAACGTGCTCTCACCACGGTTTCGACTATTATGCGAGTTTCCAAGCTTCCGGAACTGCCGGCGGCCCGGTCGACGGAACTTTCGGAGCCGGCGGCTCTTGGTACTGGGTCATCACGTCCAGCGGCAGCCATTGGAGCTTCAGCGAGGAATTCTCGATTAAAGCAAGGCGCCACGGTCACCGCGTAACCATCTCCGGCGGCATCAGCGGAGCGGGGCGTGGCTCACTCTCGTGCACGGCATTTGACAAGTCCGGGCTTACCTATACGTGGAAGAATGGCGGCGGAAATGCGTCAGCGGCCATCACCTACGCTGGCCATTTCTCGAATAATTTTCAATAGAACCGTCACGGGGCAAGCCGGCGACATAACCGCATCGCCCCGACTAGCAGCCGATCTGTGATCCTGGGCAAAACTCAACAGCTTGCCCGATGCGCCGGCGCTCTGCACGCAGAGGGTAAGGCACCACCCGCGCGCCTACCGCCCTAAGGGTGCCGGCCTGGTAAAGCGGCCGAGCGCCTCCGCGTCCAGCGGCAGTCTTACGACAATTTTAACGACAATTCGCGCGGAAACTAGCGGAAAACGCGAACGCTAGCGGACAAAAATCCCACCTCGGAAAATCGGACGTAGCAACGAAAATAGGCTATTTCTTGCGTTTCGTACGCACGGTAGGCTTTCGGCGTCGTTTACTTCGCATGTAAGGGGTCGGGGGTTCGAGTCCCCCCATCTCCACCAACGGAAACGCCTTGTTTACAGTGTGTTTTGCGTTTGACTTTGGCAGCTCGGGGCTCAAATCACGAGCACTTACAATATAGGTAGGTCGTCAGGCCTCGCACCCCGGACGTCGAAATTCCCTTAAAGCACGAGACGAAAGCCCTCGCTAACGACGATTTTCGCGCAATTGCGTTTTAGCATACGACCATCTACGACAATAGAGGAACGTCGTCAGGCTGTCGGGGGTCGGTTGCCCGATCCGCGGTAGCGTAATTAACGCATGGCTGTTCAAAACCGGGTGCGCGCCAGCGTTTGGAGTCCAGCCCGGACGTTCGCGGGCAGAGCGATTTTCGACCTCGGCGCGGCATCAAGGCTTCCATGGTTCGGAATCGCAACGTACGCCGGAACGCCTCCGGTACTCGGGTCGTAGGCGATGCCGGTGATCGCGCCCTTGTTGTTAATGCTTTCGGCGAGCGTTAGCGCCAGGGATGAGCCGCTAACGAGCGAGTTGAGGTCGCGCATCACGCCGTCTTCCCAAATAAACGCGCGGCAGTTGAAGCTCGCGTCGCACGATTCGCCGACAACCTGGTCTCGCTCGTTGATCCCAAATGCGAAGCTGAACACGTCGCCCGGTAGCGTCCCGAGGTCGGTTATTTTGCCGTCTTCCCAAAGGAAAGCGTGTGTGGCGGTATCGCCTTTGAGGTCCGAAAAGCCGACGATGTGACCGCGATCGTTGATGTCATAGGCAAGGTTGCTGGTCTTCCCGCCGAAGCCACCGAGGTTCTGAGGCTTGCCGTGCCGCCACAGGAGCGCGTGAGCGCCGATAGCGGGACTTATCGGAGCGCAGATTCCCGACCCTCCGACGACGTCGCCACTTGCGTTGATTGCGAGGGCGCCCCCCACCGCATCACCCGCGAACGGCGGCAGCTGCCGGACTTTATGAGCGTGAGGCTCCCAAACCGCCGCCTCGAAATCGAGCTTCTGCGGCGCGGAGCAACTTGGATCTTTCGTACCTGTTTCGGCGGCGCCGACAATTACGCCGGCATTATTCAATCCGTAAACGCTGCTGTTGTTGCCTCCCAGCGCCGGTAGCGCGGTCATGCCGCCGCGCAGTATCACGTATCCGCTGCACGTGTGTTTGGTGAACTCCGATTTCCCGTCGATATTGAAATGACAGAAGTTCTCCCGCAGCGGGTCGTCGGTTGAAGTAACGGAATCGCCGGCGACCGTCCCTGCGTCGTTGACCGGCCAGGCAAGGCTGTTGTCGCCGCCCAGCGTGCCGAGATCGTAGATCTTATCGTCGCGCCACAAAAACGCGTGCTCGTGGCGCCCTCCGGCAAGATCTGCGGCGCCCGCCACCCAGCCGCGATCGTTTATCCAGTTCGCGAAATCCTCCAGGCCGCCGAGCGTCGGCAGCTGCACGATCTTGTAGCTGACCGATCCCCTAGCTGCGGAACGCGTTGCCATAGGCGCGCCGGATCCTGAAGGGGCAGCCGGTTGCGGCAGATTGCTTTGCTGCATTCCGCCACAGGCCGTAAGCGCCGCGGTCAATCCGAAGGCGAGGCAGATTCCAGCTAGCCGTGACCGTTGAAAGAATTCTTTGATCGTTGTCATTTTAGGCCTCCGGTTTTTATTTATTGAGAAATTTGTGTGACTTGGCCGGTGGGGCGCTAGGAGCAGTGGCGAGCCGCCCGACCCGTCCCCGGGGCCAGCGCCCAGGGCGGCAGTAACGAAAAGCGGCTTTCGGCCCATAAGCGTTCCTCCGCTTGCTACGTGCTAGGCGATAAAGTATAACGCGAGTCATCATGGAACGCAAACCGGCATGAACAAAACACACTATCGCACAGGCGCGGTCAATGGAGTCGAAATTTTCTACCGCGAGGCCGGCTCCCCTGACGATCCTGGCGTGCTTCTGCTGCACGGCTGGCCGTCATCGTCAAGAATGTTCGAGAAGCTAATTCCGACGCTGAGCGATCGCTATTATGTTATTGCGCCCGACTATCCGGCGTTCGGACATAGCGACACGCCCGACCGAACGACCTTCGCGTATACGTTCGACAACTTCGCCGACATCATCGAACACTTCATCGACAAAGTTGGCTTACGCACATACACGATCTACGTCCATGATTTCGGCGGACCGGTTGGCTACCGAATCGCCCTGAAGCATCCCGATCGAGTCACCGGCCTGATCGTGCAAAATGCGCCTGCCCCCTACGCAAATGAAGCAGGTCCGTTCTGGAACCCAGTGATCCCTTACTGGAAGGACGGCTCGGCCGAACATCGTGAGCAGGTGCGCGCGGCGCTCTTCACGCTGGGAGCCGTCAAGCAGACGTATCTCGCCGGCGCGCACGACCCGACGGCCATCGATCCCGACAACTGGGTCATCGACTACGCCCTCATGGACCGCCCGGGCGTGAAAGACATTATGCTCGACATGTTCTATGGAATCCGAAAGGATCACGAAATCTTTCCGGAGCTCCGCCGGTTCTTCAAGGACCGGCAGCCGCCCACGCTCATCACGCACGGCAAGAACGACCCCATCTTTACGGCTGACGGCGCGAAAGAACATCTCACAGACCTTCCGAACGCCGAGTTGCATCTGCTGGATACGGGTCACTTCGCACTCGAAGAATGCGGCGACGACATCGCCGAGTTGATCAACGATTTTCTCGACAGGAACTTGCTCAGCAACCGCTCGCGGGCTGAAGGGTCGGGACGGGACAGCTCTCTCAGGTAAACGTCTGTCATCCATGCTCGCGCGATCGAGACCTGCAAACGGACACCGGGGGACGTCTTGAATCCGGCTCCCGCCGTTCGCCCTGGTAACCGCGCCGCCGACCATCAAAACGGACGCGACCTCCCCAAAGACGCGCCGCCTCCGTTCCGCACGTATCAGAGGTATTGCGGCGGCAGGTTCTCTGAAAACAAAGCTGGCGAGCTCGGTAGGCTTACGACAATTTTACGACAATTCGCGCGGACACTGGCGGAAAGCGCGAACGCTAGCGGACGAAAATTCCGCCTCGAAAAAGCTGACGTAGTAAGAAAAATGGGCTACTTCTTACGTTTCGTACGCATTGCACGCTTTGAGCGTCGTTTACTTCGCATGTAAGGGTTCGGGGGTTCGAGTCACCCCATCTCCACCAACGGAAACGCCTGATTTTATTGGGCGAACGTCGTTTTCCCAACCGGATCGATCAGGGCGTTGACGGCGTGGTTGACGTCTATTACGGGCCTGACCGATATCGGGGCCTTTCGCATGCGGCTTCAGAAGCGCTGCCCCGATCGCGAAGCGCGAGTCGGAGTGAGTCGCACTGAGCCGTGACCGCGTTCCACGTCTCACGGTGATCGAACTGCGCCAGCAGTAGCATCCAAGCAGGCGGATCGCAGCGTACGACAATCTTACGACAATTTGCGCGGAAACCAGCGGAAGGCGCGAACGCTAGCGGACGAAAATTCGGCCTCGGCAAACCCGACGCAGCAACGAAAAATGGGCTATTTCTTGCGTTTCGTACGCATGACCGGCTTCGAGCGACGTTTACTTCGCATGTAAGGGGTCGGGGGTTCGAGTCCCCCCATCTCCACCAAGTAACGCGCCGAGTTCATTAGATTTTTTGGAACCGGTGCTGGTGCGTCTGGAAGCGAAGCAGCTTTTTTGACGACCACTTGACGACCAATGTCGAGATCGCTGAAAACACGATCCATCGTCTCGGCGGCTTGCCGACGCGCATCTGCGAACATGTGGCGTAGCGATCCAGGACCATGCGCATGTCGGCGTGCCCGTTGCGGCGCGCGATTGAGAATTGGATCGGCACCCTCCTCGATGAGAAACGAGTTGGATGAGTGCCTTAATGAGTGAAAGTCCACATCCGGTAGCTCGGCGCGGTGCAGTAACGGTTTGAAAGTGCGGTAGATGAAGTTGGTTTTGCGGAGCGGGTTACCTCTAGTGTTCGTAAAGACCAGGGGACCGGAGTAACCCGCTGTTTTTTGCCGTCCGCCAAGCCTCCAAGGTCCGAAGCGTCAGCTCGGGAAGCTTTAGCGTGCGCCGCCGCGTCTTCACAAAGTTGCTGGGCCACGGCCCCGACGTGAGCACCGACCGGCTAGCGCGACGGCCGAATGACGGGAGATTTGTCTCCCGAGGTGCTCGCGACGGATGTCCGATCCTGCCATCGACACGCCATCCAAGGGAAGAGGGGCTTTTTCAGAGCCCAACCGGCGTCGCAGACGCTGCTCGGCCGCCTGGAGAGCGGGAGGGGCCCGGTTGCAGCCGAACTGTCAGCTCATCTGGAGAACGTCAGCTCATTAAGAAGGATAAATCAAAATGCCTTCCCACACAGAACGTCACGAACATAAGAGCCCTCAGTGCAAGCCTTCCGACGAAGGCAAGATCTGCCAAGAGGCGGCGTGTGCCCACG
The DNA here is from genome assembly GCA_019235995.1 of Vulcanimicrobiota bacterium. Lineage (GTDB taxonomy): Bacteria > Vulcanimicrobiota > Vulcanimicrobiia > Vulcanimicrobiales > Vulcanimicrobiaceae > Cybelea. The sequence continues at coordinate 6,659 of JAFAJV010000132.1, forward strand.
ACCATCACGTTTCACGTCACGTCGAGGTACGCTGCGAACCTAAAGCAGGACATCACGACGTCTACGAGTGCGTCCACGAAACGCAACGGACCTGACACCCAATGCAACCTATTTGGACGCTCGCGAGAAGCATGGCCGCCGGGTAGTCCCCGCCTTCTCATCCGAAGGAGGTCGCGGACCTAATTCTGACCGCGGCGCAGAGCTAGCTGCGGCGTACCCAATAGCGCGGAATGGCCGGATCGCTGCGCCGGAACAAAAACGGGAGCCTTCGGAAACTGCGCGACGTGCTGCGTCAGAGGGCGTGCAATAGGCGGGGGCAGCAACAACGCGGGGCAAGCTCTCACCCGACTAGCACGTTGTCGTAGACGCCTGCGCCCTGCAGCACCATGAACCGGCACGGGCCGCCGTCCAGTCCATGGACGTGGTGCGCCGTCATCGGCGGCACGGCGCAGCGCTCGCCGGCGTTCAGCACATATGCGTTTCGTGGTGCGCGCGTCTCCACCACCATCGGGCCTTTCAGGCAGACAAATGAATCGGTGGTCGCCGAGTGGTAGTGCCAAGGAACGGTCTGACCTCGATCCAGGGTCAGCACGATCGCGCGCATATCCTCGCCCTCCATGACCGTCTCGTATCCAGCGACATCCAGCGTCATGCCAGTCTTGCCTACCTTCATGGTCATCT
>JAFAJV010000146.1 GCA_019235995.1 Vulcanimicrobiota bacterium
GGCCACGGTCTGCCCGGAATTCTCGGCGGGGTTGCACTGCTGGTGGCCGTCTTCCTTGCCTTCGGCACGCCGTTTTTCTTCGTTGCGATCGAGACGATCGCCACGGCGGTCGTGCTCACCGTTATCGCGTTTTCCCTGATCGTTCGGGCCGTGCCGCAAAATGCGTGGGCGCACCGTCTCGCGCTCGCGGCGGCCCAAGGCCCCGATTATGTGACAAGCGCCGATTACCGCGACCTGCGCGGCCGAACGGGCACGGCGGTGAGCTATCTGCGCCCGGCCGGAATCGCATCCATCGACGGGCGCCGCGTCGACGTGCTGACGGAGGGCGAATTCATCGCGCAGGGAACTCCGGTCCGAGTCGTACGCGTCGAAGGCTCGCGAATTTTCGTAGAGCCAGCCGTTTCATAGGAGAATCAATGCTAGCTGCGAGCGGCGCGGTCTTCATCGTCCTCGTCTTAGTCATCATCATCGCGTTTTTTGCGTTCCTTTACTACTTTCCGATCGGACTCTGGATCCGAACCATCGCCGCGGGCGTTCCACTCGGAATCATCGCGCTCGTGCGTATGCGGCTCATCGGCATCCCTCCAGGCGTGATCGTCACCAATTACGTGCGGGCGCGCAAAGCCGGCCTGAACCTCAGCGTCGACCAGATGCAGTCGCACTACCTTGCCGGCGGAAACGTGGAGAACGTTACCCTCGCCATGATCGCCGCGCAACGCGCTCAGATCCCGCTCGAATGGCAGCGCGCCGCCGCGATCGATCTCGCCGGGCGCAACGTGCTCGAGGCCTTGCAGACGTCGGTGAACCCGAAAGTCATTGAGACGCCCGTCTTCCAGGGCGTCGCGCAGAACGGCATCCAGCTCAACGTCAAGGCACGCATTACGGTGCGCAGCAATCTCGACCGCTACGTCGGAGGGGCGGGCGAACCGACTATCATCGCGCGCGTGGGCGAGGGAGTGGTGTCCGCGGTCGGCGCCGCGGTCGACCACAAGGAAGTTCTTGAGTATCCGGACCGCATCAGCAAGACGGTCTTGGCGAAGGGCCTCGACGCCGGCACCGCGTTCGAGATCGTCTCGATCGACATCGCCGACGTGGACGTCGGCAAGAACATCGGCGCGGAGCTGCAGACGAGTCAGGCCGAAGCCGACCGCCGGATCGCGCAGGCGAAGGCGGCGGAACGGCAATACGCGGCGCTCGCCGCAGAGCAAGAGCAGAAGGCCGAAACGCAGGCGATGCGCGCGAAGGTCGTCGAGGCGGAGGCCACGATTCCGCAGGCCATCGCTGCGGCGTTCCGCAGCGGCAACCTCGGCGTCATGGACTACTACCGTCTGAAGAACATCCAGGCGGACACTGAGATGCGGGGCTCCATCGGTGCCTCGACCGAAAGCTCCAGCGACGCCCAGGCGCCACCGATCACCGGCCCCGGCAAGTAGCGCGCCGCCGTGCGCGATCTCGGAACCCTCGTCTGGGTCATCCTCATCGTTATCGGCGTCGTCAGCAGCATGATCTCAAGCGTGCGCAAGCAAGCGCAGGCTCAACGCCGGCCGGGCCCGGCCGCCCCGCCGCGCTATCCGGGCGGCGTACGTGTTTCGCCCGCCCCCGCGGTGCCGCCGAGCCCCGCTCCGGCGCCGGCGCCCGCGGCGACTCAGCTGCGGCCCGTACAGGCTGCCGGCTCCCCGCCGCCGCTATGGCCGAGGGCCGAGGAGCCTGCGGCACGCCGGAAGCGGCTCTTTGGCGGCAAGCGCGAGCTCGTCAAGGCCGTGATCGCGGCCGAGGTGCTCGGAAAGCCCCGAGGCCTGCGCGACGAACAGTTTCCTCGTTGACCGCCCAGCGATCCGTCGACCTCCACGACCTTCCCGACCGCGTCCGCCTCTTCGGAGAGTACGACCGCAACCTCTCGGCGATCGAGTCGTCGCTGCACGTGGCGATCCACGCCGATGGAGATCACCTGCTCCTGGCCGGCGACGACGTCGCCGTGAAGCGTGCGGAAGAGGTCGTGCGCCGCGTGCTGGAGGCGGCGGTCGAGGGTGCCCACATCACACCCGACGACGTGGCCTTGGCGCTCTCGGACGCCGCCGTGCAGACCGCGGTCCCCGTGCCCGTGACGCTGCTGCGGACGCACCGTGGGCGCGAGGTGCGGTCCCGCACGGCCGGGCAGCGGCGCTTCGTCCGTTCCATCGACGAGTCGACGCTCACGTTCGGGATCGGACCGGCCGGAACGGGAAAGACGTACTTGGCGATCGTCATGGCGGTACGCGCGCTCAAGCGGCGCGAGACCGCTCGTGTGATCCTGTCGAGGCCGGCGGTCGAGGCCGGAGAGCGGCTCGGCTTCCTGCCGGGCGATCTGCGAGAGAAGGTCGATCCGTACATGCGTCCGCTCTTCGATGCGCTCTCCGACCTGCTCGATGACGCTGTCGTCAATCGCTACATGGAACGCGGAACCCTCGAGGTCGCGCCGCTCGCGTACATGCGCGGGCGCACGCTCTCGGACGCCTTCGTCATCCTCGACGAGGCACAGAACGCCACCGACGATCAGCTGAAGATGTTTCTCACGCGGCTGGGAAATGGATCCAAGATGGTCGTGACCGGAGACGTGACGCAGATCGACCTGCCCACCGGCCAGCGCAGCGGCCTTCGCGCCGCCGCGGCGCGGCTCGGCGACATCGATGACGTGCGCGTCGTGGAGCTCGACGACACGGACGTGGTGCGCCATCCGCTGGTCGCAAAAATCGTGCGCGCGTATGGAAACCCTTGATCTACTATCGTAACGACGTGCGGCGCAGCGGCGTGGACGGCCGCGCGCTCGTCGCCACTGCGAAGCGGCTCCTCGTCGCGATCGGCGAAGGAGCGTCGGCCCTCTCGCTGAGCCTCGTCCGCGACGAGGCGATTCGCACGCTCAATCGCGAGTATCGCGGCAAGGATCGGCCGACGGACGTGTTGAGCTTTCCGCTCGGAGAGCCGCCCGGGCGCCCTCAGCGTCTCCTCGGGGACGTCGTCATTTCGGTCGACGCCGCGCGCAGGCAGGCGCACGAGTATGACGCGACGCTGCAACGCGAGCTCTACCGCCTCCTGATCCACGGCCTGCTCCACTTGATGGGACACGATCACCTCGCCGTTTCCGAGCGACGCGTCATGCGACGTGAGGAGCGGCGCCTCGCCGATACGATCGCGCTTCCCTGGCCGTATTGATGCACCATCCCATCGAGGACCGCGGCAAGAAGGAGCCGCATTATCTCCCGATCGATCGCAGCCGCTTCCTGCGCTCGTTCCACCACGCGTTCGAAGGGATCATCTACGCGACGCGCACGCAGCCGAACATGCGCGTGCACTTCCTCATCGCCGCGCTGGTGCTGCTTGCGACGCTGATCCTGCGCCTCGACCGCTTCTACGTGATCGCCACCGTGACGCTCGTGGCGCTCGTGTTGAGCCTCGAGCTGATGAACACGGCGATCGAGTCCATCGTGGACCTGCTGACCGTCGCGCATCACCCCCTGGCGAAGACCGCCAAAGACGCGGCGGCCGGCGCCGTGCTGATTGCCGCCGTCGGCGCCGTGCTCGCGGCGTATCTCATCTTCTATCAGGGGCTCATCAGCGGGGGCGCGCGTGTGTTCGAGGCCGTCCAGTCCGTGCCGGCCAACGTCGCCCTGATCGTGCTGGTGGTCGTCGCGATCGCGACGATCTTCGCGAAGGCCTGGATCGGGCGAGGCACACCGCTGCAAGGAGGCGCCGTCTCGGGCCACGCGGCGCTGGCCTTCGCGGTAGCAACCATGCTGGCGTTCTTCTATCAGAAGCCGCTGGCCGCCATCCTCGCCTATTTTGTGGCCTTCTTGGTCGCCCAGAGCCGCGTCGAGGCGCGAATTCACCGGCCGTTCGAGGTCTTCTGGGGAGCCGTGCTCGGCACACTGGTGGCCCTCGCGATCTACGTGCTGGTGCGGCCCCACGTTGTGCTATAATGGCGCCGACTTGAACACCGACCCCGTTCGAAGTAGTCCCGAAAGCCTGCCGTACCAGATCCTCGCGCTCGTCGTGCTGGTCGCCCTGGCAGCGTTCTTCGCCGCCGCAGAGGCCGCGCTCGTTTCGATCTCGCGTCTGCGCGCGCGCGCCATCGCCGAGCGCAACGTGCGCGGCGCCCAGAACCTGGTGCCTCTCGTCGAGGACAGGAACCGCTTTCTCACCTCGATCCTGGTGGGGAACACGATCGTGCTGCTCGCCGCCTCGTCGCTCGCGACGTACGCGGCGATCGAGCTCGGTCTGCCCAGCGCGGCCGTGCTCTCGACGATCATCATGACCATCGTGTTCTTGCTGTTCGGCGAGATCATCCCCAAGACGATCGCCACCGGCGACAGCGAGCGCTGGGCGCTGCGCCTGGCTTTGCCCACCTTCTACGTCGCTTTTGTGCTCGCGCCCATCGCTCGGACGTTCCAGGTCGTCACGGATCTGCTGCTCCGCCTATTCCACATCAAGCACGGGCAGCATACGTACGTGACGGAAGAAGACATCCGCACGCTGGTCAACGTCGGCGCCGAGCAGCGCGTCATCGAGGAGCAAGAACGCGAGTTGATCCACTCCGTGATGGAGTTCGGCGATACGATCGTGCGCGAAGTGATGAAGCCGCGCCCGGAGATGGTCGCCGTCTCGATCGACGACTCGCCTCGACGCGTGCTCGACGTCGTCATCGCCGAGGGCTATTCGAAGCTCCCGGTCTACCAAGAGTCTAAGGACGACATCGTCGGCGTGATTCACGATCGAGAGCTCCTGGTCGCGCTCGCGAATGGATCGCTCGCGCATACGAGCGTGCGGCTTCTGATGCGCCCCGCGGTTCACGTGCCTGAGACGAAGAAGATCGCAGAGCTGTTGCGCGAGATGCAGCGCGACAAGTTCTCGCTCGCGATCATCGTCGACGAGTACGGCGGCACGGCGGGTCTCGTCACGATGGAGGATCTCCTCGAGGAGATCGTCGGCGAGATTCGGGACGAGCACGACGCCGACGAGCAGGAGCCCATTTCCGTAGTCTCCGATACCGAGGCCGTCGTCGAGGCGGGCGTCAACGTCGAGGACGTGAACGCGAAGCTCGGCACGGAGCTGCCGACGCAAGACTTCGAGACGATCGGAGGCTACACCGTCGGCCTCTTCGGGCGGCTCCCCAACGAGGGCGAGGAGATCGACGCCGCCGACCATACGCGGCTCCGCGTCGACAGGATGCGCGGCAGACGCATCCTGGCGGTGCGCGTCTACACGAACGGTAGCATCCAACAGCCGCAGGAATTCGAGGGCTCTGACGCAGCCGCGCGCCTATAAGACGCGCGGCGTCATCTTGCGCGGGCGGCCGCTCGGTGAAGCCGACCGCATCCTGACGCTCTTCACGCGCGAACGCGGAAAGCTCGACGCGGTTGCCAAGGGCGTACGCCGCACGCGCAGTCATTTCGCCGGCCGCCTCGAGTTCGGCAACGAGTGCGACTTCGTCATGCATCGCGGCCGTTCGCTCGACGTCGTCGTGTCCGCGGAGACCCTGCGAGCGCCGTGGGCGCAACTCGTCGAACCCGAACGCTACGCCGTCGCGTCCGCCGTGGCTGAATTGATCGACGCGTTCTGCGAGCCGGACTGGGCGCTTCTCGACGTCTACGGCCTCCTGGTGGGCGCAATCGCCGCCGTCGCGGCCGCGGACAACCCGCAGGCGCTGCTGCCGCGCTTCGAGCTGCGGCTGCTCGCGATGCTCGGGCTTGCGCCTCCGTTGGAAACCTGCGTGCAGTGCGGGTCGCCGCTCGGCGCGGGCGCGACCTGGCTGGACGCGGCTGCAGGCGGCCTGCTCGACGACCGGTGCCGCGAGCGCTGGCGCGATCTCCCGGAGCTGTCCGCTGACGACGTGGCGAATCTCCGCGCCCTCGCCGCGCCCAAAGAGGGCGGCGAGCCAGCGGCCGTGCGCGCGACGCCGCGCGCAGCTGCCGCCGTAGAGGAGCTCGTCGCGCACCACCTCGGAAGGCGTCCCAAGGCGTTGGCCGCGCTCGGGGTGTTCGGCGCGTGATCATGGCGCTGGACGTCGGAAATAAGAGGATCGGCGTCGCCGTGGCGGATCCGAGCGAAACGTTCGCGCTGCCGATCGCTACGATCGTGCGAGCGAACAAACGCGCCGATCTCGATGCCATCAAGCGCTATCTCGATACGTATGATGTCGACGAGCTCGTCGTCGGCGAGCCGCTGACGCTCGCCGGTGAGCGCGGCATCGCCGCGCTCGCGATGGAAGCCTTCGTCGATGGCTTGCGGGAGATCTTCGCGGGGACGATTCACCGAGTCGACGAGCGGCTCACGACGGCGCAGGCGACGAAGACGCTCGCAGAGGCCGACGTGTTCGGGCGCAGGCGGCGTAAGGTCGTCGATCGCGTGGCGGCGGCGCTGATCCTCGAAACGTATCTCGCACGGCGCCGGAACTCGCCTCGGTGAAGCTCCTCCGGAGGCTCGCGATGGCGGCCGCGGCGTGCACGGTCATCGTGGCCGCAATCGTGTCCGCACTGGGCTATGCGCTCTATGGCGACCGCTCGCATCCGGCGACCTCCACCGTGGTCATCGTGGCGCGCGGCTCGACGTTCGATGAGATCGCGCGGCAGCTCGCGGGCCAAGGCATCGTGAGCAACGTTTGGACGTTTCGAATCTTAGCCCGGTTGCGCAAACAGGATGTCGCGGTACACGCCGGCGAGTACCGCCTCGCGCCGCATCAGACGCAAGACGCCGTGCTGCGTGAACTCGTGAGCGGAGGCGCGCAGATCGCCGCGTGGGTCACGATCCCGGAGGGCTTCACCGCGGCCCAGATCGCGACGCGCCTCGAGGAGGCCGGCATCGGGCCTGCGCCGTCCTTCGAGCGCGAGTTTATGCGCGAGACGCTCGTCGTAGACGGTGCGCGCACGAGAAGCCTCGAGGGCTTTCTTTTCCCGAGCACATACCTCGTGCCGGTCGGGGCGGCGCCATCCCAGGCGGCGGGCATGCTGACCGCGCAGTTCCTCAAAGTACTCCCGGCAGACGCGGCGGGGCGAGCACGGGCGCTGCACGTCAACGTGCCGCAGGCGGTCGCCGTCGCGTCGCTCGTCGAGCGCGAGGCCAAGAGCGAGCCGGACCGCCCCAAGATCGCCGGCGTGATTTACAACCGCCTGAGATTGGGAATGCCCCTGCAGGTCGATGCCACGATCGAATACGCGCTGCCCAAGCATAAGAGCGAGCTGTCGTTTGCGGATTTGAAGATAGACTCGCCGTACAACACCTACGCTCGCGCGGGCCTGCCGCCGACGCCCATCGCCAACCCGGGCCTGCCGTCGCTGGAGGCGGCGCTGCATCCATGGAAAAGCGACGACCTCTACTACGTGTACTGCGGAAACGGCCGCCACGTGTTCGCCAAGACGCTGGCGGATCACCAGGCCAACGTCGCTCGGTGCCTGCGCTAGCAGTGCCTACACGAGAAGGAGGCTTCAAGTGGAGCTGAGCGAGGTACTGCACATTCGGACCAGCGACGGGGCGTCGTACGACTTCGAGGTCGTCGGAATATTGGAAGAGCCCGACGCCGCGGCGACGTACGCCGTGCTCTGGCACGAAGCGGCGGGCGCAGAGGGACAGTTCATCGTCACCGACGGCGCCGGGAATATCCTCGAGGACGAGGAACTCGCGCAGCGCGTGCTCGACGAGTTCCTGGACTTCGCGCAAGAAGAGCAGAGCCACGCCGAGTCGTCCGAGGAGAAGAGCTGATTCGCGTCCTGTTTCTGTCCGCCAACGTCGGCGTCGGCCACGTTTCGGCCGCGAACGCCGTCGGCGGCGCGTTGCGTGAGCTCGAGCCCGACGCGCGGACTACCGTCGTGGACTCGTATGATTACGCCGCACTGGTCGTCTCGCGCATCGCGTCGGACGGCTATTTGCGGATGGTCAAGACGATCCCGCAGATGTACCGGTATATCTACGACCGCGCGGAGCGGGCCACGGAAGTCGGCCGGTTTCGAACTTGGGCCCACCAGTTCACGGCAGCGAACCTTCGGCCGCTGATGCTGCGGGAGCGCCCGCACGCCGTGGTCTGCACGCACGCCTTCCCAACCGGCGCAATGGCCGCATATAAGCGCTCATTCGCCGACGCGCCGCCCATTGTCGCGATCGTGACCGACTTCGCAGTGCATGGGTTTTGGATCCACCAAAACATCGACCGGTACGTCGTCGCGAACGAGTCTCTGCGCGGCGCTCTCGTGACGCGCGGCGTCGCACTCGAACGGATCAGCGCGAGCGGGATCCCCGTCCGTCCGCAGTTCGCTCGGGGACCCGAGCTCCGCGACGTGCTGCGCGAGCGCCTCGATCTTCCGCGCGATCGCAGCGTCGCGCTGCTGATGGGCGGCGGCCTCGGAATCGCGCCGCTGGAGCGTATGCTGCGTGCGCTGACCGACGTTCGCGTGCCGTTAGCGGCGGTCGTCGTCGCGGGAAGAAACGCCCGGATCGAGCGCCGGTTGATGCGCGCCGCCGAGAGCGTAGACTACCCGGTGCGGGCGCTACGGTTCGTCGATAACGTCTATGACTACATGCACGCGGCGGACGTGCTGGTCACGAAACCCGGCGGTCTGAGCACCGCAGAGGCGCTTGTTGCGCAGATCCCGATGGTGCTGTGTAAGCCGCTTCCGGGCCAAGAGGAGCGCAACGCGCGCGTGCTGGGCGAGGCCGGCGCCGCGCTGCGCACGCGGCGCATCGAGGAGCTCCCCGCCGCGATCGAAACTGTGCTGTCCGACGCGGTCCGCCGCGAGCATCTCGTCGCCGGCGCCAAGCGGCTCGGCCGGCCCGCCGCCGCTCACGATGCCGCGGCGCTGATCGCGGCCCTTGTCAAAGAGCGAAAGGAAATCGTCGCATGAACCTTCCTTCGTCGCGCGTCTACGGCGGGTGGCTAGCGCTCGTTCGCGTCCTTACCGGACTCATCTGGCTCATCCACGGGGTCCCGAAGTTTCTCAACAGCACCGTCTTCATGCCGCCTAACGGGTTCATCGTTACCTACGTGCAGGAGGGCATCGGCAAGACGGCCGGCCCGTACCACGACTTTCTCGTCGGCGTCGTGCAGCCGAACATCGGCATATTCGCGGAGCTCGTTCGGCTCGGCGAGGTGTGCGTCGGGATATCGCTCGTGCTGGGCCTCTTCACGCGGCTCGGAGGCCTCTTCGGCATCCTGCTCCCACTCGATTACATGGCGGCGCGCGGCGCGCTGACGACGTTCACCGATTGGTCCAGCATCGACGCCTGCATGGCGCTGCTCTCGGCGATCAGCCTAGTGCTGCCGACGGGCCGCGTCGCCGGGCTCGACGCGTTCTTGACGCGCCGCCGCGTCGTGCGGACCGCGGTCGTGCCGGAGTTGGTCCCAGAGCGCCCGCTGGATCGCCCGACCGCACCGCCGTAGGGGCGATTACTAGGTTCGGCAGCGGCGCGCGTGGTATAGTGTGCACCGCTTCGGGAGAGATGGCCGAGCGGCTGAAGGCGGCGGTTTGCTAAACCGTTATACGATGTAAAGTCGTATCGAGGGTTCGAATCCCTCTCTCTCCGCCACGTGTCATCCTACAGCGGAGTGAGCGAAGCGAACGGAGTCGAAGGAAAAGAGAAAGGTGAGCGGTCGTAGCTCAATTGGATAGAGCAACAGGCTACGAACTTGTAGGCTGGGGGTTCGAGTCCCTCCGACCGCGATTTCTCCGTCTCGTCGCCGCACTTTGGTGCGCCGCGCTCTGCGCGGGGTGTGCTTCCGCGGCGCCCCCGTACACCGGCCAACCGGTACCAGGTGCCCGCGCGCTCCACGCGGACGCCGCGAAGGTCTACCAGCCGCTCGCAGTCGGCAACTACTGGAAGTTCATCTGTAACGACAGCTTCACGATCGAGGATCGCGTCACCGGCACCTATCACGTGCACGGACGCCTCGCCTACGCCCTCTCGCTCCAGATCCCGAGCTCGCCGACGAAGTCGGTGCGCGTCGTGCAGCTGCTCGGCAACGATCCAAAGGGGGACACGTGGATCTACGGCTACGTGATGCACGGCAAGGTTCTCTCCGTGAAGCCGACGCAGATCGTGGCGGCGAAGCCAGTGCGCAACAAGCATTACGACTACCCGAACTCAGGCCATGGTAAGATCAGCCGCGTGTTCGTCGGGTTCGAGTACACCAACAAGACGCCGCTTGGCATATTCTGGGTCGCGCCCTACTTCGAAAGCGGCGGCACGCACAACTACGGCTACAACCTGGGCCGCGGCGTCATGGAAGAAGACCACGGCCCACACTATAAGTACGACTGCCTGATCGAGAAGTACGTCCTGCACTAGAGGACGGCGCCTATTGGCGCATGGGTTGCAGAAACAGGCGTCCGCGCGGGTAGTCGAACACGACCGTGAAGTGCCGCAGAAAGTCCAGACCCAACAGGATGCGGCGGCCGGTCACGAGCCCGGTGTCCAGCTTGCAGGCCATCTCGCCGTAGTACGTGATCGGGCCGATTTGGAGCGTGTCGACGTTTCCGCACTCGACGCTGCCCATGCCGGCGCGCACGCCGATGTTACGCGCCATGCGAAGGTGATACTTATAGAGCAGGTCGGGGCCGAACACGATCGCCGCCGGATTTCCCGTGTCGAGCATGGCGTCGACTTCGATGCTGCGGTTGAGCGTCATCGGAATGGTCGGTATCCAGCTCGACGTGTCGGTGAGGACGTTGAGCCCGGCCGGATCCGGCTGCGACGCGGCGGGATCGGTGATCGTCATGATCTGCCCTTGGAAGTCCACGCCGACGCGGGCGCCGGCAAAGACGTCGTATCCCAACAGGCCGTCGTAGTTCTGCCGGTCCAGCCCGCGATAATCCGCCGAGTCGAAATCCGGCGCCTCGACGACGACGTTCGATAGCACGTTGCCGCCGATCTCGATCGTGTCCGCCCGCCGCGTGTCGGAGGGCTCGGAGCCGTACAGGCCTACGGTCACGCCGGTGACGTTGAGTTTCGTCACCTTGGCGCGATCGGCGAAGCTTCGATTGAGGAAGATCGCGTTGGCGCCGGTATCGAGAATGAAGCGGCCGTTGAGGCCGTTGACCTTCGCGTCCACCAATACCCGGCGCGCCGTGACCTCGATCGGGAAAGGCTGCTGACTCGCGAATTTCCAGGTGGCGCGCTGAGTCGGGGGATGCAGGTCGTCGTTCGAGATCGGCACGTTCGGCTCGATCTTCCGGTACGTGTACGTGCCGGCAGTGTCCGCGATCCGGAACGACCCGACCACCCTCTTTTCCACGGAGACGTCGGCA